>JAXKEA010000026.1:0-10107 GCA_036551635.1 Collinsella sp.
CTCGACGAATACGTCGTCCACTGGAACACGAGAAGGAGGCAGGTTAAACTAAAGGGACTGACCCCGGAGGAGTTCCGGAATCAGTCCCTATGTGCGGCGTAGGCCGCTAATTAGCCCGTCCAAGAATTGGGATGCAGTTCAGTCACCGGGGCGCGTTGTTCAGCGCCGCCGGGGCGCTCCACTCAAACGACAAGAGACGTCTTACGCAAGCGCCCGCGTCCGTGGATAAAACCACGGGCGTGGGCGCTTCACTTTATTCCCAGCCGCTTTATTCCCAGCCCTTCCACACGTCAGGCTCGTAGCCAACGGTTGCCTGGCGGCCGTTGCGAACGATGGGCTCACGAAGAATCTGCTGGTTATCGAGCACCTTTTCGAACTTCTGGTCGGCAGCAAGATACTGTACGAGCGCAACCGTGTCGGCATCTTTCGCCTTTGGATCGATCACAGCGTCGATCCCGCCGACGGCGCGCGCCACGCTTTCGAGCTCGCCTTTGCTCATCCCCTTTTCCTTCAAGTCGATGAACTGGAACTTCACACGACGTTCCTTGAAATAGCGCTGCGCCTTCTTAGTATCGAAGCTTTTCTTCGTGCCGAATATCTGGATGTTCATACGTACCGCCTTCGCTCAATTCTCGTCCGTCCATGATACGACAAGGGAGCCGAGCAAAAACAGAGCAGGCGGAGATGGAGGAGGACGGCGACCGACCGTCGGCAAGAGTCGGCCGGATCGGACTGGCGCCCAGCGCGCGCCGGCGACACGCTCGCAGCTGCACACATAGCCGATGTACAAGCTCGCCGCGGCGTTCCCTCGCCCCGCGGTGTGGCGATAGAGAAGCACGCCACCCGTCAACGATGGCGCCTCGGTGAAGAAAATCAACGTCTGGGTTACATCCCTTGAAAGGGGCGAAGACGGCTGCTAGAATGCCTCCCCGCTATGAAGGATTTGACCAAAGCATACATCGCAATTCGGCGGCCCCTGGTATACGGGGCCTCTCCTGTTGTTCCCCAAGTGCGCTCTGAGCAGCCGCTTTCTTCCTGTCGTATCTGATGCACGCATAGCACGTGCATGTTATTTCGCCCGTGGGCCGGCGCGCCTTCGGCGAAGAATCGAATAGATACGAAGGAAGCTTATGTCTGATAATTGTACGGTCGCGCCCGCCAATGGGCGCATTACCGGTACCCAGATCAGCATCGTCGCGGTCGTCGTCCTGGGTGCCTTCTTGGCGCTACTGAACCAAACGGTGATGTCGCCTGCGCTGCCGGTCATCATGTCCGATTTCGCCATCGATGCCTCGACTGCCCAGTGGATCATGTCCATATACCCGCTGGTGAGCGGCATCATGGTCCCCGTTTCGGCGTTCCTTATCGACAAGTTCAGCACCCGCGCGCTATTCTTTGGGGCGACGCTGGTGTTCGCGCTGGGCACGCTGCTGTGCGCCGCAGCCCCTGATTTCCTGTTCCTCATCATCGGTCGCGTGTTGCAAGCGGCGGGCTCAGGCGTGCTCATGCCGCTTGTCTCGGTGGTTCCCATGCTGGTGTTCCCCGTCGAGAAACGAGGAACGGCTATGGGCATGGCGGGCATCGTCATGTCGGCGGGTCCCGCGGTCGGCCCCGTCGTAGGCGGCGCGGTGATCGACACGTACGGCTGGCGCACCATGATCGGCGCCATCGTCCCCCTCGCAATTCTCGTGCTGGTGCTGGGCGTGTTCATGCTGAAAAACGTGGGCGAGCTGAAGAACCCCAAGCTCGACCTGCCCTCGGTCGTCCTCTCCACCATCGCCTTCGGCGGACTTCTCTACGGGTTCTCGAGCGCCTCGTCGATGGGTTGGGGCAACCCCGTGGTGCTCGGCTCGATCGTCGCGGGTGTCGTGTGCTTGGTGCTGTTCGTCGTACGCCAGGGCAAAATCGAGGACCCGCTGCTTCAACTGGGCACGCTCAAGACGCGCGAGTTCCGCGTGGCCGCCATCATCGTCACGCTCATCAACGCCGCATGCCTGGTCACCAACACGCTGTTGCCGTTGCTGCTGCAAACCTCGCTTGGCGCTTCGGCCTTCGAAACCGGCATGGCCATGCTTCCCGCCGCGGCGGTGGGCATCATCATCAGCCCTATCTCCGGCGTGGTGTTCGACAAGTTCGGTCCGCGTGCCATCTCGATCGTCGGCCTGGCCCTCATGACCGGCGCCCTGTTCCTGCTCTCGCTTTCGACGGTAAACACGCCCATCTTGGTGGTTGCGCTGTTCTGCATGCTGCAGTCCGCCGGCCAGTCGCTCGCGAACATGCCGGTGAACACATGGGGTGTCAATGCCTTGAAAAATGACATGATCGCCCACGGCAACGCCATCGCGAACACCGGCCGCCAGGTCGCCGGCGGTTTGTGCACGGCGCTCATCATCACGGTCATGACAAGCGTCACCGCGTCGGCCGGCGTCGATGCGAGCATCCAAGTAGCCACCGCCGTGGGCGCGGGCGTCGCTTACAAGGTGTGCGCGGCAATCGGCCTCGTTTCCCTTATCTGCGCCATATTCAGCGTGCGCACCAAGAAAACCGCACCGAAAACGAAGGAGGCATAAGCGATGTCCGAGATTCTGTCCGAGCGCATCCCGCTCGAGCTCGAGGGGACGCCCGTTTCGAGCATCATGATTGAAGAGCCGTTCACCTGCACGCAGGATTGCACGATTTCCGACGTGGTGCGCATGCTCGCCGAAAACGAGGTGAGCAGCATGCCCGTAATCGATGAGCGCAACCAGGTGGTCGGGTTCATCTCCGACGGCGATGTCATGGGAGCCATCGCGCAGCATCGCGCTCACACCATCTTCACGGGCGGCGACGCGTCCATGCTGTACTTCGACGATCAGAGCCTTGAGCAGCGCATCGAAGACCTGAAGGATCGCTGCGTCATGGATTTCGCGACGCGCCAGGTAGTGTGTGCCCGTCCCGAGCAGAGCATCGCCCGCGTCGCCGCGCTGCTGGCGAAGAAGAAGTTCAAGAAGCTTCCTGTGGTTGATGACGAGGGCAAACTCGTGGGGGTCATCCGCCGCTCCGCCATCACCAAATACATCTTCGGCATCCTTTTCCAATAGGGGCAGGTCGCACTTGAGGCGAACATCTCGAGGCATCGAGCCAGCAACTGGACTAGACAACCTTGACACGCACGCGCTTTCCCTCGATGCTTCGGTAAGGGGAGCTGCGAAAATCGCAGTACGGGTGATCGGTGCCGCGCCCCCGAAGGCAAAAGCGAACACGGGAGCGATACGATGGGAAAAGTCCTGGACGAAGATTTGGTTTATGAGATTCTCTCCGTCGTGGCAGAGATTCCGGCGGGATGCGTCGCCTCGTACGGTCAGATAGCGCGCCTCATCGGCAGGGAGAAAAACTCTCGCCTGGTCGGAGCGGTGCTGAGCGAGGCGGATCGCTACGGAGATTATCCCTGCCACCGCGTCGTCAACCACGCGGGACGCCTCGCGCCAAACTTCCCCGACCAGCGAGCACTACTGACGGAGGAAGGAGTCGCCTTCCGAGACAACGGCTGCGTCGACATGAAAAAGCACCAGTGGAACGAGTAGCCAGGCAGCGTAGCGTCGAAAGGAGCGACGCCACGGGGAACGACCTGCGCCCCGCCGCCGGACAACCTATGGCAAAGTGACACGTCCCACAAAGAGCGGCGCACCAGTACGAGACACGACCGCGACGTAAAAAGACCCTATGATACTCGTAAGCATCTATCTGATTGCCCGCCTCGAGGTACCCAAAGAACGAGAGATGCCGAAACCCCTAGACAAAGAAAAAGGTCGGGAGCTTTTATGCTTCCGACCTGAAGTTTCATGGTCGCGGGGGCGGATTTGAACCACCGACCTTCGGGTTATGAGGTCGCTACGACGTTGTTTCATTCAGACATTTCGACCCAAATTGAAGTCAATATAACTCCAGGTCATTTGATGTTTTCATAGATTTACGAAAGAAAAGTACGCGGAATAATTCGACCCAAATTCGACCCACAACGAGCTTGAAAGCGGTCAGGCGGAGCATTACCCTTGGGGTGTGACCCCACGCAGGGCCCACCACCAAGGGTAATGCCCACTCGCCCCAGCCCTTTGCGCCATTCCGCGCAACCGAGCGCGATTCTCAGGCACTTCAGGCAAGGAACACGATGAACGACCGACCTCTCGTCATAGGCAAAGGAACGAAGCAACGCCGCGACAAATACACGTGGCGCTACCGTCACAGCCTCGGCAAGGATCCGGTCACGGGCAAATACCGCTATTCGCCGTGGCAGACCATACATACCACCAAAAGCCGAGAGGTCGACGCCGCACTCGAAGCCTACAAGGCAGAACTCAACAGCGGCACCTACGTCCAAAAATCGAGGGACACCGTCGGCTCGTACGCAAAAAAGTTCCACGACAACCGCGAAGGAACCATCACGCCGCTCGCCTACTCGACATCCTACTCAATCGAGAACCGGACGCGCACATCACATGCGTGATGCTCATGCTCGACACCGACATGAGAAGGGCAGAAGCCCTCGGGATGACGTGGTCCGATGCCTCCGTCGAGAACAGAAGCATCCTCATTGAGCAGCAGTTCGCGGCCGATTGAAGCGTTCGCTCGCCCAAAAGCAAGAAAAGCGTGCGGAGGATCTCGATAAGCGAGACGCTGACGTCGTATCTCGAATTCTGGAAAAAGGAGCAGGCCCGCGAAATGGAAGCCTTCGGCCTGGAACAAGTCAAAGGCACTCCGCTCGTCCACTCATTCGAACGAACGAAAGACAGGCATCCCCAAGTCAACTTCATGGACCTGAATGGGTTTTCGCGCTGGTTCAGAAACTTCAGCGTCGAGAACGGGTTCGGCAAGTTCGAAGGCGTTCGAACATACCATTATGTGAAGGAAACTGTCGACGGGGAAACGATTTCGAAGCGTTATGAGCATAAAGAGTGGCTCGAATTGAGGGATTACCTCAGGAAGCATCCCAAGGTTCGCGAGGCGAGGCATATCAGCACATATGAGAGCGAGCACCTTCCTTACGGATATTCGGGCCTATCGAGCCACACCGCTACTGCCGCTACTGCCCGCTACTGCCCGCCAGCTTCCGAACCAGCGGGCGGTAGCAGCACCCCGAACATCTCGCCGACAGCGCAGAGAGTCGTCGACCTGGCGGCCAAGGCCGACATCGAGGACGTGATGCTGTGCGACCTGCCCGGCGTCCTGTCCTTCCTAGGGCTGCCACCTGAGACGGAGATGCCACCGGGTAACAAGGGGAAGACGAAGCTCAAGAAGCTCTACAGGAAGGTGGCGCCGAACAAGGCATACCACTCCGGCGAGCGCGCCAAGGATTTGATCTCGCACCTCGACATGGCAGAGATCAGGGCATCGGCGCCCGTCCAAGAATTGGGATGCAGTTCAATACGAGCTCGGAGCTTTTTTCGTCTGGATTGGGGACGCATAGCCGGACGTAAACAATTTGCGTCTGGTAATAAGCGTACGAAAGCGCAATTTACGTCTTAATTTCGGACGCAAATCAAGACGAAAACCGTTCACGTCTGCTTTAAATCCGTACGAAAACGGTTTTCGTCTTGCAGGGCAGTTGTCGTTTCTACAGTTCAGCTTCCAGTTCGGCTTTGTGCTCGTAGAGGTAGTCGCGCATGTAGGGGATGGCAAATGAGACCTTGCCGTACGAAGGAGCCTCGATAATCGATTCTCTTAACAGGCGGCTGCGGACGGAGCTCACCTGTTGAGGCGTTTTGTTTAGGGCATCGGCAACCATGCTGGTCGAGCTCGTCTGCCCCAAAGACGCCATGCTCAGCAGATAAGCGATGCACGTGGGCGGAATGCGCTGCAGCGCGGGCTCAATCACCATGGCGCAGAAGCGTTCGCGTGCCGTTGCAATGCCACGCTCGGCTTCTTCTTCTCCAATAATCGCTGTATGTGCGCGTCTTGCCAACTGCCATGCGTAGTATCCAACGAGTTGGATCATGAAAGGATAGCCTTGCGTTGCCTCGGCAAGTTGGCCGGCAATACCTGGCTGCAACTCCATGCCAGACGCTTCAATGGTTTCCTCGAGGGAGTACGACACTTCGGTTACTGCCACAGCCTTCAGATCAAAGGGGAGGGCACGGTGCAAAAACGTAAGTGTCTTTCCGTTGATGATGCTTTCAATCATCGAAGGCAGCCCAGCAAAAACAAAGGCGATATCAAGGTCTTCGCCGATAACCTGCTGAATCGCAATGGAGAGCGTTCGGACCTCATCGAGCTCTGCGTCTTGAACCTCGTCGAGAGTGATGAGCAGGCCATTTCCATTCTTGGATATTGTCTGTCTCATGGCGTCGCGTAGCGATGGGCCGATTCGCTCAATATCTATGCTGCCGATGGATATGCCAGCTACGGTGGGCTCAAATCTGGCGTGTTTGGCCTGGAATTTGGGCTGCAGCTGTTCGAGAATGCGCTGGCAAAGTCCCTCGGTTGCGACCTCTTTTATGACCGTCCAGCCACGGCTTTGCGCCAAACGTGAGCACTCGTCAAGGAGGACCGTCTTGCCCGTTCCACGGACGCCGGCTATGCGCATTAGGCGCCCCGGGGCACCAGGCCCGTTGATGAGGCCTTCATTGAATTCTTCGAGTACATCTTCGCGGCCGATAATCGTGGGAGGTGTTTTACCTGCTGTGGGCTTAAAAGGGTTTGTTTGCATGTGAGCCACCTTTGCTCAAGATATAGCAAGATATAGCAAAGTATAGCAAGATATTGCAAAGTATAGTGAGATATAGCAACGTATAGCGCTGTTCTCGGGTTCTTACGGTGGTGCTATTTTCCGAATGCCGCGCGGATAAAGCGCTGGGCGAACAGCTTGTTGGCGACGTTGATGACATGGCCCAGGAACAGTGCCGAGATGGCGGTCGTGACGCCAAAGCCGCCCAGGTTGTACATAAGGATCAGCGACAACGCGAGCGAGGCGGCGACATGTGAGCAGTCAAACACGACTTTTACGTCACCAAAGCGGCGTTTAAGCTTTTCGGCAATGACTTGCACCAAGCCGTCGGGCGCGTTGGGGACAACGCCCATGTTGACGACGAGACTTACGCCAAATGCGGTGACAGCGAGGGAGAGCAGCATGGTCGCAATCTGTGTGGGGAGTGCCGTGGGATGCAGTGGGTTGACCGCCATGAAGAGGTCGGTCAAGCCGCCAATCAGCGTTGAGAAGAACAACTCGAGCAGGATGCGCGGCTGGAACTCGCTTCGCAAGATGGCTAATTGCGCCACGATGTAGGCGACGTAGGTTGCGGTGATCCAAAAGCCGAGCGTCTTGCCAGTGAGCATGGATAGGGTTGTGGCAAAGCACGTGAGCGCGGCGACGCCCAGGCCGGATGCCGTCTGGAGACTCATACCGAGTGCCAGTACTGCAACGCCCACAAGATACATCAGCATTCTAATGACGGTATGGCACCAGTCGATGTTCTCGCCATGCATGATAATGAGCGGTCGCATGTTGCTACCCGTCCTTTCGGTTGTGTGAAAAAGCTGACCCGGGCCGGCAAAAGAGGGTTATCGGAGGCACTGCTGCAAAAGCAGAAAAGCCGGCCCCACGGTCAGTCGTCTAGGAAGTGTCTCGCTGTGCCGGAATGGGACTAAAGGTCCAACGAGACGGGAAGAAAGCAAATGGCATTGCGTGGGCGATAAGATGCCAAGATGGTAGGGTGTGTCTTAACACCCTATTGCCCACGCTCAACGAAATCGGTTTCGTTTGAGCCTAAGTATACGCACGGGATTTTATTTGCGAAGAGAAAAACAATAAAAAGGTGAACGTTCACCTAATCGCAACAACTCGTTGGCTGTAGTTGCGGTGGAATAGTTCCTGTTTTTGCTGCTGAAGGCCTTGAACAGGAACTATTCCACCGCAACTTATGATGGGGCGGGGGATGCGATAGTATTGCATGGTGAAATTCGACAAACCGTGAGCTTCATCCGAGGGCTTTATGGAACAGCACCAGCATTATCAGAGCCTGCAAGACCAGGCGTACAACGCATTGCGCTCCAAGATCATCTATGCCGAGCTCAGGCCCGGCACGCGTCTTTCGGCGATTGGTCTGGAAAAGGAGACGGGAATCGGGCGCACGCCCATTCGCGAATCCTTTGTGCGCTTGCGTGAGCAGGAGCTGGTGGAAACGCGTCCCAAAAGCGGCACCTACGTCTCTAAGATCAGCATGGAACGCGCCGAAAACGCCTGCTTTTTGCGCGAGAAGCTCGAGAGAAGCGTGCTAATTAAATGCTGTTCGGCCGCCTCGCCCGAGCAAAAGCAGCGGCTTGAGCAGATTCTTACCGAGTCCGAGTCGCTCGACCATGGCGAAACGCGCCGTTTCTTTGACCTGGATAACCTGTTCCATGAGACATGTTTTGAGATTGCCGGTCGTCACATGTTGTGGGGTTGGATGAAGAGCATCAACACGCATTTTGAGCGATATAACTGGTTGCGTATGGTGTCGCAGGATTTGGATTGGGAGCCGATTCGTCGGCAGCATCGCCGGATTCTCGAGGCCATTAAGAGGGGCGATACCGACGCGGCGAGCTATCTGGCAGAGACGCACCTGCACCTGATGCCCGAAGAGCAAGGTCCGGTTATCGCCTTGCATCCCGACTATTTTGAGCTGTCCAAAGACTCGTTCATCTAATCAATCCCCATATAAGTTGCGGTGAAATAGGGACTGTTTTGTGACCTAGGGGGGGTGCGGACAGAAAGTTGGACCGTGAAGCGGTCCGGACTGGAGGTTCGCATGTACAGCAGGGAGAAGGTCGAGCTCTTCCTCCTGGCGACGGAGGACGGCATGGGGCCCACCGCCGCCGCGGAGTTCGCGGGGGTCACGGTGAGCGCGGCCAAGAAGTGGGCGACGGGGCACCTCCCGCGCAGCTACACCGGCGGGGGCTGTAGAATCGTGGCGAGGAAACCGCCACGGAAGGAGGCCAGCTTGGGCCCCGACAAGTCGACCTACGCCCCGCCCGCGACCGGCCCGCTCGCCGGGCTCAACGAGGACCAGATAGAGAACCTGCTGCTCAGGGCGGTGTTGGCCGACCTAAAAGCGGAAGGGTGGGACCCGGCTTCGATCTCGAACAGGAGCAAGTGCGAGCTCGGCGAGAGATTGAGGCGGGCGACCGCCCTGCCCCTCCGCTCGATCACAGGTTTCTTGAGGATATCGAAGAGCTCCTATGAGTACTGGAGGCCCCGCGTCGCCGCGCCGCGCGACCGCGACGCCGACATACGCGACCACGTGGTTCGCATCTTCCGCGAGGGCTCGGGGTGCTGGGGGTACCGCACCGTCTGGGCGCGCCTGCGCCGCGAGGGCGTCCGCGCCAGCGAGAAACGCGTGGCCCGCGTGATGCGCGAGGAGGGCCTCGAGGTCGTCTACAACAAGAGGCGCGCCCGGGGCTACAGCTCCTACGCCGGCGAGGTCTCCAAGGCGCCGGAGAACCTCGTGAACAGGAATTTCCACGCCGACGAGCCCAACCGGCTGTGGCTCACCGACATCACCGAGTTCAGGCTCCCGGGCGGCGAGAAGGTCTACCTGAGCCCGGTCATCGACTGCTTCGACGGGATGCCCGTCGCCTGGTCGATCGGGCTGCACCCCGACAAGCGCCTCGCGAACTCGAGCCTGCTCAAGGCCTGCGCGGCGAGGCCGGCGGGGGCGCGCACGACGATCCACTCGGACCGGGGCGGCCACTACCGCTGGCCGGAGTGGATCGGGATCTGCGAGGAGAACGGCCTGGTCAGGAGCATGTCCGCGAAGGGCTGCAGCCCGGACAACTCGGCCTGCGAGGGCTTCTTCGGGCGCCTCAAGAACGAGTTCTTCCGCTACAGGGACTGGGAGGGCGTGACGGCCGGGGAGTTCATGGGCAGGCTCGAGGCCTACCTCGTATACTATCGTGAGGAGCGGATCAAGAAGTCCCTCGGGTGGCTGAGCCCGATGGAGTACCGCAGGAAGCTTGGATGGAGTGGGTATGATGAATTGGACACCTAGTTAAGAGCGAAAGGTGTTCAAGATGACCCAAAGAAGAAAGCGATACGACAGGCAGTTCAAGGTCTCGGCGGCAAAGGTGGTCCTGTCCGGGGAAATGACGGTCAAAGGC
>JAXKEA010000027.1:0-26862 GCA_036551635.1 Collinsella sp.
GAAATGATGGCTATGGCAAGCGAAACGAGTTCCTTGGGCGGTTTCAGCAAAAGGTCGCTAGCAAAGAGTAATGCAAGCAGGGCAAAGCCGATTGTGGTCAAGTATCTCGATTGATTTTGCGACTGCATGGCAACTGCCTTTCAGAACATGCAAATGAAAAGTCGGTACGATGTCATTGCGGTTGCAAAAAAGCCGCCGCTAGGACCGGTTGTCACGAGACCGGCGATAACTTCAGCGGTGCCAACAAGCTAGAGATCGCGCAGGCAAGCCTCCTCCTTCGCGTTCAGCTTGACCTTGTGAGGGACGGTGCGGTTATTTGCAGATCCGTGAGAATCGCACCACGCCTTGGAATATGAATCCGTGCAGCGCCCGCGCTCAAAAAAGGTATATATCGTAATTATCGTCGTAATTGTCTCCGACGTAGATCTCGCTGCTCTCGGCGGGAGATCCCTCGTCGGCATAGGCTGCCGCAACGGGCACAAATGGTGTCATGACAAGGGAGTGGCAAAGAGCTGCTGAGATGATGGAGGGCAGGCATTTCTTCATGGCTGGCTCCTTAAACTGGCCTTTGATAGTTACTCGATGTCGCCTCCTTCCGCTTTATATCCGTTGTATTCGGCGTATTTCTTTAATAAGGCAAGAGGTTCTTCCTCTCCTTCGGATGAGCCGATGATGTTTCCTTGGTCATCCAGTATGAATACGGACGGAATATGCTCAAGTTCATATTGGTCATTCACGACCTTATCTAAATCTATGTAAATGGGAAAGTCTCCTTCATGGACCGAGGCTTCTTCAATCGTGCTGTCCTCAGAAACATTGAAAAGGTTCTTCCTTATGGCTGCGAAATTATCAAGTTGTGGCATATCCTCTATGAGAGATTCGCAGTGCGGACACCACGATGCCCGGATACCGCATCATCGGTATCAACCATGACGACCTCGCCGACGGTAGCGGCAAGGCGGGGCTGACGTTTGAGACGACCAACGATGTCCTATACAAACACATCTGGAACGACACAAAGACCAATGTCGGCGGTTGGAGGTCCTCTAAGCTCCGCGCCCGCCTGAACTCCGGTGACCTCTGGGCGCTCCTGCCGGCCGAGCTCCAGTCCAAGGCGAAGGCCGTCACGAAGATGACGGACAACGAGGGCGGCGGTAGCGCCGGCACTCCGACGGCAACGAATGACAAGGTCTTCATCCTCTCGACGACCGAGATTTACGGAGACCTCCAGTCTGACGGCGCCCAGTACGAGTACTATGCGACGTCGAGGTATTCTGGACCTGAGATTGTGTGCTATTTCAGCACTCGTTCCGTGTCTCCGAGTGACTCAACGGACTTTATCTATGTTGACCCTTTCGGTCGCTGGAGCAGCGGTAGTGCCAACAGTGCCGGCAACGTGTTTCCCGCTTGGTGCTTCTAGATTTTCTAGTGCAAGGCCCGCGCGGAGTCGCGCGGGCCTATCTTTTGGCAAGTGTACGAACGGTTTAGGTTCGCGGCACAGGTATTCGGGTTGAGGAGAAATGGGGTCATATGGCGGCTCTCAGAGCGCCTGCTGCACTCCCCCGCCATTACCCCTGCGGCGTCCTCGTATGGAGCCCATCCTGGTTGGCATATCGTTGCAATCGCTCACTTGTCCACCGGTCAAGTGAGCTACTGGAATAAATACAGCGACACGCTTGTTCGTTACAGTCGCTATATCTGTGTAAATCGCCGCGATAAATACAGTCTGTACTCGACTGTATACCAGCTACGCGTATGTAGATTCATATCGCGTTAATAAATCGGCCCAAGCGTGTGCAAAACGCGCAAGTAGCCGCAAAAGGCGATTATCGCGCAGGGTGATTTTTGGCACCCTGTTGATTAATCAAAATTAAGCAATTGCTTAAAACAAAAAAGGTCAGGCACTAAGTACCTGACCTGCAAACTTCTGGTCGGGACGACTGGATTCGAACCAGCGACCCCTTGACCCCCAGTCAAGTGCGCTACCAAGCTGCGCCACGTCCCGAAGCTTTTGTTTGTTGCTCTGCTCTCGCTCGCAACAGGGAGTATATTAACCCGAAACTTTGGCCTTGCGCAAGAACTTTTTTAAATATTTTTGAGCAAGTCCAAAATTGTATCCGCGAGCTGGGGTTTTGTTAGTACGGGAAGTTCCTGTGTACCCGCTGTGCTCACAATCCAGGCCTTGTTGGTATCGGTTCCAAAGCCCGAATCGGCGCGCGAGACATCGTTGGCGATGATTGCATCGCAGCCCTTGCGGGCAAGTTTGCGCTCAGCGTACTCCACGACGTTATCGGTCTCGGCTGCAAATCCGATCACACGGCGCTCGCCCTTCTGGCGCGAGAGCTCAGCCAAAATATCGACCGTCTCGACCAGTTCGATGCGATCCAAGCGCTCGTTGGCCTTTTTGAGCTTATGGTCGGCAGGGGCCGCGGGTGTGTAGTCGGCGACGGCGGCTGCGCAAATGGCCGCATCGGCCGTCTGAAAGGCGTTTAACGCCGCCTGCAGCATCTCTGCGGCGGTCTGCACGCGCACGCACTCCACGCCGTGGGGAACATCGAGCGACGTCGGTCCCAGCACGAGCGTGACCGCAGCGCCGCGGCGTACGGCCTCCCCTGCTAGGGCGATGCCCATCTTACCCGACGACCGATTGCCAATGAAGCGCACGGGGTCGATCGGCTCATGTGTAGGGCCGGCCGTGATCACGATGCGCTTGCCCGCAAGGTCCTGAGGCGCGGGGTAGAGCACCTCGCAGATGGCTTCGACGATGTCCTCGGGCTCGCTCATGCGCCCCGTGTCCACATCGCCGCAGGCGAGGTAGCCGCTACCCGGACCCACAACATGGACACCGCGTTCGCGCAGCGTGGCCATGTTGGCCTGCGTGGCCGGCGCCTTCCACATGCCATTGTTCATGGCCGGCGCGATCACAATGGGTCGCGGCGTGGCGAGCAGCGTCGTGGAGATGAGGTCATCGGCAATGCCGTTGGCCATCTTGGCGATGATATTGGCCGTCGCGGGTGCTACGACCACCAGGTCGGGCTCCTGCGCGAGCGAAATGTGGTGGATGGGGTCGGAGGGGTCGTCGAACAGACCCACTGCGACCGGCTCATTGGTGAGCGCGCGGAAGGTGAGCGGGCCCACAAACTCGGTGGCATGCTCGCTCATAACGACCTTGACGCGTGCGCCACGCTTTTGCAGCAGACGCACGATATTGCACGACTTATAGGCGGCGATCCCGCCGGTAATGCCCAGCAGGATCGTTTTTCCCTCAAGTAGCATTGAATTGTTGGGTGCCGCCGTCATCGTTAGGCTTCCTTGCTAGGGAGCACGAGCAGGCGGTGGCAGTACGGGCAGTGCGTAATCTCACTGCCGTCATGGTTGAGGTCGCTCATGGACGATGCCTGCAGCGCGGTGTGGCAGACTGTGGGGATGTTGCCCTGGATGGTCTCGACGGCCAGGCCGCGGAACTGCTTGAGCAGACGCTCGTAGTCGGTGAGCACGTCGGCCGGCAGCGTGGCGGCAAGCGCGGTGCGTTCCTTAGTGGCGGCGTCAATCTGGGCCTGCAGGTCGGCAGCCTTAGCGCGGGCGGCCTTGGTATCGGCCTTCACGCCCTCCTCGAACTTGGCGATAATTGCCTGTGCGCGGGCCTCGCGGTCGAGCGCCTCCTTATGGGCGACAACGACGTCCTTGCGGGTGTGCTCAATCTTGTCCAGACGCTTGGCCAGGGTTGCGAGTTCATTCTCCAGGTCCTGAACCTCACGGTAGTCGGAACCGTCGACGTGGCGCTTCTTGGCAGCCTCAATGGCGTTGTTGGTCTGAATCTCGGTGGTGTTGAGATCGTCGAGCTCAATGTCCAGGTCCTTGCGCTGGGCGTAGAGCTTGGTCATCTCGGCTTTGAGCTTAACGTAGGTCTTACGCTTGGAAGCGAGCTCCTTGAGCTCCGGCATATTGGCAAGTTCGCTCTTGTTGCGGGCGAGCTCCAAATCGATCTGTTGCAGCTTGAGTAGCGTAGCGCCGGCGCTCATAAGTTCTCTCCTTTTGTCACAGTCCACCATTGGCAAGGGTTCAGTATTTTAATCGCATGACGGGGGTCGACCCCGGCGTCAACTGCAGAGTTCATCAATATATCAACGAACGGCTCCTCGGAGCGGTCGTGGCCGAGCAAGATCACCGGTAGCCCACGCAAGGCAAGGTCCTGCGCCACGTGATAGCCTGCCTCGCCCGTCACGACAACATCCGCACCGGCGGCGATGGCGAGCTCTCCAAAGTCGCCCAGGGAGCCGCCCAAAATGGCGACGGTGCGGCATGGGCGATCAACTTCGCCCCACACACGCGGGTCGCTGCCGAAGGCTGTGGCAGCACGGGTGGCAAGATCGCGCAGCGTGCACGGGTCGTTGAGCGTTGCAAGCGCGCCCAGGCCGGTCGGCTCGGGGTCGTCCACGTGCTCCAGTGAGCTCACGGGTACGGCACCCAGCAGCTCACTCAGGCAGACGCGGGCTTCGTGCGAGCGGTCCAGGTTGGTGTGGAGCGAGATAATGCTCACGCCGCAACGCGCTGCCTCGTAGAGCGCCGCGCTGCATTGGGGGCGTGCGGAATCCGACGGACAAAACGCCTCGGGCGCCTTGATGTATATGGGATGATGCGTCAGCAGCACGTTGGCGCCGCCTTCTTGGGCGCGGCGAACATTAGCTTCGGTCGCATCGAGCGCGCAGGCAACGCCGGTGATCTCCGCGGCCGGATCGCCAACGGAGAGTCCTACGTGATCCCAGCCCTCGGCGTCCGCCTTGGGGTAGCGCGCCAGCAGCCCACGTTCAAGCTCGGCGACGATCATGCGGCACCCACGATCGAGAGCAGCGTCTGGGCAAACTCGTCCAGGTCGACAGGGTTCACACGGTCATCAAACGAGATACGCAGAGCGCCCAATGCCTGCTCGCGACCAATGCCCATGGCGCTGAGAACATGGCTCGGGTCCATGCTGCCGCTCGAGCATGCCGAGCCTGCCGACACCTCAAAGCCGGCGGCGTCGAGCTTGATGATGAGCTCCTCGGAGTCCATGCCGTCAATGTAGATCGATACCATGCCGGGCAGACGGTCGGCTTGCGCGTAGTCGCCCATGGTGGCGTGAATGCGCGGATGGGCCGTAAGCGTGGCGTAGAGCTTGTCGGATAAGGCCTGCAGCGTTGTACGCTCCTGGGCCACGCGGGGCGCCAACGTGCGGGCGGCAGCGGCAAAAGCCAGCTGTGTACGCAGGTCCTGCGTGCCGGCACGACGACCGGCCTCCTGTCCGCCGCCAAAGATGCGGGGTCGCAGTGGGGTGCGGGTCTTAACGTAGAGCGCGCCAGATGCCACAGGACCGCCGATCTTGTGCGCGGCAACGGTCATAGCATCGACGCCCAGCTCGGTGACATCGAGCGGAATATGCAAGTAGCCTTGGATGGCATCGGTATGAAACAGGGCGCCGGCAGCATGTGCGGCGGCGGCCAGCTCGCGGATGGGCTGCACCACGCCGGTCTCGTTGTTGGCAACCATGATGCTCACGAGCGCCACGTCGTCGCCTAGTAGCTCGACAAGCGTGGCGGGCTCAATGTAGCCCATGCGGCAGGGCTGCACCAGGTCGACGCTAAAGCCTGCGGCACGCAGCAGCGGCAGGTTGTCCAGAATCGAATCGTGCTCGATGGCAGATACGATCACGCGGTTACGCTTACGGTCGCGCTGACGTGCACCCTCGGCAAGACCGAGTAGCGCCAGCTGGTTGGCTTCGGTGCCGCCGTTGGTCAGAACAATCTCAGACGGGCGAACGCGCGCGCCAAAGCTGCGGGCGATCTCGCGACGTGCAACCTCCAGACGCGCGGCAGCCTTGCGGCCGAGCGAGTGCAGCGAGTTGGGGTTGACGCCCGCTAGCTCGCTATCGTCGTACTCACGCTGCGCAAGGCGCGCCTCGGCGCGCATGGGCGTCGAGGCGGCGTAGTCAAGATTCACGGGTATGCGGTTTTGACCTGCGGTCATAAGGGTTTATGCCTCCTGTGCAGCCTCGTTGCCCAGCTTCTGCAGCAGCGCAACATCGGCAGCGGGATCTTCGGACTTAAATACGGCAGAACCGGCCACCAGGACATTTGCGCCGGCCTTGACGACCTCGGCAATGTTCTTGGAAGAAATGCCACCGTCGACCTCGATCATGGGCGAAACGCCGTGACGCTCGCACATGGCCTTGAGCTCGTGGAGCTTAGCGATGGTGCCCGGGATAAAGCTCTGGCCGCCAAAGCCGGGGTTCACGCTCATGAGCAGCACCATATCGACGACGTCGATGATGCTCTCGAGCACGCACACGGGGGTGGCGGGGTTGAGCACAACGCCGGCCTTGACGCCGCGCTGCTGCAGATGCGTGAGCGTGCGGTGCAGGTGCGTGGAAGCCTCGTAGTGCACGGTGATCATGTCGGCGCCGGCGTCGGCGTACCAATCGACCGTCTCGTCGGGGTTCGATACCATCAGGTGCGCGTCGACCGGTACATCGGTGGAGCGCTTGACGGCCTTAAGGATGTCGACGCCAAAGGTGAGGTTGCCGGTAAAGTGGCCGTCCATGACGTCGAAGTGCACGTAGTCGGCGCCGGCGATCTTGTCGAGGTCGCCCTTGAGGTTGGCCATATCGGCCGAAAGGATGGACGGAGCGATTTTAATGGAACCCATGGTAGAAGCCTTTCTGCGCTAGTCGGTGAGTCCGTAGAACTCTTGGGAGGGTACGCGGTCGGTAAGAATCTCGAGCGCCCTATCCAAAGTAACACCGTTGTAGAGCGTTTGCTCCACGGCAAAGGTGAGCGGAATGTCTACGCCCAGTGAACGGGCAAGCTCGCTCACGCTGCGGGCCGCGACGGCGCCCTCGACAACCATATGCGTGCGCGTCTGATACTCGTCGAGCGACACGCCGTGGGCAAACTCGTAGCCAAAGGTGCGGTTGCGCGAATGCTCCGAGGTGCAGGTGGCAATGAGGTCACCCATGCCGGCAAGTCCCATGCAGGTCATAGCTTGACCGCCGCGGGCATGCACCAGACGGCTAATCTCGGCCAGGCCGCGCGTCATGATGAGGGCGAGCGTGTTGTCGCCGGCACCGGTGCCGGCGGAGATGCCGCACACGATGGCGATGACATTTTTCATGGCGCCGCAGACCTCGACACCGGTCATGTCTTGCGACAGATAGATGCGGAAGGCCGTGGACAGGAGCAGGTCCTTAAAGGTCTCCCCTATCTGCGGATCTTTGCTGGCGATGACGGCGGCAGAAAGCCCGCCGCGGCAGATCTCCTCGGCATGGTTGGGGCCCGAGAGCGCCGCCACGCGCGCCTCGTTGCCGATCTCGCTGGCGATGACCTCGCTCATGAGCAGGCCGGACTCGGGCTCAATGCCCTTGGTGAGGCAGAGCACCGGGGTATTGGCTGCGATAAAGGGCGCGGCCTGGTGGCACACGCTGCGAAGGTGCGTCGAAGGAACGGCGAAGATGATGGCCTCGGCGCCGTCGAGCGCCTGTACCAGGTCCGTGGTGGCGACGACGTTGCCGGGCAGCTCGTAGCCCACCAAATACCGTGGGTTACGGTGCTCGCCGTTGATGCCGGCGGCCGTCTGCTCGCTGTGGGCCCACATGGTCACGCGCTCGGCACGCGCGGCAGCAAGGCCGGCGACGGCGGTTCCCCAGGAGCCGGAGCCAATCAGCGCAACATTCATGACTCTCTCCTATTTATCGTCGGGCTCGGTGACGCGCTTGGTAAACGAGAGCTTGGACTCCTTACCGGTCATGAGCTTTTTGATGTTCGCACGATGGGCCCACACCACGGTGATGCCGATCATCGCCATGCAAAACTTAAGGCCTAGGCTGCTGTACGGAAAGACCGCACAAGCGGCGATGGGAAGTCCGATGGCCGCGGCAAGCGAGCCCACCGACACAAACTTGGTGATGGCGACGGCCACGATAAACATGCCCAGCAGCGACAGGCCAATGGGCCAGTACCAGGCGAGGATAACGCCCAGACCAACTGCGATACCCTTGCCGCCGTGGAAGTTGAGATAGGGCGAGAAGATATGGCCCCACACGGCTGCCAGGCAGATGACGCCGAGCATCCAGTCGCCGGGGGCACCGGGCGCCATAATGTTCGGCGGAAAGCCATAGCCCAAGTCGGCAATGAGCGGACGCGCGATAAGGACGCAGATGGCGCCCTTAAGGCAGTCGAGCAGCAGCGTGAGCGCGGCTACCTTGGGGCCGGCCACACGCAGGGCGTTGGTGGTGCCGATGTTGCCGGAGCCCGCCTTGCGAATGTCGGTGTGGTTGAACACGCGGCCCAGGATCAGGCCAAACGGAATCGCTCCGATAAAGAACGAGACCACGGCGCAGATGGCGGTCAGCAGAATCGGATTATGCATCCTTTTGCTCCTTCTTCCTAAAGAAGAGTCGAATGGGTGTGCCGGCAAAGTCGAAGGTCGAGCGCATGCGGTTTTCGACGTAGCGCTGATAGGTGTCGTTGACCAGATCGCTGTGGTTGACGAAGAACGTGAACGTCGGCGGGTTGACGCCCGTCTGGGTCACGTAGTGCATGCGCAGGCGGCGCTTGCCGTCCACCACGGTATGACCGAACTCGCGCAGGTCGGTGAGGAACGTGTTGAGGCGCGAGGTGCTGATCTTCTGCGAGCGCGTCTTTTCGGCGGCGTCGACCATCGCCCAGATCTTCTCGACGCTGCGGCCAGTGAGGGCAGAGATGCGCAGGTACTGGGCCCAGGGAGCCATGACGCCCAGACGGCGGTCGATGGTCTCCATGCAGGCCTCGCGTTTACGGTCGTCGTCGAGCAGATCCCACTTGTTGAGCAGCACAACGATGGCGCAGCCGCGCTCGATGGCAAGACCCATGACCTTCTGGTCCTGCTCGGTAACGCCCACGGAGGCGTCGACGACGAGCAGCGCCACGTCGGCGCGGTCGATGGCGCGCAGGCCGCGGACCATGGAGTAGTACTCGATGTTCTCGTACACGGTGCTCTTCTTGCGAATGCCCGCGGTGTCGACCATGCGGTAGTGCTTGCCGTTACGCTCCACGACGGTGTCGATGGCGTCGCGCGTCGTGCCGGCAATGTTGGACACGATAGAGCGGTCGGCGCCCAGGATGCGGTTGAACAGCGACGACTTACCGGCGTTGGGGCGGCCGATGATGGCGACGTTCAGCGCGTCGGGGAACTCATCGGCGACCTCGTCCTCTTCCTCCGGAAGCAGGGCCACGATGTCGTCGAGCAGGTCGCCCGTGCCGTGGCCGTGCAGGGCCGAGAGCGGCGTGGGCTCACCGATGCCGAGCGAATAGAACTCCCAGATGCTGTCGTTTTCGCGATCGGGGTTGTCGAGCTTGTTCACCAGCAGAAAGACCGGCTTGTCGCAGCGCTTGAGCATGCGGGCGACCGACTCGTCCTCCTCGGTGACGCCGGTGCGGCCGTCGACCACAAACAGGATGACGGCGGCTTCCTCGGCGGCGGCGAGCGCCTGGTCGCGGATGGACGTGGCAAACACGTCATCGCTCTTGAGCGGCTCGATACCGCCCGTGTCGACGATGGTGAACTCGCGGCCGTTCCAATCGGCCGTGTGATACGAGCGGTCGCGCGTGACGCCGCGAGACTCGTGGACGATGGCGTCCGAGGTCTGGGCCAGGCGGTTAACGAGCGTGGACTTGCCCACGTTGGGGCGTCCGACGACGGCGACGATAGGTTTCATCTGCTCTCCTTTAATGAGTAGGGTCAGTGGAAGTGTTAGAGTCTGCGGGCACAATGCCAAGGATGCGCTCCAGGGTATCGAGCAGCTCATGCGGCATGGTCGACACCACATGAACCTCGGCGCCGCGACTGGTAAGGCTTGCGAGTAAATCGTCACGATGATACTCGTCAAGCGTCATGCCGTCAGCGTTGAACATGAGCTTAGGCACAAAGAGCATAACCCCCGACAGGTCTTGGGGCAGCTGCTCCAGAATGTCACACGCAACGATGAGGCCGGTCACGTCCACGTTGCCGCCAAAGTAGCGGTTCTTGATGGCTGTGACGGTGCCGGCGAGCCCCTGGGGCGACTCCACGAAGCGGGCCACGGTGTCGCGCGCGCTGGCACCGGAAAGGCACAGGAGGCGCTGGTTGCGCTCGGCGATGCCAGCGCGGACGCGGGCCAGACGCTCGGCGTCGGCGGCAAGAACGTCATCGGTCTCGTCCAGATACGAGCGGATCATGCCGATGCCGTCGTAATACTGCGGGTAGCCGTCGTAGAAGTCCGCCTCGGGAGGATCGATGCCGGCGTCCAGATAGAACTCGTCGCTCATCTGGAAGGTGTGGCGGCCAAAACGCTCGAAGGCACGGTCCTGGAACGGTCGGATCATGGCAATGGTCTCGCGCGCTAGCTCGGGTTTGTCGCTGTAGGACCAACTAAAGCGGTTCTGGTGCTTGGTAAAACCGAGCGGCACAATGCCCAGGCTCGTGATCTGCTCATGCTCCTCGCAGAAGCGCAGGGTCTTTTCCAGCTCCTCGCCGTCGTTCATGCCGGGGCACAGCACGATCTGCGCGTGAATCTCGATGCCGGCTGCCATGATGGCCTCGAGCACGTCCATGCCGCGCTGGGCGTTGCGGCCCATCATGCGGCGGCGGACGTCGGGGCTTACGGCGTGGACCGATACGTTCATGGGGCTCATGTTGCGATCGATAACGTTTTGCACGTCCTCGTCGGTGAGGTTGGTCAGCGTGACGAAGTTGCCCTGCAAAAAGCTCAGACGGTAGTCGTCATCGCGAATATAGAGCGTGGAGCGGCCGCCCTTGGGGAGCATCGTCATAAAGCAGAACACGCAGGCGTTTACGCAGGTACGCATGCCATCGAAGATGGGTCCATCGAACTCCAGGCCCCAGTCCTCGCCCGGGAAGCGGTCGAGCTCGACGGAGGTGACGCTGTTGTCGCGCGGGTCGAAAACCTCGAGGTCGACGGTGTCGTCGTCGGCTTCCCAGAGCCACACGATCATATCGGTAAGCTGCTCGCCGTTGACCGTAAGTACGCGCATGCCCGGCTCGATACCCACATCCCACGCGGGCGATTCGGGACGCACGTTCTTTACGAGCGCGCCCTCACCCGGCTCGGGGTCGCGACTGCGCCCGTAATCGGCCACCTCGGCGGCGTATGCGGGTACGGTCTGGTCCATGATTAGCAGCAAAGCTCCTTGATGCGCGTGACGGCGCGCTCGATGTGTTCTTGCGGGGTGGAGGCTCCGGCGGTGATGCCGATGTGGTGAGCGTCGGTAAACCACGCGGCCTGGAGCTCGGAAGCTTCCTCGATATAATACGTGCGCTCGCAGGCGTCTGCGCAAATCTGCGCCAGGCGGCGGGTGTTGCCCGAGTTCTTGCCGCCCACCACGACCATGCAGTCGCAGCGGTTGGCAAGTGTGGCTGCTGCCTGTTGACGCTCGCTCGTGGCGGCGCAGATGGTGTTGATCACACGCAGCTCCTGCACGCGCGGGGTTATGGCGGCCACGACCTCGGCGAGGTTCTGCGCGGTCTGGGTGGTCTGCACGACGAGGCCTACCTTGCCCTTGAGCGGCAGCGCGTCCGCATCGGCAGCGCAACTCACGACCTGCGCGTTATCACCAGCGTGGCCCAGGATGCCCTCCACCTCGGGATGGCCCGGCTCGCCCACGACGAGTACGCGGTAGCCCTCGCGCACCAGCCGCTCGGCGGCCACGTGGACCTTTTTGACGTAAGGGCAGGTGGCGTCGACGACGTTAAGGCTACGCTTGCGGGCAGCATCGATGACCTGCGGCACCACGCCGTGGGCACGGATGATTACGGTGCCCGACGCTGCGTCGTCCAGGGTTTCGGCCAAGCCAACGCCTGCCTCAGCGAGCTCGCGCACCACGATGGGGTTATGGATGAGCGGACCCAAGGTGTGAACTTGAGTGCACTCCCCTGCCTGCGGCGCGGCGGCCAGCGCCATATCGAGCGCACGCTGTACGCCATAGCAAGTGCCGGCGTGGGCGGCGATCTCGATGGTAGGCGCGATTGCCTGGTTGGACGCAGTCGCGGAGGTGTTCGTCACGTTCTCGCTCATGGCTAGAACCTGCCCGGATGCTCGGCGCACAGATCGTCTCGCATGGCGTAGACACGGTTCATGGCCTCGGACTCAAACCAAGCCAGGCGCTCCGTGCGCTTTAGCCCGGCCGGTGCATCGGAAAACGAGACCGCCTTGCCGGCACGAATCCAGCACTTCTTGGGGCGCATGAGCTTTTTGCCCGCGGGCGTGATATCGGACCAGCCGCAGATGGCGAGCGGGTTGACGGGCGCCTTGCCCATTTGGGCGATGAGCGCAAAACCGCCGTGGACCTCGGGCTTGATCTCGCGCGAGCGGATGCGCGTGCCCTCGGGGAAGATCAGGACGTCCTCGCCGCGCTGCAGCGCATGCTGGGCGGCGCGCAGGCACTTCATATCGGCAGTACCACGCTCCACGGGGATGCCGCCAACGCGGCTAAAGGCCCAGCGCACAATCTTGCTCTTGGCGAACTCGGACTTAAAGATGGGACGAATGCGGCGCCCCCCAAAGAACAGCGCCGTCTCCACGGCCAAGAGCTCGGCCATCGAGGTGTGGTTGCAGATGACCACGCTGCCGCGGCCGTCCTGGCGCTCAAACAGCAGATCGGCATCCTCGACCTTCCAACGCCACATGAGCTTGGAGAAGGCCCAAAGGATTGCCATGACCACGAAAACGGTGCCGCGGATGAGCGCCGGGAACTCGGCGTAGGGGGCGTTGTAATAGTCCTCGGGCGTCTGCTTAAACAGGCGCATGGGCTACCTCCTTTGGTTGATGAGGTCCTCGATGATACGAACGACCTCGTCGATGGTGTGAGCGGTGGAGTCGACGTGCACGGCGTCCTCGGCGGGCACGAGCGGGGCGACCTCGCGGCTGCTGTCGAGCTTGTCGCGCTGCTTAAGGGCGTCGAGGGTCTCGTCGACCTCGGCCTCGAGCTGCTCGGACGTGAGCGGCTGGGCATCGTTTTGGTGACGCTGCAGCACACGGCGACGGGCGCGCTCGCGCGGGTCGGCGGTCAGGAAGACCTTGACCTGCGCGTTAGGGAACACGACGGTTCCGATGTCGCGACCCTCGGCCACGATATCGCGGTCCTCGGCGGCGCGGCGCTGATGGATGAGCATGGCGGCGCGCACGCCCGGATAGGCCGAAACCTTGGACACGTTGGCGTCGACCTCCGGGGTGCGGATGGCAGCCGAAGCGTCCTGGCCGTCAATGGTCAGGCGCGTGTCCTCGCCGGTGCCGTTGGTAAAGCGAATCTCGATCTGCTTGGCGAGGGCGTCGATGGCCGCCTCGTCGTCTAGATCGATTCCGCGATCGAGCGCGGCGAAGGTGACGGCGCGATACATGGCGCCCGTGTCGAGCTTGTTAAAGCCAAGCTGGCGGGCGATCTCCTTGGCGATGGTGGACTTGCCGGAACCGGCGGGGCCGTCGATGGCGACGATCATGCAATGCTTCCTTTCGATGGTTGACGTGCTGGTATGGTTCGCAGGCGTTGGGGTGCGGCGGGTTGCCTAGCCCGTGTAACGCTCGCGGTAGGTGTTGCGCTTGGGTGCGGAGCCGTGGCTGCCGTGGTGACGCGTGCGGCTGGCGGGGGTTTCCTGGGGCTTGCCTCCGCGCATGGCGCTGGCCTGCTTGGGAGGGATGCCACCGCTTTTGAGGATCTGCACCTCGCGGTCGGTGAGCTCGCGCCACGAGCCTTTGGCCACGCCCTCGAGCTCAAGGCCGGCAAAGTTGCAGCGATGCAGACGGATTACCGGGTGGTGAATCTTGCTCAGCATGCGCTTAACCTGATTCTTGCGACCCTCGCGGATGATGACCTCGACGGCGGTGGTGCCGGGCTTGACGCCCTGTGGCGCCACGGCCTCGGCCTCGCGTGCGGTGATGACGCGGCAGATTGCCGGCTGGCATAGGCCGTCGTCGAGCTCGATGCCATGGCGGAGCGGGTCTAGATCGCGTTCGGTCAGCTGCCCGTCAACGAGTGCCTGGTAGGTCTTATAGACATGCTTGCTGGGGTGCAGCAGGTCCTGCGACAGGTCGCCGTCGGTGGTAAAGAGCAAAAGGCCCGTGGTGTCGCGGTCCAGACGACCCACCGGGAAGAGTCCCGGAAAGCGGTCGCGCGGGACCAAATCGGCCACGCAAGGGCGTTCCTGCGGATCGCTCATGGTGGTGAGGTAGCCGGTCGGCTTGTAGAGCATCAAGTATACGGCGCCCTGGTTGAGCTTGACGGGCATGCCGTCGACCTCGATATGGTCGCGGTCGACGTCGACCTTGGTGCCCAGTTCGGTCGCGACCTGGCCGTTGACGGTCACGCGGCCAGCGGTCATCAGGTCCTCCGAGCCGCGACGGCTCGCCACGCCCGCGCGCGCCAAAAAGCGCTGCAGGCGCATGGTGTGCGGATAGACGTGCTGGGCATCGGGCGCTGCGGTGCCCATGGCGCGCGTCTCCCCTACTTCGTTAGTCCTCGTCATGCAAATCCTCCGAGGTCTCGTCGACGACTAGGGTCTCCAAGTCCTCGACTGCCTCAACATCTTCAACATCGGTATCGAGCAGTTCGCGCTCTTCGTCCAGGTCCTCGGCCTGCTCCTCGAGCGTGGACTGAATACTGTGGCCGCTCAGGCGCTCGCGGATAAACTGACGCGACTGCTCGTCGGGGGCAAACTGCTCCAGGTCGGGCAGGTCGCGGGTGGAGCGCAGACCGAACTTTTCCAAGAAGGCGTTGGTCGTGCCGTAAATGATGGCCTGACCGCGCTGGGGGTCACGGCCGAGCTCGCGCACCAGACCCTTGTCCACGAGCGACGCGATGACGCCGTCTGAGTTGACGCCGCGGATGCCCTTGACCACCTCGCGCGTTACGGGCTGGTGGTATGCGATGACGGCCAAAGTTTCGAGCGCCGCCTGCGACAGCTTTTGCGTATCCCAGCTCAACACATAGGCCTCGACCACATCGTGGTAGGCTGGGTGCGTAAACAAGCGCCAGCCGCCGGCGACCTCGCGCAGCTGAAAGCCGCGGTTGGCCTCCTCGTACTCAACCTTGAGCTCGGCGAGCAGCGACGCGCACTCGCCGGGGGCGATATCCAGTGCGCCGGCCAGCGCGGGCGCACTCACTGGGTCGCTTGACACCAGCAGCAGCGCCTCGAGGGCGCCTTTGAGGCTGTTTGCCTCCAGCGTGGAAAGGGTTGACATGGTTGCGGCTCCTATTCGGTGAGCTCGGGGCCCTCGCCGGGCACATAGGCCTCGGCGCCCTCGACGCGGTTGATGCGGATGGTTCCAAAGATCTCGTCCTGGCTCAGCGTGAGCGAGCCGCGCTTGGCGAGCTCAAGCATAGCTAGGAAGGTGACGACGAGCTGCTCGGTGGTGGCATCGCCGTCCAGTAGCTCGCGGAAGGTGCAGGTTTGGTGCGCCATGGTAAAGCGGTCGACTGAGGCCACGGTCAGGTCGAGCGGCACGCGATGCGGCGCCACATGCTCGGCCTCCAGCAGGAAGGTCTGGCGCTTGCCGTCCAGGTCGGCGCAGATGACGGCCAGGCCGCGCAGGGTAATGCCGGCCAGATAGTCGGGCATTAGGCCCAAGAACTCGGGGTCGGGGCCGGCCACACGCGGGTGCATGCGACTTTCGGCCTGCATGCGGGCACCGAGGGCTGCCGCCGCGCCTTTAAACTGCTTGTAGGCAATCAGGCGCTGGATCAGGACCTCGCGCAAGGCGTCGCCGTCGAGCGCACTGAGTTCTTCGAGGTCTTCGTCGAACTCGTCATCGTCGTCATCGACTTTGCGCGGGGCCTCCTGCGGCACCAGAGAGGCGGCCTTGATGTCCAAAAGGGTTGCCGCGACCAGCAAAAAGTCGCTTGCTACGTCCAGGTCCAGCGCCTCGATGCGCTCGGCCTCGGCAAGGTACTGCTCGGCCACCTCGCTGATGGAGATGGCGCCGATATCTACTTTTTGGCGGGTTACCAGCTGCAGCAGCAGGTCGAACGGTCCGCTGTAGACCTGCGTCGACACGCGATACGACATCTTCGACCTCCTTTGACGGCGCCTTCGCGGCGCGGTTTGGGTGCATGTTACGACCGTTTTGCACGGTCGACCTGTAAGTTTACCTTAGATGCCGGCGATTGCGAAGTTAAGCAGCTTCTCAGCAAGCGGATACACGGTAACGTCGAAATAGCGGCCGATCACATCGATGCCGGTCCACATGGGCAACAGGTACAGAACCAGGATGAGGATGGGCATAGCGTATTGCTGCAGGCGGTAGTAGTTGGCGAGCGCCTTGCCCTTGAGGAAGGGCACGATGATCGACGAGCCATCGAGCGGCGGAATCGGGATGAGGTTAAAGAACGCGAGCGACAGGTTAACCACGATAAACGTGGCGCCGA
This sequence comes from Collinsella sp., assembly GCA_036551635.1. Lineage (GTDB taxonomy): Bacteria > Actinomycetota > Coriobacteriia > Coriobacteriales > Coriobacteriaceae > Collinsella. The sequence continues at coordinate 16,425 of JAXKEA010000027.1, forward strand.
AGTTCATGATTTGTGACGCCAGGGCAAAGGACATGCTGGCGTAGAGATTGCCGTACGTTACGTGCATGAGGGCGGCCGCGAGGCACGCGAGTGCGATATTCGATGTGGGGCCGGCTACGCTCACCAGGACCTCGTCGCGCTTGGGGTGCTTAAGGTTGTTGAGATAGACGGGCACGGGCTTGGCGAAGGCGAACACGGGACCGCCTGCGGCGAGCATGAGCAGCGGCAAGATGATGGTGCCAAATGGGTCGATATGGTTGAGCGGGTTGAGCGATACGCGTCCGCGCGAGCGCGCCGTTTTGTCGCCGAGAGCCCAGGCCGCGGCGGCGTGCGCGCTCTCGTGAATGACGATGCCAACGATGACGGCGACGGCGCTGGCGAGCAGGTTCATGATGTAGCTGCTGGACATGGCGCTCCCCTAGCGGACGCGGCGCGAGGCGCGCGTGAGCAGGTAGTCAGCTACAAACAGGATGACGGCCACGATGGCGTAATCCAAGCGGAAAACGCCGCCAAAGGGTGAGGTGATGACGCCGTAGCCGGCGATGGCGCTCGGCAGCGCGCGAGAAAGCTCAACGACAAAGCCGACAATCTGCAGCTTGGCGGTCAGGCCGCTAAAGCACAGCAGCACGGTCATCGCGCTCATAAAGATGCCGCAGATGCGACAGGCGATGGCGATGACGCTCATCGCCACGGCAGCGGCCTTACGAGAATTCACGCGCGGTCTCCTCTTCGATCTGGGTGGAAAGCTCCAGCCATTCGTCCTCGAGCTTGGGCAGTTCTTGCTTAAGGCCGTTATATTCCCCCAGCGCGGCATTGAACTTGTCCTGATCGGCATAAAGCTCTTCGCTCGCCATCAATTCCATAAGCTCGTCATAGCGGGCGCGCTTTTTGTCGAGCTCGGCCTCGATCTTCTTGAGCTGGTTGCGCACGCCCTTGAGCTTTTTGTTGAGCGCGGCGCGGGCCTGGGCCTCGGCGCGCTTTTGCTCCTTGGTCTTTTTGCCCTCGGCGGGCTTGGAGGCGGTGGCGGGGGTGTCGGGCTGGGCCGCGGTGACCTTAGCGGACTTGGTCGCGGTCGGTGCGCTCTCCCCTGCCGCATCGGCCGCGGCGCGGGCTGCGAGGTCCTCGCGCTTGTAGAGGTAGTAGTCGTAGTCGCCGTCGTAGACCGTGACCTTGCCATCGCGGATGTCAATGATGCGGTTGGCCACAGCGCGTACCAGGTGCTCGTCGTGGCTGATCAGCACGATGGTGCCGGGGAAGTTTTGCAGGGCGTTCTCGAGCATGTCTACCGAGTCGATGTCCAGGTGGTTGGTGGGCTCGTCCAGGCACAGGAGCGCCTCGGGGGCCACGAGCATCTTGGCAAGCGCCAGACGCGCCTTTTCGCCGCCGGAGAGGACACGGACCTGCTTCTCGATGGAGTCGTTGTCGCTAAATAGGAAGGCGCCCAGCAGGCTGCGCTGCTGCGGCACGGTCCACTTGGGCGTGACGGTGTCGATCTCTTGCAGGACGGTGTTGGACTCGGTCATGCCCTCGAGCGCGTGCTGGGCGTAGTAGGCCACACCCACGTTGGTGCCCAGGTCGCGGGTGCCGGTGGTGGGCGGTTCCAGGCCGGCGAGGATCTTCATGAGGGTGGACTTGCCGGCGCCGTTGGGGCCGACGAGCGCCACATGCTCGCCGCGGTAGAGCTTGAGGTCGATGTCACTGTAGATGTGCTTGTCGCCGTATGACTTGGAGACGCCCTCGAGGCCCACGACCATGTCGCCGGAGCGCGGCGGGTCGGGGAACTTAAAGTCGATGTGCTTGTGGCCCTCGGGCAGGATGACGAGCTCCTTTTTGATCTGCTCGATCTTGCGGATGCGCTCCTGGGCCTGGGCGGCCTTGGTGGGCTTGTAGCGGAACTTGTCGACGAAGACCTGCATGTGGGCGATGTCGCGCTCCTGGGCGGCGCGCTTGGCGCGCATCTGCTCCAGGTTGTCCTCGCGCTGCTTGAGGTAGCTGCTGTAGTTGCCGGTGTAGGTGGTCACGCGGCGGTTCTCGAGCGCGGCGACGTGGTCGACGCAGGCGTCCATGAAGGCGCGGTCGTGGCTGACGATGAGGACGGCGCCGTCGTAGTTGGCAATAAAGCCGCGCAGCCACTGGACGCTCTCGAGGTCCAAGTGGTTGGTGGGCTCGTCCAGAAGCAGCAGGTCGGGGTGGCGCAGGAAGAGCTTGGCGAGCGCGATGCGCATCTGCCAGCCGCCCGAGAACTCGGAGCACGGGCGCTCAAAGTCGGTGACCTTAAAGCCCAGACCGGATAGGATCTTACGGGCGTTGCTCTCGAGCTCGTAGCCGCCCAGGTGCTCAAAGCGGTCCTGGACCTGGCCATACTCGTTAAGGAGTGCGTCGACGTCCTTCCCCTGTTCGGAGAGCTCGGTGATCTGGGCCTGCAGCTCGTTGGCGCGCTCGCCCATGCGGCGGATTTCCTTTGCAGCGGCCATGACCTCGGCGAGAATGGTGGTGTCCTTTTGCTCCAGGTTGGTTTCCTGCTCTAGGTAGCCCACCTGGCAGTCCTTGGCGTACTGGACCTGGCCGGCGTCGGGGCTGTCGATGCCCATGATGATCTTGAGCATGGTGGTTTTACCGGCGCCGTTGGGACCCACGAGGGCGAAACGCTCGCCGGGGTTGATCTGGAAGGACGCGCCGCTAAAGAGGACGCGTGCGCCGAAGCTTTTTTCGATCTTGTCGACCAGGAGGATCATGGTGCCGCCTTTGACCTTGTGTGCCAATATGAAAAAAGGCCCCAACTTGCGTTGGAGCCTCATTCAATGCTCGGGTGGAGACGAGGGGGATCGAACCCCTGACCTCTTGACTGCCAGTCAAGCGCTCTCCCAGCTGAGCTACGCCCCCGTGCGAAGAAGTACTATACGGGAACTCCCCCGCCGATGCAAGGACATTTTTGGAAAAACTTTCCGGGGGCGGGCGCCGGAGTCGCGCGGGGCCGGGTCAGCCTGCGGAGCGCCTGGCCCCCGCACGGCCCCTACGCCGGCCGACTTGGCGCGCGGAACGCGACCCTCTCCGCGCAACCGGATTTCCTATGCGTCGCCAGTCCCATTATCGGGTCCGATTGCGAACCGTCCCTCATCTGCGCCTCAGAACTATGCCGGTTTACTACGATGTATCTGTAATGTTCGACCACGCACGCCTTTTCGTGTAACCGTCGGGCTCTCTACCTGCGGTCTTGCAAACTGAGAACACGCGGTGGTCGAAGGTCGCCGATCCGTCGTAGTAAACGGGCATGGTTTTGAAATGGCATCAGGTTGATTTCACGCTGAAATGTCTTGAAGCCCTGAATTTAAGGCCTTAACTTTTTATAAAACACTCCTTATCTGCGACGGGCCTAGATTAGCTGTTGTTTAGCATCGAACTTGATCTTGCGTTGTGCGACTTGCTCGTGCATGGTAGTATTTCACGACGTGAAGCGAAGAAATTAGGCCTGAGTTGCCTTTGCTAGAATTGCATTCACCGTTCATAAGGGCTCTTGGCGCAACGGTTAGCGCAGGGGACTCATAATCCCTGGGTTCTGGGTTCGAATCCCGGAGGGCCCACCAGAGTATTTCGAGGCCGGGCATTACGCCCGGCCTCTTTGTTATTGGCGCTGCAGACCAGGTTTGCTATCCAGATACGTAAAGTTATTAACATTCATATTCGTAATTAACAATGGGTATGTCGCCAAGATGCTGCTCAGTCAACACATGGCGTAAATCGATAGATATGAAAAAAGGCCCCAACTTGCGTAGGAGCCTCATTCAATGCTCGGGTGGAGACGAGGGGGATCGAACCCCTGACCTCTTGACTGCCAGTCAAGCGCTCTCCCAGCTGAGCTACGCCCCCGTGCTAGAAAGTACCATACGGGAACTCCCCCGCCGATGCAAGGACAATTTTGGAAAAGATTTTACGGTGCGTGGAACGGCGCGGGGCCGAAGGGACACACGATGCCCGAAATAGCCCGCGGGGCGCGCCCCGCGGGCAGCGGCAAGCCCGCCGCCCTCCTTCCCGGGGCGCGCATGTCGCCCCAGGTGCCGCCGGCCAGAACAAAGCAATCCGCGGTGCTTCCGCGGGAGGGTTTCGTCTGAGCCCCTCTCCGCGCCTTCGGGTCAATTTACTGAACCGTGCGCAGCTCGCGCCAGCTGGTCGCTTCATAAACAGACCGGTTTACTGCGACGATTCCCGGATTTCCGACCACACGCCTACATTCGCAAAACGGGCAGGCATTCTACCTGCGGTTTTACGAGCGACGAATTCGGTGTGCTCAGCTACCCCCAATCCAACGTAGTAAACCGGCGTGGTTTTAAAATGGCACTTAATTACTGGCAGCATATAAAGTAGTAATAATGCTCACTTGAACAATATTACTTACCAATACCAAGCCAATTGCACAGAACGTTGGCTCGCAATCTGGTCTCAGCGCATCTCATCGCCTCGGTTTTTGGTTTGTAGCGCAACTCCAATCGCTCACACACACTGTGAATGATGGCATCAAGCTGATCGTGATCATTGAGCATGTCATGGGTTACAAGAAATACGTCGTATCCCATGCTTTGTAATGCTGTCATTCGTGCGGCATCGTGGTCCAGCACGGCGCCTGAACCATGGATAACCTCTCCCTGAAGTTCGATAAGCACAGCTTTCATTATTATTGGGTTTACGATGACGATATCGCCGTAACAGATTTTCTGACCTGCGATTTTTCGAGCTGAATTCGACAGCGGTGTTAAGTCGTTGACGTATATGTTTTTAAACTCCGCTCCGCCAGTACGCCTCGGAAGACTTAGCAACATGATTCCAGCAACTTCTAGCGGGGATGCCGCAATACCCATTACCTGCCGTGCGGCTTCGTAGAATTGTTTTCCCCACATCTCGCCCTTAACCTTCGCTGCAAATCTGTGCAGTTCTTCTATTTCAATAAGAGGCTTTCTCATCCAGAGCGATGTGCCTTTTCCGTTTGCTTTATTTCCGGATCCGTCATTCTGCTGCCCACTTTGATCATTCTCGCTGTCCTTCTGGCTCGCACGAGCATAGACTCGCTTCCATGGGGCCTCGTCTTGGGTTTCATCTAGTTCAAAAAGACTTTCTGTGGTGTACTGCTCTTCTTCTGATTTTGCTTGCTCAAGTGCCATGTCGACCGCGGGCGATGGTTTAAAAACCGAAAACCATCCGCAGAGCTCGTACATGGCCAGAACCAGGTCGCATGAAGAAACGCTTCGAGTCATGGTGAATAGCGTATGAAGAGGGTCTGTGACGCTAAAGCCCATGCCCGTGTCGATCGAGACCTTCTCTGTATAGGCGCTGTTCCATCGGATGGTACGTCTTGTCTCGGAATGTAGGTTGCTTCGAGTTGATGCTGCTGTGATGACTGGGGTCTTGAGGACGTCGGTTACGAATGGGGCTTGGGATAGAGCTCGCCAGCCTTCTTCGGAGTTGGGCAGGCGCGGGTAGAGATCGCGCACCTGTGGCGGGCAGCGCCAGTAACGGAATGCGGTGTTTGCGCAGACGATTTCGTCCATTTGCGCCTCCCCTGGTATCGGCCGTAGACCATGCGGTTGTGGTCGTGGACGATTATCTACCGGGGCATCATGCGGGTAAGTACCGGAAGCTGACCAAACGCTGACCAAAAGCTTGACGAGTTCTGCCGAAAACCGTCGTGTGATAGAAATCCGCTGGAAGACGCTCTGGGCATGCGGTCCCTGTCTCCACATTTGCGCTCGAATCACATGGGGAGTTCATTGAAATTACGGATGTGTTTTATACAAAACATGCAATGGCGTCAAAAAAGGGCGCGATAAAAAAAGACGCCTTATACGACTTCGAGTCGATTTTGGTGTCGGCCTTGGTGTCAAAAGGAAAAAGGTCAGAGGCTTAACACCTCTGACCTGCGCTTTTGATGGTGGGCGATACAAGATTCGAACTTGTGACCCCATCCGTGTGAAGGATATGCTCTACCCCTGAGCCAATCGCCCGTCGCCTTTCGGCAAAAGAGATACTATCATAGCCGAGCGTGGTTTACCAAGAACTTTTTGCCCCCGATTTTAAATTCGTGAGTGCCAGTCAAGCCAAAGCAACCAAAGCAATCGGCAAAACCGCAGCTAAACTACCATTTACCGCTTTATCCACGAGGTCTCAGGACGGCAGATAAGTCGAGCGTTGTTGTAAGCCATGTCGAGCGTGAGGCAGGTGCGTGCGGCGTAGAAGCCGTCCTCGCGTTGGATGGTCAGTGCCAGTTCGGGCTTGTCGCCGGTTAGGCACAGCGGCAGCAGCAGCTGGATCCGGCCGCCGTAGAACTGCGGCACGGCGAGCGTGTAGTTGGCGGCGGCGCGGCGGGCGGCCTCGACGACGGCTCCCTCAAAGGCGCGGCGCAGCAGTAGCGAGTTGCCCTCCCCCATCAGGCTGGCGGGAATACGCGTGAGGTTCTCCTCATCGCCCAGAATGTGGTCGATGTTGGAGCGGATGGGCAAGCGGTAGTCAAAGACCAGCTCGGAGGGGTCCTCGGCAAAGCGCACGCGGCACGGCAGGTACTCAAACGAGACCAGCATGGGGTCGCTCTCCTTAAAGAAGCCCTTCAAAAACCAGCGCTGGCGCGCGTCGGGCTTGGTGTTGGGCTCAAACAGGCCATAGATGGTCTCGTAACGGTGCGTGTACAGGCCGGTGTTGAACAGGCAGCGGTCGTCATCGAACACCAACGGCAGGTTGGACGGCGCGGTCTGGTCCACGTCGCGCTCGGTCAGGAACACCGCGCGGCTAAACGAGAACGACAGATAGTTTTTGAGGATGCGGTTACTGGGACCCCAGTCCTCGGGGTCGGCTAGATCGACCAGGCGGTCGTAGCAGGGCTCGGGGCAAAACGCGAAGTCGTACACATTGCTGCACAGGGTGCTAGGGAGTTCCATGTGGCGTCCATTCCATTCAATAACCGGCATGCGGATGCTTAGATTCTATACGTGCGACGCACCGTCGAGACGCACAACGCAATTGCGCCTTAGTTCTTTGACGAGCTCGTCGCGGGAGCGGCTTTCGGATACGAGGTCCTGGATCCAGGCGTAGTGCGGGAAAAACCGAGATCTGTCGACCAGACCCCGATTTTACGCTTTCGAGACATGCTTTTTTAAATAGCAGATGTCTTGGGGCTGCTATGGCGGCCATGTAATTTGAAAAATGGAAGTCCGATCAACAAATAGGGGTGCCACGGCAAACGCCGGGGCACCCCGTCTCAGAACCTATATTGCTTTCCCCTAATCCTCTAAGTACTTAGAGGAATGCAAGGACAACAGCAAAGACAATGCACGTGACACCTATCCCGAGCGGAAGTCGTGCCTTCTTCTTTTTGTCCTTAATAAGAAAAGCCTCGATTGCAGACGCAAGGACCAGAAATCCGCCGATAATTAGCAGGTCAAGCGCAACGAAACGGACGGTCGAAATATCGGAAGAGATCCCTCCGGCATTAACGTTCACGAGCGTAAAGATCGCGGCGAAGACGGCAAAGAGTGCCAGCACATTACCGTAAATACGAGATTCGATATTGGCAACTTCTTCCTTTTTGTCTTCAACCTTTTTGAGCTCTCCGGCATAGACGTCGGAATAGTCGGCGAGCCCATTAAAGTTAAGCTCATCGGAAAAGGCTCCATGGTAAGGATGGACAACCGTGCCTTCGACGTGCTGGAATGCGACCTGCGCGATGCCCTTAGACTTATCGAGGGTAATGGTGCTGCCGCTTACGTTTGTAACACGATAGAACAGCCTAGTTCCATGGCCAGGGAAATAGAGCGGTGCATCCAAAGAAAGCCCTTGGCGAATGCGCGAATTGCGCAGAAGTACGCTAGCGGTCAGATTGTTGGGTAGCGCGACACATTCAACGCAAGAGACAAAAGTCGAGTCTCCGGGGCCAAGCTCGACCTCGAACTGCTTGCTTTCATTAATGTAGAATCCGTCGGTGCGCAAGTCATACGTAACCTGGCCGATGTTCGAAGCATCGGCATTGAGCAGCACCTTGTTGTCGATAAGCTCTTGAATCTTAGTATCGCTCAAGTACATATGAACCACTTCCTTAGGACAACGAGTATAGCACTGAGGTATTGCACTGGCGGCTGTCCCCAAAGGGGACACAGGTGAAGTAAGTTCAACTTCTCTACTCGGCACGCACCCTTAAATGAACTCTCCCGTCTCCAGGTCAACGAAGTCCGCGAGCTTTATCTTTCCGGAGAAGCCGCTCCCCTTGTACTTTCCTGCGTAGGTCTCAGTGTCGAACTTGAACGAAATGTTATACAGCTTTCCAGTCTTTGTCTTCCTGATTAGCCCGTTTTCCAGCATGTAGCTCAGTACCCTCTTATGGCTTTCTCTATCGTTTCCGTTTAGGTAAAAGCAGCAGACACCTTGTTTCGAGCCCGCCGCGATGAGCGTTTCGGGATTCGAGTATTTGGCCTCTACGACGACGCCATCAAGAACTGCGGTTCCGACAATGTCGTCCATGAGGGCGGTTTTGAATGGAGAGAAGAAGAACATCCATTTGCCGCATTGGACAGGATTTATGTCGTGGATTCGCTCCTTATTGATAAACCAAATCCATGAGAACGATTTGACCCTGGCAATCGAGCCGGATTCGTTAAGAAGCGTTTCTTCGACGGACGGCGTTAATTCCTCGTTGTTGCCTGTGTTATTTGAGCTTGCCATTGCATTAATCCTAACAGTCGCCCTTAATAAAGCTCCTCGCCAGCAGCCTCGAGCGCTTGTATCGCTGCGCGTTTTAGCTCATTGAGACTTTCGTAGCCGCTTTCCGACAGCTGGATTATTCGCACGTTGAATGAGTCACCGTACTTGTAATCGGCATACACATCGCAATTGCCCCTACCGAGAAACTGTATGGCCGCTCGATCAATTGCCTTTGCGCTTTGGCCTACGTAGTACAGATCTTTGGTTGCATTATGGACAATGAAGATGCCAGTAATTTCGCCTTGCTGTGTCAGGGCCTTTCGCTGAGACATAAACTCTTCGGCGCTCGCGGCGATTTGAGGATCATCTTCTATGAGCGATTGGCGTAGCCCTAGTAGATTCTCTTGTTGCCTTGATGCAGTAATAACAAGAAAGAGCCCGTCCACAAAAAAGAATAAGCCAAGGAGTAAGAAAGTAAAAGAAAGCGAGCCCTATATGTTGGCACTCGATGGCAGAGCGGAAAAGAAACTGACAATTGCCAATACAAGCCCAGTAACGCTGATGACTTTTCCGATCGGGATGAGCCTCCTTGGAGGGGCCGATGCGACGGTTTTGATTTGATAGTAGTTCCTCATGTTATGACTCCAGTGATATAGGCAATTGGGTCCAAATGAAGCTTTATAAACGGTAGCATTTGGATTGCAATTATCTTATCGCTCTGGCAGATGGGGTGTAAGGCTCAACATCGGTAATGGATCGAGAGGCAGCGAGCTGAACAAAATAGTGCCGTCGCAGCGATGGCTGATACGGCACCAATCTCTAAGAAATTGATTTAGTAGTAGGCTAAAGACTTCTGCAATAGCTGCATTCATCCCTCTCTGGTCTCACTTAAACGGGGCCTTAGCAGCGAAATGCGGCAGCCAGGAGCGTTGTTCCCAGAAGGAAAAGTGTTACGGAAGCGGCAATCCAGTCGCTGTCGGCGGTCTTGGGGAGTGTCGTTGCGGTCGTGCTGGTGGCTTTAGGCTTAGAGGACGCAGGCACTGTGGTCTTGGTCACCGTCGTCTTGATCGTTATGTTTGTTTTGGGCGACGTGGCCGCAGGTTTCACCGTTGGATCCGTCGTCGGCCCCGCACCGGGCTGCCCTGCAGCAGGGCCGGCACTACCATCTGGTTTACCCTCCCCGCATCCAGGCACGTCGCGCCCGCCAGTCTCCCCTGCCGGCGGCGTGGCGCCTTCGGGCTCAACCACCACATGCGGCGCCAGCGCACCGCCGGCATCCACCACACCATCAGCACTAAAAGCCCCACCGGCAGGCGCCACAAACCGCGCGGACACAAGCGAGCCGCCCGTGCACGCGACACCGCCATCGGCACCGGCCGCATCAAGCCACGAGGCATCGACGGAAAGCCGACAGGCAGCCACGCCAGCACCAATGCCAGCGTCCTGCAGATACACACCGTAAGCGCGCACGCCCGCTCCGGACCCGGCGCCCGCGGCAACGACGCGCCCGCCGCCGCGCACGGCCATGTTGCCGGCGATCACGCCAGCGACCGCCTCGTCCGTAATATCGGCCCCATCCGCCCGGGCATCGACGGTGCAGCCGTCCACCACGAGCTCCTGCGAGACGTGGATCCCGCACTGCGAGCCCGTCGCCGTCAGGGTTCCGGTACCGCGAAGCGTCAGGTTGCCCCACACCTCCATGCCGCACAGCGTGATGTCCGCATCGGGCGCATGCGACTCCGTCACGGAGTTCTGCCCGGCA
>JAXKEA010000028.1:0-1587 GCA_036551635.1 Collinsella sp.
CCCATTACCATGTTTGGTAGGCCCCGATGGTCGGGGCCGGGTCGCCGGTTCCGGTATGACTTTCCTGCCCTGTCGTCGATGATCCGGGGGGTGTTGTCGCCGGGAACGGGGACGCCCGATGACCGCTGATAGGAACCAGGCCGGCTACACGGACGCTTCAGGGGCGCATGGCGCAGGTCTCGTCGTAATGTGGGTGCGGCGCGGGCGTCCGGACTCCTCCGAGCCCGCGGCGACCGGAAAACCTTCATGACGGGAGGAACGATGATGACCCCGGACGACATCGACGTGTGGGTCGGCCTGGACGTGGGCAAGAGCGCGCACCACGCGCACGCCCTCGACCATGACGGGAACACCCTGTACGACAAGCCGTTGAAACAGGACGAGAAGGCCATCCGCACGATGCTGGGCAAGCTCTCCAAGCATGGCCGTGTGCTGCTGGTCGTGGACCAGCCCAACACCATCGGCTCCCTGCCCCTGACGGTGGCGCGGAACATGGGGATCGCGGTTGCCTACCTTCCCGGCACGGCCATGCGCAGGACCGCGCAGCTGCTGCCCGGGGACGCGAAGACCGACCGCAGGGACGCGCATGTGATCGCGTGGGCCGCGCTCAAGCTGCCCGAGACGCTCAGGGACGCGGGCCCGGATGACGAGACCCTCGCCGCCCTGAAGCTGCTCGCCGGCCACGACGAGGACCTCGCCCACGAATCCACCCGCCACGTCAACCGCCTGCGGAGCCTGCTGCTGCAGACCCACCCCGCGTTCGAACGCGCGCTCAAGGGCGAGAGAATCACGCGCGACGCGACGCTCGCGCTGCTCGAACGATACGGCGGGCCCATGGGCGTGAAACGGGCCGGGATCGAGGACGTGAAGGACTGGGCCAAGTCCAACGGGCTTCGCGCCGGCCGCATCATCGACGACATGTTCAAGGCGATCGGCGAGCAGACCGTCACCGTGCCCGGCACCCTCATGGCCGAGACCATCATCCCCTCCATCGCCCACGACATCAAGACGATCAGGGACCGGCGGCGCGAGGTCGGCCGCCAGGTCGAGAAGCTCCTGGAGGACCACCCTCTTCTCACGGTCCTGACGTCGATGCCCGGGATAGGCGTCAGGACCGCAAGCAACATCCTGCTCGGCATCGGCGGCGACATCGCCAACTTCAAATCGTCCGCCCATCTGGCCGCCTACGCGGGCATATCGCCCGTCACCGGCCAATCCGGCACCAGCATCAAAGGCGAACGGCCCTCCAGGCGGGGCAACAAACGCCTCAAGAACGCGCTGTGGCAGACCGCGTTCGTCGCATCCACCAAACACCCGCCCTCCGTGGCCTATTACAAGCGCAAACGCGAACAGGGCAAACACCACAACGCCGCCATCATCTGCCTCGCGCGTCGGCGCTGCGACGTGATCTACAGCATGCTCAAAAACGGAACCCTCTACCAGGAACCAGCCCTCGTAGCCTGAACCGGGCCACACGGGAAAGGACGCCGGACGCCACCGGCAGGGCGAAGCGCGCCCACGACAGCCAACCGGAATCCCGACACGTCAACTCCCCAAGGAGTTGACAAAAACATAGGAACACCCCCC
>JAXKEA010000029.1:0-2778 GCA_036551635.1 Collinsella sp.
CGACGAGCAGGACGGCGATGGAGAGCACGCCGAGCGAGGCGTTGCCGGTCAGGGAGGTGGTGGTGGCCACCAGGAAAGTGCCGATGATTGAGGCGGTCTTGCCGAAGATATCGTAGAAGCCGTAATACTCGTTGGCGTGATTCTTGGGAATGATCTTGCCGTAGTACGAGCGGGAGAGCGCCTGGATGCCGCCCTGGAACATGCCGACCAGAATCGCCAGAATCCAGAACTCCGCGGCCGACTTCAGAAAGAACGAGGCAAAGAACACGATGCACATGTATGCCACGACTGCGGCCGTGATCATCGTCTTGCTGCCGAACCGGCCGGACAGTCGGCCGTACAAAATCGCGCAGGGGAAGGCCACGAACTGCGTGACGAGCAGTGCCACCACCAGCTGGGTGGAGTCGATGCCAAGCTCGGCACCGTAGGAGGTACTCATCGAAATCACCGTGTTCACGGCGTCGATGTAGAAGAAGAACGCGATCATGAACATCCATAACGGCTTGTTCTTCACGATTTTGCCGAAAGTACCCGCCAGTTCGCTGAACGTGCCGCGCACGGCCGAGCCCAGCTGGTCGCGGGTGGCACGGTAATGCACTTGGCGGTAGCTGGTGATCAGCGGGATGGTGAATGCCGCCCACCAGATGGCGGTGATGATGAACGAGGCGCGCGTGCAGGCTACCGTGGACCAGCCGAAGAGCGCCGGGCCGCCGAAGATCAGCGCGATGCAGAAGATGAACGGCACGGTGGAGCCGATGTAGCCCCAGCCGTAGCCGTGCGAGGAGACCTTGTCCATGCGCTCGTTCGAGGTGGCGTCGATAAGCATCGAATCATAGAACGTCAGCGAGCCGTTAAGGCCGATGGTCGCCAGAATGTAGACGATGAGGAACGGCAGCCAGGTCAGCGGTAGGGCCATCGCGCAGCAGGTAACCACTCCGGTGCCGAAGAAACCGAGGAAGAACTTGATTTTCATGCCTTGCACGTCGGCGATGGAACCGAGCAGCGGCATAAGCAGTGCGATGACCAGCGATGCGATGGTTTGCGCATAACCCCAGGCGGACACGATGTTGCCGTCCGCCGGCATCAGCGATTTGGCGTAGATGGGGATGACGGCGGTGGACAGCAGCACGAATGCCGAGTTGCCGACGTCGTAGATGATACACTTCTTTTCGCGGGCGGTCAGTTTGGCGCTTTGCGGCACCGGTTCGTGGACATTCGTGGGATCAGTCATATGCACTCCTCGACGGTATTCAACTCAATCTATCGTAGAAGCGCGGACTAGGGTGGGGCGACCATTCCGGTTGAACGGCGGATGAATAATGCCGGGCCTCTTTCTAAGGGGAGCCAGAGCAAAAATAGCTCCCCTCGCTGAGGGGAGGGCAGATTCTAGTGGTGGTTGCAACACCTGAGGTTTGAGCGGCCTTCCATGGTCACGTTGTCGGTTGTTGAGGTTATCACGCGGCGTCGAGCAGTTCGATGATCTTCTCGCTTGGTTTCATGAACCCGAGGGTTTTGCGTGGCCGGTCGTTGAGTTCCTCGGCGACCGCGTCGAGGTAGTCCTCCGGGTAGACGGATAGGTCGGTGCCTTTGGGGAAGTACTGGCGCAGGAGCCCGTTGGTGTTCTCGTTGGTGCCGCGCTGCCACGGGGAGTGCGGGTCGCAGAAGTAGACGGCCATGTCCAGCGAGGCGCCGATCCGTTTGTGCAGGGCGAGTTCCGCTCCCTGGTCCCAGGTCAGGCTGTTGCGCAGGAGTTTGGGCAGGTGCTGCATCTTGTCGATGATGGCCTGCTGGACGTGTTCGGCGTCGTGCCCGTCGGGCAGGTGCAGCAGGATCGTGAACCTGGTGGTGCGCTCGACGAGCGTGCCGATGGCGCTTTTGTTGCGGCTGCCGGTGATGAGATCGCCCTCCCAATGGCCCGGGACCGCCCGGTCCTCGATCTCCGGGGGTCGCTCCGAGATCATGGCCATGGGTTCGCGGAAACGGGGTTTGCGGCCTTGGCCGCCTTGGGGTCTGCGGGCGGTTCGCCCCTGCCTCATGGCGCGTTTCAGCTCCTGCTTGAGTTCGCCCCTGGCCTGCAGGTAGATGGCCTGGTAGATCGTCTCGACGCTCGCGTGCATATCCCCATTATCCGGGAAGTCCAGCCTCAGCCGGTTGGCTATCTGCTCCGGGCTCCAATGCCTGCGCAACCCGGCGGCGATCTCGTCCCACAGTCGCGTGCCCTCGGCCGCCTTGCGCGGTTTGGGGCGTTTGAGCCGGTCCGCGGCCTTCTGCTGGGCGCGGTAAGGCTCGTAACCGCCGGACTCGGGATTCCTGTTGCGCTCGACCTCGCGGCTGACCGTGCCGGGGTCGCGGCCCAGCAGGCGGGCGATGGCGCGGATCGAATCGCCCAGACGCAGACGGTCCGCGATCTGGATGCGCTCCTCCTGGCTCAGGTAGCGCGGATGGAGGGTCTTGGGTTTGTCCATGGTGGAACGATACCAGTCCACCAGGGGTTTCTCGTTCCTTCCCGTGGCGCGCGTCCTGCCGTTGCGCCACGCCTTGCCGGTGCGTTTCGAGACGCCGACCGCGTGCGCGGCCTGGGTGAAGTTCATGCCTTCCTCGTCCAGCAGGCGCACGTACTCGGCGCGTCTCGCCTCGCACATCAGCTTCCTCGTCGGATATTCGACGCCGTTGAACGTCCAACGGTGTTCCCCGCCACGGTCTTCGTTTCGGTGGCTTCTGGTCACCTGACCCTCCTTGCGGTAGGTCAGGTGTTGCAACGATCACTAGAACCCGCCC
>JAXKEA010000030.1:0-161903 GCA_036551635.1 Collinsella sp.
GCCTTTGACCGTCATTTCCCCGGACAGGACCACCTTTGCCGCCGAGACCTTGAACTGCCTGTCGTATCGCTTTCTTCTTTGGGTCATCTTGAACACCTTTCGCTCTTAACTAGGTGTCCAATTCATCATACCCACTCCATCAACACCGCCGAACGGTAGTCAAAAAAAATGAATTCAGCCCAGTAACCCTGCGGCGTTAAACGAAGGAAGCCCCGTCCCCCGGAACTGTTTCCTTGGCGCGACTTCTGGCGAAGCCAGGTGAGCGCAAAGGAAACAGTGTAGGGAGAGAGGCTTCCGGCGGGAAGTTTAGCGACGCTTACGCCTTGTTGACGGAGCCAAACTCCTCCATGAGCTCCTTGGTACGGGCAACGATGTTGTCGCGACCAGGCTTGAGGAGCTTGCGGGGGTCAAAGCCCTTGCCCTGCTGATCCTTGCCAGCCTCGATGTACTCGCGAACGCCCTTGGCAAAAACGAGCTGCAGATCGGTGTTGACGTTGATCTTGGAGATACCCAGGGAGATGGCCTTCTTGATCTGATCCTCGGGGATGCCGGTGCCACCGTGCAGGACGAGGGGCAGGTCGCCGGTCTGAGCCTTGATCTCGCCCAGGCGCTCGAAGGAAAGGCCAGCCCAGTCGGCAGGGTACACGCCGTGGATGTTGCCGATACCGCAGGCGAGGAAGTCGACGCCCAGGTCAGCAATCTGCTTGCACTCAGCAGGATCAGCGAGCTCGCCGCTGGAGGTCACGCCGTCCTCGGTGCCGCCGATGCCGCCGACCTCGGCCTCGATGGACATACCCTTGGAGTGGGCAAGCTCAACGAGCTCCTTGGTGCGGTCGAGGTTAAGCTGGAAGGTCTCCTCGTGAGAGCCGTCATACATGATGGACGTGAAGCCGGCCTCGATGCACTTGAAGCAGTCCTCGTAAGAACCGTGATCGAGGTGAAGGGCGACGGGAACGGTAACGCCCGTGGCCTCGACGGCAGCCTTGACCATGTCGGCGCAGACCTTGAAACCGCCCATCCACTTAGCGGCACCAGCGGTGCACTGAAGGATCAGCGGAGACTTGGCCTCCTCGGCGGCCTGGAGAATAGCCAGGGTCCACTCGAGGTTGTTGGTGTTGAAGGCACCGAGACCGTACTTGCCGGCCTCGGCCTTCTTGAGCATGTCTGCTGCGTTGACGAGCATAAAAGAAACCTCCTGTAAGGTTGCTCCGATAACGCCTGAGATTTTACCACGACATACCCGAGCATAAACGTTCGTTTGTTCACGAATACCATCCGATTGGACAAATTTTGACCGTTTGCCCCACAGAATCGACCCACTGGGGAAAATAGCTTGACGATTGAGCGGTCTTCGTGGTTCGGAAAACGGCTTCGAGCCTACATCTGCATAAACGGGTTCTGCATAAGTTCGCGCGCCATCGTGGTCGAATCGCCATGGCCCGTCAAGCAAACGGTATCGGGAGGAAGCATCTTGGCAAGTTTGGAGAGCGAGCGCATAATCGCCGCCTCGTCACCGCCGGAAAGATCGGTACGACCGTGGCTACCCGGGAAAAGCGTGTCGCCCACAAAGGCGATGTTCCCCTGCTCGGTCGCGGCGAACAGGACGATGCCGCCCGGCGTATGCCCCGGCGTCTCGATCACCTGCAGGCAGACGTCGCCCACCTCGATTGTATCGCCCTCGGCAAGCAAACGCGTCGGCTCACCCGGATCGGGCGTCTCGATACCCCACATGGCGCGCTGCTCCTCGATATTTGCGCGAGGTACCGTCACGTCCTTAGCGCACAACTCATATAGTGCGCTGTCGCCAACGACAGCTCGAACCCCGGCAACCCCGCCAACATGGTCGGCATGACCGTGCGTGCAGACAGAGCCGAGTACGCGCACCTCGGGATGCGCGGTGCGGATATGCTCCACAAGACGCTCGCCCTCCCACGCCGGATCGACGATTAAGCACTCGTCATTCGAAATCACGGCGTAGCTGTTGGTCTGAATCGGGCCGTTGACGAGCGCCTCAATCGAAGCCGCGCCTCGGGGTGTCAGGTCCAAAGTCATATCGTCCATGCGCATACCCTCCTTCTAAAATACGCTCGAGGCACCAAACGATGCCTCGAACGTAACCAATATCTATGATGCTGAGAGGCTCTCGCACCTACACACGGCGCTTGAGTTGCGCTCCGCCTTCGCCGGGCATAAGACGGCGAGCGTCGTAGACCGAATCGACACTGCTGATGGAAGCCAGCAGCGGATCCAGGCCGCTCGCATCCGAAATCTCGACCATAAAGCGCAGGGTCGCAATACCCTCGCGGTTGGTCGAGGTGGCGGCGGAAAGGATATTGCCGCCTGCATCGCCAATGGCAATGGTGACATCCTTGAGCAGACCCATGCGGTCCAGGCACTCGACCACGATCTCGACCTGGAAGAGGGTGTCGGCAGCGCCGTCCCACTCCACTTCAATCATGCGCTCGGGATGTTCCATAAGACCCTTGACGTTGGGGCAGTTGGCGCGATGCACCGAAACGCCACGACCGCGCGTGATGAAGCCGACGATGTCGTCGCCCGTCACGGGGTTGCAGCAATGAGCCAGACGGACCAGCAGGCCGCTGTTGCTTTCGCCCTTGACGATAATGCCGTTACTGGCACTCTTGCCGCGCTTTTGCGGCTTGCGGTTGGAGCCGCGAGCGGGCTGCTTCACGACCTCGGCGATAGCCTCGGCCTTGGTGAGCTGTTCCT
Source organism: Collinsella sp. (assembly GCA_036551635.1). Taxonomy (GTDB): domain Bacteria; phylum Actinomycetota; class Coriobacteriia; order Coriobacteriales; family Coriobacteriaceae; genus Collinsella. The sequence continues at coordinate 2,731 of JAXKEA010000030.1, forward strand.
CGGGCTTGGGGTCCAAGATTTGCTCGACCTTATTGCCCACAGCGCGCGGGGCAACCTTGCCGGCACCGACGGCGGCAAACAGGTCCTCGAGCTGCTTGAAGTTAAACTGCTCCGCCACGGCATTGAGCGCACGCGTGGAGCGCGGCGTGGAGATGCCATACCCGCGCTTGCGCAGGTCCTTGGCCAGCATATCGCGGCCGGCGGCAGCGTCGTCGTCCTTAGTCGCGGCGGCAAAGTAGCGACGGATCTTTGACTTGGCGGAAGGCGTCTTGACGATCTTGAGCCAATCACGCGACGGCTTGGAACTCTTGTTAGTCAGGATTTCAACGCGGTCGCCCGTCTTGATCTCGTGCGTGAGCGGAGCCACCGCACCGTTGATTTTGGCGCCGACGCAATGGTTTCCCACCTCGGTGTGAACGGCATAGGCAAAGTCGAGCGGCGTGGAGCCGGCACGAAGCGCCATGACCTCGCCTTTGGGCGTGAAGACGAAGATCTCCTGATCGAAGAGGTCGACCTTCAGCGAATGCAGGTATTCCTTGGCGTCGGTAATCTCATCAGACGCAGCCCAATCGAGTGAGTGCTTAAGCCAGTTAATCTGGTCGTCCAAACGTTGAGCGTCATTGGTCTTGGAAGCAGACGATCCGCCCGACTTCTTATATAGCCAGTGGGCGGCAATGCCGTACTCGGCCTGCTCATGCATCTCGTAGGTTCGAATCTGAATCTCGAGCGGACGAGCCGTAGGGCCGATGACCGTCGTGTGGAGCGACTGGTAGTTATTGACCTTGGGCATGGCGATATAGTCTTTAAAGCGACCAGGCATGGGGTGCCACAGCGTATGCACCGCACCGAGCGTGGAGTAGCAATCGCGCACCGAATGGGTAATAACGCGCAGCGCCACCAGGTCGTAGATCTCGGAGAACTCCTTGCCCTTGCGCTTCATCTTTTGGTAGATGGACCAATAGTGCTTGGAACGGCCGTTGATCTGGAAGCCTTCCAGGCCAATGCGGTTGAGCTCGTCGGTGAGTGTCTTGATGGTCTCAGCCAGATAGCGCTCACGGACCTCGCGCGACTCCGCCACCATGCGCGCGATGCGCTGGTAGGCATCGGGCTCCAGGTAGAAGAAGGACAGGTCCTCGAGCTCCCACTTAATAGAGCTCATGCCCAGGCGGTCGGCCAAGGGCGCGTACACGTCCATGGTCTCGCGAGCCTTAAATAGGCGACGATCCTCGCGCAGGGCTGCCAGCGTTCGCATGTTGTGCAGACGGTCGGCAAGTTTAACGATGATGACGCGAATGTCCTTGGACATGGCAAGGAACATCTTGCGCAGCGTGAGCGCCTGCTTCTCGTCCATGCTGTCGACTTCGATGTTGGTGAGCTTGGTCACGCCATCGACGAGCTCGGCCACCGTATCGCCAAACAGGCCGGAAACATCGGCGAGCGAGGTCTCAGTATCCTCGACGGTATCGTGCAGCAGCGCGGCGCACACCACATCGCAGTCCATCTTGAGATCGGCCAGAATGATGGCCACCTCGACGGGATGGTTGATGTACATCTCACCCGAGCGCCGCTTTTGGTTGCAATGCTTCTCGGCAGCAAAGCAGTAGGCCTGTTCAACCTTAGAAAAGTCGTCCTCATTCATATATTTGAGGCACAGACGCTCCAGCTTGTCGTAGCTGTCCGCCATAATCTCGGGCGGCAGCTCATCGGCATGCTTATAGTGCTCCATCTCCGAAAACGGCTGGAGGGTGGAATCATGGGCGGTACGGGCTGCGGCATCCATCGAGGTCCCCTTCCCCTAGGCCCGCGGTACGATCGGGCGGTTAACTTTGGCTAGCATATCAGAAGCGCACGAATCGAGCGCCCAGCTCCGGAAAGCCGAAAACTCCATGCGCGAGCGCAAGCCCTCCAAATAGCGAATTGACCTGCTCAATTGCACGCGGCCGGGGTTTTCGGCCATCGCGATGCGACGCGTATCGTCAAACCCCGAAACGCGACAGAAACCAAGCTCTTCGAAGATTCCTAGGCCGCTTTCCACCGAGCGCTCGTCGACCGGCGTGCGGGCATCGATGGCAAGGCACATCTGCGCGATGTCGATATCGCTTGCGCAGAATGAATCATCCCCGGTCTTGCCGCGGTTGGAGCGCCACATGGTCTGCAGCGCGCGATAGAGTGTGACGAGCTCGTCGCGCTCGGGTGCGTAGCAGTCGAGCAGGCGCTCGTTAATGCGGGCATCGCGCGACGAATAGAGCAGGTGGATCACGGCGGGCTGGCCATCGCGACCGGCACGGCCGCTCATCTGGTTAAACTCAATGCCGCCAAACGGCATGTGATAGAGCACGACATGGCGGATATCGGGCAGGTTGACGCCCTCGCCAAAGGCAGATGTCGAGACGATGCAGCTGAGGCTGCCGTCTCGGAATGCTTCCTCCACGCGACGGCGATCGGAACGCGCAAGCCCCGCGTTATAGAACGCGATATGGGTTGCGCAATCGGGCACACGCTTGCGCAACGTCTTGGCGAGCGCCACGGACTGGTCGCGCGAATTGACGTAAATGACGGTCTTCTCCCCCGTCGCCACGATCGACACCAAACGGTTCTCGCGGCTCGCAAGGTCGCGGTCGTCCTCGAGCTGCAGGTTCTCGCGCACCGTCTCGTCGACCACCGTGCGAGTGATCGGCAACATGCGGGCAAGCTCGGCCACGACCGGAGCCGTCGCGGTGGCCGTCGCAGCCATAACGACCGGGTCGCCCAGGGCTTTGAGGATATCGGGCATGTCAAGATAGGCGCTGCGGTCGCCGCCCTTGGCAAGGCCGGCGTGGTGCGCCTCATCGATAACGACAAAGCCGATGCGGCCCGAACGCGCGAAGCGGTCACGGTGGATAGACAGGAACTCGGGCGTCGTGAGCACGATACCGGTGCGGCCCGAAGCTAGACCGGCGAACACGTCATCGCGTGCGGCCTCCACGGTCTCGCCGGTCAGCACGCCAACGCCAATGCCAAGCGCTGCCATCGTCGACGAGAGGTGATAGGCCTGGTCGGCAACGAGCGCACGCAGCGGATAGACAAAGATGCTCGCACGCCCGCGAAGGACCGCCTCGCGCGCGGCATGCACATGGAAGATGAGCGACTTGCCGCGCCCCGTTCCCATAACGGCCAGAACACTTTGGTGATCGGCCAGGGCATCGAGCGCCTCGACCTGCGCGCGGTGCGGCTGGTTCGAGCCGATAAAGCTATGGATAAGCGAGCGCGTGAGCTCGGTATAGGAAAGCTGGGCGAGCGTCTCGCGCTTGCGCGACTCCAGGCGCAGGCCGGAATCCGCCGGCTGCACGCCACGACGAAGCTCGCATGCCGGATCGTCGACGCTAGGCAGCGTGGTATCGCGGACCAGAACATCCTTGACCATGAGCTTGGGCTTCACACGACCCTGCCAATGCTCGGCAACGGCCTCGAACACCAAGTCGACGGCGCTGTCGCAATTGATAAGCTTGTCGATCTGCGGTACACGAAACATGATGGCCGGCACACTCGCGGCGCCATCCGTCGCCACGAAGCGCATGTGCTCGCCGGTCTTACCCACCACGGCGCGATCACACATCGTCACGCCCTCGGCAGCCAGCAGCGGCACCTTATTACCCTGGCCAAACGGCTCAAGGCGGGAAATCTGCTCGATGGTCTCGATATTCAATTCGGAAAGGTCGACCGTGGCGGCAACCTCGTCGGTGTCCTCAAAGTCCTCGGCGGGAAGCTCGGACAACACGGCTGAAAGGCGACGGCGGAACTCATCGAGCTTGGATGCCTCGATGGTCACACCCACCGCACCGGCATGTCCGCCGCGACGAATCATCAGGTCGGAACAGCGCTCGATGGCGTCAAACAGGTTAACTTTGCCCACCGAGCGACCAGAGCCGCGCGCGATACCGTCCTCGATCGAGAACAGCAGCGCCGGCACGTGGTAGCGGTTGGTCAGACGGCTTGCCACGATGCCCTTGACGCCCTCGTGCCAGCCTTCGCCGCCCACGACGATCGCGCGTCCGCCGTCATAGGTCTCCTCAACCTTTGCCATGGCATCGCGCGTGAGCTCCGCCTCGATCTCACGGCGCTGGCGGTTGATTTCCTCGAGCTCAGCCGCCAGTGCGCTTGCTTCGATGGGATCGCGGGCAAGCAGCAGGTCGAGCGCCAGCTTGGGATCGGCCATGCGACCGGCAGCGTTTAAGCGGGGAATGAGCGAGAATGACAGGCCATCCGCCGTAATGCTCGAAAGGTCCGCCTTGGCGAGCGCGGCAAGCGCGATATAGCCGGGGCGAGCGGTTACGCGCATCTGCTGGATGCCCTCGGCAACCAGCGCGCGGTTCTCGTGCGTGAGCGGCATCATGTCGGACACGGTGCCCAGCGCCGCGACCTCGATTAGCGAACGCCAATACGACGGCTTGCCCAGGCGCTCACCCAGGACTTGCACCAGCTTGAGCGCCACACCAGCACCGGCAAGCTCGCGCGAGGGGCCCTCGTCCTCGAGCTTGGGGTCGGTCAGGGGCACACCCTGCGGCACTTGGTCGGAGGGCTCGTGATGGTCCGTGACCACCAAATCGATCCCCAGGCTCTCCAGGTAGGAAACCTCCTCCTTGGCGGCAATGCCGTTATCGACGGTCACGATCAGCTGGGGGCAAGCGAGCTCGTTAACGCGGTCGAGCGCCGCGCGCGAAAGACCGTAGCCCTCATCAAAGCGATGCGGAATAAACGGCGTGACATCGGCGCCAAACGTGCGCAGCGCCTCGGTCAACAGGCAGGTCGACGTAATACCGTCAACGTCAAAATCGCCAAAGACTGCAATGTGCTCGTGGTTGCGAATAGCACGCTCGACGCGGTCGGCAACGACCGACATGCCCGGGATAATGAGTGGGTCGGCCCAGTCGCGATCGAGCGAAGGCGTCAAAAACAATTGGCCCTCTTTGATGGAGCCAATGCCGTGCGCGACCATAATGCGCGCCACCAGCCCGGGAATGCCCAGACCAGCCGAAAGCTCCTTTTCGAGCTCGGGATTTTGCTGAGCGACCGCCCAGCGATGCGTCGTCTTAAGCGATGACATAGGCACCCACCCCCGATAGGGGCAGGTCGCCGCGATACCTCTCACGGTTCATAGCGATGAGTCCTCTGTGTATGCCCACTTCGGCAGGCAGATCTGTTGAACGGATTTATTATACCGTGCGGCGCGGACGCAAATCGCCGCAGCACGCCGCGGTTTCGGTAAACGATGCCGGTAATAGCCTCGAAATAATCGAGCGTTTCTGACGCACGGACACATGTGAGCGTCTAGCATATCCAGTCAAAACGGATTCACGAGCAAAGGGAGTCACAAGAGCATATGAGGCAATGGGTTGGACTGGGCAAGTTTCTCGCGGGGCACATGCAAATCATCGTTCCGATTTGTGTGGCGCTCGGCGTGCTCTTTCCTCAACAGATCGGCGTTCTCAAGCCCATCGTTCCCACCTTGTTTGCCTTTATGACGTTCCAAGGTGCGCTCAGCAACACCTTTCACCAGGTAGCCGAGGTGTTCCACCGTCCGCTGCACCTGATTCTGGCGTTGTTGGTCTCGGCGGCGCTTATTCCCATCGCGGCCTACGCCATGGGATCGTTGTTCTTTGGTTCCAACCCCAACCTTGTCTGCGGCATCGTGCTCGAATACAGTGTGCCCGTGGCAGTCACCGCTTTTATGTGGATCAGCATGTTCGGCGGCAACGGCCCGCTCGCGCTCACCATCATCCTGACGTCCTCGGTCATCTCCCCTGTGACGATTCCGCTTACGCTCAAGCTCCTGCTGGGCGCCACCGTCTCGATCGACATGCCGAGCATGATGCAGAACATGACCTTTATGATCGCCATCCCCGCCGTGCTCGGCATCGTGATCAACGAGCTCACGCGCGGATGGGGGCACGAAAAACTCTCCCCCGCGCTCTCGCCCGCCTGCAAGTTCATGATGATGGGCGTTATCGCCTCCAACTCCACCGCCATGAGCGAGTACATGCTGCACATGAACGCGGTGCGCTTGGAAGTAGCCCTCTTTATTTTGGTCTTCGCCATCAGCGGCTTTGTCGTCGGCATTCTGGTCGCCCGCGCGCTGCATCTGCCATATAGCGAAACGACCACCATGTGCTTTACCTGCGGCATGCGCAATATCTCTTCGGGCGCCGTCATCGCCACGCAATACTTTCCGGGCGAAGTTGTGTTTCCCGTCATGTGTGGAACGTTGTTTCAGCAGGTGCTCGCCTCGCTTATCGGGCACTTCTTTGAGCGTCTGACCGGCGAGGAGCGCGCCGCCCAGCGCAAGCGGGTCGAGGCCGGCCGCGATGCAATGACGCGCTAAACCGTCCGCAGTGTGCGGGCGCTCACTTTACGATGTGAGCGCCTCCAGATGCGCACGCAGGCGCTCAGCATCGACATCGAGCGTGGTCTCAGCATTGACCTGGGCCAAACGATAGCCGACAAAGTAGGGCGAAACCACCCAACGCGGCAGCGCTTTGGCAATGGTCCGGTCGCTCATGTGATAGAAGAACAGGTTGTACGACTCTGCACGACCGCCATGGTGCTCGTGCAAGATATAGCGCAGAGCTACCTGGATTGCATCGGCGAAGAGATCCGCCTCGGCTTGGTCTCTCGTGTCATCGCTGGCGGCGATTCCCTGCGGGGCTGAAACGTTGATCTCAAAGAACCCCATGATCGGTTCGGTTGAGATATTGACCGAGATCCTCCCCTGTTGCCAGACATTGATGCCTTCGAAATTGGCAGAAGTCAGCGAAGTGTAGCCGTCTTCCTGCTCCAAACCCACAATCTGCATGTGCGGATGCACGAGACTACCGCCCGAGAGCGGACCCTTGTTCTTGTACATGAGCACGCTTCGATACTGCTGTGAATCGATCATCTGCTGCCAGCAACCCAGGGCAAACCGCATCACATGGTGGAGTTCATCCGGCTCGTAGGTCACCAGGTCGGCATCGTGATCGGCCGACTCGATCAGCACGGTTTGACGGGTGGCGCGCAGGGTCTTGAACTTATTCTCGAGCCAAATGCAATCGCCATCACGGCGAATGATGTCGGTGAGCCCTTCTGTATCGCAAAAAGGGCACGCGGTGCCGGGACGACGGTTGTCGTCGGGCTTACCGTTCGCCTGCTGAACGTCAAATACCAGCGCCACGGGTTATACCTCCAGCGGCACAATCTTGGTGCCATGGAGCTCGGAGACGCCCAGTGCCGCCGCCACGGTATCGCGGTTGGCCGTGGAAATGCCGCCGCCGGGAAGGATGGTCAGGCGGTCTCCCGCACACTCGATAAGACGCGACAGATGCTCCAGGTTGTCCTCGATCGGCGTGCCGGCGGCGCCGCCGTGCGTCAGGATGCGCGTAACGCCGCAATCGGCGAGTGTGTCGACGGCATCGAGTTGAGCCTCGGGCGAGAGCTGGTCAAACGCCATGTGAAAGGTGATGTCGATGGGCTCACGCTTGCATTCCTCGGTCGCGCAGCCCGCGGCCATCACGAGGGCGCCCAACGTAAGCTCGTCGAGCGCCCATCCGCCAGCGCAGGGCTTGCAGCAGCCAAAGACCAAGCCGTCAACGCCGGCGCTCACGGCAAGGCCCAGGTCCATCTCCATCATACGCAGCTCGTCCTGGTTGTAGTGAAAGTCGCCGCCACGCGGGCGAATCATGCACATCACCCGTGCATCGTGCTCGTGGGCATAGTTGGTCGTAGCGCTGATAACGCCGGCCGAAGGCGTGGTGCCACCAACGGCAAGGTTGTCGCACAGCTCGATACGCCTTGCACCGGCATCGATAGCCGCCGGCACCCGCTCAAAGTTCTCGGCACAAAACTCGTACAGCATAGATGGACCCCCAGATGACATTTCTATTTCCACACGGCATTGTCGCACTTTAAAAACCAACCCGCATGACAGAGCAAAATGATTTGGTGGGGACGAAGGAAAACGTCCCCAACGTCTACCTCCAACGCCGCAGGCAGACGACGGACAGCGAGCGGGCACCAGAGCGAACAAATTGGCATGAAAAGAGGACGGCATAGACCTTCTGGTCATGCCGCCCTCTTTGAATGACAAGTTGTCGCTCTGGTGCCCGCGCAGCGTCGACTGGTCCGCCGTTCGGTAGAACGGCGGAACCTCCTAGCCACCCAGATAGGCCTTGCGGACGTTATCGTCGTGCAGCAGCTCTTGACCGGTGCCGGTCATGGTGATTTTGCCGGTCTCGAGCACGTAACCGCGCGTGGCGATGGAAAGCGCCATCTGCGCGTTTTGCTCGACCAGAAGCACCGTGGTACCGGCCTTGTGCAGGTCCTCGACAATCTGGAAGATCTGTTCGATCAGAATCGGTGCCAGACCCATGGAAGGTTCGTCGAGCATGAGCAGCTTGGGGTTACTCATAAGGGCGCGCCCCATAACGAGCATCTGCTGCTCGCCGCCTGAAAGGGTGCCGGCGACCTGGCGACGACGTTCCTTCAGGCGCGGGAACTGCTCGTAGACGCGCTCCAGGCCCGGAGCCACCGTGGACTTGGGCTGCGTATAGGCACCCATCTCCAGGTTCTCCTCGACCGTCATCTGCAAAAAGGCGCGACGGCCCTCGGGAACCTGAGCCAGGCCCTTACCAACCAGCTTATCAGCGGGCGTATGAGTAATGTCCTCGCCCATAAACTTGATGGAACCGGTCTTGGAGCGCAGCAGGCCCGAGACAGTCTTGAGCGTTGTGGACTTGCCGGCACCGTTGGCACCAATCAAGGCCACGATCTCGCCCTCGTTAACGTTAAAGGAGATGTCCTTGATGGCGTGGATGGCGCCGTACCAGACGTTGATGTTGTAGACGGAAAGCATCGGCTCTGCCATTTAGTTCTCCCCCTTATCCTGCTTACCCAGATACGCCTCGATAACGGCGTCGTTGTTCTGGATTTCCTCTGCCGTGCCCTTGGCGATGACCTTGCCAAAGTTAAGCACGCAGATGCCCTCGCAGATGTTCATAACGAGCGACATATCATGCTCGATAAGCATGATGGCGATGCCGAAGGTATCGCGAATCTTGACGATGTTCGCCATGAGCTCTGCGGTCTCGGACGGGTTCATACCGGCGGCAGGTTCGTCGAGCAACAGCAGCTTGGGGTTGGTGGCAAGCGCGCGGACGATCTCCAGACGACGCTGAGCGCCGTAAGGCAGCGATCCGGCCTGTTCATTTGCCAGGTGCTCCATGTCAAAAATGGACAGCAGCTCCATGGCGCGCTCGTGGGCGGCCTTCTCGTGCTTCCAATACGTCGGCAGGCGCAGCACGCCCTCAAAACCGGAGTAGCGCTCCTGGTTGTGCAGGCCGACCTTAACGTTGTCCTCCACCGTCATGGTGTTGAACAGGCGGATGTTCTGGAACGTACGGGCAATACCCATGCGGTTGACCTGGTAGACCGACTTGCCCGAAGTGTCCTCACCGTCGAGCAGGATGGTGCCGTGCGTAGGCTGGTACACCTTGGTGAGCAGGTTGAAGACCGTGGTCTTGCCGGCACCGTTGGGGCCGATGAGACCGGCGATCTCAGTCTTGCCGATGGTCAGGCTAAAGTCATCGACTGCCTTAAGGCCGCCGAATTCAATGCCCAGGTGGATGCACTCGAGCGCCGGGCGCTGGCCCAGGTCGCGGTCGGGAACGATGGCGCCAGAAGGATACGGGACCATCTTGCCCTTGTTGAACTCAAATTTACTGGGCATCGGCTGCCACCTCCTTCTTGGAAGCAAAGCGGTCCTTGACGCGACCGAAGAACGCCTTGAGCTGCGGGTTGTTGGTAAAGACCATGACCAGAATCAACACGATGGCGTAGATGAGCATGCGGTAGTCCGAGAACTGACGGAGCAGCTCGGGGAGCACCGTGAGCAGCGCCGCGGCGATAACGGAGCCGCGCATGTTGCCCAGGCCGCCCAGGACCACGAACACCAGGATGAGAATGGACGTGTTGAAGTCGAACTTAGTGGCGGAAAGCTGCGAGAAGTTGCCGCCGAACAGGGCTCCGGCAGCACCGGCGAGGGCAGCGGAAACCACGAAGGCGATCATGCGGTACTGGGTAACGGAGATGCCCACAGACTCGGCAGCGATCTTGTTGTCGCGCACGGCAATAATGGCACGACCGGTACGGCTGCGAACCAGGTTGAGCACAATCACGAGCGCGACCATAACCAGGATTGCGCCGGCAAGGAAGGTCGAATAGGTCGACACGCCCGATGCGCCCTGCGCGCCCTTGATGATGGCGGTGCCGTCCTCGAGCAGGTGCAGGTCGTCGATCGTGGAGTTACCCGTGATGTTAAAGATCACATGCAGGCCGCGGGAATCGACGCCCACAATGAGGCAGGTGACGACCTCTTTGATGATCTCGCCAAAAGCCAGGGTCACAATGGCCAGATAGTCGCCGCTCAGGCGCAGGACCGGGATACCGATCAAGAAGCCCAAGATGGCAGCGGCGATAGCGCCGACCACAATGCTGATGATCAGACGCATCGGATCGGAGGGAACGGTGCTCTCCAGCGCGACGGCAGTGACGATGCCCGTATAGGCACCGACGCTCATAAAGCCCGCGTGGCCCAGCGACAAGTCGCCCGCGATGCCGACGACAAGGTTGAGGGAAATGGCCATGACGATGTAGGCCGTAATAGGAACCAACTGACCAGCAATCATGCGCGGGATCATGTGGTTGGACTGCATAAAGAACACGATGGCGAACGCCACAACGCACATGGCGTACGTGACAAAGTCGTGACGCGTCTGCTTGTCTTTAAGAAACTTCATAACGCTCACCTACACCTTCTCGGGGACGTACTTGCCCAAGAGGCCGGCAGGCTTGACGAGCAGGACGATGATCAAAACACCAAAGACGATGGAGTTGGCAAGGCTCGTGGAAATGTAAGCCTGCGCCATCGCCTCGATGATGCCGATGAGAATACCACCGACAAAGGCGCCGGGGATGGAACCGATGCCGCCGAAAACGGCAGCGTCGAAGGCCTTGATGCCAGGCATGGCGCCCGTGGTGGGCTGCAACACCGGCGAGTAGGAGCACAGGAGCACGCCGGCGATGGCAGCGAGGGCGGAGCCGATGGCGAACGTCATCGAAATGGTGCGGTTGACGTTGATGCCCATGAGCTGAGCGGCGGCCTTATCCTCGGACACGGCGCGCATGGCCTTGCCCATCTTGGTCTTACCTGTAAAGAACATCAGGCCGGCCATGATAACCAGGCAGGCGACGATGGTGACGAGCGAGACGGCGCTTACGTTAAACTTGGCCAAGAACTCCGGCACCGGGAAGGTGACGAGCGAAGTGAAGTTCTTGGGCGTGGCGCCCCACAGAAGCTGCGCGGCGTTCTGCAGGAAGTAAGACACGCCGATGGCCGTGATCAGAACGGCCAGCGGGCCTGCTTGGCGCAGCGGCTTATAGGCCAGACCCTCGATGAGAACACCGAGAACCGTGCAGACCACACAAGAGAGAACTACAGATGCCCAGCCCGGAAGGCCGAGATACGACGTGGCGCAGAACGAGACATAGGCACCGACCATGATGACATCGCCGTGAGCGAAGTTGAGCATCTTGGCGATACCGTAGACCATGGTGTAGCCCAACGCGATGATGGCATAGACGCTGCCCATGGACAGGCCGTTGACCAGGTATTGGATAAAGACCGTCATGTTCCACATCCCCCTTTCGAATAGGTTTCCAGTTAATGTATGAAACAGGGACGTTACACTGTCCCTAGATACCAAGCAAGCAGGGAAGGCCAAGACCTCCCCTGCTTGGGATCAAAACCGCTCTATGTAAGGCGGCCAATTAGGCCTGTACGTACTTGCCGTCGGTGATGACGTACGCCGTGGGCTCCTTCTGGACCTGGCCCTTATCGTTCCAGGTGAGCTTGCCGGTCAGACCGTCAACGGTAATCTTGAGCATAGCCTTGGACAGCTTCTCGGCGGCCTCGGTCGGATCGGAGTCGACACCCAAGCCGGCCTCCTTGACGGCCTCGGCCACCGCGTGCACGCCGTCGTAGGCGTCGGCGGCAAACTGGTCGGGGGTATCGCCGTACTTATCCTTGTAAGCGTTGACGAAGTCGGCGTTCTTCTCGTCGTCGGCGGAGAACGGGGTCATGAGCAGCAGACCCTCGGCAAGAGAGGTATCGAAACCCTCAACGCCCAGGATGCCGTCCATGCCGTCGCAGCCCATCATCTTGACGTCGTAGCCCATGTCCTTGGCGTTCTTGAGCAGGACGGACGCTGGCGTGTAGTAGATCGGCGCAAAGATCATGGTGGCGCCGGCCTGCTTGGCCTTGGTCAGCTGGTTGGTAAAGCTCGTGGCGGAGTCGTCCTTAAAGGTCTCCTCGTCAACAATCTCGAGCCTGGACTCAGCGGCCTGGGCCTTAAAGGAATCTGCGATGCCCGAAGAATAAGCGTCGCCGGAGTTATAGAACAGCACGAACTTCTCGTCCGCATACTTCTGCGCCAGGAACTTGGCAGCGTTGACACCCTGGTTGGGGTCGGTGAAGCAAACCTGGAAGACGCAATCCTTGCCGTCGGTGACGTCCTCGGAGGACGCGGACGGGGTGATCATGAACGTCTTGGGGTCGTTACCGCACTCGGCGGCAACGGCAACCGACGCACCCGTGGTGGTCGGGCCGACGAGGGCCTGCATGCCCCAGTCGAGCAGGGTGTTGAAGGCGTTGACGGCCTTCTCGCCGTCGGCCTGGTCATCCTCGGCCTTGCTGGCAAGCGGCAGCTCCTTGGTCGAGAAATCCTTGCAGCCAAGCTCGACACCCTGGGTAACGGACTTGCCGTAGGACGCGTTGGCGCCGGTCAGCGGGCCGATGGTGCCGATCTTAAACGAAGCGTCGCCCGAAGCGGAACCGCTGTCGCCGCCGTTGGAGGAGCAACCAGCTAGAATGGACATCGCCCCCAGACCTGCTGCGCTCGCGATAACGCTCCTGCGATTCATAACAGGGTTCAATGACTTACCGGTGAGGCTCGACATGCGGCTCTCCTCTCAAATCTCGTCGGGTTTCGGTTACCCGACAGGCCATCCTTCGCCGTGTTCGGCGTTCGCAAAATACTAGACGCTTTAGTTAAGGAAAGTGGCGATTATTTCAACTTTTCTTTGGATTTGTTCATTTATCCATAATTCTGCATATTTCTATTACTTTATGCAGTAATGCCACTTTATTGTGTGAAAGTAATGTTTCCGTTCTGTTACAGGCGTCCCTTCCCTGAATAAAACGGCCTCACCGGTCGCGCTTTATGCGCACTTAGGCGGCGATGTACTTGCCGTCCTGGATCACATAGGCCGTAGCGGGCTTTTCGACCTGGCCCTCGTCATTCCACGTCAGCTCGCCTGTCAGGCCCTCGATCTTGATCTTGCGCATGGCCTTGGCAAGGTCGCCGGCAATGTCGGCACCGTCGGCCGAAATGTCAATCCCCGCCCTATCGATAGCCTCGGCGATGGCGTGGACGCAATCGTAAGCGTCGGCGGCAAACTGGTTGGGCGTCTCGTCGTAGGCATCCTTATAGGCCTTGACGAAGTCGGCATTCTTCTCATCGTCAGCCGAAAACGGGGTCATGAGCAGTACGCCCTCGGCAAGAGAGGTATCGAAGCCCTCCACAGAGAGCAGGCCGTCCATGCCGTCGGTACCCATGAGCGTCATGTCGTAGCCCATGTCCTTGGCGTTCTTGAGCAAAACGGACGCCGGCGTGTAGTAGATCGGCGCAAAGATGAGCGTGGCGCCGGCCTCCTTGGCCTTGGTGAGCTGGTTGGTAAAGCTCGTGGAGGAATCGTCCTTAAAGGTCTCGGTATCGACGATATCAAGTTTGGACTCCTTGGCCTGCTCGGCAAAGGCATCGGCAACACCCGAGCTGTACGTATCGCCGGAGTTGTAGAACAGGGCGATCTTGGCATCCGCGTACTTCTCGGCCAAGAACTTCGCAGCGCTGGCGCCCATGGTGGGATCGGTGAAGCAAACCTGAAAGACCGTGGTCTTGTCCTTGGTGACGTCGAGAGACGAGGCCGAGGGCGTGACCATGAGCATGTCGTCGGCAATCTCGCCCGAGACGGCGACGGCAGCACCGGTGGTGACCGGACCGACGAGCGCCTGCATGCCCCAGTCGCACAGGGTATTGAAGGCGTTGATAGCCTTTTCGCCGTCGGCGACGTCGTCCTCGGACTTAAGCGAGAGCTTGAGGTCCTTGGTCGAGAAATCCTTGGCGGCGAGCTTGGCACCCTTCTCGGCCGAGACGCCATAGGTTGCCGCAGCGCCGGTCAGAGGGCCGATGACGCCGATCTTGAAGGTCTTGCCGTCATCGGCGGAGCCGCCGTCCGAGCCACCCGACGAGCAGCCAGCGAGTGCCACGGTGCTGCCGAGCGCCGCGGCACCGGCGAGAAAGTTCCTACGGCTGAGCGTGCTGTTGATGTTGAACATGGTGTCCCCCTTTTTTCGCTGGCCGCGGTGCGGCCGTCTTGCGGTACGGGGCAAACCTTATGGCGCAAACGTTGACAGTTTGTTACGGAGTTTCGTTTGTAGCGAGCATGTTTCCAATGTTTCCGCAGCGTTTCGGGGGTGCCGTTTTGTGCGACTCCTGTTGCCTGGCGAGCACGCGCCCTCGGTTCACGCTAGAATGCACTCAACCTTTAAGCGGTTAATCCATCCATAAGATGCACGAAGGAGCTATCTATGAGCGAACCCCTGCGCACCGTGAACGTCGGTCTGATCGGTCTGGGAACCGTCGGCGGCGGCGTGGCCCGTCTGATCAAGAGCCACCACGATGAGTACCTGGCCGCCTACGGCATCGACCTTAAGCTGACCCGCGCCTGCGCGCTTGCCTGGGAGCAGGCCGAAGCCGCCGGTATTGAGCGCGAGGCCTTTACGAGCGACTGGCACGACGTCGTCACCGACCCCGCCGTCGATATCGTCGTCGAGCTCATCGGCGGCGAGCACCCCGCAACCGAGATCTTTACCACCGCCTTCGAGAACGGCAAGCACGTCGTCTCTGCCAACAAGGCCCTGCTGGGCCGTCATGTCGAGACGCTCGCCGAGAAGGCGCGCGCATGCGGCGTGCAGATTAAGTGCGAGGCCAGCTGCGGCGGCGGCATCCCCATCGTGAGCACGCTCGAGCACGACTTGGTGGGCAACAAGATCCTGACCATCGCCGGCATTCTCAACGGCACCACCAACTACATCCTGTCGCGCATGGACGCCGAGGGCGCCGATTACGCCGACGTGCTCGCCGACGCCCAGGCCAAGGGCTACGCCGAGGCCGACCCGTCCGCCGACGTCGACGGCTTCGACGCCGCCAGCAAGACGGCGATCCTCGCCTCCATCGGCTTTGGCACCCGCGTGACCACCGACGATGTGTACCAGCAGGGCATCCGTACCATCGGCGCCGAGGACATCGCCCAGGCCCGCGAGCTCGGCTACACCATTAAGCTGCTCGGCATCGCCCGCAACACCGACGCCGGCGTCGACGTTCGCGTGCATCCCACGCTCATCCCGGCAGACCATATGCTCGCCAAGGTCAACGGCGCCATGAACGCCGTCTACGTGGTGGGTGACGCCGTGGGCGAAACCATGTTCTACGGTGCCGGCGCAGGCTCCTTCCCCACCGCGAGCGCCGTCGTGGGCGATATCCTGTCGCTCTCCGAGCAGATCAGCCGCGGCGTGGCTCCGCTGCCCGAGATTGAGCCCTATGGTCACAACCTCGCCTTTAAGCCCATGGACGAGCTCCAGACTAAGTACTATGTGCGCCTGAAGGTCGCCGACCGCGTGGGTGCCCTGTCCGAGACGGTCGACATCTTTGCCAAGCACAACATCTCGATCTCGCTCATCAACCAGGTCGAGGACGGCAAGTCGGGCGCCAGCGATACTTGCTCGGTCATCTTCCTGACGCACCGCGCGCTCGAGAAGGACGTCCAGGCTGCCACCGCCGAGCTTGCCAGCGTCGACTGCGTAGCCGAGGTCGCCAACGTCCTGCGCATCGAGGACGTTGAGGCTTGGACCGAAGGCGTCATGGCGAACTAGCTCAACGCTCGCCTAGCAATACACGCTTTGAGGGCTCCCGTCCGATGCGGGACGGGAGCCCTTTTGTCTCCTGCCCTAAGCACAACGGCAGAGCACATTTGCGCGAGCCGCTCATCGGTAACGCGGGCTACCGTTCACCGATATGCAAACACGGCCGATTCCAGTTACGGCTACGCTGTGCTGCGAATGTCCGCCCGCGATGAGAGGAAATACCATGTTGCTCGAGGGCAAGAAAGCAATCATCACCGGAGGCACGCGCGGTATCGGCTATGCCATCGCCTGCCGTTTTATCGAGGAAGGCGCCGCCGTCACCGTCTTTGGCTCGCGTCAGGAGACCGCCGATGCGGCCGTTGAGAAGCTGACAGCCGCCTATCCCGACGCCAAGGTCTGGGGCCGCTCCTGCGACCTCACCTCACTCGAAGCCGTGACCGAGGCCTTTACCCAGGCTGCAGCCGACATGGGCGGCTTGGACACGGTCGTCAACAATGCCGGTATCTCCCAGCGTTCACCCCTCTTGGACTACACGGCCGAGGAGTTCGCAAAGGTCATGGACCTTAACGTCGTCGCCGTCTTTAATGGCCACCAAGCTGCCGCCAAGATCATGACCGAGGCCGGCCACGGCGGCACCATCACCACCACGAGCTCGATGGTTGCCAAGTACGGCCAGCCCTCTGGCGTCGGCTATCCAACGTCCAAGTTTGCCGTCAACGGCATGGTCCAGTCGCTCTCGCGCGAGCTCGCCCCCATGGGCATTCGCGTCAATGCCGTAGCACCCGGTGTAACCAAAACCGACATGGTCGCCAACCTGCCTGAAGAGGTTATTAAGCCCATCGTCGCCACCATTCCGCTGGGTCGCATGGGCGAGCCCGAGGATGTCGCCAACGCCTTTGTTTTCCTGGCGAGCGACATGTCCTCCTACGTCACGGGCGCCGTGCTCCCCGTCGACGGAGCCGCCCGCTCTTAAGGGACCACAAGCCTCAGCTCCCAGCCTCAACATAGTCCAACAAAGAAGGCGCGCCGTCTGCATCAACTGCAGGCAGCGCGCCTTCTTCTGTTTGAAAGGGAAGCTGTGTCCCGGAATTCCGACTCAGACCGGGACGCAGCTTCCCTCAGGGCCATGTTTCGGAAAGAGCGCCCCGTTTTGAACGCCGATTCTGGGATACCGTTTCCGCAACGGGTCTCTCGCGGAAACTGCATCCCACTCTGAGCGCCCATTCCGGGACACAGTTTCCCAACGGCCCCCGTTTCGGAAACCACATCCCGTTCCGAGCCTTCAAAGCGGGACGCGGCTTCCCCGAGAGAGTATCGACTACTTGCCGTCGTCGTCCTCGGCTTCTTCTCTTGCATAGAGCTCTAGCATGCGGCGGCGGTATTCGCGCACGGCGAGCTTGGCGCGCTCCAGGCGGCGACGCTCATGCGGAGTCAGCTCGGACGTGTCGATCTCATCACCATAAGTCTTATCGGCAAGCAGGTGCGCCGCGTCCACGATGCGGGCATCGATGTGGCCGCTCGCCGCCTCGGCGGAAAGACGCTCGGCAATCGTATCGAGCGTAGGCAGGCCCTCGAATACGCGACCATGGCCATGCGAAGTCAGCAGCTCGTGCTCTCGTGCGAGCAGACTCGCCAAATCGTGATGAGCGCGCAGGATGTCGAGCGCATCGGATGGATGCTCGGCAACTTCTGCCACGGCGGCGACCGGCGCAGCATCCACCACGCGGTAGAAGAGCTGCGCGAGCAATGGCATCAAGAACACCGTGATGGCGCCGGCGGCAACCATAACCGACGCGATGTCTTGCGACAGCGCGCCCGCGTTGACGGCAACGCTTGTCACGGCAACGATGATCGGCAGGGCCGTGGTGCAGTACAGGGCCACGGTAATGCGACCATACGCCGACACATCGCGCGTCGCAGGACAAATGCTCATAGAAATAAGTATGGGCACGGCACGAATAATCAACAACGCCACGATAAAGCCCACGAGCAGACCCGGGCGCGACGCCACGGCCGTCAGGTCGATCTTTGCGCCCGATACGGTAAAGAACACCGGAATCAAAAAGCCGTAGGCCAGGCCGTCGAGCTTGGTCTCGAGCGTATGGTTGCCCTCGGGGATGATGTAGCGCAAGACAAAGCCGGCGGCAAAAGAACCCAACACAATGTCGAGATCAAAGACGGCCGAAAAAGCCACGAGTGTGACCAGGATGAGCACCGTCAGGCGCACGAAGGTCTGCGACGTGGTATCGGCGCGTTCCTCGACAAACGCAAAGAAGCGGCTGCCGACGCGCTTGGAGCGGCTTGGGACCACGGCAAGCAACACGCAGACCACCGCAAACAGGCCAAGAATCACGAGCGTTTGGATGCCGGTACGGGCAGACAGCAGCACCGACATGGCAAGCACGGGGCCGAGCTCGCCCCAGGTGCCATACGCGAGAATCGAGTCGCCCACGCGCGTTCCGACAAGTGAACGCTCACGCATGATGGGCACGAGCGTGCCGAGCGCCGTAGAAGTGAGGGCAAGCGTCACGGCGATACCGTCGAAATGGCTGACCGAGAACCACGGGGTAAAGCGCACGGCAAGCCAGGCGATACCAAACGTGACGACCCACGTTGCCAAGCCGTAGCGCCCCTCGACACCCGTGATGCTCTTGGGATCGATCTCAAAGCCGGCAAGCAGGAACAAAAAGGCCAGACCGAGCTCGGACACAAGCGAGACCTCGGCATCTACATGGATGACGCCGAGCATATGGGGTCCCAGCACCGCGCCGAGCACGAGCAAAAAGACCGTCTCGGGAACGGGTTTTCCAGGAATCGCCGAGGCGATGAAGGGGCTTGCAAAGGCCACGAGTGCGATGATGGCGAGCGAAACGAATGCCATGTGATGCCTTTCTCTTGTTTGCGCTTCACTGTAGCACCCTCGCCGTCCTCACCGCGCCGCGAGCTGTCGTATCATAGTGAGGTTTACAAACATGTGGCTCAAGGCGACCGCAGGGCAGACCCCGCAAACCGACCGCTGCCGCATACCGTACCGTACGCCCAACCGATCAGGAAGGCAGGAACCAATGGTCTCTCGTATCTACGTGGAGAAGAAACCCGGGTTCGACGTCGAGGCTCAGCAGCTCAAGGGCGAGCTGACCGAAATTCTCGGCATCAAGGGCATCGAGGCCCTGAGGATCATCAACCGCTACGACGTCGAGGGCATCGACGAGGAGCTTTTCCGCTCCTGCGTGCCGACCGTCTTTAGCGAGCCCCAGGTCGATGTGACCTACGACGAGCTCCCCGCAAGCGATGGCGCCGTCTTTGCCGTCGAATTCCTGCCTGGCCAGTTTGACCAGCGCGCCGACTCCGCCAGCGAGTGTGTGCAGCTCATCAGCCAGGGCGAGCGCCCCGCCGTGCGCTCCGCCAAGGTCTATATGATCTCGGGCGCTCTGGACGAGGCCGCCATCGATGCCATCAAGCACTACGTGGTAAACCCCGTCGAGGCGCGCATCGCCTCGCTCGACCTGCCCGAGACGCTGTACATGGAGACCCCCGAGCCCCAGCCCGTCGAGGTGCTCGACGGTTTCCGCGAGCTCGACGAGGCCGGCCTTGCCGCCTTTATCGCCGATCGCGGCCTTGCCATGGACGAGGCAGACATCGCCTTCTGCCAGCAGTACTTCCGCGATGAGGACCGCGACCCCACCATCACCGAGATCCGCGTGATCGACACCTACTGGTCCGACCACTGCCGCCACACCACCTTCGGCACCGTCCTGGACGACGTGACGATCGATGACGCCGTGGTGCAGCAGGCCTTCGACCGCTACATGGAGATGCGCCACGAGCTCGGTCGCGACGCCAAGCCCGTCTGCCTCATGGACATGGGTACCATCGGCGCCAAGTACCTCAAAAAGACCGGCGTCATGACCGATGTCGACGAGTCCGAGGAGATCAACGCCTGCACCGTCAAGGTAAAGGTCGATGTCGATGGCGAGGACCAGGACTGGCTGTTCCTCTTTAAGAACGAGACCCACAACCACCCGACCGAGATCGAGCCCTTCGGCGGTGCCGCCACCTGCGTGGGCGGCGCCATCCGCGACCCGCTCTCGGGCCGCAGCTATGTGTACCAGGCCATGCGCGTCACCGGCGCCGGCGACCCCACCGTCCCGGTTTCCGAGACGCTCGAGGGCAAGCTGCCGCAGCGCAAGCTCGTGACCACTGCCGCCGCCGGCTACTCCAGCTACGGCAACCAGATCGGCCTTGCCACCGGTCAGGTCAACGAGCTCTATCACCCTGGCTACGTGGCCAAGCGCATGGAGGTCGGCGCCGTCGTGGGCGCTACCCCGGCAAACCACGTTCGTCGCGAGTGCCCCGCCCCCACCGACAAAATCATCCTGCTGGGCGGCCGCACCGGCCGTGACGGCATCGGCGGCGCCACCGGCTCCTCCAAGACCCAGAACACCGAGTCGATCGAGACCTCGGGTGCCGAGGTCCAGAAGGGCAACGCCCCAGTCGAGCGCAAGCTGCAGCGCCTGTTCCGCCGCGGCGACGCCTGCCGTCTGATCAAGCGCTGCAACGACTTTGGCGCCGGCGGCGTCTCGGTCGCCGTGGGCGAGCTTGCCGACGGCCTGTATGTCGACCTTGATACCGTAACCAAGAAGTACGACGGCCTGGACGGCACCGAGCTCGCCATTTCCGAGTCCCAGGAGCGCATGGCCTGCGCCGTCGCCGACGGTGACGTCGAGGAGTTCATGGGCTACGCCGCCGAGGAGAACCTGGAGGCAACCGTCATCGCCGAGGTTACCGCCGAGCCGCGTATGCGCATGGCCTGGAACGGCGTCGCCATCGTCGATCTATCCCGCAAGTTCCTCAACTCCAACGGTGCGCCCAAGCACCAGGTCGCCCACGTCTGCGCCCGCAGCGTGTGGCAGCCCAGCTGGGCCGGCACCACGCTTACCGAGCGCATGACCTCGCTGGTCACCGACCTCAACGTCGCCTCCAACAAGGGCCTTTCCGAGCGCTTCGACTCCACCATCGGCGCCGCGACCGTGCTCATGCCCTTTGGCGGCAAGACGCAGCTCACTCCGAGCTCTGCCATGGTCGCCAAGTTCCCCGTGGACGGCGAGACCACCACGGCGAGCGCTATGGCATGGGGATTTAACCCCTATCTGATGGAGGCCGACCAGTTTGCGGGCGCCTACCTGTCCGTGGTCGAGTCCATCGCCAAGCTCGTGGCTGCCGGCTTTGAGCACAAGCGCGCCTATCTCTCCTTCCAGGAGTACTTCGAGCGTCTGCGCACCGAGGCCGAGCGCTGGGGCAAGCCCACGGCAGCCGTCCTGGGCGCCCTTATGGCCCAGGTCGACCTGGGTGCCGGCGCCATCGGCGGCAAGGACTCTATGAGCGGTTCGTTTGAGGACGAGGCCGGCGAGCTCAACGTTCCGCCGACCCTGATCAGCTTCGCCGTCGCCGTGGGCAAGGCCGCCCGCGCCGTCTCGCCCGAGTTCAAGGGCCTCACGCACCGCGTCGTCCGCATCGCCCCCGCCACCTATGGCGAGGACTACCGCCCCGATGCTCAGCAGCTGCTCGCCGCGTTTGACGCCGTCGAGGCGCTCACTGCTACCGGCAACGCCCTGGCCATCTCCACGCCCGGCTACGGCTGCGGCGCCGAGAGCCTCTTTAAGATGTGCATCGGTAACCAGATCGGTATCGAGCTTGCCGAGGATGTAGACGTGGAGAGCCTCTTCACCCCGCTCTACGGCAGCTTTATCGTCGAGCTCGCCGAGGATGCCGAGCTGCCCGAGGTCGCCGACGGCGTTGTCGTCGAGCCCCTGGGCACCACCGTCGAGGGCTATGTCATCGACACCGGCTCCGAAGTCATCGAGCTCTCCGAGCTCCAGGAGGCCTGGGAGAGCGGCATCGAGGGCGTCTTTGCCTACCGCAGCGCCGACGAGACCCCCGAGGTCGAGACCATCGACTTCCGCGCCAAGGACATCCACGTGTACGGCGGCGCCAAGATCGCCCGCCCGCGCGTGGTTATCCCCGTGTTCCCCGGCAACAACTGCGAGTACGATAGCGCCCGTGCCTTCCGCGCCGCCGGCGCCAAGGCCGACACCTTCGTGATCAACAACCTCACGCCCGAGGCCGTCGCCGAGAGCACCCACGAGCTTGCCCGCCGCATCCGCGCAAGCCAGATCGTCATGATCCCCGGCGGCTTCTCGGGCGGCGACGAGCCCGACGGCTCCGCCAAGTTCATCACGGCGTTCTTCCGCGCTCCCGAGGTCACCGAGGCAGTCCGCGACCTGCTCAAGGCCCGCGATGGCCTGATGCTGGGTATCTGCAACGGCTTCCAGGCCCTGATCAAGCTCGGCCTGGTGCCCTACGGCGACATCGTCGACGCCACGCCCGATGCGCCCACGTTGACGTTCAACACCATCGGTCGCCACCAGAGCCGTCTGGTGCGCACCCGCATCTCGTCCAACTTGTCCCCGTGGCTGTCGCAGTGCAGCCTGGACGACCCCTACACCGTCGCCATCAGCCACGGCGAGGGCCGCTTTGTCGCCAATGACGAAGTGCTCGCCCAGCTGATCGCCAACGGCCAGGTCGCCACGCAGTACGTGGGCGAGAACGGCAAGCCCAGCATGGATCTCTCCGTCAACCCCAACGGCTCCGCACTCGCCATCGAGGGCATCACGAGCCCCGACGGCCGTGTCCTGGGCAAGATGGGCCATGCCGAGCGCCGCGGCGACAACCTGTACCGCAACGTGCCCGAGCATGTCCCCGGCGACAAGTTCATGCCGATCTTTGAGAGCGGCGTAGCCTACTTCGCTTAAACCTTTCCCATCGGGTACAATCCCCTCGGGTAACAACACCCGCCACCGGCACGCCCGGTGGCGGGTTCTTTTTTATTTGCGCGTATGGGAGAAGAACATCATGGAAAGCCGCAAGCCGTATCTCGCCACTCTGCCCGGACTCATCCTGGGTTGCCTCGTCTGCTGCGCGCTCTGGGGGTCGGCTTTCCCCTGCATCAAGATCGGTTACGAGCTGTTTGGTATCCCGGCGCACGATAGCGCCTCGCAGCTACTCTTTGCAGGTTTGCGTTTCACACTTGCCGGTATCCTGGTTATCGCCGGTATGAGTGCAGCCCAGCGCCGCCCGCTCGTCCCACAGGCACGCGATATCAAGCCCATCTTTATCTTGTCGCTCTTTCAGACCATCGGTCAGTACTTCTTTTTCTATCTGGGCCTCTCGCGCGCCAGCGCCATGTCGAGCTCCATCATCGAGGCCAGCGCCAACTTCCTCGCAATCCTCTTTGCCGCCCTGGCATTTCACACCGAGAAGCTCAGTACGGCCAAGGTGCTTGGCTGTGCGCTGGGCTTTGCCGGCGTCGCGCTCGTCAACCTTTCGGGCGCGGACGGCACCTTTGGCTTTACGCTCGACGGCGAGGGCTTTATCCTAGCCTCCACTGTCGCGGGTGCTCTTTCGACCTGCCTGATCGGCATCTTCTCGCGCAAGCACGACGGTGTTTTGCTTGCCGGGTGGCAGTTCTTGGTCGGCGGCCTGGTCCTCACCGCCATCGGCTTTTTGATGGGTGGCGCACTCTCCCCCACAGCGATTGTCCCCGCCATCGCGCTCATCATCTACATGGCGCTTATCTCCGCGGTCGCCTACTCGCTGTGGTCGCGCCTGCTTGCCGTCAACCCCGTCAGCCGCGTCTCTGTCTTTGGATTTATGAACCCCGTCTTTGGTGTGGTGCTGAGCGCGCTGCTGCTCGGCGAGGGCGCTGGCACGAGCCTCGTTACCGTCATCGTTGCCCTGCTGTTGGTCTGCGGCGGCATCATCATCGTCAACAAACCCAAAAAAGCCTAGCGAGCTCACCTTTTTAGGGAGGGCATTCGCATACTTTAGCTTAATGGAGCACACTGGTTCTCGTTGATTTCGTACCGAGTCGCGGCGGCAGACGCCCGTCTTGCCGCACCGCGCCTGGGCATTATGGCCGGTGGCCCCCACAAACGCAAAAGGGGCGCACGACCATCGCAACGGTCGTGCGCCCCTTTTTTCTAGCGTATTTGTACGCCGGCTTTCTTTTTCTCGGCCTTGACGCGGTAGAGCTCCGCATCGGCAGCGCGAAGTAAGTCTTGCCAGGTGTCAACGCTATCGCCGACCCACGCGTAACCGATGGACATCCGCAATGCATACGGCACCTTGGCACGAGCGAGCTCGTCGTTAATCACCGAACACAGGTCTATGATGTCCTGCTCCGCCGTCGCCTTTTGAAGCACCACGAACTCATCGCCACCATAACGTGCGATAAAGCCACCAGACGCCGAGCAGACCTCTTTGAGCGTAGCAGATATGACCTGGAGGGCATGATCGCCCTCAACATGTCCATACCGGTCGTTAATCTGCTTAAAGCCGTCAGCGTCCATCATAAGCAGATACACACCCTCGGCCTGGTCAGTACCCGAGAACAGCGACAGCATATAGGTCTCAAAACGGTTGCGATTGTTAAGGCCAGTCAACGGGTCGGTCGAGATCAGCTGCTCCTGGCAGATGATGTAGAGCAGCAGGATGCTCAGCGTTATACCGACGCAAAGGCCCGGTACCGAAAACAAAACCTGGAAGGTACCGCCCACCAGAGCGGGAACCGCAAAAAAGGCGAGGGTGCGATAAATGGCCTTCTTTTGCAGGCTTTCGACTTTTCGAGCCTGAATAAAGGCATGCAAGGACGTATATATGACGTAGCAGTAGCTCACGATGGGCTGGATCATATAAGCAAAGCCGCGACGATATACGCCCTGCGCATCGATATAGAACATAGCGTGCGTCCAGTAGCTGGTAAATGCCAGCACGACCACCAATGCGGTTGGCAACGTTAAAAGTACCACCCTGTAGGGCGTGGTCAGGAGCCGTGAGCCCTGCATCGTCTCGGAATAGAAAAACCAAATGAGGCACGCGATGGCGAACAGCGAAAACGAAACCGCGTTGGAAATCCAGTTGGCCGTGATGCCTACAGGAGTGCTCACGCCGTCCGAGAGCGTCCAGATCATATCGAAGAAAATGTAGGCAGCAGACGTGTAGCCCAGCATGCTAAACAAAAGCTGCTGGGTGCTCGAGAACAGGGAGCGACGGCTTCGCACGGCAAGCCCGATAAGAATAATCATGCACAGCAGGAATATCTCGATCTTGAGTGCCTTAACCACTAGACGCCCTCCCTTCAATATCCAAGTGGTCAGAATCGCCCGATTCGTGTCTGGGCAATAAACGCCCCTTACTCCGCAGGGGTAAAGGGAATCATAGCAGAGCGCCCGAACGTTGCTGTAAGACAGCTCTCGTTCGGGCGCTCTGACGGCGCGAATTGCACGCCGGAATCAATTATCGGTAACGGCCGTTACTCGCCGTCGATGTCGGTCGCGACGGCCTCCTCAATAGCCTCGACGCCTTCGACCGACAGATCTTCTTCGCCGTGGCAGAACTTCTTATCGACCCAGCCGGTCAGAATCGGGGCCATGATTGCCGTGATGATGACGGCAGTGGCGATCTGCGCATACGCGGTGGGCGCAAGCTCGGCATAGCGCGGAGCGACCTCGGCGAGGGCGACCGGCGTGGTCATGGCCGTGCCGGCAATGGTGGAACATGCCACAGCCGCCTTACCATTGCCGCCACACAGGCGCTCGAAGGCAAAGGTAATGGGACCGACGATAAAGAGCGTGATGAGGCCCAGCAGGATGCCCGAAATGCCACCGGCGATGAAGCTCGAAAGGCTCATGGACGCACCGAGCTGAAAACCAATTACAGCGATCGCGGGATTGGCGCCGGGAACCAGCAGGTTCTTGATAAACGGGAACAAGTTGCCCAGGACCATGCCGATAACAAGCGGCAGGATGGATCCGATGATGGTGCCGACGGGGATGTTGGCGAGACCCGAAACACCAAGGATGATCATCGTGACGGCGGGGCCGGCCGTAAAGAACAGGATACCGACAGCGCCCTGCTCGGACTCATCGCCGAACTCGCCCATGATGCCCGTATAGAGCGCCATGTTGCAAAACGTAATGCCGCCGATGATGGAAACCGAGCTCAGGCCTAAAAAGTTATCGTTAAAGAAGTACGCGACGCCCAGACCCAGCGCGGCTGCCACTACAAGCTTAGGAATCAGCACGACGATGCCGGTCTTGATGGCGCCCGGCGTGGACTTAAAGCTGATGCCGGCGCCCACGAACAGCAAGATCGCGGCAACGATGGTGTTGGAGCCGCCGCGGCAGGCAGCCGTAAAGAAGCCGCCGACCTCAAAGACCTGCGGGCAGAAGGTATTGAGCAAAAGGCCGACGATCATCGGATAGATCATGATGTCGCCCGGGATGCGCGGTACCTTGAATTTCTTTTGCTCGTTGGCGGTCGCTTCCTGTGCCATGAAACCCCCATTTCCGCTGACGCAGAACAAAAGCCCACGTCACGCTTTGCTACAGTAAAGTTTGACCATGGTACCAGAAGAAGCAGACCGCCTCGGTGAGAAATTCGATTCGTTAGGCCGGGACGATAACGCGTCCTGCTCCTATACGAGGCTCAAAACGATATAGAACACGATGCCCGAAACGCAGCACCACAACATCGACTTTGTCTTGATTGCCACCGCCACGACGCCGGTGGCCGCAATCCAGGGAACCAAGGCAGGCCAGAGTCCCGCGTCGAACGCGCCGGGGTTCACCAAGTCGTTGGCGACCAGCGCGGCAAAGGCAGCGGGCGGGATATAGCCCAGGGCCTCGGTAATGCGGGGCGACAGGGTCCGCCCGCGCAAGGCGAACGCCGGCGCGATGCGAAAGAACGCGATAGCAGCCCACGACGACA
Source organism: Collinsella sp. (assembly GCA_036551635.1). Lineage (GTDB taxonomy): Bacteria > Actinomycetota > Coriobacteriia > Coriobacteriales > Coriobacteriaceae > Collinsella. The sequence continues at coordinate 29,606 of JAXKEA010000030.1, forward strand.
GCCACAGAACCAAGAACTCGTTAGCGGGCATCGCGGGCACCTCTTCCGTCAAATACAGCATCGCACGCCAGCGCAATGGCAATGCCGACCACGACGCTTGCCGGCACGGCAATATTCGCGAGGCCCAAGAACTTGCATACGGCGACGGACACCGCGCCCGAAACCGCCGCGACAACGTTACCGCGCGACAGCCGCTGCGAAAAGAGCAGGCAGATAAAGAGCGAGGTGCAGACAAAGGCTGCAATGGCGGTGGGAACATCGACAACGGCGCCGACGATGGCGCCCATCGTACACGAAACGCCCCATGTTGCGATGAGGATTACGTTGAGCACAAAGGACTCGCGCGGGCCCCAATCCTCCCCTTCAACCAACTTGGCAAGCGAGATGCCATATGCCTCCTCGGTAAGTGTCGCGGCAACAGCCAGCGTCTGACGCTTCGAGGCACCCCTCAGATGCGGTGCGATCGATGCCGAGTAAAGCGCAAAGCGCGAGGAGATGGCGGCGACGCTCGCGACGATCGATGCTGCAGGCACACCCGCCAGCCACAGGTTGCAGATCATAAACTGGCCGCTGCCCGTCACAAACGTACTGCTTAGAGCAAAGACCATCCAGGGCTCCATTCCCGTCTGCCCCATGATCATTCCGCACGGCGCGCCTATTGCAACATAGGTAAGCATCACTGGCCAGACGGTTCTAACGATTTTGAGCACCATACGTTTCTCATCCTGACAAGGTCTCCGAGGCGCATGTAGCGACACGGCAGAATCATCATCCGGCAGCAACCGAGTTCACCTACAATTGCCACCGGATCGAAAGACACAACTTTTTAGGAAGTCATTATGACAGCTATCGATCGAGACCGGGCGCGCGCGGCCTTCAAAAGCTACACCGATGCCTACGACGCCACCAACCCACGCATCGCGCTCAAAATCGAGCATACGTACCACGTGGCCGAGGCATGCGATGCCGTAGCGCGCGAGCAGGGCTGGTCGTCAGAAGATATTGACCTGGCATGGCTTTGCGGCCTGCTACACGATATGGGCCGCTTTGAGCAGCTGCGACGCTGGGACACCTTTAAGGACGCCGAGAGCATGAGCCATGCGGCGCTGGGCATCGAGGTCCTCTTTGGCGAGAATCCCGCCGATGCACCCGCCGTAACGAGCATCCGCGACTTTATCGATGACCCGGCAGAAGATGAGCTCATCCGAGCGAGCATTGCCTATCACAGCGATTTCCGTCTACCCGCGCAGCTCGACGAGCGCACGCGGAGCTTCTGCGATATCGTGCGCGATGGCGACAAGATCGACATTATGCGCACCATCGCCGACAGCACTGTCGACACTATCCTCAAGGTGGACGAGAAGACGTTTCTCGGCAGCCGTTTCTCGTCGCCGACACTTGCCGCCTTTGACGAGCACCGCTGCGTCGCACGCGATGAGCGCGATGAGCCCGCCGACTTCTTGGTGGGGCTTATCTGCTTTATGTTTGAGCTCGTCTATCCAGCAAGCCGCGCGCTGGCGCGCGAACAGGGCGATATCCACCGCCTGCTCGACGCGCCCTTTGGCATTACGCGGCCCTTTACCGACCCCGCCACGCAGGCAACTTGGAGCCGCCTAAAGGACGAGATGCGCGACTGGCTGGCGCGCGCCTAGCGCTCAAGCTGGGCCAGCAGCTCCTCGACGACCTCGACGGCGTCCCCAACAACCTTGTACTGGGCAGCACCGAAAATGGGGGCATCCGGGTCCTCGTTGATGGCGATGATGCACTCCGCCCCACCGATGCCGGCAAGATGTTGGATGGCGCCCGAAACACCGATACTCACGAGAAGCCTGGGCGAAACCGATACGCCCGTCTGGCCAATCTGGTGGCGATACTCCAGCCAACCCGCCTCCACGACGGGACGCGTGCAACCAAGCTCGGCACCCAGAGCCTCGGCGAGCCTTCGCATCAACGGCAGGTTTTTCTTGGAACCAATGCCGCGACCCACCACGACCAGGCGCTCGGCATTGGCGATTGAGGGCTGCTGTCCCCACTCCTCGGCGGGAATCGAGATCTCGACACGAGCCTTAGCATCATCCGCAAGCGATATCTGGGTGATCGTGCCAGAGCGGCCGTAGTCGAAGTCGGGAGCCTTAAAGATACCGGGGCGCACCGTTGCCATCTGCGGACGGTGGTTGGGGCAAATGATGGTGGCCATCAGGTTGCCGCCAAACGCCGGACGCGTCTGTTGCAGCAGTCCCGTCTCTGTATCCATCGAAAGTACGGTGCAGTCAGCCGTAAGGCCCGCCTGCAAACGCACGGCAACGCCGGGTGCCAGTTCGCGACCAAAAGCGGTCGCACCGTATAGGATGGCCTCGGGTTTGCGTTCGGCTACCAAATCGCAGATCAAGCGGGCGTAGACCTCCGCATCGTTTTGGCGCAGGCGCTCGTCGCGACAGGCCAGGACCTCGTCCGCGCCGGCACAAACCAGATGCTCCAGGTCGCCGAGAGAACCCTCGGGACCCATACCGACCAGTGCCACCAGACGGCAACCGCGCGCATCGGCAAGCTCGCGGCCCTTGCCCATAAGCTCATAGGCAACGGGAGTCACTGTATCGTGCTCGTCGGTCTGAGCGAATACCCAAATGTCTCGATACGCATCAAGGTCCACCGCACCAGCGGCCTCATCACGCTCGATCGAGATAGCGTTGACAGGGCAGGCGTCGACGCACCCACCGCATAGGATGCAGCCGTCGGTTACGTGGGCGCATCGGTTGGGTCGCTCGCCTTCCACTACGATGCCGCCCGAAGCACAGGCGCGAACGCAGCGACCGCAGCCGATACAGGCTTCGCTATCGATAATCAGTCCGCTCATCTACGCCATCCCCTCGATAATCTTGGCAAGTTTTACCGCCTGCTCGGACGCCGCTCCCTCAACGGCCTCGCACGTTTGGTCACGGTCGGGCACAAACGAGCGCACGACCTGTGTCGGCGACCCGGCAAGACCGCAACGCGCGGGGTCGGCGTTCACGTCGGCGGCACTGACCACGCGCACGTCCGCCTCCTCCGCCGCGCGAATACCGGCAATACTCGGCATACGCAACTGGCCAATCTCCTTGGCAGTCGTCATCGCGCACGGCATCTCAAGATACACCGTCTCCTCGCCGGCATCGCATCCGTGAATGAGCGCCAGCGAGCCACAGGTCGTAAAGCCCGCGCTCTGCACGCAACTCACGTCGGTCACGCAGGGAATCTCAAAGGCACCGGCAAGCTCGGGACCAATCTGGGCCGTATCGCCATCCACCGCCATCTTGCCGCAGATGAGCAGGTCGAAGTCCTCGTCGAGCGCCTCGATGCCGCATTTGAGAGCATAGGTGGTCGCCAGGGTATCGGCACCTGCAAAGGCGCGATCGGTCAGCAGCAGCGCGTCGTCGGCGCCTCGGGCGATGCAGTCGCGCAGCAGCGACTCGGTCGCGGGGATGCCCATCGACACCACCGTCACGCGCACATCCATGCCAAAGCCGATAAAGTCGTCCTTCAGCGCCAGCGCGCATTCCAAAGCGCTCGCATCAAAGGGATTAATGACCGCCTGCTTGCCATCGCGCACGATGGTATTGGTCTTGGGGTCCATCTTGACCTCGGTGCTGCCCGGCACGGCCTTGACGCACACCACCATATGGAAATCGCTCATCTTCACGCGCCCCCTTTCTGGACGAGCTCATCCAAGAGCTTCTCCGAAAACAGGTTGCCGCGACCCAGCTGCCCGTCGGGATCGAGCTGGAGCTTGAGCCGCGCCGACTCGACCATGGCCTCGTGACCGTACATCGTCTCTAAGAAGCCCGCCTTGATCTTGCCGACGCCGTGCTCGGCAGAAACGGCACCGCCCATAGCCGTTACCCCCGCAGCCCACTGGGCAAACAGCTCGCCACCGCGACGGTAGTCCTGCGCATCGCGCGGCAGGATGTTCACATGCAGATGGTTGTTACCGATGTGCCCCCAGGCAGCAGATTCAAGCCCGCTTTCGGCCAGTGTGCGGCGATAGAGGGCCACGACATCGGCAAGGCGTGCATTGGGCACCGACATGTCCGAACCCAGTTTGGTGATGGTGGGATCCGTGCGGCGACGCTCGTCGATAAGCATGTTGACGCTCTCGGGGACCGCATGGCGGAAGAACCGCTGACACTCGCGATCGACCTCGGTGCGCGCGACCCATGTCGCATCGTCGCGGCCACCCGCAAACTCGAGCACCCATCCCAGGTGGTACAGTTCCTCGGTCGCCTGGGCCTCGTCATCGCAGTCGAGCTCCACGTAGACACAGACCTTGGCCTCTTTGTCGAGCGCCGGCAGCGAGGCAAACGCCGTCGACTGCTCGCGCTGGCGACGTAGAATATCCAGGGCGCCAGCGTCGAAGTACTCGATGGCAGCCGCATGGGACAGGACGGGACGCATGGAATCGGTAAAGGACACGGCCTTGTCTTCGCTATCGAAAAAGCAGCTCACACCCCAAACGACCGCAGGCGCCGCCTGCAGGGCAATCTCGAGCTCGGTGATAACGCCGAGCGTGCCGCAAGCACCGATAAAGAGGTCGATGGCGTCCATTTCGTCCGCAACGAAATAGCCTGAGGCATTTTTTGTCTTGGGCATGGTATAGCCGGGAAGATCGAGCTCGAGCGTACGGCCCACTACCGTCACGAGCGACAGGTGGCGGCCCTGGGCAAAAGCCTCGCCGCGCTGAAGCTCAAGCAAATCGCCATCAGCCAGCGCGACGTGGAGTCCCGTGATATGTGGGCGCATGGGACCGTAGGCGTAGCTGCGGGCACCAGAGGCGTTACATGCCGCCATGCCGCCCAGACAGGCAGATGCCTCGGTGGGATCGGTGGGAAAGAACTGCTCGGGGGCCTCTTGGAACTCCTCGTAGGCCTCAAGCGATGCCTGGTCCCAACCAGCAGTCGGCAGCACCTTCTTGCTCAGCTGCTTGCGCAGCTCCGAGAGCACAACGCCCGGCTCCACGCGCAGCAGAAATTGGCCTTGTTCATCGCGGCGAAGGCCCAAGTAGCGATTCATACGGGAAGTATTGAGGATATGCCCGCCGTGGGGCACGGCACCGGCGGCAAGGCCGGTTCGGGCGCCCTGAACCGTTACCGGGACACGCTCGGCATGGAGCTTTTCCAAAATGGCACGGACCTCGTCTTCCGTTGTCGGAAACGAGATGCTCGAGGCCTCGCCCGATGCGCGAGACTCATCGCGACCATACTCTTCGAACTCGTCGGTGAAGGGTTTGATGGTTGCAGACACGCGAACTCCCCCTTTAGCTAACTACAGTGTTTGCAGGGAGATGTTACCGCATCGTTTCGTCGACGTGTTCGAGACCGTCTCCATAATTGGCGATTTTTACGTTCGTGCAATTCGGCGAGCGGCTTGATTTCCTCGGCAGACGATGCTTTTGACACATATGGCCCCGCCGTCGCCGACCGCGCGATTGTCGCTTGAAAAAAGTTGGAGTATTTTTTGCCGCCTTTTACCTGCGGAGACACCAATCCGTCAAGCATTTGGTCAGCAATTGGTCAAGTAGTGGCTGATACCGTCGGCATCGACAGCCAAAACCGACAGAAGTTTTGGCCCCAGAAGCAGGGAGGTTCCCATGGCATATTACTGGCCCCAGTACGGCATCGCCATCGAAGTCGACGACGATCCCCATCTCCTGCCTTTCGACGAAGAGGCATTCCCCGATACGACGGTCTACCACGTTACCACCGATGTGATCTGCGACCCCGAGTCGTTCTCGGCGCTCGCCCACCGCATCGCGCATATCCACGACATCGAGCTCCCTCCCGACTTCGACGAGCTTGTCTACTCACGCCGCCTGATGCTTCACATGCTCTTTGGAGCGAACCCGTCCACCTTTGCGCGCATCTATACCGCCAAGGATGCCGCATGAGCGCGAAGAAGCCACCCCACTTTGCAGGCCTGGGTCGTCGCAAGAAGCTCATCCTTGCCTGTTTGGCCATCGTCTGTGCCCTTGTCGCCGTAGGACTATACGCTTGGCAGTCGCAGCCCGTACCCGAGGCGGGCGCTTCGGTTACGACGGCCGAGGGCAAAACGCGTCAGGAAATCCAAGATGAGCTCGACGCCATCGTCCGCGACAACATGATGACGATTTCGGTCGCACCGATCGCTCAGCTGCAGGAGGACGGCAAGCTGCGCGTCAACGTGCAAAACGTCCAAGACAATAAATTTCCCCAGCGATTCCGCGTCATCCAAAACGACGAGACCATGTACGAATCCGGTGTGGTCGAGACCGGCAAGACAATCGAAACGTGCCCCGCCGGCGACATCAAAGAAGGCGAGGCGTACATCGAGATCCAGGCACTCGATGCCAAGACCCTCGACAGCCACGGCAATCCGACACGTGTCAAGGTGCGGGTTGAGCAAGCCGAGAACTAGCTTTTCCGGCCGACGCGGCACCGCACGCAATTCACCAGCATTCGTCCAATCATCGCGGGGACGGCCCGCGGCGAATAGAAAGGAACGACCATGGACATCACCAGGAACATGAACGGAGCCAGAGCGCTCGTCGTGGGCGCAGGGCTCGCGCTCGCGCTCGCAATGGGCGCCGTCCCGACGCCAGCTATGGCAGCCGGGCGCGTTGGAACCACGAAAGTAATGGTCAGGACCGAGATCGACAACGTTGAGTTCAAAGTTCCGACGGTTATTCCCTTCGTCGCCAAGGCCGACGGCACGCTTCAGGGCCCCTCAGAAGACGCGACCACCATCGACAATCATTCGGCCTACGGCATCCATGTCACCAACATGAAGATCGACGCCATGAACACCTGGACCATTGCCGCCGACGCCAAGGCCGGAACCGCACAGAACTCCATCGACTTTAAGGTCGGCCCCGACGGCGCACTCCAAAACGCCAGCGCCGCAATGCAGGAGACGGGCCTCGATCTTTCCAAGAACGCAGCCTTCGACATGGGCTACCAGGGCATTGCCGGCGGCACGGACAAAATTAAGCTCAAGACAAGCGGAAACGTCGCCCGCGTCACGCGCGACATCTTCCGCGTAACCGGCGAAGGCGATCAGGTTGCAACGATCACCTGGACGGTCGAGCCCGGTGCGCACACGGCATAAGGCCGTCGCCCTGGCCGCCGCCGTCAGCATCCTAGCGTTTGGGCCAGCCATGGCCTTTGCCCAGCAAGAACAGGCGCAGGCCGCCACGCAAGTGACGGTCGACCTCTCGGAGCTCGACCGCGGCGACCGCGAGGAACCGTTGGCGCAGACAGGCGACAGACGATGGCTCTTGGCAGCAGGCGCCACAGCAGCAGGCGCGGGAACCGCCGGCCTCGGTCTGCACATCAAACGCAGCCAGAAACAAAACACGGACAGGCCGCACTAAATTAGCTAAGGAGACCCCATGGCATCGAAGAACCTTTTGCCCGTCGTCGCACTCTGCGGCGCGCTCGCAACCGGAACGTCTGTCGCCGCTTGGGCGGCTCCCGTCATGGCAGACTCCTTACCAGCAGCCCTAAGTTCCGCACCAAATCCATCGAGCGCCATTGCGTGCAAGCGTTTTTCGATCGCACAGGCCGCAATCTCGACCTCGGGATGTCTTCGTCGTAATACGGACGGCTCGATAGTCGTGGATATCGATCGTTCGAACAAGGCAAACGGCTCCCGGGCGGGGTGCGCCGTCTGCACGTGGCGCTCGGCTGTGCTCGATGCAGATGGCGATCCATGCAATTTAGAGCTGCGCATCGACATCGCTTCGGTCGATGACTCGGCGAACGGAGCGAAGGTCGCCTTCGACGGTACGTTTTTTGAGAAAGGAGGCGGTATATGTCTGGGCTGCGCCGCCGCGAATGCAGACGATGCGCAGCCCACCCTCTCATTCACGGCATCATTGCGGCTGACCAAAGCCGGCACCGATGCCATCGCGGCGGGAGAAGCGTCCCTGCTGTTCTACGCCGTCAGTACCAAAGACACAGACGCTCATTTCGAGAAGCCAGCCGGATCACTCAGCCTTACACGAGGGATAGAGGCAGGTCCTTTTGAAATCGATTCCCACGCGCAAAGCAGGCAACGCATTCTTGCCGACCCGGCGCTTCTCGAAATGGAGTGGAACGGATCCGGAGCTATCGGAATTCTCCCCTCCGCGTTTGACGCCAAGACGCTCCCCCCAAACGACGAACCCATCAACGCAACCATACAAGAAGAGAGCGCGGACAAAGAAGCAGGTGCGGGCGACACGCCGTCGCCGACAAACAGCGTCCCAGCTTCTCTCGAAGCACCGAATGAACCCGCTACCGATCCATACGATTCCGAACTCGCGGACAGTCTGGGGCTTGCTGATCCTCAAGAGATCGATGAAGGTAACTGCTGCGTGCTTGCCGCGCTCGACCACACAGAGGTCATCGACGCTGCGAACATCGAAGTTGCCGCCGCCAATCAGCCCGTCCGCAAGTCGGCCATCATCGCATTTCCCGAATCCATCGAAGTCGTCTTTTTGCCATCGGGCGAGGTCGTGGCCCCAACACTGCTCACCTTGTTGGGCGCCAAGAATACTCGAAACGAAATTAAAAAGGTCACGGTTGTCGAACCTGCAACCACCGCCAAGCTGCGTCTATACGCCGTTACCCCAGACGGAGGCAAGACCTTGGAATTCGATGGCGACACACTCCTCGCCTGGCGACGTCTGGACATTATGCAAGACGTCTCGTATCAGATCGAACTCGTAGGGTTTGATCGTGCCCGCGATGCCAATATCATCGCCGCGGCTATTGAATCCCCACAGCGGCTTATGACGTTGCGCTTTGACTACTATCCCTATGTCCCGACAACCACCTGAGGCTTAAATGCTGCGCACCATTCCTAATACCACTTATATAACGTATTAGATGAGTCGCGATGTGCCTCGCATTTCGTTCTGCTACGATTGCCACGTTGGCATCAATACAGGAGGGCTCATGCCGGGCTTGGGAACAATCATCAACGTTGTGCTTTTAGTTGCGGGCGGTCTTTTGGGATTAGCGGGCGGCCGCTTCATTACACCGCGCATTCAAGACACGCTTATGAAAGCATCGGGGCTGTGCGTCCTGTTTATCGGCCTTGGCGGCACCATGCAAAAGATGCTCCTTATCGATGGGAAGGCGCTGGCGACCACTGGTACCACCATGCTCATTGTCTCGTTCGCCCTCGGCTCGCTCATCGGCGAGGCCATCAACTTGGAGGCCGCCATTGAGAACCTTGGCGAATGGCTCAAGCGCAAAACCGGCAGCGAGGGCGATAACGAGTTCACCAACGCTTTTGTCTCGACTTCACTCACCGTGTGTATCGGCGCCATGGCCATTGTGGGATCGATCCAGGACGGCCTGCTCGGCGACTGGTCCACGCTCGCCCTCAAGGGCGCGCTGGACTGCATCATCGTCTGCACCATGACGGCGTCGCTTGGCCGCGGCTGCATTTTCTCCGCCCTGCCCGTCGCCGTGTTCCAGGGGACGATCACGCTGTTTGCCGGCGCACTCTCCCCCATCATGACTACGGCAGCCCTCGACAGCCTTTCGCTCGTAGGCTCCATGCTCATCTTCTGCGTCGGTGTCAACCTCATCCGTCCTCAGACCTTCCGCACGGCCAATATGCTCCCCTCCGTCGTCATCGCCGTCATCTACGCCCTCCTGTTCTAAATCTATCTACGCAGCAGTATCTCGAACACCTGTTTGATGCTGTGCTATGATATGAGGTCACCGAAGCTGCGTTAGGAGAGGAGAAGCGGTGGCCGACCAGGACATCAAGATGCTCATCGAGCGCATTATGGCCGAGGCCCGGACCCATCAGTCCGCCCGTTTCTCACATGAAGTCTACGCAGACGAGCCGATTCTCAAGACCGGCCGACAGATGCAGAATTTCCTTCCCGACCAGTACCGCAAGATGCGCGAGATATCGCGCTGGCAGGATGACCCCAAAGGCGGTGCAGGACGCTGGCTTTCGGAAGCCGAGCTCTTCTACCGCCAAGGCCTGCTGATGGCCGACTTTGAGGACGATTGCCCCTATAACGGTACGTTCAAGTCGTACTTCCCAACCTACAACGCCATGAGCGATCGCCAGCTGCGCGGGTACTTTACCTGGCGCGCACGGGTACGCCGCGGAACCGTCGAAGAAACGTCTACGTCCTTTGCCTTCCTGTATCTCTATGAACTGATCTGCGGCATTGGCGTAGATGACCCGCTCGATGGTTTTAGCAAGATCAAGGCCTTTTGGGATGCTTATCGTGCCTTCGAGCCCGGCATCGACCGGTTTGCACGCGTGTGGCTGCAGGATTACGCCGTGTTCCACGGGCTCGATCCCAAGCTGCTTCGCGACTCTAAAACCGTCATGTTCGATAACGCCCTTATCGAGCTGCGGCGTGCGGTTCGAGACCTTGCGCCTGCACCGGAGCCGTCCGGGCAGGCCCCCAAACGTCGTAAATCCTCTGAGCCGATCCTCCCCCTTCCGCCCGACGAGGCGCGCGAGGAGCGACTCATGGCCGCTATCAACGCCCTCTCCACGTATAACCTCAATAACTCAAGACTCGATCGCAGCCACCATCGCGACCTGCGCCACGTGGCATGCGCCGTGTATGTCCGTATGGCACGTTACTATGACACGCACCGAAAGACCGGTATCGTGGCGAGCTTGTTTGGGGAGGAGACGGCCATGCCCTATACCATGTTTGCCTCGGCCGTGTTCTTTGCGCCCAATCGCCACGAGGACTGCGAATACCGTCTGGACCCCATCCATATTTACCGTTGTCAAAACGGCTTTTGGGAATGCATGCGCATCCACGGCAGCAGACAAAAAAGCAGCAAGCTCGGTGAGATGATGCGCGCTTGTGATCAGCGTCTGCGCTTGGCACTGGATCCCGGCCATCCCCTTAAGGAAGAGAAGGTCCCCAAATATCTGGCTAAGATTATCGATGACGAAATCGTGGCATGGCTTTCATGGGATGCCGCACATCAGCCCGTCAAGATCGATATCGACCTGAGCCAGCTGGGGCATATCCGGAGTGCCGCCGCGCAAACGCGTGAAGCGCTTTTGATCGATGAAGAGCGCGAGGACGGCGCACCTGTGGGAGCCGAGACAGCGAACTCAGGGCAACCGGAAGCCGAGCCCGTAGCCGACGCGATTGTCGAGGCGGTCGCGGCACCCATTCGGCAGGACGAGACCGACGAGCCAACCATATCCACCGAGCAGTTTGGTGTCGTGGCACCGCTTCTCGCGCCGACGCCCGCGTTCGCAGCTGTTGCGCCCGCTGACGCCACGAACGAACTCACGCCCGCCGCAGACGCCTATCTCCGCGCGCTGCTCGAGCACAACGCAGTACAGGCGGAATCGGCGGTAGTGCAATCGGGACAGAGCGAGGACATGCTCGTCGACAGCATCAACGAGGCGCTCTTTGACCTGGTGGGAGACACCGTTATCGAATTCGGCGCGGCAGGGCCGCAGATTATCGAGGACTACGAAGCAGACGTGAGAGGATACCTAGACCATGAGTGATACCACATCCGCAGCGCCCCGCGTACCCAAACGCGTCGCCGCCGTCATTCTCAACTCACTCAAGGGCGGCGTGGTCCCACGCATCGGCCTTCCCTACATCACCGTAGGGCGCGAGGTCGAGATCCGCGCCCTGCTCACCGATTTAAGTCTCATCGCCGACGGTGGCGCGAGTTTCCGGTTTCTGGTCGGTCGCTACGGCGCAGGCAAGAGCTTTTTGCTCCAGACCATCCGCACGCACGCCATGGGTGAGGGATTCGTCGTCGCTGATGCCGACCTATCCCCTGAGCGCCGCCTGCAGGGCGGTCAAGGACAGGGCCTTGCCACCTACCGCGAGCTCATCCGCAATATCTCGACCAAGACGCGCCCCGAGGGCGGTGCGCTCAACCTTATTTTGGATCGCTGGGTCGCCTCGTGTGCCGACGTCGACGAGTCGGTCGTCAATGCCCAACTGGCCCCGCTCGAGGAGATGGTCCACGGCTTCGACTTCACCCGCATGCTCCGCCGCTATCGCATGGCCGTATCCGAGGGCGATGAAGAGGCTATGAGCCGCGTGACCAAATGGATTCGCGGCGAGTACCGCACCAAGAGCGAGGCACGCGCTGAGCTGGGCTCCTCGACCATCATCAGCGATGACGACTGGTACGACTACGTTAAGCTCATTGCACGCTTTTTGGTCTGCAGCGGATACAAGGGCATGCTGGTGCTCATCGACGAACTCGTGAATCTGTACAAGATTCCCAACGCGATCACGCGCCAATACAACTACGAGAAGATCCTGACTATGTACAACGACACGCTCCAGGGCAAGGCGCAGTACCTGGGCATGATCATGGGCGGCACTCCAACCTCCATCGAAGACCGCCGCCGAGGCGTGTTCTCCTACGAGGCCCTGCGCAGCCGACTCGCTCAGGGCCGCTTTGCGCGCGAGGACCTTAAGGACATGCTCGCGCCCATCATCCGCCTGCAGCCACTCACCTATGAGGAGTTGCTGGTGCTGATCGAAAAACTCATGCAAATTCACGCCGGCTACTTTGGCTGGTCGCCCACGCTTACCGAGAACGACTTGGTGGACTTCCTCAAGATCGAGTTCGGTCGTGTGGGAGCCGACACGCATCTGACGCCGCGTGAAGTCATTCGTGACTTTATCGAGCTGCTCGATATCCTGTGCCAAAACCCCGACGCCAACGTGGCCGAGCTGCTGCAAAGCGTCGGCGGCGACGCGCCAGCAGCCGCAACAGACGACACCGGCACCGCAGGCGGCGACCGTAACTTCGCCGAATTCACCATCTAACCTGCCAAAAGGGGACAGGTTTATTATGGCAGGTTTTATCTGGGCAAACGTCGAGGCATTAATGCAGCAAGCCACTGCCTACCGCGTTGAGAGATTCGTTTTTGAAAGGAGGCCCCGTGAACGCATTTGACCGCTACGCCCCGTTTATCCAAGACTTCATCTACTCCCACGATTGGGAGAGCCTGCGCTCCATTCAGGTTGCGGCGGCAGATGCCATCTTCAACACGCAAGACAATGTACTCCTGACGGCATCCACGGCTTCCGGCAAAACCGAGGCGGCCTTCTTTCCCATCCTGACCGAGTTTTGGGAGAACCCGCCCGCAAGCGTGGGCGCCCTCTACATCGGCCCCCTCAAGGCGCTCATCAACGACCAATTCGTCCGCCTCAACGACCTATGCGAAGAAGCCGACATCCCCGTCTGGCACTGGCATGGCGACGTCTCGCAATCGCACAAGGCCAAACTCATCAAAAAGCCGAGCGGCATCTTGCAGATTACACCCGAGTCGCTCGAGGCGCTCCTGATCCATAAGCACATGGCGATCCCGCGCATGTTCTGCGACCTGCGCTACGTGGTTATCGACGAGGTCCATTCGCTCATGCGCGGCGACCGTGGCGGGCAAACGCTCTGCCTTATCGAGCGACTCTCGCGCATGGCCGGCGTGCAGCCTCGCCGCATTGGCCTTTCGGCCACCATCGGCGACCCCGAGCGCACGGGCGCTTTTCTCTCACAGGGAACGGGGCGCGACTGCGTTATCCCCCGCTTTGAGGAACCGCGCCGCGTGTGGCGCATCTCCATGGAGCACTTCTACAACTCGGGCCCCCAGGCGCAGCAGCGGGGATTCGAGAGTATGGGCCCTCAAGAGGCCGAAGTGCTTGCGTGCGAGCGCATTGAGGCAGCGGCACCCGCGGCACTGCCCGCCGGCGCCCAAGGCGTGCGTCACAGTGGACAACTCGCACAAGAGGAGCGCCGTCAACGTCGCGAGCAGGCGCGGGGCAAGGCCGCTCCCAAAGACCGTCGCACTTCCTCGGCCCCCGAGGGCGAAGTCGACATCCCACGAGCGGCCGAGCAGACGCTTCTCAACCCCACCGACACGGCGCCCGATAACGCCGACCCCGGTATGGGCTATATCTTTGAGCATACGCGCGGCCGCAAGTGCCTGGTCTTTGCCAACTCGCGCGAGGAGGCAGAGGCCGTGTGTTCCATGCTGCGTAGCTACTGCGAGAACCGGCACGAGCCCGACCGTTTCCTCATTCATCACGGCAATCTTTCGGCATCGTTGCGCGAGACGGCCGAGGAACTCATGCGCGATGAGGAGCAGGCACAGACAACCATCACCACCTCTACGCTGGAGCTCGGTATCGATATCGGCCGCCTGGAGCGCGCGTTCCAGATCGATGCGCCGTTTACCGTCAGCTCCTTTTTGCAGCGAATGGGCCGCACAGGCCGCCGCGATCTTCCGCCCGAGATGTGGTTTGTCATGCGCGAGGAGGAACCCGAGCCACGCACGATGATGCCCGAGACCATTCCGTGGAAGCTCCTACAGGGCATCGCGCTCGTACAACTCTATCGCGAAGAAAAGTGGGTCGAGCCACCCGAGCTCGATCGACTCCCCTACAGTTTGCTCTATCACCAGACCATGTCGACGCTCGCCAGCACCGGCGAGCTCACACCGGCCGAGCTTGCTCAGCGTGTGCTCACGCTCAGCTATTTCCACCGCGTCTCGGCCGATGACTATCGCGTACTGCTGCGCCACCTCATCAAAATCGACCATATCCAAGTCACCGAGGGCGGTGGGCTCATCGTGGGCCTCGCGGGCGAGCGCATCATCAACAACTTTAAGTTCTACGCTGTATTCCAGGAAAACGAGGAGTTCACCGTTCGCAGCGAATCGGCCGAGCTGGGCACGATCGTCAATCCGCCCCCGCCCGGTGAGCGCATCGCCATCGCCGGACACTGCTGGATTGTCGAAGAAGTGGACTGGAAGCGTCATACCGTCTTTGCCACGCAGGTCAAGGGCCGGGTGCCGGCCTACTTTGGCGACTGTCCCGGTGACATCAATACACACGTACTCGAGCGCATGCGCAAGGCGCTCAACGAGCACGCGGCGTATCCGTACCTGATGGGTAACGCGCGGGCCCGTCTGGCGCAGGCTCGCCATACGGCCGAGATTTCGGGCGCGGGAACTAAGCCGCTCATCAACCTGGGTGGCGACACCTGGGTGCTCTTCCCCTGGTTGGGCAGCTACGCCTTTTTGGCGCTCGAGCGCATGCTCAAGATTAAATGCGCCGCTGAGTTGGGCCTTCGCGGACTCGACCCGTCACGCCCGTACTTTATGCAGTTTAAGATGAAGGCCGACGAGGAGACGTTCTTTGAAGTGCTCGCCGCCGAAGCCGAGAAAGACTTCGACCCCATCGACCTCGTCTATCCCGGCGAGGTGCCTTACTTTGACCGCTACGACGAGTTTGTTCCCGAAGAGCTCGTGCGCAAGGGCTTTGCCGAAGGCGTGCTCGACATCGAAGGCATGAAGCAGCGCGTTCTCGGCTGGCGCGACCACGCCTAAGACCAGTCTTTTTGGGACGAGGAGACTTATTTGTCGTGAAGGACGGTGCCGAGGAAGTCGGTGTCGAAGGGCACGGCTTCGGCAAAGGCGTAGTTGCCGTCGCTGGCGATGAGCAGGTAGTTTTCCTCGCCGCCGAACTCCGCATCGCCACATGGGACCACCCAGGCGTGGGCGAATACCTCGAGTGCCGTGGCAGCGCAATCGCGCAGGAACGTCACATCGCTCCCCTCGCTTGCGCTCACGATATTGGCCACGTAGATGCCGCCGGCATTCAGGCTGCCCCGCACTAGACGTAGCGCCTCAACGGTCGCCAGCTCGCGTACGGGCTCGGCACCGCCAAAGCAATCGCTCACGACCACGTCGTAGCGACGATGACCCACACTCGTCACACCCAGATACGAGCGAGCCTCAGCAGTAATCACCCGCAAGCGGTCGCCCACCGTGCGCTCCAGCTCGTCCAGATAGAACCAACGGCGCGCCAGGCGCGTAATCTCTCCGTCATACTCGATAACGTCCATGCGCAAGCCCTCGTGCGACATCAGCGCAAACTTGGGATAGGCAAACCCGCCGCCACCCAGCATGAGCATACGGTCGATGCCGTGACCATAAGCGTCGTGCATTGCACCCTCGGCCTCAAACACGTCGTCAAACGCACGATAGTACGCAAAGACGGGCTCAGCCCAACGCTCGCCAACGTAACTCGCGCTTTGGTAGACGCCGCCTTGCACCAATACGCGGACTTCGTCGCCGCCCTCGTCGTGCACGCGCTTCACACGCGCCAACCCATTGCAGGTTCGCGCAACCTGCAGACAGGCAACACGAACAGCGACAGCGGCCGCACCAAGCGCCGCGGCTCCCAGAGCAACGCCGGCAACGACGCCGGCAGAAACACTCGGCTTGTTCATCTAGAGCTCCTTTTGCAGATAAAGGCCATGGTCATAAAATCCAAGATGGCGATAGTACTCGCGCGTACCAATCGCGCTGATCACGTTGATGCGCGCATAGCCGGCATCCCGGGCAATCTCGCACGCACGCTCTACGAGCAAACGCCCCAACCCGTGATGCTGCGCCGCCTGGCCCTGGTCACCCACGCGTGCCGCCATGCCATACACGTGCACCTCGCGAATCATCGCCTCGTCCGGCGTCGTCGGCAACTCGTCCGCATGCGCGGCAACAAACGAATGGTCGGGCAGCGACAACCGCAAAAAGCCCGCGATCTTGCCCTGCGGCGTCACCCACTGCAAAAAGCGCTCGTAAGTCACTGGCGTCTCGTACGCCACTTCCTCATCAAGAGATAGCTCATCCAAGTCGGCACCCGCCGTACTGATCTCGCGATAGCGAATCTCGCGCACCGTCGCACCATCACCCCGAGCAGCCAGACGGTTCTCAACGAGCTGACGCAGGTTGGGTTTCTTGTTGCCCACCATAATGTCGTCGGAACTAAAGTCGCGGATCATGCGACTGATACGGCAGAACGCCGGCGTCACCACGATGTCGTCGGCCAGCACATCGAGCAGCTCTTCCTCGGTATAGGGACGCCACTCGCCGCGCTCATAGCAGCCCACCAGACGCGAGCCCTCGATGAGCGCACACGGGTAGACCTTGACCTCGTCGGGCATAAAGGCCCCTTCGGTCATAAAGCGTTCGTAGTCGCGCTTATCCCCCTCCGGCGTGGCGCCCAGCAGGTTAAGCATAAAATGCGCATGGATCTTAAAGCCAAACAGGCGCGCAAGCGAAAACGCCCGTTCAATCTGCGCCACCGAAATGCGACGCTCGTTGATATCGAGCAGGTGCTGGTCGAGGCTCTGGATACCCATCTGGATCTTGGTGCAGCCCAGGCGGCGGATGAGCGTAAGCGCCTGCGGCGTTACGGCATCGGGGCGCGTCTCGATAACGAGTCCCACCACGCGATGCTTCGCCGTCTCGTTGATGCGCTGCTGACGCTCGAGCTCCTCCATCGTTGCCGTCTGCCACTCAGTGACCTTGTCCCACGGCGTACCGGGACCGTACAGACGACGCACCGCACGGTTATAGCCGCCCACGGCAGCATCCACACGCCCCTGCTCGTCGGCAACGCCGGCAGCAAGCTCGACCTCGTCTGTCGCAATGCCGGCGGCCCGATAGCGCTCACGGCGCTCTGCTACCACAGGCGGCAGGGCATCGGCGGGAGCGTCATCGAGCAGACGCCCCGCCTCGGCACGACTGATGCCCGGACGCGCCAACATGGGGTTAGCCGCCACACCAGCCACGGCATCGTCATTGAGCGCGCGGAAGAGCTCCGACATAAACCACGTCTGATACCCTTGCGGATAGTCGCTCCAGGTACCGCCGAGCACAATGAGCTCAATCTTATCGGTCGCATGCCCCATCTGCGAAAGCGCGGTCAGACGAGCGCTTACCTGCAGATACGGGTCAAAGCAATTTTGCTCCGCACGGGCGCACGCCGGCTCGGCATGCAGATAGCTTTTGGGCATGCGCAGATCGTTGGGGCAAAATAGGCAATCGCCCGAGCATGGCCAGGGCTTGGTGATGACGGTAATGGTCGCCACGCCCGAAGCCGTGCGACGAGGCTTCATACGCAGGACCTGCAGCAGTTGACGCTCCAGATCGGAATCGACATTCCACGCAGCCCACCGAACCGGGTCCTCACGTTTAACCCGCTGGTAGAACGGCAGCAGACGGCGCTTGGCCAAATCGCGTTTGTCGGCACCCTCACGGCGCGCCTCGGCATGTATCAGTTTGACGAGCGCTTTGTCATCCACGGTCTCGCCGCGACGCAGAGCCTCGAGTATGTTCAAGATAATCTGTTCCATGCCCCCATTGTAAAGGCAAAGGCGCCGGAGCCGATCTCGGCTTCGGCGCCTTCATCAAACAGCGCGTCTATATCTTCGCCTAGGCTTTCGTCTGCCTCAATACTCCGAATCAAACGACATGTCGCCCGAACCGACCTCAAAACGATACGTGGCAGACTTGTCACCGTTATCGAATTCAAGATTCAAAATGGTCTCGCCGTCGTAGCCAAGCGGAAGGAAATCGCTCTCGAAGTCGCCGCTGCCCAAGGTGAGGCTCGCCTTAAAGCCCGTCGAGTTCGGAACCGTCATCTCCACATCGCCCGAGCCCACACTCACGTCCATCGACTTCGTGGGGGCCGGGTAAAGCTCGAACGTCACATCGCCCGAACCGACCTCGGCATTCAGGGTATCGGTCACGGTGCCCGTAAACTCAACGTCTCCCGAGTCCAGAGTCAGGTTGAGGTCATGACACGCAATGCCCGCGACCGTCAGATCACCCGATCCTACATTCGCTGTAATGCCCACCATGTTATCGGCAACTTTGCGCGGCAGTTCGACGGTAACCGTGCGGTCAATGGCGCGCTCGTCATCGCAATCGAACTGGCGAATCTTGAGCGTAGAACCCTTGATTTCGGCCAGGTTCTGGGTTGCCGCATCGAAGGCAACGGTCCCCGTTGCCACGCGACCGCTTTCAATCACGCGCACTGGCCCGCCGGAGACGCGTTTGACCTCGACCGTGCCCGACGTCACGTCCAAGTCAAGCGATGTGAACGCGTCGGCATCAAACGTTTCGCTCGAAAGCTGTTGAGGCCGAGCGGAATAGTTACCGCTATTCAAGGAATCGTCCTCGTCAAACGCATCGTCCATACCAGACAAGCCGGATACAACATCGTTGAGATCCCACGGTCCATCAAAATGAATCAAAGTCCGCGAAGCGCCAAAGACAAGCCCGATGATGAGCACAAACGCTCCGATGCCAATGCCCAAGCGCCTCTTAGACTCATGCGAGAGCTTCATCATTCATCACCTTCTTTGGCACTCGACTCAGCGGTGGTCGCGGCAGCCATGTCAGCGTCAACCGCTGTGAAAACGTCCTCCCCCTTAGTCCTAGCGACCGCCGGCGCCGGACCAACCTGGATATCCCCACGCGCCCAATCACCATCGAGCGCACGTGCCACCCAGTGATAGATGGGAATCGTAAAGAAGATCAGTGCGGGAAAGGGGCTGGCACCAACCAGGAACATCAGTAAAAAGAACAGCAGCCAGCACACGGCCCAATACGGGAACGACTGGAACGGGCCCTTCACCGGAGTCGAACCAACTGCGCCGCCACTCGTCGCCTGCGCCGTAGCGGCATTGGCGGCCTGCGCACTCCAGCTTGCCGCTTGCGCCGCCTTGGCCGCAGCATCACTCGCCTGCGTTGCCGCCTCGGTAGCGCGCGCCGCCGCCTCATGGGTGCGAGCACGCTCTGCCGCCTCGGCCTCGCGCTGACGAGCGCGGTCCTCGTTCTCAAACTCGATATCGTCCTCGATCTCGTCACTCGGATTGAGGAGCTCGTCCAAACTCACGCCATAGAGTTTAGCGAGCGAGATCAGGTTCTCGGTATCGGGCGAGCTCTCCGCGCGCTCCCATTTACTGACCGCCTGGCGCGACAGCCCCAGCTTTCGCGCGAGCCCTTCTTGGCTAAAACCCTTGCTGCGACGAAGGTCGGCGAGCCGCTGCGCAGTTTCTACATTCATGGTTCCTCCTATGTGATGCCAGCCGTGCCGCCGGACCGTTTTTCTTCTTAAGGCGCCTTGCACAGTTAAAAATCTATCCGCCACCGCCAAAAGCATGCCACCTATTCTAGTGAGATTTTTGACAACCGGCGGTTGCGGGTGCATATGAGCTGCGGAAATGTGTCCAAACAAAGCAATGACCCGTAGCTTGGTTGTCCCCGTTGCGGCGTAAACGGTAGTATGGTCGTACTGTTTATTCCGCACCGCCAACGGAGGGAGTTCCGCGCCGTGAACCGCGATTTCGCCTCATCGCTCATCCAGCTCAACAATACGTTCTATCGCGAGCACTCCGCCTCCTTTTCCGATACGCGCCAGGCCCCGTGGCCCGGCTGGGTGCGCACCATGGACATCGCGCTCGAACAGCTCGACGTCGCCACGATCGAGCATCCCGTCCGCGTCTTCGATCTCGCCTGCGGCAATATGCGATTCGAGAACTTTGCCGCCGGCGGCGCACTTGCCGCCAAGGGCGTCGATGGCGCAAACCCCTCGGCAGATGCCAGCTGCCCGTTTGAGTTCTACGGCGTCGACTCATGCCAAGACCTGGCCATCGATGCACGTGGCCACGCACTGCGCATTCCCAACCTGCACTTCCAGGAACTCGACGTGCTCGACGCCCTCATGAGGCTCAACCCCGCCGAGACGCCCGACGTGCTTTTCGATGCCCCGCTCGCCGACATCTCGGTCTGCTTTGGCTTTATGCACCACGTGCCATCATGCGAGTACCGCGTACGCGTGCTCGACGCCCTGGTGCGCCAGACACGCCCGGGCGGCATCATCGCCATCAGCTTTTGGGAGTTTATGAATGACGAGCGCATGGCGCGCAAGGCCGTTCGCGCCGAAGCCCGCGCCGAGCTCACCCCGCCGTTTGAGGGCTACGACTCTGCGCAGTTTGAGGCCGGCGACCACCTCATTGGCTGGCAAAACGACCGCCACGCCTACCGCTATTGCCATCACTTTGACGATCAGCAGATCACCGACCTGGTGCGCGGCGTCCGTACGTTCTACAAGAGCGGCGAGGTCCCCGTGCGCGAGCTTGAGCGCTTCCATGCCGACGGTCGTAGCGGCGAGCTCAACCGCTATGTGATTCTCAAGCGCCTGTAGGCACCGACGACTCTCCGTCGAGCCGCACCGCATCTTTCGGGCAAAGTATGCCCACCCTTTTCAACCCATTGACGGAACGCGCGGCTATGCGTTCCACACTTATGACCAAGGAGCCTCATGGGAGCCGTCCACGTTCGCACGCCTAAGAACTTTGTGCTCGAGGAGCGCCTGGAGCGCTACGCCGATGCGATTGAGACGAACCCCGAGGCCTATGCCGGAGATTGGCGCGAGGCCTGTGCGCCAGTTGGCAGCAAGCCCTTTGAACACCTTCACCTGGATCTTGGCTGTGGCAAGGGAACGTACCTTGTAGAGCGCGCGATCCACGAGCCAAACACCCTCTTTATCGGTATGGACCAGGAGCCCATCTGCATCGCCTATGCCGCACAGAAAATCTGCGAGCAGGAACTGACCAACGCACTCGTCCTGCCCCGAGGCGCCGCATCGCTGCCGCAGCTGTTTGCCGCAGGCGAGCTCGATGTCATCACCATTAACTTTCCCACGCCGCAGCCCAAGGCCAAGTACGCCAAAAAACGACTCGTCCATGTCGACCATCTGATGCTCTACCGCCCGCTCTTTGCAGCCGGCGCCACCGTCACGCTGCGCACCGACAGCAAGCCATTGCGCGACTACGCCCTAGGGCAGTTTACCGCGGCCGGCTACGACACGCTTTGGGTAAGCGACAACGTCCGCCGCGACCATCCCGAGCACCCCGAGACCGAGTACGAGTGCCGCACGCGCGAGATGGGTGCCGCCGTCTATGGCATTTGCGCCACACCCGGCGCGCAGCCCAGCGATGAACAGCTCGCGGCGGGCCGCGCGCAGGAGCAAAGCCTAGCCTGCTACCTGCCCGATAACCTCGATGAGCTCGCTTATGTGCCTCTGGGCATGGAAGAGGCCGTCGAGAACTTTAGAAACCGTGCCCGCAAGGGCAAGAAGCGTCTACCGCAAGAGTCCTAGGGGCTTCTGATGGTCGCGGCGTTGGCAAACAAGCGCAAATAGGCGCCAGCGAACGGCCCTCAAACCTAAGTGAGTAGACTATTTTGCAATAGCCAAGCACAGCCCGCTTCCCCCGAGAACAATTATCAGTGCAGGTAGAACCCTTGTGCAAAAGCCATGTGCTCGCAATATCGCAAAAAGTCTACTCACTTAGCTAGCGACTACACTAAACGGCTGGGCAGAACGCCCATTTCCTGCATTTTCTCGCGCGCTGGCACCCCGCGCCGCCGCTACGCCATAATAGTTGGCGGACAATCGCGAGAGAAAGCAAACACATGGCACAGACCACGACAGATACCGCCGCCAGCACCGTCTCCGGCGCCGGCGCCGCCAGCTCATTCTCGGGCGGCACGGGAACCGAAGCCGAATTCGGCTCGCTCGGCGCGCTCTCCCCCACCTGGTGGGAGCCCGAGGACGGCAGCGAGCCCGAACCGTGGCTCACGCCCGATCAGGCCTTCGAGCGCTTCTTTGAATGGACGAGCGATCGCGGTATTGAGCTGTGGGACCACCAGGAAGAGGCCCTCATGGATCTAGCCGCCGGTGACCATGTCATTTTGGGAACACCGACCGGATCGGGTAAATCGCTCGTCGCGCTAGGCATGCTCTTTATGGGCATGGCACAGGGCAAGCGCTGCTACTATACGGCTCCTATCAAGGCTCTGGTCAGCGAAAAGTTCTTCGATCTGGTACAGGTGCTCGGCCGCGATAACGTTGGCATGATCACCGGCGACACGCACATCAACACCAAGGCGCCCGTCATCTGCTGCACGGCCGAAATCCTTGCCAACGATGCGCTGCGCGAGGGCGAGGACGCCGATGTGGGCTGCGTGGCCATGGACGAGTTCCACTACTTTGCCGACCCCGACCGTGGTTGGGCCTGGCAGGTGCCGCTGCTCACCCTGCCCCACACGCAATTTATGCTCATGAGCGCCACGCTTGGCGATGTCACCGCGATCGCCGCCTCGCTCGAGGAGCACACCGGCGCTGCTTGCGACCTGGTTGTCGACGCCCCGCGCCCTGTTCCGCTGAGCTACGACTATGTGACGACCTCCCTCGAGGGCACCGTCGAGCTCGCCATGCGCCGCGGAGAGGCCCCACTCTACATCGTGCACTTTAGTCAGGACGCCGCGCTTGCCACGGCACAGTCGCTTGCCAACTTTGGCATCGCTAGCAAGGAGCAGCGCGAGGCCATTAAGGAAGCTGCCAAAGGCACGAGTTTCTCCACCGCCTTCGGCAAGATTCTCAAGCGCCTGCTCGGCTGCGGCGTCGGCGTGCACCACGCCGGTATGCTGCCGCGCTATCGCCTACTGGTTGAGCGCCTGGCGCAGCAGGGCCTGCTGCCCGTCATCTGCGGCACCGACACGCTCGGCGTCGGCATCAACGTGCCCATCCACACCGTGGTGCTCACCGCGCTCACCAAGTTCGACGGTTACAAGATGCGTCGTCTGCGCGCCCGCGAGTTCCACCAGATTGCCGGTCGCGCCGGCCGCTCGGGCTTTGACACCGAGGGTATGGTAATTGCCGAGGCGCCGGAGCACGAGATCGAAAACGCCAAGCTTATGGCCAAAGCGGGCGACGACCCCAAAAAACTCCGTAAGATTAAAAAGAAAAAGGCCCCCGAGGGCTTTGTCACCTGGAACAAGCAGACCTTTGAGCGCCTGATCGAGACGCAGCCCGAGACGCTCAAGCCGCGCCTGCGCATCACGCACTCCATGGTGATTAGCGTGGTCGAGCAGGGCGGCGATGCCCGAACCCGCGTACACGACCTCATCGAGACGAGCCTGCAGACTCCCGAGGAAAAGGCTAAGCTCGAGGTTCGCGCCGACGAAATCTTCGCCACGCTCATCGATTCCGGCGTCGTCGTTCGCACCGAGGTGCCGCCCGCGCCCGACGCCCCGACTGACGCCGCGCCGGACATCGACTATGCGCTGACGGTCGATCTGCCCGAGGACTTCGCGCTCGATCAGCCGCTCTCGCCGTTCTTGCTTGCCGCGTTGGAGCTGCTCGACCCCGAGAGTGAGACCTATACCATGGATCTGATCTCGATGGTCGAGGCAACGCTCGAGGATCCCAAACAGGTGCTGCGTGCACAGGAGCGCGCCGCGCGCGACCGCGCGATGGCAGAAATGAAGGCTGACGGCGTCGAATATGAGGAGCGCTTGGAGCGCATTCAAGACGTCACGTACGAAAAGCCGCTCGAGGATTTGCTCGACGCCGCTTTTGACAAGTACTGCCAGGAAGTGCCCTGGGCCAACGACTATCAGCTCTCTCCCAAGAGCGTTCTGCGCGATATGCTGGAAAGCACGAGCGATTTTAAGGGCTACATTCAAAAGCTCGGCATCGCCCGCTCCGAGGGCATTTTGCTGCGCTACCTGGCAGAGGCCTACCGTTCCCTCGATCGCACCGTACCGATCGAGAAGCGCGACGAGCGCCTGCGCGACATCATCTCGTGGCTGGGCTTTGTGGTGCGTTCGGTGGACTCGAGCCTGGTGGACGAGTGGGAGAACGCCGGCAACCCCGCTGCACTCGACGCCGCGCCGCCGCAGGGCATCGACGAGGTCGTGGCGGACCGTCGCGGCTGCACGCTATTGGTGCGCAACGCGCTCTTCCGCCGCGTGACCCTTGCCGCCCGCGAGCACGTTCGCGACCTGGGCGAGCTCGACGACGACTGGGGCATGAGCGAGATCCGCTGGCAAAAAGCACTCGACGCTTACCACGAGCAGCACGAGGAAATCCTCACCGACGGAGATGCCCGCAGCGCCGCGATGTTTTCCATTGACGAGTCCGACGAGAAGACCGCACACGTATGGCACGTGCACCAGATCTTTGCCGACGAGGATGGCGACCACGATTTTGGCATCATGGGCGATGTCGATCTGGACGCCACGCAAGACGGCGGCGAGGTCATCTTCAAAAACTACCGCGTCGGCTTTATCGAGGACCTGCTCGAGGACTAGCCGGGCACAATGGAACGAAACGAAGCGGGGTCGCTGGCAACATCGCCAGCGGCCCCGCTTTTGCGCGATACGCTATCCCCTACTCGGTATCCTCGACCTCATACGAATCCGCCTCGGCTGGCTCATCATTTGTCTCCGGCGCAGCCCCGCGCGCCTCGTCAAAGGCGGCCTTCATGGTCTTGTTGCCCCACGTGAGCTTGCGAATGGTAAGATCATCGGCCTTCTTGTTGGCCAGGCGCAGATTGTTCTCGGAGGACAGCAACGCCTCCTTGGTTTTCTGCAGATGGCTAATCGTCTTGTCGATCTCATCGATTGCCGTTTGGAACTTGCGGCTCGCGATCTCGTAGTTGCGGCCGAAATCGTTCTTGAACTTCTCCATCTTGGCTTCGAAGTTCGTGACGTCGATATTCTGCTGTTTGTACTCCGCCAGCTCCTGCTTATAGCGCAGCGAACCCATGGCGGCGTTGCGCAGCAGCGTGATCATGGGAATAAAGAACTGCGGGCGAATCACGTACATCTTCTCGTAGCGATAGCTCACGTCCACGATTCCCGCGTTGTAAAGCTCGCTCTCGGGCTCGAGCAGCGTGCAGAGCACCGCGTACTCACAGCCTTTCTGGCGACGATCGTGATCGAGTTTCTTAAAGAAGTCCTCGTTTTTATGCTTGGTCGCGGTCTCGTCGTTCTCGTTTTTCATCTCGAACATAATCGAAATGACCTCGTTGCCGCTTGCGTCGCACTCGCGGAAGATAAAGTCGCCCTTGGTACCCTCGGACGCATCGTTATCTTTCTCGAAGTACGCGTTAGGAAACGCCGTCATGCGCAGGCGATTGAACTCGGTCTCGCAGTGCTGCTCGAGTGACTCGCCCACCATCTTGGTGGACAGGCGGACCTTCATGTCCTTAAGGCGCTCAATCTCTTCATCCTTGTAGCGGATCAGTTCATCGCTCGCGCGCTTGGCTTGAGCAAGCTCGAGCTCATGCGCCGCCTTGGCCTGCTCCTCGCGCGAATCGCGCACTGCCAACTCACTCGTCAGTTTCGCACGCGCCTCGTCGCGCTCTCGCTCCGCCGCGGCAACTGCTTCCGAGAGCTCCATTTTGGCAGCCAGTTCTTGCTCGCGCAACCGGGCGCGCAGGCCCTCGGCCTCGCGCTCGGACTGTACCTTAGCGTTCGAGAACTTCTCGCGCACTTCTGTCTGGTAATCGGAAAGCCTGCGATCCGCTTCATTGTGAGCAGCATCAAGCTTACGCTGCGCCTCGGCCGCAGCAGTTGCGAGTGCCATTTCTTGAGCCCTATCTGCTGCAGCAAGCTTGGCCTGCAATTCTGCAATCTGAGCATCGCGCGCGGCGAGATCATGTTGAGTTGCATTGCGAACCGCCGCCTCGGCGATTTTAGCTTCGTCGGCCTTGTGATTGAGCTCCGCCTTCAGAGCATCGATCTCGCGCTGAAGCTCAGCATTCTCTTTTTGAGCATTGGCTCGTGCCTCAACCGCCGCGCGCTGGCTTGCACTCTCGCGCTCTGCGGCAGCGCCCTCGAGCTTAGCGCGCAGCTCGGCAAGCTCGGCATCGCGCTTGGCGACCTCTTGTTCCAGCTGCTGAGCCGCAGCGTTCTTCTGATCAACAAGCTGAGCGTTGCGCTGAGACTCTGCCTTTTGCAAGGCAGCCGTCGAACGCGAGCGCTCAAGCTCCAGCGCCTGCTCGCCCTCGCGCTGGACTGCCTTCACACGCTCATCCAGGTCGCGCGAAAACTCGGCATCGCGCACTTGCTTGACAATATCCGCATAGCCAGACGCATCGACCTTAAAAACTTCGCCGCAATGCGGGCACTTAATCTCGTTCATAGCAGCTCCTCGATGGACGCAAATTTCGACCGCCTACACTCTACCGCGCCGCACGGACAAAAAAGGCGCCGCTGCCATAATGGCAACGGCGCCAGAGCCACCACAAAGGTGCCTGTCCCCTTTGTGGTGGCTTGGGTCCTTACAGGTCGCGGTAGTCGATCAGGCGAAGATCGGATTGAGACTCAAGCCAAGCGCGAAGCTCGGGGTCGATCAGCGCATCGACTTCCTTGGTGCGATCGGTCGTAAGCGAGCTGTTCTCCAAGATAAAACGATCGAGATAGCCCGGATGGCACACAAAGACGACCGTCTCGCCGTCCGCCATCTCGCGAACCGTCCGCATAATCGAGTCCTTAGGTTCGTAGCCCGGCTCCATCGAGTGCATCACCATGCGCAGGTCGGTGGCGCCGCATCGCACAACCGCCGTGGGGTCGAAGCTCGCCTTCTGTTCCTTAAGGCCCAGTTCCTGAGCAACCGCCGAGATCGCTCGGTTAAGGTTTTTGCTCATGACGGCATGGGCCTCAAAGTAATCGGGTTCGCGTCCCACAATCTCTACAAAGCGGTCATGCTGCGCGCGGATCTCGATGCAGGCCTCATCAAAGTCGATCAGTTCTTCGCCGCGCTTAAAATGCTCGCGGAAGGTACGGCTACTATGGAACTCACCGCTCTCGTTGAGCATACTCGGAATGAGCTCCGGGTCGGCACACGGCTTGCCCAGGCACACGTTGGTATGCTGGCCCACCGCAATGCCGGCGTCCGCCACGAGCGACCAGCCACGCTCGGCCTCGGGCATATTGGGCATCAAGCCCGCCGAGCGCACCAGACCCTCATTGATGCTGCGGGCAATCCCCAGGTTAACGGCATACGAATAACCGATATCGTCGGCACGAATGAGCAATTGCTTCATAGCGACTCCAATCTATGCAAGGACCACCACAAAGGTGCCTGTCCCCTTTGTGGTGGTTTGAGGGCTACAGTCCAAAGAAGCCGAGAATCTGGTCGCGGCTAACGGGCTTGTAGTTGTTGGCATCGAGGCCAACGTCGTAGCGAAAGATAGGGCGCTCGCGATCGCGATTGCGCGCGTTGGTGCGGTCTCCCCTGCTGTGAATGTGCCCGTGCAGCATGATGGCGCCGCGCGCCTTGCCATTCCAGCTGAGCATGGGGTAATGGCTCATTACCAGGCGATGGCCCTTAGCGTAACCGGGGGCGACCTCCAGATAATCGCGCACCTCATCCCAAATGTGCGGCGCGTCCGGATCTCCCCAATCGCCATCATGGTTACCACGGATGAGCGTCACGTTCTGGCATTCGATGCGCTCGCGCAGGCGCACTGCCTCCGCCATGGGCAAACGATACGTAAAGTCTCCCAGGATATAGAGGCGGTCGTCCACAGCCACGCACTCATTGATGGCATCGATGACCTTGCGGTTCATCTCCTCGACCGAATCAAACGGTCGATCCATGTCGTGCAAGATATTCGTATCGCCCAGGTGCAGATCGGCGGTAAACCACATCATCGTCTATGCCCTCATTTCGCAGCGCGTATAAGACCTGTTTAGTATACAGACGCGGCGATGAGACAGTCACCCAAAGAGCCCGCCGAACAGGCCTCGGCGACGCTTGTCCTGCTTTTTCGAAGCGTCATCCCGCGCCTTCTTGCCCTGCCGCTTCTTACGGTCCTGCTCCAACTCATCGTCATCGAGTAGCATATCCCACTCAAACGGATCGTCTGTCAGATCGAACAGGTCATCGTCATCAAACACGTGCGCCTCCATTACCGATTAGCGAGCATCCACAACATAGTTGAGAAGTCTACGGGCCCGTGCGGACACAAATTCATCCCGTCCGCGTCTTTCAATCGCTTGCCGCAACGCTTGCGCGGCGGAACGCTTACAGCTAAGATAGGGACACGGATGGCACCCGTGGCTGCGGGTCTTGCCAATTCCGATACACGTTTTCATCGTGAGAAGTGGCCGTCTTCGCTTACGCGGGGGCGGCTATTTCATTCGGCCGATAAACAGGCCGAGTTCGATAGCCGCGATCAACAACGCCAATAACGAAATAACATCGCTTACGTTCATACCAAATCCCTTCTAAAGGGAGTTGGCCCATCCGTGCTCCATAGCAGTAGTCTAACGCAAAATGCGGGTAATAGGAACATCTGTTCGTATTACCCGCACCCTTTTCTAATGCACAAACATGCGCACGAATTTGTGCTTCCAGCTTGCGTAGGGCGCATACCGAAACGGCACGTCCAGCCAGGTTGCCTTGTTCACGATGCTCTTCTTGTGGCTAAACGTATCGAAGCTCTCGCGGCCATGGTACTGCCCCATACCGCTCGCGCCCATGCCGCCAAAGCCCATATGGCTCGTAGCCAAGTGCATGATGGTGTCGTTGACGCAGCCGCCGCCAAAGGGCACGTAGCGCACAAAGCGTTGCTGAACCGCACGATCCTGGCTAAAGATATACAGGGCCAGCGGCGTCGGACGATCCGTAATAAACGCTTCGGCCTCGTCTAGGCTCTCAAACGTCAGCACCGGCAAGATGGGACCGAAGATCTCCTCCTGCATCACGGCGTCAGCGGGGGCCACGCCGTCCAAAATTGTCGGCTCAATCTTGAGCGAAGCCTCGCGCGCGGCACCTCCAAGCACGACCTTATCGGGATCGATCAGCCCGCGCGCACGCGCAAAATGCTTGGCGTTGACGATATGTCCGTAATCCTCATTGTCGAGTGGATGTTCGCCAAACATGCGACGGACCTCCTCCTTGATGAGGCCCAGCAGCTCGTCGTGCACGCGCGTATCGACCAGCAGGTAGTCGGGCGCCACGCAGGTCTGCCCCACGTTGAGCCATTTACCAAAGGCGATGCGCCGTGCCGCGACCTTCAAGTTTGCCGTCGCATCCACGATGCAGGGACTCTTTCCGCCCAGCTCAAGCGTCACGGGCGTAAGGTTTTTACTTGCGCGCTCCATGACGAGCTTGCCAACCGGAACGCTACCGGTAAAGAAGATCTTGTCCCAGTGCTCATCGAGCAGCGCTTCGTTCTCGGCGCGCCCGCCCTCGACAACCGTCACCAGGCGCGGATCAAATGTCTCTTCACAGATTTGCCTGAGCACCGCGCTCGATGCCGGAGCATAGGCGCTCGGCTTGATGACCACGGTATTGCCCGCGGCAAGGGCGCCAGCGAGCGGCTCGAGCGTCAGCAAAAACGGATAGTTCCAGGGCGCCATGATGAGCGTGACGCCATAGGGCACGGTTTGCGTTTTGCACACGCTCACGGCGTTAGCGAGGTCGCACGGACGCAGGCGCGGACGACTCCATCGGGCCACATGCGCAATCTGATGTCGAATCTCGGAAAGCGACGTACCAATCTCGCACATATAGGCCTCGTCATGCGACTTCCCCAAATCGGTCTTGAGCGCATGGGCGATATCGGCCTCGTGGGCCCGCACCGCATCGCGTAAACTCACGAGCGCGCGACGTCGAACATCGACATCAAACGTGGCGTGCGTCTTAAAGTAGGCGCGCTGATCGCCGACGATGCGCGCAATTTCCTCGGTGTTCATGGCACCCTCCTAGTTCTCGTCCTCAAACATACCACCCGCGACGACCTCGTACATATGCTCGAGCTCCGAGCGGTCCATCAAAAGTGGAACGGGGTACAGGGGATTGGCCTCGGCATCGGCATGGGCCGCCATTTGCGGAATATCGGAGCGGCGAATACCCGAGACATATTTGGGGATTCCCAGGGCCTCGTTCATGCGGTCGACCCAATCGATAAAGGCCTCGGCCGCAAGACTGTCCTGTGCGGTAGCCGGCGCAATGCCCGCCATGCGAGCAAGATCGGCAAGCTTGGGGGCGGCGGCGTCACCATAAGCGCGAAGCATGTGCGGCAGGATGATCGCGTTGGCCAAACCGTGCGGAATTCCGTATCGGCCGCCTAGACTGTGCGCGATGGCATGAACGTATCCAACATAGGAGCGCGTAAAGGCAACTCCCGCCTTATACGCCGCCGAAAGCATATTGCGACGCGCACGCATGTCGTCGCCATGCTCATAGGCCTCGAGCAAATTGTCGTGGATGAGCTGCATCGCCTGTCGCGCCATCTTGCGCGTATAGGGCGTGGTGCTTCGCCCGATAAACGCCTCGACGGCATGCGTCAGGGCGTCCATGCCCGTCTGCCCCGTAATGGAGGCGGGCAGACCGCGCGTAAACTCGGGGTCGTGCACCGCAAAGCGCGGGATAAGCACAAAGTCGTTAATGGGGTACTTGTAGTGCGTCTCGTCATCGGTGATAACCGCCGCGAGCGTGACTTCGCTTCCCGTACCTGCCGTAGTGGGAACGGCGATGAGCAGCGGCAGGCGACGATGAATCCGCAGCAGGCCGCGCATCTTGTTGATGGGCTTGCTTGGCTGCGCAATGCGTGCGCCCACGCCCTTGGCGCAGTCCATGGCTGATCCTCCGCCAAAACCGATAATGGCCTGGCAGGCGCGCTCTCGATACAGGGACGCCGCCTCCTCCACATTCGAGACCGTGGGGTTCGCACGCGTTTCGGCATAGACCGTAACGCCAATCCCCTGAGCCGTAAGCGCACGCTCGAGTGATGCCGTGAGTCCCAAACGTGCAATGCCAGGGTCTGTCACGATAAGAACATGGTGTATTGAACGCTTTTGAAGCACTGCGGGCACTTCCTCAGCGTGCTCTAAAATGCGTGGCTCGGTATAGGGCAGCACCGGCAATGCGATGCGAAAAACCGTTTGATACGTTCGGCACCAGGCGCGGCGGGCTAGATGCATAAAGGAAACTCCCTCATTTGTTGATTGGTCAACATTTGCTCGACCGATTGTACTCAGCAGAGATCGCAGACGGCCTCCCAATCGTTAATCAATCAACATCTTCATATCTCGAAATTGTTTTATTAAAAATCATTCCTAATAGGCTTCACATTTGGTTGCATTTATGGATAATAGAACTCGTCAAGACGCACGTCCGGAGAGGGCCCTTACGGGACCGGACGAGCGCACAATCGCCATCGATCGAAAGGATCGAATCATGAAGTTTGTTTGCCCCGTTTGCGGTTATGTGGAAGAGTTCGACGGCGACCAGCTGCCCGAGGACTTCAAGTGCCCCCAGTGCGGCGTTCCCGGTTCTCGTTTCCTGAAGCAGGAGGAGGGCCAGCTCGAGTGGGCTGCCGAGCACGTCGTGGGCGTCGCCAAGATGGAGGGCGTCTCCGAGGACATCGTTGCCGACCTGCGCGCCAACTTTGAGGGCGAGTGCTCCGAGGTCGGTATGTACCTGGCCATGGCTCGCGTCGCCCATCGCGAGGGTTATCCCGAGATCGGCCTGTACTGGGAGAAGGCTGCCCACGAGGAGGCCGAGCACGCCGCCAAGTTCGCTGAGCTCCTGGGCGAGGTCGTGACCGACTCCACCAAGAAGAACCTCGAGATGCGCGTTGAGGCCGAGAACGGCGCCACCGCCGGAAAGACTGATCTTGCCAAGCGCGCCAAGGCCGCTGGCCTCGATGCCATCCACGATACCGTGCACGAGATGGCTCGCGACGAGGCTCGTCACGGCAAGGCTTTCGCCGGCCTGCTCAAGCGCTACTTTGGCTAAGCCAACCGCTTGAGACATAACCTCTAGCTCGATGAGGCCCGGACCGTATTGGTTCGGGCCTTTTTGTGTCTCGAGGACTCGTTAACGCCCTGAAATAGAGCTATCTTCGGCATCGGTCTCTCGTCAAAAACTAAGTGAGTAGACTTTTTGGAACTTGCCGAGCACGCCATCCATATTGCTTTATAAAGCCGCAGGTAAATGACTTGTTTCAAAACGGCCTGGTCGCCAAAGTGCTAAAAGCCTACTCACTTAGAACCGCAGCCGTCCACGATCGAGCCATTTTG
Organism: Collinsella sp.; assembly: GCA_036551635.1. GTDB lineage: Bacteria > Actinomycetota > Coriobacteriia > Coriobacteriales > Coriobacteriaceae > Collinsella. The sequence continues at coordinate 62,324 of JAXKEA010000030.1, forward strand.
TGTCTAGCGGGCATCTTTCCGTCGATTACTCCCAATTTTGTCCAGTCAACGAATAGTTCAGACCGGAGTAATGCCTCAGCCCTTTGCTCATCTGAGCTTTTATCACGATATTCAGCATCGAGCATCCTGCATACGGTCTTAACGATCGCGCGGAATCTACCCTCATCGGATATCTGTCTGTGTGTCAGGAGAAGTACATCGTAGCCCATGGCCTGAAGGGCCGTCATGCGGTCAGCGTCACGCAAGCCATCCCCCGCGCGTCCGTGCGAGGCCTTTCCCTGACATTCAATGGCCACCTGTCGCCTACCGTCCGGCGAAGAAAGAAGTAGGTCGATATATACACGGGACTTTCCCACAATCGCTCGAGCACTTGTGTTTAGCATCACTTCAACATTAAGCTCTATGCCGCAAAAACCTTCGCCTCCCAGGGATCGCGGCAGTGCAAGTAGCAAATACGCCTCGACCTCAAAAGGCGACGCGGCACCCAATGGAACGAGTTGCGATACCGCCATAAATCTATTGCCGTAACGCATCCCACAAACATCTGAACAAAAACGGTCAAGGTCTCCGCCCAAAACCAAAGCGTCTCGACGCCATAAATTTGAGGCGGTGCCGTCCTCGGACGGGCAGCGCGCCCAACCGAACGTTGTCGAAATCGCACCCGAATCAATTGCACGCGAAAGCTCCGTCTCAAGTAACGCCGGCAGGGCACACACCGCAAACAAGCCACACATCTCCGCCAATACCAAAAGAAGCTGAAGATCCGTCAGATGCCGTGACATGATGAATGCCGTCAGTAGAGGAGACGTAATCAAAAATCCATGCTCCGTTTCCAGCACGGATTCCCTGGGGAGCTCACCAAGAAACAGCCGCTGCCTAATGCTGGCAGGACAAGTCCGTTTGTTTCTCGTCCGAACCAATGTATGCAACGGAAAACCGAGCGCGACCGCAGCCGTCGGGTTGCGGGCGAGATCATATCGCTGCCGGTCTTTTTCCGGTCGTGGAAGCGGCGGACACAAAGCGCGGACTTGAGGAGGCAAACGCCAGTACCTAAAAGCCGATATGTCACAAAGTAGATCCTTCATAGGCACAGGAAAACACGAATTTCAACCCAGTCAGTCACGCATTGGCGCGAACGCACCAAAAAATGGCGCCGAACGGACTGCAAAGTTTTCAACAGCCCTCCCCAACTGGCCAAAAGCTTGCCAAGAGCTGGACGAAGCCCTGTTGAAAACCCCATTTTTTTCTCATGCAGGAGCTTTGCGCGGCAAGTGAGTAGACTTTTTTGAACATCCCGAGCAGGCCGGTCATCCTGCTTTTCAAAACCGCAGGTAGATAGCTTGTTACAAAACTTCCTGGTCGCCAAAGTGCTAAAAGTCTACTCACTTAGGTTGCAGAGTGCCCCCCATTAGCTGCAATTCCAAGGTAGTTAGCACTTTTGGACTCAGATCGTCATACTGGACAAGAATTTGAGTTGAGTTTTCAGGGACAGATGCGCCATCGGCACACCAATAACAGTCACTGATATCGACAAAAGGGATGCTCGAGCGCGCGAGAGCCTGTGCAAAAGAGCTTCCGCCCGTTCCACGCTCCGCAACCACGGTACAGTAAAGGCCCGCATCTGCCTGCTCGATCGAGACCTCCCCTGCCGGAAATGCCTTCCGTACAAGCGACGTCAGGCCATCACGCGCCTCACGAGCACGAACGCGCACGCGGTTCACATGTCGCTCGTAATCACCCGATTCCAGCAAACGAGCCAAAGCGACCTGGTCAACAGAACTCACCGACGAGGCGTAAAAACCAAGGTTGCGCCTAAACCGCTCCATTAGCTCATCGGGCAGCACCATGTACGCTAGACGCAACGCCGATGACAGGCTCTTCGAAAACGTGTTGGTGTAGATAACCGACTGGGAGGCATCGATCGACGCGAGCGCGGGAATTGGCTTGCCGGCAAGGCGAAACTCACAATCAAAGTCATCTTCGATGAGGTACCGACCTGGTCGCTCGGCGGCCCAGCTCAGCAGCGCATAGCGACGCGCAATGCTCGTCACAAGACCGGTGGGATACTGATGGGACGGCATAAGGTGAAGGACATCGGTCCCAGTTTTCTGCAGAGCGCTCAGGTCCACGCCGTCGTCATCCAACGGGATATGTCGTACTTGGCAGCCCATAGCCTGATAGATGCGCGTCAGGCGCAAATAGCCCGGATCCTCAACGGCATACACCTTGTCCGCGCCAAGCAACTGAACCAACATGGTATCGAGCAGCTGGGCGCCCGCACCGATAACGATGTTGTTGGGGTCGACATTCATACCCCTTGTCCCGCGCAGATGGTGAGCAATTGCGCGTCGCAGCCGAGCAGTGCCCTGCGCCGGTGCGGGCGAAAAGATTTCGCGCTCGTCTTCGGATGCCAGCGTCGCCCGTAGCGCACTTTGCCAAAGCCGCGCCGCCTCCAAAGCGGAAGGAGAAAGTGCATCGAACAGCTCAACCTGTCCGTTGACATCATGCACGCTGGGGCCCACAGAGACGGCATCTCGGTCGATGCCCTCCGCAGCCGAAGCCAAAACCGGTGCATCCGGAAGCTCGCAAGCGTAGTAGCCACGACGCGGCTTTGAGCAAATATAGCCCTCGGCAAGTAGCTGGCTATATGCATTCTCGATGGTAATGACACTGATTCCCAGATGACTGGCAAAGGCGCGCTTAGACGGCAGATGTTCTCCCGCCGCAATACGGCCAGCAACAATATCATTTCGAATTTGCTGGTAAACATACTCATAGAGCGATGCTTCGCCGCGTTGTTCCAAATTGTAGTCGAGCATGAGTTTGTCACCTGACCTTATCGGGTAATTCAATCTGGTATTAGTCTGACCTTGTAATTATCTCGAAAACTGAGTATTTCGCCATACCCAGCTCCCCGATAGGATGTTCCGTCAAGCAATGCACATGCCAACCAAGGGAGCAACCATGGCAGAACAGACTAGCAAGACCGATCGCGTCAAACTCAATCGCGAGCTCGCGCAGATGCTCAAGGGTGGCGTCATCATGGACGTCACCACGCCCGAGCAGGCGCGCATCGCCGAGGAGGCAGGCGCCTGCGCCGTCATGGCTCTCGAGCGCATCCCGGCCGACATCCGTGCCGCAGGCGGCGTCTCGCGCATGAGCGACCCCAAGATGATCAAGGGCATCCAGGAGGCCGTCTCCATCCCCGTCATGGCCAAGTGCCGCATCGGTCACATCGTCGAGGCGCAGGTCCTTCAGGCCATCGAGATCGACTACATCGATGAGTCCGAGGTTCTCTCCCCCGCCGACGACGTCTATCATATCGACAAGACCCAGTTTGACGTGCCGTTTGTCTGCGGCGCCCGTGATCTGGGCGAGGCGCTGCGCCGTGTTGCCGAAGGCGCCACGATGATTCGCACCAAGGGTGAGCCGGGTACGGGCGACGTCGTTCAGGCCGTGCGTCACATGCGCAAAATCCAAAAGCAGATCCGCGACGTAGTTGCCCTGCGCGACGACGAGCTCTTTGAGGCAGCCAAGCAACTACAGGTTCCGGTCGAGCTGGTGCGCGAGGTCCATGCCGCGGGTAAGCTTCCCGTCGTGAACTTTGCCGCTGGCGGCGTAGCGACCCCCGCCGACGCCGCGCTGATGATGCAGCTGGGCGCCGAAGGCGTCTTTGTCGGCTCGGGCATCTTTAAGAGCGGCGACCCCGCCAAGCGCGCCGCCGCCATCGTCAAGGCCGTGGCAAACTTCACCGATGCCAAGCTCATCGCCGAGCTTTCGGAGGACCTGGGCGAGGCCATGGTGGGCATCAACGCCGACGAGATCGAGATTATCATGGAAGAGCGCGGGCGCTAGTCCAGCAGAAAGGATCGCACATGAGCGATTATGCAGACCAAACGGTCGCCGTGCTGGCGGTCCAAGGTGCTTTTGCCGAGCACGAGGCAAGACTATCCGAGCTGGGCGCGCGCTGTATTGAGCTGAGGCAGGCGGCTGATTTGAAGCAGGACTTTGACCGTCTGGTACTTCCCGGCGGCGAGTCTACCGTTCAAGGGAAGCTGCTTGATGAGTTGGGCATGCTCGAGGAGCTTCGCACCCGCATTGTTGAAGGCATGCCCGTCCTGGGCACCTGCGCCGGCCTGATTCTGCTGGCTCACGACCTTGCCGCCCATGACGATAAGGGCACGCCGCGCCTGGCAACCATGGATGTGCTCGTTGAGCGCAATGCCTACGGCAGGCAGCTCGGCAGTTTTCGAACCAAGGGGCAGGTAGCTGGCATCGACGGTGAAGTGCCGCTGACGTTTATCCGCGCGCCCCGCATCGTCGAGGTCCACGGCGACGCAAAGGCCTTAGCGAAAGTCGACGGCCGTATCGTCGCCGCGCGCCAGGGCAACCAGCTCGGCGTAACCTTCCACCCCGAACTCGACGAAGACACCCGCCTCCACGAACTGTTCCTACAAATGTAGGCATCGAAATCAACAAACGAAACGAGAGTGGATAATCTCCCACCTTGAGCATGAATATGGGCTCATACCGGGAGATTATCAACTCTCATGCTATGTAGTCGTTGGGTGTTCTTAAACGACTAGTCAAACAAGAACGTCCCCAACGACTATCTTTTAGCAGGTCTGGATCATGGCAATGTCGATGTTTTGGCACCGACAGCGAGCGCCCACCAGAGCGAACAAATTGGCATGAAAAGAGGACGGCATAGACCTTCTGGTCATGCCGTCCTCTTTGAATGACAAGTTGTCGCTCTGGTGGGCGCGCAGCGTCAACTAGTTACGCGGTTTGGTAAAACCGCGTAACCCAACTAGAAGCGGTTGCCGCGGAAGCCGCCGCCGTTGCGGCCGCCACGATCGCCACCGCGACCGCCGCGGTCGTTACCGCGGTTGCCGCCGAAGCCGCCACGGTTGCCACCGCGATCGCCATAGCCACCACGGTTGCCGCCAAAGCCGCCGCGACCGCCACGGTCGCCGCCACGGTCACCAAAGCCGCCACGGCCGCCGCGATCGCCACCGCGACCGCCACGGTCGCCGCCACGGCCACCGCGGTCACCAAAGCCGCCACGACCGCCGCGATCGCCACCGCGACCGCCACGGTCGTCACGGCCGCCGCGAGGACCGCGGTCCTCGTCCAGGCCCATGGCGACAAGCGGAGCGATAACCTTATCGAGAGCGGCCATCAGCTCGGTGGCCTCCTCGTAAGAAAGCTCGGGCAGGAGCTTCTCCTTCTTGTTGGCAAGCTCGACCAGGCCCTCAGCGGCATCCTCGGCAGCGAAGACGACGATCTTGCGCATATCGCCCTCGGCGTCGTCGATGCGGCCGACTAGATCGGCGGCCTCGGCCTCGGCCATCAGGCCATCGAGCTCACGGAGGCGCATGCCCAGCAGGTCGGACATTTCCTTCTGCTCCATCTTGGGCTTGAGGTCAAGAAGCTTGATGGCGCGCTCGATGTTCGCCATGCGCTCGGCCTTGGCCTCCTCCTCCTTGGAAATAGCAAAGCGACGGCTACGCAGCAGACGGGCGGCCTTCTGCATCTTGTCCATCAGCTCTTCGTCATCGTAATCAACGGCGGCCTCGACAACCTCGGCCTCCTCCTCGGCGGAAACCTCGTCAGCAGCCTCAACCTCGGCAGCTTCGGTCTCCACGGTCTCGACTGCCTCGACCTCGGCAGTCATGGTCTCGTTCTCGGTCTCGTTCATGATCTCTTCGTTCTCGGACATGAGACTCCTTCTTGGCCCTCTCGGGCATCATCGCCCCATTCGCGGGGCCCGTCGCGCACTCTTTGCGCTTTAAACATTCATGCCTCTCGGCAAAACGTCCATTAGTTTATGGTGTCGCCATCCAATCTAGCTGCAGAATCTATGTGCACACATTAATGCGACATGTGTGACTCGCGACGAGCGTACACCAGCGACGCCACGAACCCGACCACGGCAATTACAGCCGCTACACGCACGGCAGCTGCAAATCCAATCGCCTGGGCAACGTCGATCGCAGCGCCAGCGACGCTGGCAGCCGCCGCAGAACTCGAGAGCAGACCGATAAACAGCGACGGGCCAAACGATGCGGCAATCATGTTCCACGTGTTAAGCAATGCCGTTCCGTGAGGATGTTCAGCGGCAGGTAGCGTCTCCAAGCCGGCCGTTTGCGAGGGGCTCAGCACCAAACCGACTCCGGCATACACAACAACGGTCAGCGCCACGACGACGCCGATGTTCATGCTTGCGGCCGTCATCGAGATGGCAGTCTGCCCCACGGCGATCAGGGCAAAGCCGACCGGCAGCAGCGGCCATGCGCCACGGGCGTCCATCACGCGTCCGCCCACAATCGAGGTCACGGCATTGCAGGCAATCGCCGGCAAAATGAGCAAGCCCGCAACAAGGGCGGTCATGCCGTATGCGCCCTCAAAATAGAGCGGCAACAAAACGCTCATCGAGAACGTCGTCATCATCGACACCACCACAAGCAGGCACGCAGGCCAAAAACGAACGCTCGCCATGGGACGCACGTTAAGCACCGGATGCTCGAGCTTGAGCTGGCGGACCGCAAACAGGCCGAGCAGCACAATGGCGGCGAAGAGCGTCGCGATGCCGGCAATCAGATTGGTCGAGAACTCGCCTACGGAATACACAAATGCCGTAATACCGGCGGCGAGCAAAACAACCGACAGAATATCAAGCGTGGCGTTCGAACGCTCTCCGACATTCTGAACGAGCTTTACGCCCGCCGCAGCGACCACAATGCCGCCCACCAGCGGCACTACGAACACCGCCCTCCAGCCAAACAACGTGCACATGAGACCGCTGATCACGGGTCCAAACGCCGGCCCCAGCGTAATGCAGGCACCGCCCAGGCTCAGATACAGACCGAGCTTCTCGCGCGGAGCGCAAGACAGCACTACGTTCATCATGAGCGGGAACAAGATACCCGATCCCGCAGCCTGCAAAATACGGCTTGGCAGCAAAACGCTAAACGACGGAGCGACCAGGCACAGGACTTCGCCGGCAACCATGCATCCGCATGCGAAAAACAGCAGCTTACGCGTCGAGAAACGGCCGGACAGGAAGGCCATAATGGCCGTAAAGATCGACGTCACGATCATGTAGCCCGAAACGAGCCACTGCGCCGTGGTGGCACTCACCGAAAAGGCCGCCATAATGTCGTGCAGCGCCACGTTAATGATGTTCTCGTTAAACGCGGCAACAAAGGCTGCAGCATACATTACGACGAGAATCGCCGAGGCTGTCGACGGTGGTTGAGTTTGCTTTTGGGATTTGGTCCCCATGAAATTCCTTCCTCTTAGAACGACAATCGCATCGCCCCAGAGGAACGGTCCAGGGCGAAAATGAGCCCTAGACTTACGCCAGACGCCGTACACGACGAATCTGACAACATGGTCCAACGTCGAAAGATTGTAACGCGGACGCGCAGCTTTCCTTCCGCGCTATTATTAAAAGTCCACGAAAGCATGAGACATGAGGAGCCCGCCATGATTAAGCCCATCATGAAATCCGAGTTCTTTTTACGCCTGCCTTCCGAAGACGCGGGACCCGACGACGCCGTAATCGGGCAAGACCTCCTGGATACGCTCCACGAGCATGAGCACGAGTGCGTGGGCCTCGCTGCCAACATGATCGGCGTGCGCAAACGCATCATCTGCGTAAAGGACGGCAGCAAGTCGCTGCTCATGTACAACCCGCAAATTCTTGAGCAGGTCAATGCCTATCAAACGAGCGAAGGATGCCTCTCGCTGATCGGCGAGCGTCCCTGTACCCGCTATCGCCGCATTAAGGTTGAGTATTTAGACGAGAACTTCGTCCACCGCATCAAAAACTTCTCGGGCTACACCGCCGAGATCATCCAGCACGAAATCGATCACTGCAACGGGATTGTTATATAGTTCCGCCGATTCAAGAAAGCTCCCTGCAGCAAAACAACTGCAGGGAGCTTTTCATAGTGCGGAGCTTCTATCCCACTAGCTCTGGCGGTAGTGATCAAAGAAGTCGGCGAGGTCTTCGAGCGACTCTTTGAGCACTTCCATGCGCGGCAGGTACACGATGCGGAAGTGGTCGGGCTCGGCCCAGTTAAAACCGCCGCCGCGCGTGATCAGGATCTTCTTCTCGTGCAGCAGGTCGAGGGCAAACTGCTCGTCATCGGTGATGTTGAACTTCTTAACATCCATCTTGGGGAAGATGTAGAACGCCGCACGTGGCTTAACCACCGAGATGCCGTCAATCTTGTTGAGCGCCTCATACACAAAGTTGCGCTGCTCGTAGACACGGCCGCCGGGACGGATGTAGTCGTTAACGGACTGATGGCCACCAAGTGCCGTCTGAACGATCGACTGAGCCGGCACGTTGGAGCACAGGCGCATGTTGGAGAGCATGTTGATGCCCATGATGAAGTCACTCATGCAGCGCTGGTTGCCCGAAAGCACCATCCAGCCAATACGATAGCCCGCAATCATGTGCGACTTGGAAAGGCCGCTAAAGGTGACACAGGGCAGATCGGGAGCGAGCGAGGCAATCGAGACGTGCTCGTAGCCGTCCATGCACAGACGGTCGTAGATCTCATCGGCAAAAATCATAAGCTGGTGCTTGCGCGCAACCTCGACGATGCCCTCGAGCACCTCACGCGGGTAAACGGAGCCCGTGGGGTTGTTGGGGTTGATGATGACGAGGGCCTTGGTCGCGCTCGTAATCTTGGACTCCATATCCTCCAGGTCGGGATACCAATCCGCCTGCTCGTCGCACAGATAGTGCACGGGATGGCCGCCGGCAAGGGTTGCGCACGCCGTCCAGAGCGGATAGTCGGGGCTGGGGATCAGAATCTCGTCGCCATTGTCGAGCAGCGCGTTCATCGAAAGCTGAATGAGCTCGGACACGCCGTTGCCCGTGTAGATGTGCTCCATCTGAACATTGGGCAGGCCCTTGATCTGCGAGTACTGCATAATCGCCTTGCGCGCAGAGAACAGGCCGCGCGAGTTGGAATAGCCTTCGCAGTCGGGCAGCTGCTGGCGCATGTCCTTGATGACCTCGTCGGGCGTGCGGAAACCAAAGGGCGCCGGGTTGCCGATATTGAGCTTGAGGATGCGCTCGCCCTCGTCCTCCATACGGGCGGCCTCGTCGACGACGGGGCCGCGAACGTCATACAGGACGTTATCGAGCTTGGTGGATTTAGAAAAAGTGCGCATGGTGGTGCTCCTTGCAATTTGAGCTGAGGGATGGGGTTCGGGCTTGGAATCGTTGCGGGGTGATGATGCCTCGCCTTGATCGGCATCGCCGGCAAGCAGCCAGGTAACATCGACCTCCAAAATACGGGCGAGCAGCTCGGCCACATCGCGCCGCGGGATCGTCTTGCCGCTCACATATTGGCTCATCTGACTCTTGCCGAGTTTTTTGCCGAGCATCTCCGATGCGCGGATTACGTCCGACTGGCGAACGTCGCGATCGGACATAGTCTGTCGCAGGCGATCGCTAAACGTCTCTTGGGCCACTAGAACCTCCTTGCTGGCAAAGTTCAATTTATAGAACACGAATTGAACCTGAGTTCAATTTAGGCAGCAGTATAGCGCGGCGCATTATCCGGAAGTTCAATTTCACAATAAAATGTACCGAACCCCGAGAATTGTCCCAAAGTGGGCAACGGGTACGCGCTTTTAGAGATATCCAAGGAAATGAGCCGCCGCAAGCGAAACGTCAGCGGTGCGGTATATGGCGTTGATCTGCCGATGGGGACGTCCCTCGAGCGGGCGCACGGCGACATCGAACTGGCAGCGGCGCAGGATGAGCGCCGGAAGAATGCTCACGCCCAGGCCGTCCTCGACCATAGCCATAATCGCATAGTCATCCCAGGTCGACAGCTTAGAGCGCACCGTCAGGCCCGCGCGGCGAAACAGCGGCGTAATCTCGTCGTCGCTACCGCGTTCCAGCAGAATAAACTGCTCGTTGGCCAAATCGGCAAGGGAAACGACCTCCGCGGTGGCAAGCGAGGAGTCCGCTGGCACCACGGCCATCAGCTCGTCTTGCACCAACGGCCGCGACGCCATACCGGCGCCGCGTGGCTCGCGCGGAATAAAGCCCAGGTCGCAGCGGCCTTCCGCCACCCATTGCTCAATCTCGGAGTAATCACCCATCAACAGCTCGTAATCGACATCCGGATGATCGGCGCGAAAGCGCGCAATCACCGGCGGCAGTACATGGGTCGCCACACTCGAAAACGTACCGATGCAGATTTTGCCGCGCATGAGCCCTCGCATCTCGTCCACGCGTCGCTGCAGACGGCCAAACTCTTCGCATAACGCCTCGACCGCCGGCATAACTTGCCGCCCATCGGCAGAAAGCACTACGCCCTCGCGGCTTCTATCGAGCACTTTAAAGCCCCAGTCGGCCTCTAGATCGGCCACCATACGGCTCACGCCCGACTGCGAATAGCTCAGCCGCTCGGCGGCGCGCGTAAAACTGCCAGCGCGCACGGTCTCCAGCAGCACCTGCATCTTTTGAACATTCGTTTCCACGGCACCCCTCCACCTATGCATGAGCTTTTGTCATGTTATCTATGCATTATATTCGCTTTTCTTCTATATCCAGTTCACCCATAGTGAACATGCTCGGATATAGAGGGGATGGAAGCGCATGAACAACGGACTGTTTACGTACTTAGCAGCATTGCTATTGTTTGGCTCCAACGGCATCATCGCCGCTGCCATCGCGCTGCCGAGCTCCGATATCGTGCTACTACGCACGTTTTTGGGCGCACTCTCGCTTGTCACCATCCTCGCCATCACCCAACGCCATAAGTTGCAGGCGCCATCTCGCCCCCGCGAAGCCGCAGCCCTCCTCCTCTCGGGAGCCGCGCTGGGCGCCAGCTGGATTTTTCTGTTCCGCGCCTACCAGACGATCGGCGTCGGCGTATCCTCGCTGCTGTACTACTGCGGCCCCATCATTGTCATGGCGCTCTCCCCGCTCATCTTTGGCGAAAAGCTGACCGGCGGCAAAATCGCCGGCTTTGTCGCCGTCGCCTGCGGTGCTTTTCTCATTGCAGCACAAGGTCTAGGCGGCAATATGCCCATTGCGGGCATCGTCTGTGGAATCGCCTCGGCCTTCTGCTATGCATTGATGGTCATCGCCAGCAAGGGTGCGCCGCACATCGAGGGCCTCGAGAACTCCGCGCTCCAGGTGAGCGCCGCCTTTGTGACCGCACTGGTCCTCACGCTCATCACGCAGGGCGCTCCCTCGTTCCTGTCCGCCGGCGTCGCCGCCAGTATTGATTGGCGCGCCGTCGCTATGCTCGGCGTCGTCAACACCGGCATTGGTTGCCTGCTCTACTTTAGCGCCGTCGCCAAGCTGCCCGTCCAGACCGTCGCCGTCGTCGGCTACCTCGAGCCGCTTTCGGCGGTCGTGTTCTCGGCCGCCCTTTTGGGTGAAGCCATAACACCGGTCCGCCTGATGGGCGCCGCGCTTATCATCGGCGGCGCGATTTTTTGCGAACTCGCCGGCAAACGCGCAAACGCCAAGGCTGGCATCGCCCAGACAGTACGTGCTTAAAAGCCCCTGCTTTGAAATGCTACCTGCGTAGATAAATAATCCCCAGCTGAGGATTATTGTCTAAAATAACCCGATGTGCCAAACTGCTCTTGTATGTATAAAGACGGCATAAAGTTTTTGTCCTAGACAGATAACCGGATGTCTAAGGGAGTCCTCGTGGCACACAACAAACTGGAGGCAAACCTTCAAGACCAGCGCGGGCAAGGCGGGCACGGAGCCATCCCCCTCTCCGCTGGCATGCTGCTCGTAACGCTCGGCGTCGTCTATGGCGACATCGGCACGAGCCCCATGTACACCATGAAATCAATCGTTGCCAACAACGGCGGCATCGGTACCGTCAGCGAGGACATGATCCTGGGCGCGCTTTCGCTCGTCATCTGGACCATGACGCTCGTGACCACGGTCAAGTACGTGGTAATCGCCATGAAGGCCGACAACCACAACGAAGGCGGCATCTTCGCCCTGTTCAGTCTCGTGCGCAAGGTGGCGCCATGGCTGATTCTCCCCGCCATGATCGGCGGCGCGGCACTGCTCGCCGACGGCATCCTCACCCCCGCCGTCACGGTTACCACGGCCATCGAGGGCTTGCGCACTATCGAGTGGGGCCATGCGCTTTTGGGTGACGGCCAGACCAACGTCATCATCATCACCATCATCATTATCTGCGGCCTGTTTGCCATGCAGCGCGCCGGCACCTCGTCAATCGGCAAGATGTTCGGCCCGCTTATGACGCTGTGGTTCCTGTTCTTGGCTGGCGCCGGCCTGTTCAACATGCTCGGCAACCTGTCCATCCTGCGCGCGCTCAACCCCATCCGCGGCATCATGTTCCTGTTCTCGCCCATCAACCACTCGGGCATCATGGTGCTCGGCTTCGTCTTCCTGTCGACGACCGGCGCCGAGGCGCTCTATTCGGACATGGGTCACGTGGGCAAGGCTAACATTTACGCATCCTGGCCGTTCGTAAAGGCGGCCCTCATCCTTAACTATCTGGGTCAGGGCGCTTGGCTGCTCGCCAACAATTCCAATCCCCAGATGCTCGCGATGGATATCGTCAACCCGTTCTATATGATGCTTCCCGAGCCCCTGCGCCCCTTTGCCATCGTGCTTTCGGCCGTGGCGGCCATCATCGCCTCGCAGGCGCTCATTACCGGCTCGTTCTCGTTGGTTTCGGAGGCAACGCGCCTCAACCTTATGCCGCACCTGCGTATCCACTACCCCAGCGACACCAAGGGCCAGCTTTATATTCCACTCGTCAACAACATCATGTGGGTCGGCTGCATCTTCATCGTGCTGCTGTTCCAGAACTCCGAGCGCATGGAGAGCGCCTATGGCCTCGCCATTACCGTGACCATGCTTATGACCACGACGCTTTTGACGAGCTATATCGCCGGCATTCTCAAGCACAGACTGGGTGCCTGCGTCTTCGCCCTGCTTTTTGGCGCCATCGAGCTGTGCTTCTTTGCCTCGTGCCTCACTATGTTCTTTGACGGCGGCTATGTGATGATCTTCCTGGCCGCACTGCTGTTTGGCCTTATGTACGTGTGGCGTCGTGGCACCGCCATCGAGCGCACGCAAACGATCCTGCTGCCCGTCTCCAAGTACATCGATCAGCTCAACCGCCTGCGCAACGACGAGACCTACCCCGTGCTCGCCGACAATCTGGTGTTCCTCACCAACAGCCCCGATCCGCTCACGCTCGACCGCGACGTGCTCTATTCCATCCTGGACAAACATCCCAAGCGCGCCAAGGCATACTGGTTCATTAACGTGCACGTTACCGACGAGCCCTATACGCACGAGTATTCCGTCGAGACCTTCGGCACGGACTTCCTCTTCCGCGTGCGCCTGGACCTGGGCTTTAAGGTCAACCAGCGCGTTAATGCCTACCTGCGCCAGATCGTTGGCGACCTGATGGCATCGGGCGAGCTGCCGCCGCAACATCACACCTACTCCATCTACGAGACGCGCGGCAACGTAGGTGACTTCCGCTTTTGCATGCTGCGCAAGATGCTTGCCCCCGAAACGGACATCAACCGCAATGACCACCGCGTGATGGCCATCAAGTACGCCGTCCGCCGCGCCTGCGGAAGCCCGGCACGCTGGTACGGTCTCGAGAACTCGGCCATCATCATTGAGTACGTACCGCTGTTTGCCCGCATGCGCCCGGCCGTTAAGCTCGTGCGCACCCAGGTGCCGCTCGAGGTTCAGATCGAAGAGGCCGAGGAAATGGAAGTCGACATCTTCTCGGACGACTTGGTCAACGGCAACGAAGCCGGTAAGGACATGAACGTCGATCCCACCGAGCTGCTCGAGAGCGTCGCCGATACGCCCGAACAGCAACTCGACGGACTCGAGAGCACCCAGTTCAACGACGCCAACTTCTAACACGCCACCAGCCATTGACGACAACGGCCTCGCATCTCATAAGAGGTGCGAGGCCGTTTTATGTCGCAACGGACCAGCGAGCTACGAACGACGCGGCTCGGGAACCACGAGCCTATCGGGGCTCGCGCCCTCGGCATCCATCAGGCTCACGTAGCGAATCGACGGATCCCCATACATCGCGTAGTAATAATTGCCCGTGCGCGCGCTAAAGCATCCGGTGTAGATAGTCTTCTCGAACTTGCCATCGCCCATCCTGGACGCTCCCTCGATCATCACCACGCCCTCGAGCGAGCGGAACATGCGAACGACGTTTTCGGTCTCGCTCCCCTTTTGCGGGTAATTGGCATTGAGGTACGCCGCCTTTACAAAACGGCTCGGCGAATAGCAGTCACCCGGAATACCGCGCATGCCGGCACCCGCGCCATAGGGCTTGAGCTCGGCGCCACGCCATGTCGCCGTCTGCGGAAAATCGCTTGTGGCCGTGATATAGGTGCGCAGGTTTTCCATGTGCCACGGGAAAGTCGGCTGATTGGCAAGGGTGTCGACCGGATTGTCGTATACATGCAGGCCGTCAGCCATCATCTCGACCACGATGCTGCGTTGGCTGTCGCCGATAATCCAATGGAGCAGTGACACGCCCAGCCCCTCTCCGGCAGATTTGGCGACAATCACCGTGTCGCGCAGCGCGGCCTCGACCTCATCGACCGTCGAGAACGTCGCTGCCACCCACAGGGGAAACTCATAGGCCGCGATATTGTTCTTGCCGTCGACAGGGCCATCGGCATACTCGGCATAGCCGGGGAAGTTGAGCCCCGCCACAGCCAGACCCGCATCGTTACCGCAGTCGAAAAACATAGGGTAGTTCTCGTAATCGATGCACATGCCGATTACCGCGTGCGCCGCCGACGCATCGTCGATAAACGAATACGGAATGTGGAACCCGCGCGGCATCACGCGAACCTGTTGGCCGTAGTCAAAGCTCCAGTCGAGGTTGCGGCCTAGATACATGTGGCCAGAATTATCGGTAAATCGAATGCTCGTACACATAGCGCCTCCTAGCTTTACGTTCCTGCTAAGGTTATTGTCACCAAACAAAAAGGCGCTAAACACAAAAGCCCGGACATGACAACAATGTCACGCCCGGACCAAAAGAGACGAAGTGCGGTGCTTTGGTCCCCTTAGACCAACTTTCCTAGACAGTGGTCAATCATGTGTTGAATCATCTGCGCCTCGAAGCCCACAAAGTCCTGCTTGCGCTCGCGCATCTTGCCGTCGACGATCACGTCATAAGCGACCTTGCACTTGATATAGCGCGTGGACTTGGTGACCTCCTCGTGCGTCAGGCAGCTCTCCTCCATCTTGCTGGCGCCCAGGCCAAACACCAGACGGGGGTTGTAGAGCACGTGGGGCTCGCCGGCATCGTCCAGGTAGACGCAAACCTTCTTGGTAACGCCAATCTGGTTAGCGGCCAAGCAGCCGGCATCGTCGAGCGACTTGATGGTATCGATCAGGTCCTGAGCAACCGACTCGTCCTCGACAGTCGCAACCTCGCAACGCTGGGACAGGATAGCCTCGTCGTGGCAAAGCTCTTTAATCATACGTTCCTCCATAGGGGTCGTTGTAACCGCTTAAGTATACGGTACCCACACATTTTCATGCGAAAAATACCGTCCGTCTGCTACAAAGCGCCGAACATCAACATGCGAGGAACAACAGCGTCGTAAAGGGGCTATAGTGGGTGAGTTCGTGTCAATCGGCCTAAACTCGGGGCCGAACAAGGAAAGGGTATGCATGGACGAACTATTTCACGTCAGCGAGCGCAAGTCCACAATCGGGACCGAACTTCGCGCTGGACTGACAACATTCCTGGCGATGGCCTACATCATTGCCGTCAACCCCGCGGTGCTCTCGGGCGCCGGCATCGATGCGGGAGCGCTCGCCTGCGCCACCTGCCTGGGCGCCGGCATCATGACCATCTGCATGGGCATCTTCGCCAACCGCCCGCTCGCCTGCGCGTCGGGCTTAGGCGTCAACGCGATGATCGCCGGAATCACCACCACCGTCTGCGGCGGTGACTGGCACGTGGCCATGAGCGTCATCTTCCTTGAGGGCATCGTCATCTTGCTGCTCGTGCTTTGTGGCCTGCGCGAGGCCATCATGGACGCCATCCCGGTTGTCCTGCGTCACGCCATCTCGGTGGGTCTGGGCCTGTTTATCGCCATGATCGGCCTGTGCGACGCTGGCATCATCACCGCTGGCGCCGGTACGCTCGTCGGCCTGGGCGACATCGCCTCCCCCACCTTTATCGTCGGTATCATCTCCATCGTCGTGACGGTTGCCCTGGCTTCCCGCAACGTGCCGGGCTCGCTGCTCATCGGCATCATCGTCGCCGTTATCGCCGGTATCCCGCTGGGCGTCACCCACGCCCCCGAGGGCCTCATCGCACCGCTCGACTTCTCGAGCATCGGTGGCCCCATCGCCGACGCCGGCGGCGTGCCCGCCATCGTCAAGGTCCTTACCGACCCCACGCTCCTCGTCATCTCGTTCTCGCTGCTCATGAGTGACTTCTTCGACACCATGGGCACCGCGATGGCCGTGGCCAAGCAGGGCGAGTTCCTCACCGACGACGGCAACGTCGAGAATATCAAGGAGATCCTGATCGTCGACTCCGCCGCCGCCGCTGTGGGCGGTTTCATGGGCGTCTCCTCCATCACCACCTTCGTCGAGTCCACTTCCGGCGCCGCCGACGGTGGCCGCACGGGCCTCACCTCCGTCACCACCGGCGTGCTGTTCATTCTCGCCGCGTTCTTCTCCCCCATCGTCACCATCGTTTCCAGCGCCGCCACCTGCGGTGCTCTGGTCTACGTCGGCTACCTCATGATGAGTGAGGCCTCCGAGATCGACTGGTCCGACGTGTCGCAGGGTTTCCCGGCGTTCATGATTGTCGCCGGCGTGCCCTTCACCTACTCCATCTCTGCCGGCATTGGCCTGGGCTTTATCGCCTACGTGGTCGTCGCGCTCTTTAAGGGCGAGGCTTCCAAGATCAAGCCGCTCATGTGGATCGCAGCCCTCGCCTTCCTCGTCTACTTCTTCGTAGCGTAGCGGCAAAGCTGCCAAAGCAGAACACCAAAGCGCGGAGTCGCATCGAGCGGCTCCGCGCTTTTCTTTTAAAGCCAGGCTACGCACGGACGCGCGATGTATTGCTTCCCAAGTTTTGGACATTTTGCCCTCCAAACGGCACTACCGCCGGCTACATCCTGCAGATATGCTGGGCGTAATCGCATAGGCCCTATGAGGATGGGAGTAACCATGGCCGCCTTGTTCACGACCCCCAAGCGCAATGACAAAACCTCTGGAGCCCATTTTGTCGAGCCCGACGTGCGCCGTCGCACGCTGCTCGCACACGGAAGCTGGCGTCGCGTGACGCGCCGCATCGTCTGTGGTCTGACCTGCGCGCTCACGGTGAGCTCGTTGCTCATGCCGAGTGTCTCGCTCGCGGCCGAGTGGGTGGACGTCGGCGGCGTCCGCCACGAAGCGGCCGCGGGGCCCGCGGGAGACGCCGCCGGCACCTGGAGCTGGGACGGCGCCGATGACATGAAGCTCAACGGCTATAACGGCGGCGCGATCGAGGCAGCGGGCAAGCTCAACGTGAGCTACGAGGGCGACAACATCGTCACTAACGGCGACGGCCGCGGCATCAAGGTTAAGGATGGCGCGAACGAGAACGCCGAGCTTAATATTCAGGGCGACGCGTCCAGCACGCTCAACGTGACATCTTCTCGTGACGCCATCACTTCCGTCGGCAGCATCAACATCGACGGCGCTGGCACTGTCAACGCCACGAGCACCGAGCACGATGCCATCGATGCCGGGGGCGATGTCACCATCAAGGGCTCGGGAAACGTTAACGCCACGGGCGATTCGGATGGCATCAGGGCCGACGGCAACATCACGATCGACAACAGCGGAACCGTCACCGCCAAGGCCACCGAGGATCAGGGTATCGATGCTAACGAGAACCTCATCATAAAGGGCGGCGGCAAGGTAGAGGCAAGCTCTATCAAAGACAATGCGATTTGGGCCGACGGCAACATCGAGATCTCGGGTGGCAGCCAGGTCAAGGCAAGCTCCGAGGAAGACGCCACCATCGACGGTAAAAACAGCCTCACGGTCACGAACGCTTCCCTCAACGCAAGTGGCGTTGGGTATGGCATCTATGTCTACAAGGGCATCACGTTCGATGGCGCAACCGTAACGGTCCGTGCAAGTGCAGGGAACGATGAAGCCAGCGCCCTCTTCACCGACGAGGACGACATCGTCATCAAGAACGGCTCGATCGTGGATGCGTTCGCAGAAGGCCAGTTCTCGACCGCAATCTTCACCAGAAACTACTACCCCAACGAAGCGGGTGGTCACATCTACATTAGTGACTCCGTTGTCAAGGCTATAGCCCGCTATGTCGAGTCCGGTAGCGACGGCCCCGATCACTACAGCAACGACCAAAGTGGCGCGGTCATTCCCGAGCATAGGGGCATGAACATCGGCATCTTTGCCCGGACCAAGGAGGGCATCACGCCCGCGACCATCTCGATTGTCCGCAGTAAGGTCACAGCTGAGGGAGACACGGCGGCAATCTTCGCCCTTGCCGTGAGCGCGGACGGCGAGACAATCGGCACCATCGAGATCGAAGGCGCTCCCATACAGACGCCCACAGGCGGCAAGATCATTGGCTATCGCAACAAGGAAGAACTCGATGACGGCATCTTCTACGTGGTGGGTCAAACCATCGGCACGGGCGACGCTGTGATCGACTCCCCCTATAACGAAGCTGTCGCCAAGAGCACGGTCATCGCGCCTCCCGAGGAGATCAAACCCGAGGAGAAGCCAGGCGAGACCAAGCCCGAGGGTTCCAAGTCCGAGGGCACGAAGACGACCAAGACCGTTGCAGTTGCAGCCACGGGAGCCAAGATCGCCGGCAAACTCGCAGCAACCGGCGACGCCTCGAGCGCAGCCATCGTGGCAGCCGCCCTTGCGGGAACAGCCGCCATCGCCGCGGGCGCCGTGGTGAGCCGCAAGCGCTCGTAAACACTTTTTCGCACGGGACGGGTGGATCGCGGCCCTTGCCTTCCTCGTCTACTTCTTCGTAGCGTAAGGGCAAGGCTGCAAAAGCTGAACAATAAAGCGCGGAGTCGCCATGCGGCCCCGCGCTTTTCTTTTAGCGCCGGTCCCTGCGCCGGCGTGCGGCCTATTTCTCCCCCATTTTGGCCATTTTGCCCTCCAAACGGCACTACCGCCGGCAACATCCAGCAGATACGCTGAATCTAGTCGTATAGGCCCTATGAGAACGGGAGCAACCATGGCAGCCTTGTTCACGACCCCCAAACGCAATGACACTACCGCCGGAACCCATGTTGCCGAACCCGACGTTCGCCGTCGCATAGGACTCGCGCACGGCAGCTGGCGCCGCGTGACGCGCCGCATCGTCTGCGGCCTGGCCTGCGCGCTCACGGTGAGCTCGCTGCTCATGCCGAGCGTCTCGCTCGCAGCGGAATGGGTCAAGGTCGGCGGCAACAAGTACAACACCGCGGCGAGCGACGAGGCCGGTACCTGGTCGTGGGACGGCGCCGACGACTTGAAGCTCAACAACTATAACGGCGGCGAGATCCAGGCCGCAGGCAAGCTCAACGTGAATTACTCGGGAACCAACATCGTCACTGCCGAATGGATCGAAAGCATCAACGTTTCTCATGGCACTAACGAGAATGCCGAGCTCAATATCCAAGGCGACGAGGGCGGCACGCTCAGCGTGACATCTACTGAGGACGCTATCCTCACCACGGGTAATATCAACATCGACGGAGCCGGATCCGTCAACGCCACGAGCACTGGGTTTGATGCCATCAATGCCGGAGGTGATCTCGCTATCAAAGGTTCGGGCAACGTCAACGCCACGGGTGCATCGGATGGCATCAGGGCAAACGGCAATATCACGATTGACGACAGCGGAGCCGTCACCGCCAGGGCTACCAAGGACAAGGGTATTGGAGCCGACAAGAACCTCACCATCAAGGGTGGCGGGACGGTCGAGGCAAGCTCAGCCGATGGTGAGGCCCTTTGGAGCGGCGACAATATCAACATCTCGGACGGCAGCCAGGTCAAGGCAAGCTCCGAGGAAGACGCTGCCGTCGAGGCCAAGGGCAGCCTCGCAGCCACAAACGCCTCCCTCAACGTAAACGGTGTTGAATATGGCGTCTATGCCCACAAGGGCATCACCCTCGATCATGCAAACGTGACGGTCCGTGCAAGTAAAGGCAGATACGGTGGCGCCAACGCCCTCTTCACCTACCAGGACGACATCGTCGTCAAGAACGGCTCCACCGTGGACGCGTTTGCGGAAGGCGAGGTTTCGGCTGCATTCTCCACCAGAAACGATCGACCCAACGAGAAGGGCGGCCACATCTACATCAGCGACTCCGTTGTCAAGGCCATAGCCCGCTATGTCGAGAACGGCGACGGCCCCATCCCCTACAGCGAAAACCAAGATGGCGAGACGAGGCGCGAACCCCAAGGCGAGAACATCGGCATCATCGCCCAGACCAGCGAGGGCGTCACACCCGCAGTCATCTCGATCATCCGCAGCAAGGTAACGGCCGAAGGAGATACAGCGGCAATCTTTGCCCGTGCCATGAGCGCTGACGGCAAGACAATCGGCACCATCAAGATTGAGAACGCCGCCATCCAGACGCCCGAAGGCGGCAAGGTCATTGACTATCGCAAGCTCCGTGACGGCATCTACGAGGCAGGCCAAGCCATCGGCACGGGCGACGCCACGGTCGACTCCCTCTATATCAAAGCAGTCGCCAAAAGTACGACCATCGCACCTCCCGAGGTAGCCAAGCCGGAAGACCCCAAGCCCGACGAGACCAAGCCCGCAGAAAGCAAGCCCGCGGAGTCCAAGCAGAACCCCAAGCCTGAGGGCTCAAAGCCGACCAAGGCCGTTGCGGCTTCAACCACGAAAGCCAAGACTACCGGCGTGCTCGCGGCAACCGGCGACACCTCGGGTGCGGCCATCGTGGCAACCGTCCTTGCGGGAACAGCCGCTATCGCCGCAGGCACCATGGCGAGCCGTAAGCGTTCTTAGACGCCTCTGCGCACATGGCAGCTCCCGCGAAGGCCCCGAGCCCCAGCACCGTTTAACAACGCCACCGCCGAGCTCCCCTCCGGCGGTGGCGTTTTCCATATGCGTCCGCAGGGGATGCACGAGATTGTCTTTGGTCTAGCCCAACCGGCATACGCTGGCGTGCGACAATTGGGGCTGCCGATATCACAACACTGAGAGAAGCCCGTCATGGAAGCGCATCAAAAGCAGATAACCGTTTATTCGAATCATACGGAAAGCGCGCCTGTCATCTACCTTCCTGTGGTCGTGGGCGACGGCAGCGAGGTTTATAAGTGTTGCCGAGAGCTCGACTGTCCGCCATTCGCCCTCGTCACCATTGGCGGGCTCGATTGGAATCGCGAGCTGAGCCCCTGGGCATGCGACGGGACCGTACGCGATGCCGAGCCTTTCGGCGGCCAAGCTGCCGATTTTCTTGATGAGCTGCTGAATCAGATAATCCCCCAGGTCGAGTCGTCGCTTCCTCAGCCGCCCACCTGGCGCGGCATTGCCGGCTACTCGCTCGCGGGCCTCTTCGCACTCTGGTCCCTCTGGCAAACCGACGCCTTTGACCGCGCCGCGAGCGCATCGGGGTCGCTATGGTTTCCCGACTTTGTCGACCGTGCCAGCACGGCCCCTTTTGCCGGCAGCCCGCAAGCCGTCTACCTGTCACTCGGCAAAAAGGAAACCAAGACGCCCAACCGCATGATGCGGCATGTACTCGACGACACACGCGCGATGGAAGCGTTGCTCGTCGAGCGCGGCATTCCAACAACGCTGGAGCTCAACCCCGGCAATCACTTTGCCCAAACCGACTTACGCATGGCCCGCGGCATCCACTGGATACTGACGCATTAAAAATGGTGCCCACACGCATATACGCATGGGCACCATATCTTGTTTTAGCTGAACGCAGCTGCTACTCAGCAGCCTCCTCAAGCTCGGAGACATCAAACTCAAAGTCGTTACCCGGCAGGATGGCGTTGAGCACGATGCCCACCAGTGAGCCCACGGCAATGCCGGACAGCGAAATGGTCACGCCGCCCAGCTCCAACACGATGGCGCCGGCGGTGCTGTACGCGATGCCGAGCGAAAGCACGAGCACCAGCGCGGCAACCAGCACGTTGCGGTTGTTCTGGAAATCGACCTGGTTCTCGATGAGGTTGCGGACGCCCACAGCGCTGATCATGCCGTAGAGCACGAGCGACACACCGCCGATAACGCATGCCGGCATGGCGGCGATGACCGCGGCGAACTTGGGGCAGAACGAAAGCACGATGGCGCAACACGCGGCAATTCGAATTACGCGCGGGTCGAACACGCGCGTCAGGGCGAGCACGCCGGTGTTCTCGCCATACGTAGTGTTGGCCGGAGCGCCAAAGAGCGAAGCCAGAATCGTGGCAAGGCCGTCGCCGAGCAGCGTGCGATGCAGACCGGGATCGGCAATGTAGTTGCGCTCGCAAGTCGAACCGATAGCAGAGATATCGCCGATATGCTCGATCATGGTCGCGAAGGCCAGCGGCATGATGGTGATGATGGCCGTCGTGGCAAGACCGTTATCGAACTGCGGCCCAAAGAGTGCAAACACGGTGTTGTCCCACACGATGGGCAGACCGACCCACGGAGCGGCGGCAACGCCCGAGAAATCAACCTCGCCGAGCGCAGCCGCAACGGCATAGCTCACCACAACGCCCAGCAAAATCGGCACGATCTTGACCATGCCACGGCCCCAGATGTTGCAGATGACGATAACGGCAACGCCAATGACAGCCACAAGCCAGTTGGTCTGGCAGTTAGCAATAGCGGAGCTCGCCAGGATCAGACCGATCGAAATGACGATGGGGCCAGTCACCACCGGCGGGAAGAAACGCATGACACGCTTGGCGCCAAAGGCGCGGAAGAGCGCCGCAAGCACCGGATAAAGCAGGCCGGCGCAAGCAACGCCCAGACAAGCGTAGGGCAAAAGCTCGGTCTCGCCGTTGGGCGCGATTGCGGCATAACCGGCAATAAAGGCAAACGATGAGCCCAAAAATGCCGGCACCTTACCGCGCGACAGGAAGTGGAACAGCAGCGTGCCCAAACCGGCAAACAAAAGCGTTGCCGAAACCGAGAGACCGGTGAGCACGGGCACCAGCACGGTGGCGCCAAACATGGCAAACAGGTGCTGCAGACCGAGCAAAAACATGCGCGGGCGGCCGAGCGACGATGCGTCGTAGATGGCATCGCTGGCGGCGGGCGTCGAGGACTGGGACATGAGAGTCCTTTCAAAATGGAAGGGCGCTCGAGCATAGCGGATTACCTGCCCGAACGATACGATCCGAACCATTGTACGCGATGCGCCATGTCTCGCACGCGCCGTCACCTGCGAACGTTACCGCTATTTCCAAACGCGCTCGGCAATACGCTTGACCAGCGCGATCTTTGCCCATTGCTCGTCCTCGGTCAGCTTGTTGCCAATCTCGCAGCTGGCAAAGCCGCACTGCGGAGACAGATACAGGTTCTCGAGCGGAACATACTTTGCAGCCTCGTGAATACGCTCGACGATGGCATCCTCGTCCTCAAGCTCAGCGGCCTTGGTGGTCACCAGGCCCAACACGACCTTCTTGCCAGGGGCAACGTACCTCAACGGCTCAAAACCGCCGGCGCGCGGCGTATCGAACTCCAGGTAAAATGCGTCAACATCCTCGTTTGCGAACAGGTATGGCGCGATGGGGTCATAGCCACCCTCGAAGGCATAGGTAGAGTGGTAGTTACCGCGGCACACATGCGTGTTAATGACCAGGTCGTCGGGCTTGCCCTCGATAGCGGCGTTGTTGAGCGCCACGCCCAGCTCACTCACCTTTTGCAGATCAACCGGGCTCATGCCGGTCTTGGACACAAAGTCGGTATCGCAATAGATGCCCCAGGTGCAGTCATCAAACTGGATGTTGCGGCAGCCTGCAGCGTACAGGTCGGCGATCACCGTACGATAAGCGGCTGCGATGGCGTCGGCAAGTTCCTCATCGGTCTTATAGACAGCGCGCAGGCTCTCCTGCTGGCCATCGCAGCGGTCGAGCGTGACCTCAGAGAACGTCTGGATAGGCGCCGGGATGGTCTGGCGTGCAACGTGGTCCTCGCCCTCAAGTGCCTTGACAAACTTAAAGTGCTCGACGAAGGGGTGGTTCTCGCCGCTGATGGAGCCAGTCACCACGGCGGTATCGGCCGTGGTCTCCTCGTCGTGGAACATATATCCCGTACGCGAGGTGCGACGCTCGACGCCGTTCAGCCCCCACATAAAATCGAGGTGCCAGTAGCTGCGGCGAAACTCGCCATCGGTGATGACCTGCAGGCCGGCGGCCTTCTGCTTTGCCACCAAATCGCGAATAGCATCGTCCTCGACGGCCTTAAGGCCGGAAGCGTCAAGTTTACCCGCGACATAGGCGGCACGGGCATCCTTTACAGCCTGCGGACGAAGAAAACTGCCGACGATATCGGCGCGAAACGGCGCGTTCGGTTGAATCGAAGTGCTCATAGATATCTCCCTTTGCATTGGTTGCTTTACTGGGACAGAGTATGAGCGCTCATATGGCCATCGTAAAATATACGTTTATAACAGTTTGATATAGATGCTTCCTATATCAGTCTGGACTGTCATAAAGAGACTTGAACCGTGCGGAGCACAGCAGCCTAGATATGCTGACGAATCGCGTCGATATAGGCCCGACCGTAGCGCGTGAGCGTCGTGTTCTTGCGCGTAATAATGCCGATCTCCATGTACTCGTCCACGTCGAGCGGAATCGAGATAATGCCGGGGCCGTTGAGCTCGTGGCTGATCACGCCCGAGCATACCGTGTAGCCGTTGAGGCCCATGGCCAAATTGAACAGCGTCGCACGGTCACGCACGCGGATATTCTTGCGACGCTCAAAGGTCGAGGTCAGCTCCTCGGAATAATAAAACGAGTTATAGCTGCCCTGCTCGTAGGACAGGAACGGGTAGTCTTCCAGATCCTCGAGCGTCACGCTGGAGCGGCCCGCCAGCGGATGGTCGGCGCAGACGAAGACATGCGGCGTGGCGCAGAAGAGCCCTTCGAACACGAGCTCGTTGGCCACCAGCATGCGCTCGATGACCTCGCGATTGTGCTCCGACAGATACAGGATGCCCAGCTCGCTTTTCATATGCGCGACATCCTCGATAATCTCGTGGGTCTGCTCCTCGCGCAGGGTAAAGTCGTAGCGCGCGGCATCGAACTCGCGGATCACATCGACAAACGCATTAACGGCAAAGGAATAATGCTGGCAGCTCACACTAAAGTGCGGCACCTGCTCGGACGTACCTTTGTACTTGCCCTCGAGCAGGTCGGCCTGGTCGAGCACCTGGCGCGCGTACCCCAAGAAGGTCTCGCCTTCCTCGGACACAATGACACCCTTGTTGGTGCGCTCAAAGATATGCACACCCATCTCGTTTTCGAGATTGCGGATCGACGCGGTAATCGAAGGCTGCGACACAAAGAGCCGGCGCGAGGCCTCGGTGATGCTGCCGCATTCGGCAACTTTGACGACATATCTGAGTTGCTGGAGCTTCATGGCTTTCTCCCTAGACGTTCGTGACGTCAAAACCCGCCGTGTCCATTTGGCTCATAAACGACGGCATCTCCCCCGTCGCGGCGCAGGCGGCAATCTGATGCAGAGCCCCGGCAACCGCATCATCTGCCGCAGCGCCAATATGCCAGCGTGCGGCAGCCGTGACGGCCTCGTTGGCATTGGCGACTGCAACGGAGTTAGGAACGGCATCGATCATGGGCAAATCGTTATCGGAATCGCCAAATACGGCCACCTCGTCGGGCGTCAGGCCCAAAGCGCGCGCCAGCTCCAGCGCAGCGCAGCCCTTGTCCCAGCCGGTCGGAAGAACGTCGAACAGGCGCACGCGGTTGTTGGGAAACACGAGTGAGAGCTCCGGCACCTCAGCGGCAACACGCTCGCGCAGCTCGGCGAGCTCCTCGCGCGAACGGGCACTCCAGATATTCGCCTTGTATACCGGGGCATCGTCAACGACAGGACGACAGGGAGCCTCTTCGCCCTTGAGCCACGCGTTGCCGCCTGACTTCATGGCGCGACGCACACGCTCGGGATCGCTTGTCACGCAATAGGCATCGTTATTCCAAAAGTCATCACCCAGACGGTAGACCTTCAAATACGTATCGTCGGTCTCCTGTTCAAAATAATCGGCTAAGCGCATAAGGACATCGTTATCGATTGCGCGCGAAGCGACTACTTCGCCATCGACAAACATCACCTGGCCGTTGCAAAACGCACCGGTCGAGAAGCACTCGGAGCGATTGCGGAACATCCAGCCCATCGCGGACGGCTGACGACCCGAAACCGGCCCAAAGTGCAAACCCGCCGCCTGCATGGCATGAATACCCTCGATGGCGTAGTCGCTGGCGCCGTCATGCCCGGCTGGAATCAGTGTATCGTCCATATCGGTCAGCACAAGTTTGATCATAAGGTCCCCTCGGTCATTCTTAATCCCATCTATTGTACCGACCTGCCAAAAAGGGACAGGTTTATTTCGGCAGGTTTCATCTGGGAAAACGCAAAGTCCCAGTTGTTACCTGCCAAAATAAACCTGTCCCTTTTTGGCAGGTGCGCTAGTATAGGGAACAACAGATTCGATGCGGGAGTGCCGGCGGTGCAAACCACAAGGCTGAGAGGGCAATGGGCCCAATCCTTTGAACCTGTCAGTTAATGCTGGCGTAGGGAGCATGCCGCCTTTACAGGGGCGCTGTCTATGCACAGCGCCCCTTTTCTATGCCAAGGAGGCATGTGCAGTGATTGATTCGGAACAGCTTAAGCAACATATGGTCAAGGCCGTGGAGGAGATTCGCGCTACCAATCCGATGGCCGGTTCCATCACCAACACGGTGACGATCGACTTTGTCGCCAACGCGCAGCTCGCCGTGGGCGGATCGGCCGCCATGGTCTATCTGCCCGACGAGGGCGAGGCACTCGTTGCCGGCGGCGGCGCCATCTATCTCAACATGGGCACGCTCTTCCCCATTTACGAGCAAACGATTCCCCGCGCGGCCAAGGCGGCACACGACGCCGGCAAGCCCTGGGTGCTCGATCCGGTGGGCCTGGGCATCGGCAGCCTGCGCACCCAGCTGGTAAACGAGCTCAAGCAGTACAAGCCCGCCATCGTGCGCGGCAACGCCTCCGAGATCATCGCGCTCGCCGGCCTGTGGGGTCTTGAGGGCGAGGCGGCTGATCTGAGCCGCGTGCGCGGTGTCGATACCACCGACACGGTCGACGCCGCCCGCGATGCCGCCGTGGCGCTCGCCCGTTACACCGGCGGCGCCGTAGTGGTCTCGGGCGAAGTCGACCTGATCACCGACGGCACGACGGTGGCCAAGTCCCACGGCGGCAGCCCGCTCATGTCAAAGATCACCGGCTGCGGCTGCTCGCAGGGCGGCGTGCTGGCCGTGTACGCCTGCGTCACCGATCCGTTTACGGCAGCCGTCTGCGGCACCGCGGTCTACAACGTTGCCGGCACGCGTGCCGCCGCTGTCGCCGATGCCCCGGCAAGCTTTAAGGTCGCCTTTATCGACGAGCTCTACCGCGCGACCGCCCAAGACATCGCCAACAACCAGCTCGAGCTCGAGGAGGCATAAGCCATGTCCGAGCCCGCAACCAATACCGGCATGAACACGCTCGTCGCCGTGGCCATCGCCCCGTGCGGCACCGGCGATGAACTCTCCGCCGAGGTCGCCGAGGTCGTTCGCGTCATTCGCGAGAGCGGCCTTCCCAACCGCACCACCTCGATGTTCACCGAAATCGAGGGCGACTGGGACGAGGTCATGCAGGTCGTGCGCGACGCAACCTTTGTGTTGGCGAGCAAGGGCATCCGCACCGAAGTCGTGCTCAAGGCCGATATTCGACCCGGATTTACCGACACCATGACCGGCAAACTCGAGCGCATGGAAGCACAGATCAAAAAGCAGGAGGAAGCACGATGAGCATCCGCGACAACCTTGATATCTCGGCCTATCTCGTACTCGGCCCCGAAAACACGCTGGGACGTCCCGTGGGCAATGTGGTGGCCCAGGCGCTCGATGCCGGCTTTACCTGCATCCAGGTGCGCTCCAAGGTGGCAAGCGCCCGCGAGATCATCGCACTGACCGGCGACGCCGCGCAGGCAATCGCACAGGCCGGCAAGACCGGTCAGGTCGCCCTGTTAATCGACGACCGTCTGGACTGCGTACTCGCCGCGCGCGAGCAGGGCATCGCTGTCGATGGCGTGCACGTGGGCCAGAGCGATATTCCCGTCGAGGTCTGCCGCAAACTTTTGGGCCCCGATGCCATCGTGGGCCTTTCGGCCCGCTGCGAGGAGATGCTCGAATACGTCAAGACCGCCGACATGAGTCTGGTCGACTACCTGGGCATCGGCCCGCTCCACGAGACCGAGACCAAGCGCGATTGCGGACGCGCGGCCGACGGCTCCATCATCACCAAAAGCTTTGAGGACCTGGCCGCACTCCACGCGGCAAGCCCCGTGCCCATCGTGGTGGGCGGCGGCGTCAAGACGGCCGACCTGCCGCAGCTCAAGGCCACCGGCGTCGACGGCTTCTTTGTGGTGAGCGCGGTCTGCAGTGCCGACGACCCCCACGCCGCAGCCAAGGAGCTCGTCGACACCTGGCAGCAGGCATAGGCATAAGCCGAGCAGCTGATCCACAGTCTCATATCTTCTAGAGCGGAAAGTGCATCCCAGTTTGGACCTCCATTCCGGGATGCGCTTTCCGTATGCAACCCCTACCCCGCTAGGTAGGCCTCCAACGCCGGCAAAGTCGCCTCCGCATCGCGGCGACCGACCTGGTAGATGCGCTCGAGCTCATCCGGTTCGCGGCACAGCGACGGCACCTTCACCGATTCGCTCGGCCGCACCACGAAGATTTCGCCGGCAGCCTCGCGACGTGCCAGGTCATCGAGCGTGGCATTGTAGACCTCATGCCGATGCTCAAGCGCTGCGACAAACTCCGGGTAGTGACGGAACACGCGCCGCAGCATGGGCATCACGCTGTTGGGCTGCTTCACAAAGCCCGCCGGCTGCGTGAGCACCACGATATTGCGGTCATACCCCTGCGCAAACAGCCAAGCGCTGGGAATGGAATCGGCCACGCCGCCATCCAGGTACTTGCGGCCCTCAATGGCGACAGGACGCGTCGCCACGGGAATTGCCGACGACGCCCGGATCCACTCGATATCGCGCTCATCGCCATAGGGCAGGTCGTGATAGACGGCCTTGCCCGTCTCGATATCGGTACACACGCACGTAAATCGCATGGGGCAGGCGCGATATGCTTCCAAGTCGATGGGATCGCGCTCGATAGGCACCTCGTGATAGGCAAAGTCGGCATTGAACATATCGCCGGTTCGCAGCCAGCTGGTCACGCTCGCATAGCGCTTGTCGGCGCAATAGGCCTTGTTATAGCGAATGGCGCGGCCGATCTGGCGCGATTTAAAGTTGTAGCCAAATGCCGCGCCCGCCGAGACGCCCACCATATGGTCGCAGGTCAAACCGTGCTCCATCCAAACGTCGAGCACGCCCGCCGTATACATACCGCGGTAGCCGCCTCCCTCGAGCGCCAGCCCCACCGTGCGCGTCATATTTGACTGTGCCATGCGACCATCTCCGTTCCTGCGTTTTAAAACGGGACAAGTATACCCGTCAACATATATCGTCCCAGTCGCATTTTTATCGAACATCGCATCGTCGCGCTACCGCTTGTCGAATAATAGCCGCCCACAGCATGTGCACCCATATATAATTGTGCACTATTGTTTACACTACTCAGCTGTTATCAACAGCGAACATTAGCCGGCAAATTAACTCAACAACGCGGCAAGGCGGGGGCCTGGATACATGCAAAGCGCTGAGCAACGACGCGTGTACACAACGAGCTCGCCCGACGCAATCCGCCCCGACCTCAGAAAGCCGCTTAGAACATGGATACTGTCAGCAATTACACCGAAACGCTCGAAAAGACCGTCCGTGACCTTCTCGAGCGTCAGGAGGATCTGATCAGGACCGCCTTTACCGACCAGCTTACCGGGCTTGGCAACCGTGGCGGCTTTGCCCGTTCCCTCGAGGAGCTCTGGGAGCAGGACGCCCCCGTTACCATGGCGTTCATCGATATCGACAATCTCAAGCACTGCAACGACGTCTTTGGCCATGACGAGGGCAACCGCTATATTTTGCAGGTAAGCCTCTATCTCAAGCTGTATATGAAAGTGGACGAAGCGGCGTTTCGCATAGGCGGCGACGAGTTTGCCATCCTATCTACGATTGCGACCGAGGACGACCTCGCCGAACGTCTGGAACACTGCCGAACGGTCCTACTCAAAAACAACGATTCCGAGATGCCCCGCTCGTTTAGCTATGGAGTGTCGTATGCCGACCCCGCCCTGGGCGAAGCCCCCAATCGCATGACGCTCGATGCCGACCATCGCATGTACGACTACAAGCTACGTCATGCCATGCACCTTGATCGACGCAATATCACGCAAGTCCACGCCGACGACTTCGAAATAAGCGACCGTATTTTCGACGCCTTTTCGATGCTCAACGAGGGCCGCTATTTCTTTATCGAGAACTTGGACAAACATCGCACCCTTTGGTCGCAAGGCGCCTTGCGCGATCTTGGCCTTCCCTCGGAGCACATAGACAACTGTCGCGATTACTGGAAAACGCGCGTGCATCCCGATGACCTTGAGGCCTACATCAACGACATCGACCAGGTCTATAACGGCACCAAGCACCGTCGCGTCATGCAGTATCGTGTGCGCAATGCCGTCGGCGACTACGTCCTCTGCCGTGCTCGCGGGTTTCGCATCGACGGCGACGAAAATGTCCCCTCGCTCTATGTCGGCGAGCTCGTCAACCACTCACTTGCCGAAACCGTCGACGCCGCGACAGGCCTCGGCACCCAGCGCATGTTGGTCAATGCCATCGACGCCTGTCGTTGCGACCGTTGCGAGACGGGCCTTATAGCGGTGCGCGTTCGTGGCACGACAAAGCTCAACGAGCTCTACGGAGCCGAGGCTGTCGACAACATGCTCGCCGAATACGCAGGCCGCATGCTGTCGATCACCCGCGGCAGGAGCAGGGTCTACCGTTCACGTAGCGTCCAGTTCGTCGTGCTCAGCAATGACCTGGACCACGAGGCATTCGAGCAACTGACCCGCCACCTTAAAGAGGCCGTTTTCGCTCCTGTGCAAATCGCAGGCGACACCATTGCTCCCGTCTGTCTTGTCGTCCCGACCTTTTACGAACGCCTGGACTCCCAAGCATCGACTGTTTTGGGCGAACTCGATCGTCGCCTTCGCACGGCCGGCGGACTTGTTCCCAACGACAGTCTGCCCATACCCGAGATGGAACGCAAAGGCGCCGTCGCCGAGCACCTCGACATGCTCACAGGCCTCTACCGCCCCAGCGAGTTTATGCGCCGTGCCAATGCCTTCATCAAGGCAAGGCGCGACGGCGCTTGGTGTATCGCCACCGTCGACATGGGCCACATGCGCCTATTTAACGAATGGTATGGACAGGCCGAAGGCGACCGTATGCTTGCCGATGTGGGCACGGTGCTCAAGGATATCGAGAACGCCGACATGGGTGTCGCGGGATACTGGGGACAAGACGACTTTTGTCTGCTCATACCCTTTGAGCACGATTTCGTTCACCGTGTCTATGCGCGCGTGCGCGAGGCTGTAGCCAAGCACAACGACGGCGTAGGTTTTTGGCCGTCCATGGGCGTTTACCCCATCGACTCCAATGAGGAGATCACCATCGATGCGCAGGCGAAGGCCATGTTTACCAATCGGCGCGCAAAAAACGACTTTAAGGAGCGCATTGCCATTTTCTGCCCCGCGGAGTACGAGCGCGAAGTCGCGTTCCACCGCACGCTGACCGAATTCCAGTACGCGCTCTCAGATGGTCGTATTACCTACCACTTGCAGCCCCAGGTCGATATGGAAACCGGTGAGATTATTGGCGCCGAAGCACTCACCCGCTGGATTGACAAGGACGGCTCTCTCATTTCGCCCGCAACGTTTATCCCCGCACTCGAGGAAAGCGGCTTTGTGGTGACGCTCGACAAGTACATTTGGCAGGGTGTCGCCTCGTGGCTGCGCGAGCGCATCGATCGAGGGCTTCGTGTGGTTCCGGTTTCGCTTAATGTGTCGCGCGTGGATATCCTTGCCTGCGACGTTGCCGAGCATATGGGGGCGCTCGCCGCCCAATACAACCTACCGCCCGAGCTCATGCGTATCGAGATCACCGAGACGGCTTATACGGGAGAGTCCGAGGCCGTGGACAAACTGACGGCCGACCTGCACACCCTCGGCTTCTCGACCTATATGGACGATTTTGGCACCGGTCAGTCCACGCTCGCGATGCTCAAGAACGTCAACGTCGACGTCATCAAGCTCGACCGCGCCTTTGTACCCACCGATCGCGATCAAGGCCGCAGCACGCAAATCATTTCATCGATGCTCGAAATGGCGCAGTCGCTCCATCTGCCCGTCGAGGTCGAAGGCGTCGAGACAAATGAACAGGCGAACATGCTACGACAAATGGGCGCCCGCTACGCTCAGGGCTTCCTCTACTACCGCCCCATGCCGGCGAAGGATTTTGAGGCATTGCTCGATGGTGGCAATAACAACTGATACGCTCGCGCGCAAAACGCCACCGCCGAAGGGGGAATTTGCCTCCATTAGCTGACTTATATCCCCAATTCAAACCGAATTGGGGATATGATACAAACCATTGTTCCGCCCAAGGAGGTTATCCATCATGAACGAGTCATATCGCCTGGGTGAGCAATTGATTATTGCCTATCTCCAACGACTTGCGAATGGCATCTCGACCGCCGAACTCGATGTTGCCGCGCTGCCTGCTGAGCTACGCGCCGTTGGTGAGCAACTGCAAAAGACGCATGCCATCCTGCAACAAGAGCGCCGGCTGCTTGAGCGCAACGCCTATATCGATCCGCTCACCAACTTGGGCAACCGCAGCGGACTCGACCGTCACGTCGAGCAGCTCTGGCGCAAAGGCGACCCCTTCACCTGCGCCTATATTGACATCGACCATCTCAAGCATTGCAATGATAGGTTTGGCCACGCCGAAGGCAATCGCTATATTCTGAGCATCTGCCGCACGCTCTCCGAAACCATGGAGCATGATGAGATGCTGTTCCGTATCGGTGG
Organism: Collinsella sp.; assembly: GCA_036551635.1. Lineage (GTDB taxonomy): Bacteria > Actinomycetota > Coriobacteriia > Coriobacteriales > Coriobacteriaceae > Collinsella. The sequence continues at coordinate 95,650 of JAXKEA010000030.1, forward strand.
AGACGAGTTTGTGCTTATCTCGCTCTCCGCAAACGAGACTGAACTCGAGCAGCGCTTGGAGCAGGTACGTGCCGGGCTGATCGAGGCGAGCTCAGATGGCAAGGCGCCCATGATCGCCAGCTTTAGCTTTGGCTGCTCGCGCGTCGATCCACTTGCCGGCGACACGCGTCGCCAGATGACGATGGACGCCGATCGCAAGATGTATCGCTATAAGCTTATGCATCGTGTACAGCAACCGGAAAACAATGACGCGCCACAACGCCCAATCGTCGATCAGCTTCCCTGCAACGACCGGGTGTTCCAAGCGATCTCCATGAGCTCCGAGACGCGCTATCCGTTCATCCTTAACCTCGATACTGGAGAATCGCAATGGTCGGTTAACGCCGTGCGCGATTTTGACCTGCCTTCCCAGCACCCTTTTAACTCACTCGACATGTGGCTCGCCCGCGTTCATCCCGAGGACCGCGACAACGTACGCGCCGAGCTCGACATGGTGATAAACGGCACATGGCACTTCCACTACATGCAGTATCGCGTAATGGATGCCACCGGAAAATACGTGCTTTGCGACTGCACGGGCTACCGCTTGGACGGCACCGATACCGAGCCCAGCATGTATGTGGGCATTATCATCAACCGAAGCCTAGCAGATACGACCGACTCGGTAACGGGCCTGGGCGATGTCCACGCGCTGGTCAACGCTATTGGAGAGATGCGCCGCGTGGCGCGCGAGGCAGGCTTTATTGCCATTAAGGTCGACGATATCGCCGAGGTCAATGCCCGCTTTGGATTCGATGCAGGCGACCGCGTGCTCGCCGAAAGCGCCGCCTGCCTCATGGATTGTTCGCGCGGCAAGGGCCGCCTGTTCCGCTCGACGGGGCCGATGTTCGTGGCACTCTTCGATGAACTCGGCCCCGAGGCAATCGACGAGATCGCAAGCGACATCGAACGGTTCCTGGGTTCTCCTGTGCTCATCGGCTCGCTTGAATATCAGCCGCCCATTCGCGTGGCCACGCTTCATCTGGACGGCGTCGACCGTCAGCCCGTTTCCATTTTGAACGAGCTCAAAGCGTTGCTCGGGAAAGCCGTGCAGGTGCCAGGTACCAAACTGGATTAGCGCCGCGCCCGCGCCGCCTCCCCCATCGTGCGATAATCCTCTGCAGAAGTCACCAAAAGCAGAGGGAGTTTGTGATGAAGGTTCTTTTAGTCAATGGCAGCCCCAAGGCAAACGGCAACACCGCCCGCGCACTCGCCGAGGTCGTAGAGCAACTTAATGCAGAAGGCATTGATACCGAGGTGTTTCAGCTGGGCGCCAAGCCCATTCGCGATTGTATCGGTTGCGGCCAGTGCGGCAAGCTTGGCGGTCGTTGCACCTTTGACGACGACGTGGTGAACGAGCTCATCGCTGCCGCCGAGCAGGCCGACGGCTTTGTCTTTGGCTCGCCTGTCTACTACGCGCACCCCAGCGGCCGCATTCTTTCGGCCCTCGATCGCGCCTTCTATGCCGGCAGCAAGGCCTTTGCGCACAAGCCGGGCGCTGCCATCGCCGTCGCCCGTCGCGGCGGCACGTCGACGACCTTCGACGTACTCAACAAGTACTTCACCATCAACCAGATGCCCGTGGTTGCCTCCACGTACTGGAACAACGTCTTTGGTGCCATGCCGGGCGAGGCCGCCCAGGATGCCGAGGGCCTGGCCACCATGCGCAACATCGGCAAGAACATGGCCTGGCTCCTGCGCTGCATCGAAGCTGGACAGGCCGCCGGCATCGAAGCCCCCGAAGCCGATCGCGAGCGCACCAACTTTATCAGGTAGAACGGCGGAACAAAATGATTCAGATTTTTGGCACCAAGAAGTCGTTCGACACCAAAAAGGCCCAGCGCTATTTTAAGGAGCGCCGCATTAAGGTGCAGTTTATCGACCTTAAGGAAAAGGAGATGAGCAAGGGCGAGCTCACGAGCGTGATGCAAGCGGTCGGCGGCATCGACAAGCTGCTCAACCCCAAAGCCAAGGACGAGGAAACGCTCGCGCTCATCCAGCACCTTACCCCCAGTCAGCGCTTCGACAAGCTGCTCGAGAACCAGCAGGTCTTGGCCGAACCCATCGTGCGCAACGGCAAAAAGGCCACCGTCGGTTATTGCCCCGATGTATGGGGAGCCTGGGAGTAGCTTGTGTTATTTGCCGGCGCGTGGGTATAAGAGCAGGCGTTTGGCATAAGATTCAACTGTAAGCCATGTCTAACAAAGGAGGGCACATGCCCAACAAACCCGTGAAGATCATCATGCTTACCGGATACCTCGGTGCCGGCAAGACCACGCTGCTCAACCACATTCTCGCTAACGACGGCGGCATCCGCGCCGCCGTGATCGTCAACGATATCGGCGAGATCAATGTCGACGCCAGCCTTATCGCCGACGGCGGCCTTTCCGAGACCGACGACCTCATCCCGCTCACAAACGGCTGCATCTGCTGCACGCTTTCGGACGACCTGGCCAACCAGCTGCAGGGCATCGCCGATTCGGGCAACTTCGACTACATCATCATCGAGGCATCGGGTATTTGCGAGCCTATCCCCATCGCCTACACCATCTCGAGCTTCTGCGACGAGGCCAAGGCGGGCGGCGAGCCCAAGCTCGCGCTTGACAACATCGTGGCCGTGGTCGACTGCGCCCGCATGTACGACGAGTTCAACGGCGGTCGCGACCTGCTGGCCGAGGATATCGACGAGGACGACATCGAAAGCCTGCTCATCCAGCAGATCGAGTTCTGCTCCACGCTGATCCTCAACAAGACCGATACCGTGACGCCTGAGCAGATCGCCGAGCTCAAGGCCATCGTGCGCAGCCTGCAGAAGGACGCCGTGATTGTCGAGGCTCAAAACGGCGAGGTCCCCATGGAAGAGCTGCTCGACACCGACCGCTTCGACTTTATGCGCGCCTACAACTCCGCCGCCTGGATCGAGGCCATGGAGCATCCCGAGGAGCACGACGACCCCGAGGTGCTCGAGTACGACATCGAGACCTTTGTGTACTCGCGCCGCAAGCCGTTTGACCTGCAAAAGTTCACCGATTTTGTTGAGCAGGAGTGGCCCGACGAGGTCATTCGCGTCAAGGGCCCGCTGTGGCAGACCGGCGATCCGGACATGTGCTACATGTTCGAGCAGGCCGGCCACCAGATGCGCCTGATGGAGAACGGCCTGTTTGTCGACTCGGCGCCCGAGGGCGAGAAGCAGAAGATCATCAACGAGAACCCCGAGATCATGCAGATTTGGGACGACGAGACGGGCGACCGCATGACGAGCCTGTGCATCATCGGCCGTCACATGGACAAGGATGCGCTCATCGCCTCCCTCGATGCCTGCCTGACCGACTGGCACCGCGCCTAGGTTTATCCAAGCGGACATTTTTCCGCTACGTAACCGCCAAACCACCACGAAGGTGCCTGTCCCCTTCGTGGTGGTTTTTCGTTCTGAGCCAAGGAGATTCATGTTCAACATTGTGCTGTATGCGCCCGAGATTCCGGCCAATACGGGCAATATCGGCCGCACCTGCGTGGTCACCGGCGCCCGCCTGCATCTGGTGGAGCCGCTGGGCTTCTCGCTCGACGACAAAACGGTACGTCGCGCCGGCCTGGGCTACTGGCAAAACTTGGACGTGACCACCTATGCCAGCTGGGAGGATTTCCTTGCGCGCAATGGCCTCTCCCCTGCCGACGAACGCCTGCATCTGCTGACCAAAAAGGCACGCCGCACCTATGCGCAGAGCACCTACCGCGACGGCGACTACTTGGTCTTTGGCAGCGAGAGCTCGGGCATTCCCGAGCCGCTGCTCGCCGCGGCGCCCGAGCGCTGCGAGCGCATCCCTATGCTGCGCGATTGCGACTCGCTCGATAACGCCGAGGCCTGGGAAGCCCACGAGGAATCGCTCGGGCATACCGAGGACGGCCACGAAGCCATCCTTCGGCAGGACATCTGCGGCAACTTCGTCAATCCGGACGACTACCGCATCAGCGCACTCAACCTCTCCAACAGCGCCGCCATCGTCCTCTACGAAGCCCTGCGCCAAACAGGCTTTCCGGGAATGTGACAAAGGAACTGTCCCTTTGTCACATTCAAGCGCCGCGCCGATGGCGCACACGCCTAATTGATGCTCTAGATAAAGAGCCCTCACTTTTAATCAGAATTAACTAAAGTAAAATGAAGTTAAACGACGGTGCGAAAGGAGAGCTTTGTGAAATATCTCGAGAACCCGTTTACCCCCAGTTTTGGTGAGGTTCCTGCCCATCTCGCTGGCAGACAACAGATTATTCGGGATTTGGACCGTGCCTTCTTGAGCCAGCGCAGGCGCCCAGAATTGACCTCGATCTTCTCAGGCGCGCGTGGAACCGGCAAAACCGCTCTCATGTCGTCGCTCGCGACAAGGGCGGAATCCCACGGCTGGATAGCCGTAAAGACGACCGCGCTCCCGGGAATGCTTGAGGAAATCGAGTTCGGGGCGAAACGTGCCGCAGCCCATCTCATCGACTCGTCCAACCACTTCGAAGTCACCGGTCTCGGAATTGCACCGCTCGGCAGCATCGAGGTCAATCGCGTTCACAATGCCTCAACCTGGCGTTATCGTATGAACGACATCATAGACCAGCTCAACGAGGCTGGCACCGGTCTGCTCGTCACGGTTGACGAGGTGGACCCGACACTCAACGAAATGATTCAGCTCGCAGCGACGTATCAGCACTTTGTGACCGATGGGAAACGCGTCGCCCTACTCATGGCGGGACTTCCCAACAACGTATCGACGCTGCTGAACCACAAGACGGTCTCGTTCCTTCGCCGCGCCCAACAATATCATCTGGGTCGCATTGCCGACTATGACGTACGCGAGGCCTTGATTCGCACAATCCAGGAAAACGATCGCCTGGCAGATGCTGAGGGAATCGATAGAGCCGTTCGCTCGATCTCTGGTTTTCCCTTCCTATTGCAACTCGTAGGCTACCGTGCCTGGGATCTCACAAGCGATTCGAAGGAAATCTCGTCACGCGACTTTGACCTGGGAATCAAAATCGCGCGCGACGAGATGGACGACCGAATCCTCGCGGCAACCTATCGGGAACTCACTGCAGAGGACAAGCGATTCCTCATCGCCATGCTCGATGACGAGGAAGAGTCCACCACTGCTGACCTTGTCGAGCGCCTTAAGCGTTCGCCGCAGCAGGTCTCCCGCTACCGACGCCGCATGATAGATGCCGGCATCATTGGAGAACGCGGGCGCGGAATCGTCGCTTTTGAATTGCCATTCTTCCGCGACTATCTTGCGGCTCAATGCGCGAAATAGGCAACGTGGCAAAGGGACAGTCCCTTTGCCACGTTGCCTATAAGTAGCGGCCGGTGATGCTTGCGGAGCAGGCTGCAATGTCGCCTGGCGTGCCGGCGCAGACGATTTGCCCGCCCGCATCGCCACCGCCCGGGCCCATGTCGATCACGTAATCGGCGTTACGGATAAGGTCGAGATCGTGTTCGATCACGATAACCGTGGCGCCCTTGACAACAAGGCCGTCGAACACATTCAGCAACACCTGAACATCGAGCGGATGCAGGCCGATCGTGGGCTCGTCGAATACGAATACGGCATCGTCCTGCACGCGGCCCATCTCGCTCGCGAGCTTAAGACGCTGTGCCTCACCGCCCGAAAGCGCCGGCGTGGGCTCACCGAGCGTGAGATAGCCCAAGCCCAGGTCGTGCAAGGTCTGCAAGCGCGCCTGAACCTTCTTGAGTCCCACCGTGGCGTCGAGGGCCTCGTCCACACTCATGTCCATGAGCTGCGGCAACGTAAGCAAGCTCCCGTCCTTGCCCTCGCGATGGATATGCGAGGCGGCCTCGGCGTAGCGCGAACCACGGCATGCCGGGCAGACGATCTCGACATCGGGCAAAAACTGCACGTCGAGCGATATCGAGCCCGTGCCGTCGCACGTAGGGCAGCGCAAGGCGCCGGTGTTATAGCTAAAGGCACCCGCCTTGTAGCCGGCTGCCTTGGCCTCGGGCGTACGGGCGAAGGCGCGGCGCAGCTCATCATGGATGTCGGCATAGGTCGCTACCGTCGAGCGAACATTGGCACCGATGGGCGTGGCGTCAATCAGGTTGGCACGTGCAATGCCCTCGGCATCGACCCAACGCACGTGCCCCGGCAGGCGCTCGCCGGCTGCCTGCGCCTTAAGCGCCGGGATGAGCGTCTCGAGCACCAACGTCGTCTTGCCCGAACCCGAAACGCCCGTCACCGCGACGAGACGGCCGCGCGGGATATCGACTTCGAGTGGCTTGACGGCATGGATGGTATCGGTCGCCATGCGGATATGGCCCTGGTCGAACATCTCGTCGTCAGCCACCTGCGGACGCAAGCGCTTGGATTCTGCGCGCAAAAACGGGGCGATGCGGCTGCCCTGCGATTGCTCGACCTCGTCTACCGTACCAGCGGCGATTACGTTGCCGCCGCCTGCTCCGGCAACGGGGCCCATCTCGACCAGATAATCAGCCTCCACCAGCACACGTGTATCGTGGTCGACAACAACCACGGTGTTGCCGTCATCCACCAGATCGCGCATTACGCCCACCAAGCCGTCGACATTGGCAGGATGCAAGCCAATTGAGGGCTCGTCCAGCACATAAAGCACACCCGTCGACCGGTTGCGCACCACACGGGCGAGCTGCACACGCTGGCGCTCACCCGTGGAGAGCGTGGCACCGGCGCGATCGAGCGAAAGGTAATCGAGACCCAGGTCGACCAGACGACGAGCCGTGCTCAAAAACGAATCGCAGATATCCGCTGCCATGGGCTGCATCTCGGCCGGCAAGGACGTAGGCACCCCGCGCATCCACTCAATCGCCTCGCCCAGCGTCATGGCCGCGGCCTGCGCCAGATTGATACCGCGCACCTGGGGCCGGCGCGCGGCCTCGGAGAGACGCGTGCCGGCGCAGTCACGGCATGGTCCCTCGCGCAAAAAGCGAGCCACACGCTTAAGCCCCTTATCGTCCTTAACCTTGGCGAGCGCATTCTCAACGGTATAGACGGCGTTGTAATAGGTAAAGTCGAGCGGCGTGGCGCCCTCGCCGTTTTTGGGAACGTAGAGAATGTGCTTCTTAACCGCCGGGCCGTGAAACACGATGTCGCGCTCTTGAGGCGTGAGCTGGTTAAACGGCACGTCGGTGCGCACGCCCATCTCGCCGGCCACCTGCTTCATCAGGTCCCACATGAGCGTGCCCCAGGGAAGCACCGCACCCTCGTTGATGGTCTTTGACTCGTCGGGCACCAGGCTCGCCTCGTCTACCTCGCGCATGACACCGGTGCCGCCGCAGGTAGGGCACGCACCGCCGCTATTGAAAGCCAAATCCTCGGCACTCGGCGCGTAGAACTCGCGGCCGCATGTCGGACACGTGAGCGACAGGCCCGCAGCCACGTTAAGGCTCGGCTCCACACGCGCCCCGCAATGCGGGCACACGTGATGGGCGCAACGGCTAAAGAGTAGACGCAGGCTATTGTTGAGCTCGGTCATGGTACCAAAGGTCGAGCGCACGCCCGGCACGCTCGGGCGCTGATGCAATGCGAGCGCTGCCGGTACGTGCAGTACCTCGTCCACCTGGGCGTGCTCGGCCTGCGTCAGACGACGGCGGGTATAGGTGCTGAGCGCCTCCAGATAGCGGCGCGAGCCCTCGGCATAAAGAACCCCGAGTGCCAGCGAACTCTTGCCCGAGCCCGACACGCCGGCAATACCCACGAGCCTTCCCAGCGGGATATCAATATCGATGTCCTTGAGGTTATGGACACGTGCGCCACGCACCTCGATAGCACTTGGTTGTTGCGACACCGTCATCACTCCCCTTCTGCCCGCCCGCGCCAGTCTTCGCGGGTCAAATACGTAAAGTACTCGGTACGTACATCGCCCATAAGCTCGCAGGGCACGTCGCGCTCAACGTGATGCGGCGCGAACCCGCACTTTTGCTGAACGCGTAATGACTTGTTATTGCCCTCGTAGTATCCGCACCAAAGCGCCTTGCAGCCAAGCGTTTCGAACGCATAGCGCTGCATGGCTCGTACCGCTTCGGGAGCAAAGCCTCGGCCCCAGAATGGCTTGGCGATCCAATAGCCCACTTCGAGTTCGAGACCGTCATCTCGACGGTTTGACTCGCAGCGAGACGGCATGAGACCGATGCTACCCACGGGCTCATCCGTCGCAGCCAGGCAAACGGCAAAGGTATGGGGTGCCGCAAAAACTGTCCGAATGATCTCCCTGCTCTCCTCAATGCTTCGATGGGGCGGCCAGCCCGCAGCCGGTCCCACGTCCGGGTCGCTCGCATATGTAAACAGGATCGCCGCATCCGTCTCACGCCACGGACGAAGCGTCAATCGCTCAGTTTGAATCACCATGTTTTGACCTCACATCTATCGATGTGACAAAGGGACCGTCCCTTTTCACATCACTCGTGCCATAAAACGCGTTCGCGGATGTACTCGCCCAGCATGGGCACGGTAAACCGGACGAGGCCGTATCCGGCAGCCTCGATGACGCGCTCGCGAATCAGGCTTGCGCGATATTTGCTCGCCCAACTCTGAGTACGGTCGCAGCGCTCAATGATATCCGCCATACGCGTCGGTTTACCCTCGTCAACCGCCATGGCCTCGACAAAGAGGCGTTGTGGACTGCGCAATCCATAATACAGGGGCGCGTCGACCGCTTCGTAGAACTCGGAGACGGCATCCGCATGGCCATCCTCGACATCGCACCTTTCAATGACCTGCAAGTTGCGTCGGACAGCAGAGCGCCACATGTAATATCCCACCAGCTGAACCATATAGGGATGCCCCATGCTCTTGTGTGCCGCAAGGTCCGCTGTCTCCGCGTCAACGTAAAGGCCAGCATCTTTGACCGTCTGGATATATGAATCGCGCACCTTGGGCAAAGATATCGCCCCCAGCGTACGCTGCTGAGCACGCCGCAAAAACGTTACGCTCGGCTCTTCGAGCAGATCGTCAACCATGCTGGGTAAGCCAGCGAACACCAGCGCAAGACCGCGCTGGTCGCTATCGGGCAAGCCCGTGGCATCCTGGTCTCCGAGCACCTGCTGATAGAGAACAGCAAGAGCCGCCAGTTCCTCGATAGACGCCGATTGCGCCTCGTCAATCGCAAACAGTATGCCCTTGCCTGGACCGAGCTTCTTGAGGCGCTCGTTGACCAGTCCTCGCAACGTTTCGCCCTTTGCCCGCGCCGCCTCGACCGACATCCGGCCAAACGACGGACCGAACCCCAACGACTTCACAACGGGTTTATTCGAGCAAAGCGCGTCGGCCAGGCGGTCGCATAAGCCAAGCGAAGCGGAATCGGAGACAACCGCCCATCCGCGCTCATTGGCTAGACGTTGCAGCTCCCGCAGGAGAACCGTCTTGCCGCAGCCGCGGTTTCCCGTAATGAGCATGAGCCTACCCGGCGCTCCGGCGCCGTTATCGAGCCCTTCCGCAAAATCTTCGATGACCGACTCGCGACCAATGAGTATCGGAGGCCGCTTGCCGGCAGTGGGCTTAAAGGGATTTGGATTCATGTCGGTCTCCTCGGATTGGCAAACCCTGGTAATAGTTATACCAACTTGTACCGAGTTACACCAATAGCAGGTGACAAAGAAACTGTCCCTTTGTCACATGTGGTCGAAAAACTCGGCGTCTGCTGCTCGCCAGGGGCGGAAGGTGGCGGGATCGACCTTTACGTGCGCCGCGGCGGGTACGTCGTACCATTTGACCGTGTAACCGGCGCCGTGAGAGCAAAAGACCGAATCGGGCGTGTTGGGCAGATCGGCCTCGGGCTCATAGGCGGCCGTCTCGATGACGCGCTCGGCATCATGGCAAGCCGCATAACCGGCGAACTCCAGGTACAGATGCCCGCGACCGCTCGTGTAGGCGGCCACCTCCAGCGCGTAATCCTGCACCTCGGATGCCGGCACGCGACCCACAAGCTTTGCCCGGTCTCCCGCCATCGTCGGCGGCTCGTACTCGGCGCCCATGCGCGTGGCATCCGAGAGTGCCCGGCCCACGCACTCCCCCGGCACCTCGAGCTCAAAGCGATACCACGGCTCCAGCAGCACCGCAACATCCGCCTCACGCGCCTGCATGAGCCCCTGGCGAATCGCGCGGTACGTGGCCTGGCGAAAATCGCCGCCCTCAGTGTGTTTGGCATGCGCACGGCCGCCCGTGAGCGTAATACGCACATCGGTGATGGGCGAGCCGGTCAGCACGCCCAGGTGGTCGCGCTCCATGGCGTTGGTGAGCGCCAGACGCTGCCAGTTAAGGTCGAGCTCGTCAGTCGAGGTCACGGTGCCAAACTGCACGCCCGAGCCCGCCGGCAACGGCTCCAGACGCAGATGCACCTCGGCATAGTGGCGCAACGGCTCAAAGTGGCCCACGCCCTCGACCGGCTGCGAAATAGTCTCCTTATAGAGAATGCCGCCAGACTCAAAATCAATCGAAAGGCCAAAGCGATCGGCCAGCACCCGCTGCACGACCTCGAGTTGCACGGCGCCCATCAACTGCAAATGAATCTGCTCAAGATGCGTATTCCAGCTTACGCCGAGCATGGGATCTTCGTCCGCCAACTCAGTCAATGCTTTGAACACCGTATGGACATCGTGTTCGCCCGGAAGCACCGTATAGATGAGGACCGGCGCAATGACAGGCGCATCGCCCGCGGGCTCCGCGCCCAGGGCGTCCCCCGGGCGAACGTGCGCAAGACCCGTCACGGCGCAAATACCGCCAGCAGCAACTTCTTGGGCAAGCTCATACTTCTCCCCGTTATAGATGCGTACCTGATCGACCTTTTGCTCCCATGCCTCGGCACCGGAACGTCCGTTAATCATCTGTTTGGCATGCAGCGTGCCGCCGGTCACTTTAACCCATGCCAAACGCTCGCCGCGATCCCCGCGGCTGACACGATAGACGCGCGCGGCAAACTCTGGGAGCCACGCCTGTTCACGTATCAGCGCGCATATACCATCCAGCAGCTCGTCCACGCCCCGGTCCTTGAGCGCCGAGCCGGCAAAGCAGGGAAAGAGCTTGCGCTCGGCAACCATGCGCGACAGCGTTGCGACGGAAAGCTCACCCGCTTCAAGAAACTCCTCGAGCGCCGCCTCGTCCAACGCAGCAGCGTCCTCCTGAACGGCACCGCCCGCCAACAGTTCGCTGGCATCCAGGCAGCCTTCGGAAAGACGCTGCCCAAGCTGTGCCAGCAAAACATCGCGGCCGGGATTCTCCAAATCGATTTTGTTGATATAGATGAATGTCGGAATGTCATAGCGCGCAAGCAGGCGCCACAGGGTTTCGGTGTGCCCTTGCACGCCATCGTTGGCACCCACAACCAAAATCGCATAGTCCAGCGCGCGCAATGTGCGCTCCGCCTCGGCCGAAAAATCGACATGCCCCGGCGCATCCACGAGCATGACGTGGGTATCGCCATGGTCGAGCACGGCTTGCGACGAGAAAATCGTGATGCCACGTTCGCGCTCGATCTCGTTCGTATCCAGATGCGAATCGCCATCGTCCACGCGGCCGCGCTTGCGAATGCGACCCGTGTTGAACAGCATGGCCTCGGCCAGCGTGGTCTTGCCGGCATCGACATGCGCCAAGATTCCAACGACCGCTTGCTTCGACATGGCTCTCCTCTTATTACAAGCCCATCGCACGCGGCAACGGGCACTCACGCTCCACACTGGATGATACAATTTACGGGCCGGCGGGCGAAGCGGGCCCTATCCCCCGACCGAGCTCATCGCCCCGCGTTGCCGCGCGGCGATTTTCGTAGGTTCGCGCCTTGCGAAAGCCGGCTCGCAAAACAGCGCAGCGAACGAAAATGACCCCACCCGGGGCCATTTTCGTTCGTGCAAATTGTTGATACGCGTCCCCGCTCTTATGTCTCGCGCAGCCAATCAAACGCGACGCGCGGCGTACCGTCCGACACATATACGATACCGGCGCGCTTAAACCCGGCCTTGGCGATGGCGCCCTGCATAGGCAGGTTGTCTTGGTGCGTGTCGATACGCAGATGGTCGATACGTTCCTTGGCAAAGGCAAACATCGCAGCCGCGATACCGTGCACGGTGCCGTCGGACGCCACACGGTGCAGCACGGCGTACGGAGTGTCGCTACGCCATTGACCATCCTCAATTACGTCATAGCACTCGTCCGGACCCGGTAAAAAGGCAAACGTCGCAACCACGCGACCGTCGACTTCACACACGTAACTACCACCAGCGGCAATATCGGCAGCCAGTTGCTCGGCCGAAGGCGTGCCCTCGGGCCACTGCGTGGCGTTGCCATGCGCGCGCATAAAGGCGCGGGCGGCGTCATAGATGGCCATAACGGCGGGAATGTCAGTATCGAGGGTTTTTCTGATCATCACGCGGCGACCTCACGTTTATTGGTATCACTTTGGTTGAGCAATGATACCAGCGTTTGGAGAGAGGCGCGAAGCAGATGGGAAGCAAAAAGCGAGCCGCCTGGTCAAAGGCCAAAAGCGAGTTTTTGGGCGCTGCTACCGGCGGCGATATGAGCGACCTGTTTGCGCGCGAGGACGAGCGCCGCGACGCCCTGGACGCCGAGCGCGATGAAGCCTGGCGTTACAAGTCGTGCGAACGCAAAAACCGTTACGACACACGCGCCGAGGCCGAGGCAGTTATGGCCGACTGCGAAAACCGCGGGCGGCGTGGTTTGGCCTGCTACAAATGCGAATACTGCGGTGGATGGCACCTAACGTCGCACCCTTGGAAATAGGCGCCACATCGGCACGGCACTGACGGAGCGCCAGCCATCGCACGCAAACTACGGGCGCGGCGGCACCAAAACATCGTAACGAACGGCCTTGCCCGCAAGTTGATAGCTCGGCTTTATGCCGGCGAGCAACGGGCCCTTCACCGGCCGTTTGATAACGACTTTGCGCGGATGCACCGCAAGCGCTGCCTGGACCAGCGCCTCCTCATCGGCGCACGGCTGCTCCAAGTGATGCAGCAGCTGGAACTTCTTTTTCACCGCCGCGCTCTTGGTGCGCTCGGGAAACATGGGGTCCAGGTACACCGCATCGGGAGCGGCAAGCTCGCCCCGCCCGATCAACTCAGCTGTATGGCGAAGGCCGGCAATGCTGTCCTCGCCCGCATGCAAGCGCATGCGCGCCACGGCTGTCGCAAGCGCCGGTTCATCTGCCGCGCGATCCAAAGCATCCTTGAGGAGCGCCGCGATCACGCAATCCTGCTCATACAGATCGACGGTAAAGCCCGCGGCCGCCAGCAGCAGCGAATCCTCGCCAAAGCCCGCCGTGGCATCAATCGCCCATGGTTGCTCGATGCCTTTTGTGCGCGCAGCCTTTACCAACAGCTCTTGCTGCAGACGGCCCCGCTTGAGCCGCGGCAGCATGCGTGTAAAATCGGCACACAGCTCCATCGTGCCGTCGGTGAGCGTGAGACCCTCGGACTTCCCGATCAGCTCAAGCCCCGCGGCCCGAGCAACAGAAAAGGGATCGACGACGCCCATGGGCACTCCTTAGCAAGCAAAACGAACACGTGAGCGCCGTTTGTGTCGGCACCCAACCGTTCGCTATTGTCCCACATGCGACATGGTCCACAGCATCGCAATGCAAAGCACCGCCATCAATCCCGTGCACACGGCAGCGATCACAGAATCACCCATGCGCCTTCCCAACGACCGCGGCTCACGCACTTGCCCTGCTCCGTACATCATGACTCCTCCTTGAGACCAGCTCCTTGTTACGGCCTCATCATCGCAGCGCCGCACATGGGCTGCCATCGATTTGGCTTACGTCCAGCTTTCCTTTTTGAAAGGTTGAACCGTATAGGCAAGAGACGCTTTCAAACGCATGCATCGCCCCGTTGAACTACAATGTGCTTCACGATATGTGCCGCAACCTGGGTGCGACAGATTCTCCGCGCCCGCATCGAAAGGACCAGCTATGAGCGCCGCTCGCAAGACACTCAAAATCCTTGCCCTGATTTATTTTGTTCTGGGCATCGCCAGTCTCGTCATTGGAATCGCCGGCATCGCGACCGGCAACCTCGATTCCACGTACGGGTCGAACGCCATGCTCGCCGCGGTCGTGCTGGTCGCCAAGGGCCTTGTCGACCTTGCCGCAGGTGTTGCGGGTATCAAGGGCGCCAACAAGCCTTCGCAGGTGGATGGCGCGTTTAAGCTCGGCATCGTCGCCGCGGCAGCCACGCTCCTCCAGGCCGCGCTCACGCTTCCCGCGCTCAGCGGCAGCTCCGTCAATATCGTCGCCTTTGTCATCGTGGTGTACGACCTGTTCTTTGTTCAGCAGGCGCACGCCGTTAAGGCCGAGAACAAGGACCGCCTGTAAGCGCTCGCTTCTCATAAGCTCTGCAGCCAAGCAACTAAAAAGGGCCGATCGCGCATCTCCGCGGTCGGCCCTTTACGTTTGCCCAGATAAAACCTACCAAAATAAACCTGTCCCTTTTTGGCAGGTTGTTAGCTGTGGCGGTACTCGGCGATGATGAAGTCGATGTCGGTTTGAAGGGTATCCAAATTTGCCAGGCGCTCTTTGTCGGCAGGGCGTGTGCGATAGTAGTACGGCGTCATCTGGAACACCGCCTCGATATCGGCCTGGGTCTGAAGCGTAATATTCGCAGATACCCGCTGCGTTCCGACTAACTCGAGCTCGGTGGTCTTCGGCAGCTTCTCATCGTTAAGGTACGGCGTGTCGTAGAGCACCTCCTTGAGCCCAAACAGATGACGGGCACCCGGCACCACGGTGTAGAGCGAACCCTCCGGCGCCAGCACGCGGGCAAACTCGCGCTCGTTAAAGGGAGCGAAGAGCTCGGTCACCATATCGAAGGCGCCATCGGCCACAGGGATGTCCTTCATGTTGGCCACGAAGTAGGTCGCATCGCCGCGCTTGGCCGCCAAGCGCACCATCTCTTTGCCCAGGTCGAAACCGTAAGCATCCACGCCCGGCACCGCGCCCATGGCGCTGGTGTAGTAGCCCTCGCCACAGCAAATATCGAGCAGCGTCATGGGGCCGTTCACAGACGCGGCGCGCCCAGACACCTGCTTGCGCGCCAACTCAACCATCGCATCGCGCAACGGCGCATAGTAACCGCAATTCAGAAAGTCACGGCGGCTGCGTGCCTGCGACTTGGGATCGCCCATAGAGTCGCCGCTCTTGGACGAGCGCAGTAGATATAGATAGCCCTCGCGCGCACGGTCAAACCGGTGTCCACCCGCGCACACAGCACCGCGCTCGTCGTCCACCAACGGCTCATGGCAAACGGGACACAACAACATGGCAACTCCTTAGCGCGAACAACACAACGCCCACCATTGTCGCACGCCTTCCCCACCTAGTCATTGGGGGACGTTCTTGAACGACTAGTCGTTTAAGAACGTCCCCAACGACTAGCCGATTAGGAGTATCATCATCTGCGCAAATAAGCACGGAAAAGCATATTAGAGATTGAGAGCGTATGGCTGATACCGCATCTAAGCACATTGACATGACCACCGGTTCGCTGTGGCGCAATATTCCCCTGTTCGCCTTCCCCGTGGCCGCCACGAGCATCTTGGAGCAGCTGTCGAACCTCATCGCCACGGTCATTATCGGTAACTTCTCGGGCGACCAGGGAACCCTCGCCATGGCGGCGGTCGGCTCCAATGTTCCGCTTACCAGTCTTATGCTCAACCTGTTTATCGGCATGTCGCTTGGCTCCAACGTGGTCATCGCCAATGCTATCGGCCGCAACGATCAGAACATGGTCAAACGCGCCGTCCATACCTCGATTTTAATGGCGCTCGTGGGCTTTGTCGTCATCGCTCTGGGCGAGATCTTTGCCGAGCCCATGCTCGCCGCGCTCAACGTTCCCGCCGAGACTATGCCCCTCGCCTCGCTCTACCTGCGCGTCTTTTTGCTCAGCATGCCCTCGATCTTGCTCTACAACTTTGAGGCCGCGATCTTCCGCTCCGTCGGCATCACCCGCATGCCGCTGCAGGCGCTTGCCGTATCCACCGTCCTCAACATTGGTCTGGACCTCATCTTTGTCCCCGTACTCCACTGGGGCGTCGCGGGTGTCGCCATCGCCACCGCCATCGCCTATACGACGAGTGCCGTCACGCTCTTTATCCGTCTGCTCAAGACCGATTCCGTCGTTCGCGTCACCCCGCGCGACCTCGCCATCGACCCTGTCGCCCTCAAGCGCATCGTCAAGATTGGCCTGCCCGCCGGCATCCAGAGCGCCGTCTTTGCCGTCGCCAACATCATCATCCAGTCTGCCATCAACAGCCTGGGCACCGAAGTCATGGCGGCATCCAGCGCTGCGATGAGCCTGGAGTACGTGTGCTACAACCTGCTCAACAGCTTTAGCCAGGCTTGCACCACCTTTGTGGGACAAAACCACGGCGCCCGCCAGATCGACCGCTGCACCAAGACGCTTAAGGTCTGTCTGGTCGAAGGCGGTATTGTCGCGCTCGCCACCATCGTTATCATCGTCGGTCTGGGACGCGAGATCCTATCGCTGTTTAACAGCGATCCCAATATCGTCTCGATCGGCTACATCCGCGTGTGCTCGATCTTCCCCGCATACGCCTTTAGCATGTTCTACGAAAACATGTCCGGCTACCTGCGCGGCTTTGGCATCTCGCTCATGCCCGCCCTCATCACCATGATCTGCGTCTGCGGCATCCGCTTCTATTGGGTGTTCTGCGTCTTCCCGCACTTCCGCACCTTTGCGAACATCATGATGGTCTACCCCATCAGCTTGGGCACCACGGCGTTCTTTATGGTCGTAGCCGTGCTGCTCTGTCACCCCGCGCGCACCTACCGCCTGGCCCAGGCCAAGGCAGGGGCGCGTTAGGCGAAGCCCCGAGCGCCACGCAATCGCTAGTTGACGATATGCGAGCTCATGTAGTCGATAAAGCGCCTGGTGGCGATAGGCATGGTGTCCCAGCTGCGCCAGGCCGCCACCACGTCGCGCGAAGGGGCATGCACGATGGGACGCACGCAAATATCGGCCTGCATGCCCTCGACGGTACGACGGTAGAGCATGCTCACGCCCAGCCCCTCCTCCACCATCGCCATGATGGTGTAGTCGTCGGTGACCTCGCTTGTCACATGCGGTGACAACCCATGCGCGGCAAACGCGTCGAGCACCAGGCTCTGTTCGCCCTCATCCAGCAGAACAAATGGCTCGGATGCCAAATCGGCAAGCGTGACCTTTTCCTTTGCCGTCAACGGATGCGTCGTCGGCAGCAGTGCCACCAGCTCGTCGTGATAGACCACGCGCTTCTGGAGCCCGGCGGTAAATCCACGCGCCGTAAAGCAAAAATCCACCACGCCATCGTGTACCCACTGGGCGTTGCGCGTGTAATCGCCTTGCTTGAGGGTAAAGCGTACGCCCGGATGCAACGTTCCAAAGTCGCGAATCACACGCGGAAGCACCGTTCGGCTCACATTGGTAAACGTCGCAATGCGAATATCGGTCGAGGACAGGCCCAGCAGCTCTTGGCGCTTGCCCTCGAGCTCGGCCTCGGCCGTCACGATCTGGCGCAGATACGGCAGATACTGCTTGCCGTCACGCGTGAGCGAAACACCCTGCTTGCCGCGCTCGATGAGCGTGGTGCCCAGCTCGCGCTCGAGTGCCTTGACCGCCTGACTCACCGCACTTTGCGTATATCCCAGTTCGTCGGCTGCGCCCTTTAGGCTGCCGCGATCGACCACCATACAAACAATCTGATACCGCGATGCCATCTTGCCTCCACATCGATGCAGCCGTAAAACGTTTTGCCAGCGCTTTTCGCACCTGCTTTAGTTTTACTTAATCATACTGAAGATACATTCGCTTTACTACATCCATATCTGGGAGCAGAATCCTTTTTGCGAAACCGTTCTGTAACAAAAGGAGTCCCATGGATCGCAAAAATGCAATCGCGCTCTCATTTTCCGTTCCCGTCGCATGGGGCTTTTCGTATCCCCTCATGAAGATCGGCATGGATAGCATGAACGCCACGAGCATCGTCGCGCTGCGCTGCCTCATCGCCTTCGCGGCCTGCCTGCTGCTCTTCCACAAGCGCACTTTCCACATTAACCGCGACCTGATGGTCCGCGCCGCCATTATCGGCGCCATCATGGCAACCGAGCTCACCTGCATGTGCCTGGGCTCCAGCCTCACGTCCGCCTCAACCGCCGGCTTTTTGCAGAGCCTGACGGTCGTGATCGTGCCATTTGCCAACGCCGCCCTGCTGCATCGCGCCCCAGAGCGCAAGGTACTCGTCGGCACCGCCATCGTCACCTGTGGCATGTTGCTGCTCTCGGGCGCCGACTTTACCAGCCTCAACCCCGGCGCGCTCATTATGCTGCTCTCCGCCTTTGTCTATGCCGGCCATATCATCGTCGCCAAGCGTTTTGTCGAAGAAGTCGACCCGCTGTCCCTGGGTGTTTGGCAGCTGGGCTTCGGTGGCCTGTTCTCGGGCATCGCCGCGTTCACTTTTGGCGGCTTCACGCTTCCCAGCACGCCTAACGAGGTTATCGTCGTCGTTGCACTCGCACTCATCTGCTCTGCCTACGGCTTCATTACGCAGACGCTCGTGCAGCCTCACGTGCCCGCCGAGACCACCGGTTTTGCCTTCTCGCTCGAGCCGGTTTGCTCCGCCGTCTTCTCGTTCTTCCTGGTTGGCGAGGTCCTGAGCCCCATCGCCTTCTTTGGTGCCGCCCTCATTCTCTCCGGCGTCATGGTGGCAACGGTCGAGCTTCCGCATCTTCGCGCCCGCAGCCACGCTCGTATGGCCGGAGCGCCCGAGCACGCCTCCTAATCCCCACTCCTCGCGCAGTCGCAGCGTAAAGGCCTCCGGCCGCCCTTACAATAGATGCCAGCAAAGCATCTACGTATAAGGAGCCCCATGGACACCGCAACTCGCGACCGCAACATAGCAACTTGGTTGGGCGATGCGCCGCAGCCGGTGCGTGACACCACGGACCAGCTGCTCGAGCGCATCGCCCTTTTGCGTGCCGAGCAGACCATCTATCCGGCACAAGACGACATTCTCAATGCCCTCGCCTACACGCCGGCCGACCAAGTCAAGGTCGTTATCTTGGGCCAGGATCCCTATCACGGGCCCAACCAAGCCATGGGACTGTCATTCTCGGTTCCCGCGACGCAGACCAGGCTGCCGCCCAGCCTGCGCAACATCTATAAGGAGCTCAACGCCGACCTTGGCTGCCCCATTCCCGCCACGGGCGACCTAACACCATGGGCGCAGCAGGGCGTCCTTCTCCTAAACACCACGCTCACCGTGCGCGAGCACGCCGCCAACTCTCACGCCAAGCTGGGCTGGAGCACCCTGACCGACTACATCATCGAGCGCTGTTGCCTACTGCCGCAGCCCATGGTCTTTTTGGCCTGGGGACGCTTTGCCCAGCAGATGGTCGAAGGCAAGCTCGCCGCAACTGGTGCGGGCGAGGCGACTGGCAAGTTCTGCCTGGCATCCACGCACCCCTCGCCGCTTTCGGCCAACCGGGCAACGGCAGAGCTTCCCGCCTATATGGGCTCGCGCCCCTTCTCGGCCGCCAACCATCTGCTCGAGCAAAACGGCTCGACCCCCATCAATTGGGGTTGCCTCGACTAAGCGCAGGGAGTTCCAAACAAAAACGCGCCCGACGGCTTTTGCCATCGGGCGCGTCTGCTACTCAGGCCAAACAAACTGCGTGCGGCCGGCCTCGCCGCCATCGATGAGCAGACTCTGCCCGGTCATAAACCGGTTGGTCACGCCCACAAAGTAGATCCACTCGGCGATTTCTTGCGCCGTGGCCCAGCGCTTGAGCGGCGTGAGCTCCATAATCTGGGCCCACAGATGCTCGTCTTCCATCACGCAACGGTTGAGCGGCGTGATGACGCCGCCCGGGTCCACGCTGTTGGCGATGGCCTGCGGCGCCAGGCGGTTCGCAAGGTTCTTGGTGTAGGCGATAATGCCGCCCTTGCTGGCCGCATAGGCAGGAAACTCCGACCCCGTGTGACCACTCGCCGAGCCCACGTTGACCACAGACTGGATTGCCGGCGCCGGCTTGGCGGCAAGGCCCTCCCCCACAAAGGCATACCGCTCGGTCACGTTGATGGTGCCCGTCAGGTTAGCGGCAATATCGTCGGCCGAATCCTGTGTGCCGGCAACGTTCACGATCACCTGGGGCTCCAGATCTTCCGGAAACGTGTTCGGCTCGCGGACGTCCACGATCAGATGGCGGTAGCGCTCGTGCTCGACCGTGGCGGGCAGTAGGTCGAAACCCACCACCTCGTGGCCCTCGTCCAAAAAGCGCTGCACGCACGCGGCCCCGATGCCGCCCGAAGCGCCCGTGATCAACACCTGCATATTGGCTCCTTAGGCAGTCGCATGACGCTCGAGATACTCGGCACCCACGTTCTCGCGCTCCCAACTGCGCACGACCTTGTAGCCCACGGGGCTCAGGAAGACCTCGCACAGCAGCTCGGCAATAGCGCCGGTCAGCGAGCACATAAGCACCTGCACCCACGTCCAGCCAAAGAACGTATGACTCACCACAATGGCGAAGACCAAGTTGTCGATAAACTGACCGATGCCCGTGGACACATAGGAGCGGAAGGCAAAGCTCGCAAAGTTATTCTTTTTGAGCATGCGGCCGAGCGACTGGTTGAGCGTGGAGTTGACCACGGCAGAGGTGAGCATGGCCAACGACGAGCCAAACACCACGTACCAGGTGCCGCCGATCGTGGCGTTGAGGGCAGTGTTGACCTCGATCATGCCCGTGTCGTAGTAGGCGCCCCACATGCCGGGCGTGAGCGAGCACAGCCAAAAGCACAGGCTCACGGCAAGATTAACCAGCAGTGCGAGGATAGAGATTTTGATGGATGCCTTGGCGCCAAAGCGCTTGCAGATCATGTCCTGGCACAAAAACGAGACCCAGCTCACCACAAAGCCGCAGTCGAGCGCCAGATACGGCAGGCTGATAAGCTCTTTGTTGGCCAGCAGGTTCATCATGATGACGCTCACGATAAACAGCGAAACCGTTGCCGCGGGAATGCTCCGCAACAGGACTTTGTAGTCCTCCATGACCTTCTTGATCATTATGTACTCCTTTGGTTTTAGGTTTAACGAGCAGGATATCGGAACCGAACTGCTCGGCCGCCCCGGTCTTGAGGCGACGGTGGGTATGATAGCCGCTCCGCCGGCGGCAGGCAAGCAAAGGGCGCGGCAGCCCCGCAAGGCTACCGCGCCGATGCGCTAAAACGTTACGTTGCCAAACTCCGACAGGATCAGGTCGGGGTTGTGGTCGGTCGCCCAATCCACGTTCCACGGGCTCGTGAACAGCAGCAGCTTGCCGCCGCGCATGTCCTCGACGCGCAGGGTATCGCGCGTGAGCGAAAGGCTCGGAATATCGATGGTGTCGGGGTCGTTCTGGATCCAGCGGATATCGGTATAGGGCAACGGCTGGCGACGGACCTCAACGCGATACTCGGCCTTCAGACGGCGCTCGAGCACCTCGAACTGCAGCACGCCGACCACGCCGACGATAACGCTCTCCATGCCGGCGCCCAGCTCGCGGAAGATCTGGATGGCGCCCTCCTGGGCAAGCTCTTCCATACCCTTCACGAACTGCTTGCGCTTGAGCGTATCGACCTGCGTGATGCGGGCGAACATCTCGGGCGCGAACGTCGGGATCTGCGGGTACTGCACGTGGCGCTTGCCGGAACACACGGTATCGCCGATGCTAAAGATGCCCGGGTCGAACAGGCCCACGATATCGCCCGCGTACGCCTCGTCCACGATGGCGCGGTCGTCGGCCATCATCGAGGTGCCCGTGGCCAGCTTGAGCTTGCGGTTGCCCTGCATATGGAAGGCGTCCATGCCGCGCTCGAACTTGCCCGAGCAGATGCGCACAAAGGCGATACGGTCGCGGTGGTTCTTGTCCATGTTGGCCTGGATCTTAAAGACAAAGCCGCTAAAGTCGTCGCGGCAGGGATCGACCGGCTCGCTGGTGAGCGTATCGGTATAGGCGCGCGGCGTCGGGGCCAGGCGCAGGAACTCCTTGAGGAAGGGCTCCACGCCAAAGTTGGTGAGTGCCGAGCCAAAGAACGCCGGGCTCAGCTTGCCGCAGGCCACGGCATCCAGGTCGAGCTCGTCGCCGGCGCCATCGAGCAGCTCGATGTCGTCCATCAGGTTCTTATGGTTCTCTTCGCCAATAAGCTCGTCCATGGAAGGATCGCCCAGCTCGGCCTCAACCTCGGCGACCTTCTTGGTGGCGTTGGCGTGACCGTCGCCCTCAAAGGCGATGACACGGCGGGTCTGACGGTCGAACACGCCGCGGAAGTTGCGACCGCTGCCGATCGGCCAATTCATGGGATACGTGTTGATGCCCAGAACGTTCTCGATCTCTTCCATGAGCTCAAACGGATCGCGGGCCTCGTGGTCGAGCTTGTTCACAAAGGTGAAGATGGGGATATGGCGCAGCGTGCAGACCTTAAAGAGCTTCTTGGTCTGGGCCTCGACGCCCTTGGCGCCGTCGATGACCATGACCGCGGCGTCGGCGGCCATGAGGGTACGGTAGGTATCCTCCGAGAAGTCCTGGTGGCCGGGGGTATCGAGGATGTTGACGCAGGCACCGTTGTAGGTGAACTGCAGCACCGAGGAGGTAACGGAAATGCCGCGCTCCTTCTCGATGTCCATCCAGTCCGAGACGGCGTGCTTGGCCGAGCTCTTGCCCTTGACCGAGCCGGCGGTCTGGATGCTGCCGGTATAGAGCAGCAGCTTCTCGGTAAGCGTGGTCTTACCGGCGTCCGGGTGGCTGATGATCGCGAATGTACGGCGCGACGAGATTTCATCCGACAGGCTTGCCATGCGGATCCTTTCTTGCATTGAGTGCATTACGTCGTTGTAACCCGACTATTGTAGCCGCGAAATGCTGCGACAGGGCACCTATCAGGACAAATTCATCAGTCGGGACTTTGGTTGCCGGTCGGCGGCGGCACTCCGCAGCAGTTTGTCTCGGTCTGTAACATCTAGACGGGTTTTGAACCTCTACCTGTTACAGATCGAGACAAACGGATGGGCCTGCCGGCAAAATCTCAATCTGTAACAACTATCTTCCAAAACCAGCCCTTAATGTTACAGATTGAGACAAACGAACGGATCCGCCGGCAAAATCTCGAACCGTAACAGTTAGCCGCCCAAAACCGCTCCAGATGTTACAGATCGAGACAAAAGGACCGGCGGATAAACAACATCTTAATCTGTAACAACTAGCTGGGAAATTCGGGTCTTGTTGTTACAGACTGAGACAAACGGTGGCCGATCATTCCGATTTCCCTCTTGCGTAACTGTGCATAGTGTATATATACTGTGTTTACCGGTTATATACACGTGTAGCCCATCAGCTAAGGAGCCGCTGTGGACATCATCCTATCCAATTCGAGCGACAAGCCCATCTACGAGCAGATATCCTCGCAGGTCAAGACCCAGATCCTATCGGGCGCACTCGCCGCGGGGGCCAAACTCCCCAGCATTCGTGCGCTCGCGAGCGACCTAGGTGTGAGCGTCATCACCACCAAGCGCGCCTACGCCGACCTGGAGCAACTCGGGTTTATCTGCACCGTGCAGGGCAAAGGCTGCTTTGTCGCCGAGGGCAACCAGGAGCTCTTGCGTGAAAGCCAGCTCTGCCATATCGAAGAGCTGCTCGCGCAAGCGGCAGCGCAAGCCGACACCTTGGGCGTCACGCGCGACAAATTGCACGAGATGCTCGACCTGGTAGCTCCCGAAACCATGCAGTAGCCATCTGCAAGAAAGGCTATACCATGCAAAACCTGTTAGAACTCAAAGCCGTCTCGCGCCGGGTGAGCAACCGCTTTTCGTTGCGCGATGTCACACTTGCCGTAGAGCCCGGCCAGATTGTTGGCTTTGTGGGCGCAAACGGCGCCGGCAAGACAACGACCATCCGTGCCGCGCTCGGCCTCATAAAGATAGATGCTGGCGAGGTATGCCTGTTTGGGCAGCGCTGCGATGCCAATGCGCCCGATGGGCTTCAGCGACGCATGCGCTCTCGCATCGGACTCGTGCTGGACACGTGCCCCTTCCCTTCCACGCTCAAGGTGACGGAGGTCGAGGCGCTCGTAGGTCCGGCGTACCCCACCTGGAACCACGACACCTTCGCCAGCCTCATCGACCGGTTTAGTCTGGACCCCAAGGCAAAGGTCAAGGACCTCTCCCGTGGCATGGGCATGAAACTGCAGCTCGCGTGCGCGCTCAGTCACAAGGCCGAGCTGCTCATCTTGGACGAAGCCACCGCGGGCCTCGATCCTATGGCGCGTGAGGAGCTGCTCGATGAGCTGCTCTCCTTTGTCGCCGACGGACAGCGCAGCGTATTGTTCTCGAGCCACATTACCTCCGATCTTGAACGTGCGGCAGACCGCGTCGCCTGCATCGATAATGGCTCGATCGTGTTCGATTTGCCGCGCGAGGACATTACCGACCGTACCGGCATCGCCCACTGCACCCAGGCGCAAGCTGCCGAGCTGATGGCTTGTGTCGAAGGCGCTCGCGCCACCCGTCATACCTACAGCGTTGACGTACTCGTACCCAACCGACGAGAAGCGCTCGAGGCCTTTCCCGAGATTCCCTGTGACCGGATCTCTATCGATGACTATCTGCGCCTTACGCTGAAAGGAACCTCCAAATGAAACGCGCCTTTATGTCCGAGACCGCCATCATGCGCTCGTTTCTCCCGAGCATCGCCGGCGTCGGCCTGTTCATATTCGTCGTGCTGACCCTTGCCAACGCATCGGATGGTGACTCTGGCATGAGCGCCGGCACCTGTGCGGTCAGCGCCATGTCGCCCATCATGATCATGAGCTCGCTGGCTGGCTACGATAACCAAAACGGCTGGGAGCGCTATCGGGCAACGCTGCCGTTCTCGCGCAAAGACATCATCTGCGCGCGATACCTGTGCATTATTGTCTTCTCGGTCGTCATGGCATGCGCGGCTACGCTTCTGAACATCCTCGCCCTTCCGTTCTTCGATCACATGGGCATCCCTTCGACAGGCCAGACGGTCTTTGAAATCGCGACCGCCTCGGCGGCGTCGATGCTCATCTCCCTCATGATGGTGTTTTTGGCACAGCCGATATTCTTTCGATTTGGACACATGGAGGCGCTGCGCCTATCCGTCGGCCTGTTTGCCCTGCTTGGCTGCGGCACCATGGCAATACTGAGCTCCTCCAACCCCATCAGCAACTGGCTCATGTCATTTGCCGGGGCAAATCCCGATCCCGCCGTCATCAGTTTCCTGTGCGCAGGAATTGCCGCCCTGGCGTTCGTGCTATTTGCAATCAGCTGCACCGTCAGCACCAAGATCTATCGAGCACGCGATTTGTAGCCGCAAGCGGTATCATCGGACGAGCGCCGTAGACCCGGCGTAGTCGTTCTTGAGGAGGCGCCACACCCGTGTCGTGGGTTGTTGCAGCGTTTGCATCGGCATTCTTTGCCGGCATCACATCAATTTTGGCCAAATGTGGCATCAAACACACCGATTCCGATGTTGCGACCGCCATCCGCACCTGCGTGGTGCTCGTCTTTGCTTGGATAATGGCGGGCATTTCCGGATCCATCGGAACCATTGGCAGCATCGCCGCCAAGTCTTGGCTGTTCCTCGTTCTCTCGGGACTTGCAACCGGCGCTTCGTGGATCTGCTACTTTAAGGCGCTCAGCATTGGAGACGTCAATAAGATCGTGCCGGTCGACAAGATGAGCACCGTACTCGCCGCGCTGATCGCTATTGTTCTCTTTGGCGAGACGAGCAATCTGGCCGTAAAGCTTATTGGGACGGCCGTAATCACCCTCGGCACGTTCCTGATGATTGAGAAGAGGCAGTCAGCTGGCGTGGACCAGAAGCAAGACCGGACCTGGCTCGTCTACGCCATCGGCGCCGCCGTTTTCGCGGCGCTCACGTCCATCCTTGCCAAGGTTGGCATCGAAGGCGTCGAGTCTAACCTGGCAACGGCGATCCGTACCTGCGTGGTACTCGCCATGGCGTGGGGGATTGTGACGGCCAAGGGAAAGCTGGAGCAGGTCGCACGCGTTGACCGATATGAACTCACATTTCTCGCAGCATCGGGCATTGCGACCGGTGCATCGTGGCTGCTCTACTACTACGCGATTGCCGCCGGGCAGGTAAGCGTCGTGGTGCAGGTCGACAAGCTCTCGATCCTTGTTTCGGTACTGTTCGCGCGCCTGGCCTTCAACGAAAAGCTGTCACATCGAAACGCCGTCGGCCTCGCCCTCATCGTGCTGGGCACCGCCGCACTCGCAATTTGGAAGTAAGACGCAGGGAACGAGAGCCTCGGCGCACCCGTGGTCACAATCGACTGTCCGCCAATACATGACAAATGACATATCCCCTGCCCGCGCTCAACGTCTTACAATAGAGATGTCACGGGCCTTGGCCCAATTTCGATCATCCAAGGGGATGTCTTTTTGGTCATTGTTCTTTAGGGAACGGTCAATCGCATAGAACCATGAAAACGGCCGACCAACGGCCGTGGTTTATTGCGCCGTTCCGCCTCCGTCATCTGCCAATTTGCACCTGATTGGAAAGAACAATGCAATCCCAGGAATCTCAATCCTTCCCAAAAGCTAGCAGCTTCGATACGGCACTCGTGCGCTCTAAGATCATGGGGCCCAATCCCCTCAAGCTCTGCGAAGAACTTCTTTGCGATGCTCGCATCCCCCGCGGCGCCCGCGTCTGCGACCTTGGATCGGGCACCGGCATTACCAGCGCCCTGCTTGCCCGCGAATACGGGTCTGACACCTACGCTGTCGACCTGTGGAGCGACCCCGAGGAGAACCGCGTGTTCTTCGATTCACTCGGTATTCCCCGCAACGCCATTCACCCTGTTAAAGCGGACGCCTCGCAAGGCTTGCCATTTGAGCATGACTTTTTTGATGCGGTCGTGAGCATCGACTCGTACAACTACTATGGGCGTGACCCGCATTATCTGGGCGGGCGCTTGCTCCCCTACGTAAAGCAAGGTGGAATGCTCTACCTGAGCATCCCTGGCATGGTCCGCGACTGCCACGACAATCTGCCCGATTGCCTGCTCAAATCTTGGACGCCTGAGCAGCTCGACTACATGCACGACATAGCCTGGTGGCGCGCCATGATCGAGCCGACCGCCGGCGTCGAGACCGTCTCGATGCAGCCCATGCTCTGCACCAACGAGGCATGGGAAGACTGGCTCGCCTGCGATAACGAGTACGCAGCGGGCGACCGCGCCGCCGTTGAAGCGGGCGCGCTTGAATACCTCAACACCATCGCAATCGTGTTGAGGAAGCTCTAAACAACAACCGCGCGAGACCGTAAACACACGGCCTCGCGCGGCTTGTTTCTTACCATGAGCTTTTAGAGAGCAGGCACGCAGCCGTTACATCCTCACGCCGGGCTTGGAATGCTTGTACTGACCGTGGGAGGCCGTGCGTTTACCGCGTGAGATGGCAAACTTGGGACAGCAGTGCAGGCAACGGAGACAGGCGGCGCACTCCGGCTTTGTCCAGACGGGAAGGCCGTCGCGCATCTCAATCGCCGCCATGGGGCAGCGCTTGGCACACAGGCCGCAGCCGATGCAGCGATCGGCATCGACGGCAAACTTGCTCGTCTGTTGCATGCGCGGCAGCCCAATTGCGTGATACGCGCACGATGCAAAAAGAGGCACGCGATGGCGCATCATGTTGCCCGCGCGGCGTGCCCGCACCGCCTCGATCACGGCATCAATCTGCGCCTCGGCAGCTCTATTGATACCCTCAACCTTTTGAGGGTCAGACAGGTCGAAAACAGGCGTCCAGGTATCAGGCATCTTGACGCTCATCGCCGCATCTAACTCGAGCCCACGCTCGTGCAGCAGATCGCGGGCAAACTTGGCCGATTGGCCGGTCGTCGAACCATATGTCGAGACATAGAACGTATAGGGGCGCTCGCCGCCCTTTGTGCCGGCAGCAACCGATAGGTCGACAGTCTTCAAAAACTCGATCATTGGCGTCGGCAAGCCCCAGGCGTATACCGGGGCGACAAACCCCAGCCGACAGGGGCCTTCCGTCGCAACAAGGCGAAGGGCCTCGGCATCAAAGCGCTCAATCGACACAACCTTGTCGTCTGTCGCCGCTGCAATGCGACGCGCCACATGCTCGCTGTTCCCTGTCGCGCTAAAGTACAGGATCATCTCGTACCCCTGGAATTGACTCGTGAAAAACCGCGCTACTTACGCAGCGGCTTGGGCAGTGGAATGCCGGCGGCGATGACGGCCGCGATGATCATGCAGACGATACCCTTGAGTGGGAAGCACATGAGCAGCAGGCCCACGACCATGACCGGCTGACGCATGACCGCACCCATCGTCGATGCCGTGCAGACGGCGACGCAAAAGACCGGATCTGCGCCGGTGAGGATGGCAAGGCCATAGCCCAGGCTTACGCCCGAGAAGATAACCGGGAAGAAGTGACCGCCGCGCCAACCAAGGTTGATGAGGGCGGGCGTCAGCATGGCCTTAACAAGACCGGTCGCGATAAGCACGCCAGCGGGAATGGTCAGATAGGTTTCCATGAGCACGTCGGCCTGCGTCTCGCCGGCAAACATGGTGAAGGGCAGAGCCGTACCGCAGGCGGCAAGTACCAGACCGGCCAGCATGGCCTTAGCGATGGGGTGCTCCCCTATTGCGTGGGCAAGCACTTCGCTCGCGTGCTCAGAGACAAAGTACAGCCAGCCGCAGATTGTTCCGATCAGCGACAGAGGAATGAGCCAGGTAAGCTCCAGGTTGCCCACCTCGGCGAACTCGAACCTCGGCATACCCATGCCGCCGCCCACAAGCTGGCCAAGCAGCAGGTAGGTGCCCAGACCGCCGGCAATCGCAATGCCGTAGACCACGGTCTTTTGCGCCTTGGGCAGCTTGATGGTGATTTCACCGGACGCGGACTCATCGTCGGCGTCTTCGCCTTGGCCGTCGGCGCTACCAGCGAGCGGTGCCACAAAACCAAAGACGGGCGCGGTAAAGAGCGCCGTCAGGGCAGCCTGGGTGCCCAGCAGCGTAAGCTCCCTAAACTCGGCGCCAAAGCGACGCATGCGGTCGCCGACCCAGCTGCACAGACCAGCGATAACGCCGGTCAGGCCGGCCTCCGGTCCAATGCTTCCGCCAAACAGCAGCGGCAGCAATGCCGCGAGCGAAAGCTTGCCCAGGTTGTCGTACGGATAGCGCCCGTCTTGCTTAACCTTCGCCATCACCTGGTTGAGGTCATCGGTCTTGGTGCCTGTCATCTTTTCGTACAGACCGATTAACAGGCCGCCCAGCAGGCAGATAAAAAACGGGTACGGCAGAAAGCCAAACGGGCCGCTGGCAAGCTCGGGCGAAGCGACGCCCAGCGCGTGCGGAATCTCGGTCCATAGATAGTCGATACCGTGCTCCATCGCAAAAAAGAACAGCCAGACCGCAGCACCTGCGAGTGCACCGGTCACGGCAACGCTGACCAAAAACAGCGCGCGGTTTGTGGGTTTGGCAAGGTTATCCATCGGGTCCTCCCGCGGTTAAAGTCGACATAGATACGTTTTATTGTAGAGCTAGCGTTGCTCGAACGAGCCAACCATCTGCGCCGCAAACGGCACCATTGGGAGTCATGGTGGGGCAGGCTCAAGACTTATCCGTTGATAATCGAGGCAATCTCGCGCAAATCGTCGGCAAAGTAGATGCCGTGCTGGCGCCTCGGGCTCGAAAGCCCTTTATCAATCATGTGCCCGAGCAGCGCCTTGAGGTCGTTGTAGTAACCGTCCAGGTTATACAGGATGCACGGCGCACTCAGATGCCCCAACGACACGGCGGACATGACCTCGGCAATCTCCTCGAGCGTGCCCGTCCCGCCGGGAAAGGCAATGAAGGCATCACCAAGCTCGATCATCTTGGCTTTGCGCTCGGCCATATCGCTCGTCACGATAAGGTCGTCAATACCGTCGTGTTGAAACTCGGCCTCGATAAAAAAGCTCGGCTCAACACCCGTCACGTGTCCGCCTGCCTCGAGCACGCTATCGGCGAGCGCGCCCATCAGGCCCGATTTGGACCCGCCGTATACCAGCGCGTGCCCGTTGGCGCCAATCCAGTTGCCCAGCTCCTGCACCGCGGGCAGAAACGCCGGGTCATTGCCGGCACTGGCACCCAGATACACGGTGATATTCATATTTGGCCCCCTGTTGTGGCGCACGACGTTCGTCTTAGCGCTGGCGTCGACGATACTCGCGCACGCGGCGTGACAGATCGGCGAGCTCGTCACGATCGAGCTCTTCCAAATGCTCAAGATCGTCCATAAAACGAGCCATGGTGTCCTTTTGACGCATCTTGATAAGCGTATTGCAGTAGTTCACCGCCACGCCCGTGAGCATGGCGATGTAGAGGATGCTGATAACGCTCAAGACGACGGTAATGGCGCGGGCAACCGGTGTCTCGGCCGGAATGTCACCAAAGCCGATCGTCGAGACCGTCTCAAAGCTAAACCACAGGCCATCGCAAAACGTGAGGGTCGTGGGCTCGGACAGCCAGACAGCCGTTGAGCACAGCAGATAGAAGACGAGGAACAGCTCCGTAATGCGCACGAAGCCTGCCTGGCGCAACACGTCAGCAAGCGTCTTGAGCTTTTTCATCGCGACCCCTTTTCTCAGACGTCCAATCACATTCGCTCGGTATTGTCCCACGCCTCCCCCGCAAACGAAACTAATCATTGGGAACTAGTCATTGGGGACGTTCTTAAATGACTAGTCAAACAAGAACGTCCCCGATGACTAGTCGTTTAAGAACGTCCCCGATGACTACCAGCTGCCGACTGGGCAGGCTGAGCTGGTATCCTTATGCGGTAATGTCTCGATTCGTTAGGATTGCATGTGAGAGCTGCCACTGTCCTTCGTTCAGTTATATATCGCGCTCTGGCCATTGTGCTTGCCGCGCTCGCCGCGCTTGCCGTGCTGAGTTCTATCGCGCCTGTCCAGGCTTTTGCCGCTGACTCTAGCCAGCCAGTCAAGACAGTCCGCGTTGGTTGGCTCGTCAACAACGAGGGCTTCCAGGACGGCACCCCCGGCGAGCGTCTCTCGGGATGGGGTTACGAGTACCTCCAGACCCTGTCGTACTACACGCCCGGCTGGCGGTACGAATACGTCTCCGGCACCTTCACCGAGCTTATGGACATGCTCGAGGCAGGCGAAATCGACCTCATGCCCAACATCTCCTACTCCGAGGAACGCGCCCAAAAGCTGCTCTTTTCCTCGAACCCCGAGGGCACCGAGCGCTACTACATCTACGCCAAGCCCGATCGCGACGATCTGGCCAAGGGTGACCCCCAAGCGCTCCAGGGTCTCACTATCGGTTGCAACTCCGGCGTCATGCAAACCTTCGTTGGCCAGCAGTGGCTCGCCAACGAAGGCATTACCTGCACCTATAAAGAAATCGACACTGGCAGTGCCCTCTTTGACGCGCTCGCAAACAACGAGGTCGATGCCATCATCATGAACGACACGACCTCGTCGCCCAGCGCCTCCCCCATGTTCTACATTGGTTCGAGCGACTACTATTTTGCCGTCCCCAAAAGCCGCCCCGACCTGATGGACGACATCAATGCCGCCATGTC
Source organism: Collinsella sp. (assembly GCA_036551635.1). Taxonomy (GTDB): domain Bacteria; phylum Actinomycetota; class Coriobacteriia; order Coriobacteriales; family Coriobacteriaceae; genus Collinsella. The sequence goes on from JAXKEA010000030.1 coordinate 127,353, forward strand.
GGCAATCGCCCGCGTCAACCCACGCTATATCGACGAAGTCAAATCTAACTACTCGGCCCAAAACAGCGGTTCATCATCGCTCAACGGCCCCGAACGTTCCTGGCTCAAAGCAAATGGCAACACCATCACGCTCGGCTACATTACGGGCAAACTCCCCTACTGCAACGAAGACGAAAACGGCGAAATGGAAGGCTCGCTCGCATCGCTTGCGACGACGTTGCACGATAAATTTGGCATTGCGGTCAAAACCGTCCCCTTTGATAGCTACAAGATGATGTCAAAGGCCCTGTCAAAGGGAAGCATAGACGTTGCGCTGCCGGTATACCGAGATTACTGGTTTGCCGAGCAATCAGGCGTTGTGCAGTCGGTATCGTTGGGGACCGTGTCCCTCACCGCCATCCACACCGACGGCAATCTGAACAAAGACCTTCAGAACATCGCCTGCACCAAATCATCGTTTGTCAACCAAAATGTACTTGAAAGTCTGTTCCCCACAGCGACCGTGACCGAATACCAATCCGACGATGAAGCGTTCGACGCCCTCAGGAAGGGAACGGCGCACTGCATCGTCGCTCCCAGCTCACGCATAAAAACCATCGGCGATCGTCATGATCTCGAAGGCTACGAGACGGTCGAGCTCCCTGACACCTGTGAGCTCTCGTGCTGGATTTCGCGCGGAAAGCCCGAGCTGCTGGGAATCATCAACAAGGGCATCATCAATGCCGGAGAATCGCTCTCCGCAAGCAATTACTCCTCCACGTCGTACACGGCCCAGGAATCCAACACGCTTCAATTCCTTTATCGCAACCGTGCCGCCGTTGCAGCTACCCTCATCGGTATGTTGTCGGTCGGCATCGTCCTGCTCATCTGGGCACTCGTGCGCGCTCGAACCGAGCGCAAAAAAGCCGACGCTGCCAACGCCGCTAAGACGGCATTCCTCACGCGCATGAGCCACGACATCCGCACGCCGCTCAACGGCATCCTGGGCCTTATCGAGATCGAGGAATTGAAGGAAGGCGATATCCAGGTCGCCCGCGAGAGCCGTGCCAAGGCGCGCGTTGCCGCCAATCACCTGCTCTCGCTGATCAACGACATCCTCGAGATGGGCAAGATCGAAGACCGCAAGCTAACACTGGAACATGTGCCTTTTAACCTCAAAGAGCTCTGTGACGATACGCTGGTGCTGTGCAAGCTCCGCGCGTCCAGTAACGGCATCACAATGCAGGACAATAGTCTGCCGTACGCCACGGGACCATACATGATCGGCAGTCCCACCCATATCCGACAGATCATGATCAACCTGTTAGACAACAGCATTAAGTACAACAAGCACGGCGGCTCCGTCACCTTTAGCTCAAAGACCAAGCCACTCGATAACGGGCGCGCGCTCTTTTGCTTTAGCGTTTCGGATACCGGCATTGGTATGACTCCCAAGTTTTTAAAGCATATCTATGAGCCGTTTGCCCAAGAAGGTGACGATGCGCGCAGCAAGTTCCAAGGAACCGGCATGGGCATGCCAATCGTCAAGTCGCTTATTGAACTGATGGGCGGCACGATTGAGATTTCGAGTGAGGTTGGCGTGGGGAGTACGTTCAACGTCCAGATTCCGCTCGATATCGACAAAGACCCTCAGGCAAGAGAACGCGCGGACGAGCAAGCAGACAGCCGCTCGCTTGCCGGCATGAACGTTCTTTTGGCAGAAGATAACGAGCTTAATGCCGAGATTGCCCAGGCGCTGCTCGAAAGCGAGGGCATTGTCGTAACTCGCGCCGCCGATGGCAACGAAGCGGTCGACCTATACGTTGGCCGTCCCGCCGGCAGCTTCGATGCGATTCTGATGGACATTATGATGCCGGACATGGACGGCTACGAGGCAACCCGCGCGATTCGTCTGAGCGAGAAGGTCGATGCAGCCGATATCCCCATCATCGCGCTCACCGCCAATGCCTTTGCCGAGGACGCCAAGGCGGCACACGACGCCGGCATGAACGCCCATCTGTCCAAACCGCTCGACTTTAACAAGCTCAAAAACATACTCGCCCGCATCAAGAAAAACGGATCCGTTTCGCTATAGTTTGTGCTCAACCACCACGCACGACCAGAAAGGAAGCCAACGATGTTTAGGCCCTTACGTCGAAAGAAACGCGCCATCACTGACGAGGAAGCGCGCGAACTGCTCGCCACCTGCAAGCGCGGCGTCTTTGCCGTCAACGGCGACGATGGCTACCCGTACGCCATTCCCGTCAACTACTTCTTTGACGCCGAGCACGACAAGATTTATTTCCATGGCGCCAAGGCCGGCCACAAGGTCGACGCACTCAAGCGCGATGACAAGGTCTGCTTTACCGTTTACGGCAACGAGTGGTACCAGGACGGTGACTGGGCTCCCTACGTTATGAGTACCGTGGTCTTTGGCCGCTGTCGCCTGGCGAATGACACCCCCGCGTTTATCGAGGATAAAGTCCGCCAGCTCGCGCTTAAGTACTACCCTTCTGCCGAAGAAGTCGAAGAGGAAATCGCCAAGGACATTAAAGGCGTCCAGCTCTACGAGATTACGATTGAGCATCTTTGCGGCAAGCAGATTCAGGAAAAGTAAGCCCCTCAGCAAGCCTCATCAATAACAATATGGCCCGGTTCCAACCCACCTTGGAACCGGGCCATATGCTTATGAAGCGGCGGCGATGTGCGCTAGTGCCTCAACGAGCTCCTGCGAGCTCACGGGTTTACTCAGGTGCGCGTCCATGCCCGCCTCGCGCGAAAGCCTGCGGTCGTCGGCAAAGGCGTTGGCGCTCACGGCGATAATCGGCGTGGTCGCGGCATCCTCGCGATCGAGCGCTCGAATCTGACGCGTGGCCTCAAGGCCATCGATGCCAGGCATCATGATGTCCATCAACACCACGTCGTACTCGTGCGGTGCGCTCGCGGCAAACGCCCCAACGGCAGACTCGCCATCCTTAGCGTGCGTCACAACGGCACCGGCACGGCTGAGCGTAAACTGCGCGATCTCGGCATTCAGATCGTTATCCTCTACGAGTAAAACGCGCAAGCCCTGGAGCGCATCGCCATCGCCCCCATCCACGCGAACTGCCTGAGGAATCTCGGAACGCTTGCATTTCTCGAACGGCAGGCGGATGGTAAACGTCGTCCCCTGCCCCAAGACGCTCGTAAAGCTCATGGTTCCGCCCATAAGCTCGACCAACTGTTTTGCGATGGGCGCGCCCAGGCCAGTTCCCGATGAAGCGCCTTCCACCTGCTGCTCCTCGCGGCAAAACGGCTCGTAGAGGTGCTGCTGGAACTCCTCGCTCATGCCAATACCGTTGTCGGCGATCGTGTATTCATAGACGGGGACGCCATCCGCTGGCTCCACCTCGCGGCACACCAGGCGAACATAGCCTCCCTGGCGGTTGTACTTGACAGCATTGCCGGCATTATTGAGCAACAAGCGCTTGAGGTGCGTCACGCTCACCCGCACATAGGGATGATTAAGCGTCTGCTGGTCGCAGATAATTGTCACCAGGCGCTCCTCGGCCTGGCGCTCAAGAATATCGCGCACCTCGTGGTTGAGGGTCGCCAAGTTTGTGGGAACAAGCTCCAGGTCGACCTGCCCGCTCTCCAGGCGACTCATATCCAGCGCCTCGTTGGCAAGGTCGAGCAGCAGTCCCGATGCCGTCCAGATCTTCGAGCGGCACTCGGTCTGCTTTTGCAGATCGTCCGCATTGGCATCGCCGACCTCGACCATGCCGCGAATGCCGTTGATGGGCGTGCGCAGATCGTGGCTCATGCGGCGCAAAAACTCCGTCTTTGCCGAGTTGGCAGACGAGGCCTCACGCGCCGCCTTTGCCAGCTTGTCGCCATAGTCGCGCTCCTGCTGCAGCAAGTCCGTCAAACGTCGACGATCAGCGCGGCGGCGCGCCATCACAACAACGGCTATAACACCGCTGTAGAGCACCAGCACGCCGGCAGCAACAGCCGCGACGACCTCAAAGTAACGCCGCGCCGAGGCATAGGTGTACACGTAGAACCCGCGCGCTTTTCCAAATGTGCCCAAATACCACTCGCCGTTGGCGTTAACCAATCTGACCTTACCAGCCGGGCATCGATCCTTTATACCGTCGACAATGAAGACATCCGTCGTAGGCAGATCAAACACGCCCAATATGGTGGGTTCAACGGCATTGGTCGCAACGACCTTGCCGTCGCTTTCGATCACGATATTGCCGCTGTCGATGGTCTCATAACCACCGAGCAAGCTCTGCAGTTTGAGCGTATTGCTCGCGACCGCCTTGGCGCTCTGGTGTCTCACTGCGGCAACGATGCCCTCGCCATCCTGCCTAGTCACGCAGCCAATGTCTGCGACCGAATCATCCGCAAGCGTGATACGGGCGGTATAGGACTTAAGCGGATGGGCCGCCACCTCCAACACGGGCGCTTCCTTGAGATACGTAGCGAGCGACTCGTAGCCCACGTCATCCGTCGAGCACTCGGACACCAAGCTGCCCGATGCGTCCGTTACGATCAGTGCACTCACGTTGAACTGGTCGGCATATTGCTCCAGCGTGGCGTTATCCACCGAGCGGTCGCGCTCCATATCGCGCGCTGCCTCTCCGGCAATCTCCATAACACGAATCAGGTTTTTGGTCGTATAGGCGCTGTTGAACGCATCGTAGGAAAGGCTCTGCGTCGCCACGTAATCGACAACGTCGGCAAAGCGCTGCTCGGCTTGGGCCGTCGTGTAACCGTAGCTCATCATGCCGGCAACAACCGAGAGCGCTATCCCCAGCAGGGCGACAAGGAGCCATGCCCCTGCCGAACGATTGCCCCGCTCCTGAGCGGCGTGGTCGGGCGCATCAATCATGACAGGCCCTCCATATTCAAAAATGGCGAAGGGTCATCAAAGTACTTTGACACCAGGCGTTCCATGGTGCCATCGGCAAGCATTTCTTGGTAGGCACGGGTGAGCTTAACGTCGATGCCGTGCGTATCGTTGATGTCGAAAGCAGTGCCCAAACCAACTTCTAGCAGCGGCTCATCCAAAATGCGATACGTTACGCCATAGTCTTTTTCGTAGGTGAGCAACGACGACTCATGTGCGGCGATGGCGTCGACCAGGCCCTCGACGAGCGCCGGATTCAGGTATGAACGGTCCGAAAAACTGTAGAGCTCTTTGATCTGCGGAACGTTTTCATTTGTACGATTGAGCAAAATGTCCTCGGGCTTGGTGGTGGATTGAACCGCCACGACCTTATCCTCAAGATCAGCAAGCGTGTAGATATCGCTCTGGGGATCGACCGCGACCACCTGGCGGCTCGCAAGGTACGGGCCGGCCCAACGATACTCGTTTTCGCGACCCGTCATGCTAAAGCTGCCCATGACACAATCGAGCTCGCCGCTCGCCAGCAGCTCTTTCTTCTTTTCCCAATCGATCAGCTGATACTTTGACTTGTAACCAATGCGGGCCAAAGCCTCGGTTAGTATCTCGACATCCAGGCCAACGATATCGCCGTACTCGTCGGTATACACAAACGGTGGATAGAGGTCGCTGCCGACGTTGAGCGTCTTCAGGTCGTCGTCCTTTACCTGCGTGGCGTCCGGGGCTTTTGATGCTGGCGTCGAGGCTTCGTCATTGTGCCCGGAACAGCCAGCTATCGCTACGACAAAGGCACTCGCTACCGCAAGCGCAACAAACAACGATATGGCAACCGAGCGACGGGGTCTTTTCATCGAGCTCCAGACGATCCTGTTTGCAGACTGAAATGCTAAAAAATAATAGCAAACGAAACCACTCGAGTGCCCAATGGTTACAGACGTTTTACCATGCGGGGCCTTCCAGCCGACTTGGCAGAAGGCCCCGCATGCAGTGCTCACTTACCGTGCATTAAAAACGTAGCGGTCCAGGCGGTCGCACGCCTCCCTTACGCGCGAAAGCGGCAGCGCCAGATTCACGCGAATGTGGCAGGGCCCGTGGAACGGGCGGCCGTCCTGATATCCCACGCCCACGCGCGCCCCCTCGTCGAGCAGCCACTGAATATCGCGGCCATGCTCGCGGCACCACTCGGTGCAGTCCAGAAACACCATGTACGTGCCCTGCGGACGCGAATAGGACACACCCTCAAAATGCTCATCCACGTAATCGCAGAAGTACTCGATATTGTCGGCAAGCACCTGGTTGAGCTCGTCCACCCACTCGTAGCCTTGCGGCTGGTAGGCACCGATAAGCGCATGCATGGAGAGGACGTTCATCTCGTTGTAGTGAGTCTTGTTGGACACGGCGCAGATGCGGTCGCGCAGCGTCTCGTTGTAGATAATGTGGTAGCTGCCGACCAGACCCGCCAGATTGAACGTCTTGCTCGGCGCATAGAGGGCAACCGTGCGCATGCGGGCATCCTCGCTCACCGACTGCGTCGGGATATGCTTGTGTCCCGGCAGGATGATATCGGACCAGATCTCGTCCGAGATCACCACGCAATCGTGCTGGCGATAGATGTCCATGGCGTGCTCGATCTCATCGCGCTCCCATACGCGGCCGCAGGGATTGTGCGGCGAGCAGAATACCGCGGCATGGATGTGGTTTTGGGCGAGCTTGCGCTCCATGTCCTCAAAGTCCATGCGCCACACGCCCTGATCATCGAGCTTAAGCGGGCTGTGGACAATACGATAGCCCGCGGCTTCGATAGACTTGGTAAAGCCGATGTAGGTGGGGCTGTGGACCAGCACCGCATCGCCCGGCTGAACATACGCACGCAGCGTCGACACGACACCGCCCAGCACGCCGTTTTCGTAGCCGATATGTTCAGGGCGCAGGCACTCGACGCCATTGCGGCGGCCCTGCCATTCGATGATGCGGTCAAAGTACTCGGGGCGCGGATTGAAATAGCCAAACATGGGGTGCTGGGCGCGCTGAATGATGTGTTCCTGGACCGTGGGCACCGTGGCAAAGTTCATATCGGCCACCCACATGGGAATGCGGTCGAAGCCCTCGTCGGGTACGTTCGGAGCCATACCGGGGATCTCGCCCCAAGAGTCAACGGCGATGGAGTCCATGCCGTGGCGGTCGATAAGCGAGCTAAAGTCGTATTTCATGCTGAGCTCCCGTGCAAAGTGATTGTTTTGGTAGGCGTTATTGTCCACCAGCACGGGCGATTTTGGCATGGGGTTTGGCGCTTAATTTGACGGGTGCGGACGAATGGTAGGTTAGTCTTGCGCGTCGTTGACGGCGACCACGGTTAGCTGGGCTTTATCGACCGTAAAAGATATGTCGAGCCCGGCAAAGGCCAGGTGATAGACGCGGTTTGGCTCGTGCTTGCTGCCTGCGCGGCGCGGGTCTTGGCGAAGGACCTCGACCAAGCCGGGGAGCTTTGCGGGCGGGACCATATCCTGCAGCGTCTGCGGGAACTCGATGTCGAGCTCTTGCCACGGAGCGTCCTCGATCCAGCCGCCGGTCGCATCCGGGTGGCAGTCCGCAAACGGAATGTAGGGCTTAATGTCGTAGATGGGCGTGCCGTCGCGCAGATCGGCCCCCAGCACATGGATGATGGGGCCGTCGTCAGTAAGCTCCACGCGGTCGAGCTTAACGCAGGTGAGCCCGATGGGGTTAGGGCGAAACGGACTGCGCGTGGCAAAGACACCCACGCGCTCGGCTCCGCCCAGACGCGGCGGGCGCACGGTCTTCGACCACTTGACGTTGGTACCAGACCTGTCCTGCGACTTGGCATCGGCAGCTATGTCGTTTGCCGTGCCGCCGGGCGTTCCGTTTTCGAAGCGCCACAACAGCCATAGGTGAGAGAAGGAGTCCAGGCCCTCAACCGCTGCATTGGAGGCAAATTCCGGATCAAAGACGATGCGTCCCTGCAGATGAGGTGCCAAAAAGCTGTTGCGCGGAATGCCGAACTTCTGCGGCAGGTCGGTATGTATGTGTGCGATAGGTTCCATGCCGGTCATTGTACGGCATGGAGGTGTGGGGCGTTGTGCGCAATTCTTCGCCGCAGTCCCCGTCGTGCAACCAACGGTTGCTTGGAAGGGCACCTGCTGCCGCGTATGCTTAAGCCATCAACCAGCAGAAAGGAGCCGCTATGGCCTTTGCAGAAAAGCTCATCGCCGTCCGTCGCGCCCATCACCTTACCCAGGAGCAGCTCGCCGCCAAGCTCTTCGTCACACGCCAAGCCGTCAGCCGTTGGGAGCGTGGCGAGGTCACACCGGGCATCGACATGATGAAGCTCATCGCCGCCGTGACTGGCGAGCCCCTGTCTCATCTGCTCGAAATGCCCGAGCACTATTGTCAGAGCTGCGGCATGATACTCACGCCCGACGACTGCGGCACCGATGCCACGGGTGCCACGACCGACCATTACTGCAAGTGGTGCTACGACCGCGGCAAGTACACCTACGACACCACCATGGAGGCGATGATTGAAGATTGCGCCCCGCGGCTGGCGCAAAACACCGGCATGTCGCTCGACGAAGCCGTCTCGCTCATGGGTGCCGTCCTGCCGCAACTGGAGCGCTGGCGCACCGTACAGGAAAACGAGGAGCGCTACGGCGCCGAAGCGCGGGCGCGCTATGGCGATGAGGCTATCGATGCAGCAAACGAAACGTTACTGGACATGGATCCTCAGGCATGGAACGACATGAAGGAACTTGAACGCGCTGTTCTGGGCCAGCTTTCGATTGCCATAGGCGACGGCGATGCGGATGGAAGCGAGGCTCGCAAGCTTGTCGCGATGCACCGTCGATGGATTGGCCTTAATTGGGGACACGAGCCCAAAGACGAAGCGTACCTGGGCCTCGCCCACGGTTATCTTGCCGACCAGCGCTTTATCGACTACTACGACAAGGCCTGCGGCACCGGAGCCACGGCGTTTCTGGTCCAGGCCATCGAGTCGTCGTTGGCGTGCGCATAGACCGCGGTGGCTTTGGGTATTTCAATCGAAACCTCAAACCGATTGGAGACCCTATGGCTACTAATCACGAGCTCGTGCTCTACGTTATGACCGGCTGCCCGTATTGCATAAAGGTCAAGCGTTTCCTTGCCGATAACGGCGTGACCATTCCCGAGCGCAATATCTCGACCGATTCCGATGCCGAACAGACACTTATCGCCGTCGGCGGAAAACGCCAGGTTCCCTGCCTGTTCATCGACGGCAAACCACTCTACGAATCGAGCGACATCATCGCGTGGGCACAGGAGAACCTGCTCTAACACTCGCGTTGCGACCGGCTCGCCCCAACCTATACGACCCAAACATGTACACCAGCATCCAAAGTCGACATTTTTCGACATCTTTGGATGCTGGCGTACAACTTTTGGGTAGCCATGGACGCTCTTAACCGGCTAATTGTTTGAGGCGACCTTTGGATTATGGCTGTTTGATGCCTCGGGAAAGAGTTTCCGAGGGAGCAGTGGTCAAAAAAGGGCAAATATGAGTACTGCTACCTGTTTAGTAGCAGCAATTTTGATCATTTCAGGAACTATTCAACGTTCCACTCGTCCGCAGACGACGTTATTTCTCCTCATATGTTCAATAAACGTAGCTCTTAATGGGAACAAATCTCATCAGGAGCTACTATTTATAGCAAAATAAATGTAACTATAATGGCAACAGTACTCATATTTGCCCTTTTTTGACCACGACCCTCCAGAATAGTCGCTGAGAACGACACTAAATGACAAAATCCGGCACTTGGACGTTCTTGTATGACTAGCCATTGAAGGACACCCAACGACTACTCCAATTCGCGACACACTGTGTCGCGAATTAAGCTGGTCCCACTATCGAAGACCGGTGAGAGCTCCTGCCCAGAATCTCGATAGCTTAATAAAACGCTCCCCTCCGGAAGTTCAACGAGCATCCAAATTCCAAGCTGAAAAGCAAAGGAGTATCGAAGCCGTCAATGCTCATTTCCTATCGAGCAGGCGGATCAAAACAAGCTAATTAGCCCGATAAACTGCTTGTATTTTTGTCTACAAAACTGTATACAAAAAAGGGAATCCGAGAACCAGCGCTCGACATTATGTCGATCGATAGGAGGCGCCATGGATGCTGAGCAGCTTGAAAAAATGATGGGATTTGCCCCTGGAGAGTTAGAGAAAGCCGCGGAAGCTTACGAAAAAGATGAATGGCCGAAAGGCCGCACCGTTAAGCTGGGAAGGCCGCCGATCTCTGATGAGCCGAGCGCTGTCTTGTCGGCACGTGTGGGCGAATCGGTTCTTGAGGCGTTTGACGAAAAAGCCAAACGCCATGGGCAAACGCGCACGGAACGGCTCAGGGAACTCATAACACTTGATGCAATGATTGCCTAGGCACCGCTCCCCCGCCGAACCCAAACATGTACGCCAGCATCCAAAGTCGACATTTTCGACATCTTTGGATGCTGGCGTACAGCTTTTTGCTACATAGTCGTTGGGGACGTTCTTAAATGACTAGTCGTTAAAGAACGTCCCCAATGGCTAAAAGAACGTCCCCAATGGCTAACTAGCCGTGGAAGCGGGCTATGGGCGCAAGCGGCTGCTCGCGAAAGACGCGCTCGACGGCGGCGCGGTATTCGTCGACCTTTTTGGTCTTACGTACGAGCTTGTGAACGGTAGTGGGGTCGGCGAAAGCGCACTTGGCGTAGAACCACCACTCCTTCATGCGAAAGACCGCGTTACCGCCAATCTCTTCTGCATAGGCAGCAAACAGCGTGTCATGGAAACGCTGCAGCTCGGCTGCCGTGGCAGCAGGACCGCCGTTGACCATGCGAGCCAGAGCGGGGTTCGCGAGCAGGCCGCGCCCCAGCATTACATGACGTGTGCCGGGATAGGCCTCCACCAGCGCATCCATGTCCTCAAGATCAAAAATATCGCCGTTGTATGCCACCGGAAACGGCGCGCGCTCCAGCGTCTCGCCATAAAACTCCTTGCGCGGCGAGCCCGTATAGCGGTCCTTTTGCACGCGCGGGTGCACAATCAGCTCTGCCAGCGGCATGCGGCAATACAGATCGAGCACGCGCTCGTATTCGTCGTCGCTCTCCAGCCCCAGCCTGGTTTTTACCGACACCGGCAACGGCGAACGTTCGCACACATCGCTCAAGAACACTTCGAGCTCGTCCAAGTGGCGCAAAAAGCCCGAGCCCTTGCCCTTGGCGACAACCGTCCCCGAGGGGCAACCCAAGTTGAGATTGACCTCGCGATAGCCCATGTCGGCGAGCACCTGTGCCGCCCACACAAACTCGTCCGCGTTCTTGGACATCAGCTGAGGCACTACGTTAAGCCCCTGGTTATTGGCAGGATCGATCTCCTTAAACGCCTTGCCGCCAAAGCGGTTTCCCACCCGCGGTGGCGGCAAAAACGGCGTGTAATAGCAGTCGAGCGCACCGAAGCACTCCGCATGCACGCGACGGAACACATGCCCGGTAATCCCCTCCATAGGGGCCAACGATAGAATCATCAACATCTACTCTCAGATCAACGAACGTGACAAAGGAATCGCCCCTTTGTCACATGCATTATGCCTTGTCCTTGAGGCGGCCCACAAGGCGGAGGCGGTTACTTGACGCCAACCAGCCAACCAGTCGTCGCTGTGCAACGAAGGTGAATGGCGCCCACGATCAAGCGAGCACCAACAGCACGCTGTTGACCGCTATGTCTGAACAACAGACATCCTCCACTCATCTATACTCAAGAGCGTGTGCACATCGCCCCCGAAAAACGATGAGAGTCGAGGCCCCATGCAGCAGCTCACCGAACAAGAAAAGAAACGCATCCAGCGGTACTGCACATACCCCAAGATCGCAGCGACCGCACTCGTCATGTCGTTCGTGGCATGCCTGTTGATGTTGCCGCTCCAAATGATCAACGATATCGCGTTCCACCAAAAGGAATTCCTACCCGCGGGCATATATACCGCCATCGCACTCACCGCAATCGAACTCGCCATCTTTTGCTATTGCGCTCTTGCGCCGCGCTTTGGAATGCAGGGCAAACAGTGGAAGGAGCTGCAGGGCAGGCTTGCGGTGGCCCAGACCAACAAAGACCGCTCCGCGGAGGTCGCCGGCGTGCTCGCCACGCAAGCTGCCGGCCACCTGCTCAAGAACAGTGATAACGATCTCGCGCGCAACCTGGGCGGCGCCGCGGAGGTCGCCGGCGCCATAGGGGCAGTCGCCACGGCGGCAGACGTGCTGGCCGAAACCTCGAGCAATGCCGAGGCCATGGCGGCCGCATACGGCGTTGTGATTCCGAGCGCCAAGAAACAGATTATCGCGCTCATCGCAGTGCCCGCCATTGTGCTGCTTGGCGTCTACATCCCGCAGTTTGTCCAGGGAAATAGCGAGCTTCAGGTAAGAAAGGCTGCAGCCGCCGAACAGCTCGCCATCGCGCAAGATGCCTTGGAGCCCGCGTGCGAACGCGTCGCGGCAGACGACCCATACGAGTCGTATCACGACTACGGCTACAGCATTATCGGCTATCTGCGCGATAATGACCTCGGCGCTCAAGCAGCCTATGTCTACCTTTCTTTTGATGCAGATGGCATGCTCACGGACGTCGATTACGTCAGCCAGATCGACCCCGAGGCAAGCCTCGCAGACAACCTCGCCCGCGCCGAGCAGGATATCGCGACGCTCTGCGCCTCGCTCAACGGGTTGGACATTTCCGTTGCCACGCCTGACCTCCTCGCGCCATGTAGCCTGTCGGATGAGTTTAAGCAGGCATTTTTGGCCGGATCCTTATACGAGGAGATCAGCATCAAGACGGAGGACGAATCCATCAAGTCGTACTACGCCTTTGACACCGAGCCCAAGGAAGAGTTCGACGAATACACCCATCCGGAAATTAGGCTCATGCTCTCTGCAAAGAAGAACTAAAGGCTTTCGATCTAATTGCCGCTCGCGAACATCGTCTATATCTCGAGGTCTAATACTTTTCCGAGAAGTGAACGACCGTATTTGGACCCCCGAAGCATCAACATTTTCAGACGCCAAAACCGCAGGATTCAACAATCAAAACCACAGGAAATTGCATCTCAAAAGTGTCGACGCTCCGGGGGTCCATTTTGACTCGTTCACTTCTCGGAAAAGTATTAGACCCCGATTTCGCGAGAGTCTCAATGTGACAAGGGGACCGTCCCTTGTCACATTATTCGGAGCGCAAGGCCTCCACGGGATCTTTTTTGGATGCACTGCGGGCGGGCAGCAGACCGGCGACGACCGTCAGCAGCACCGAAATTGCAATGAGCACCAGCGCATCCTGCACGGGCAAGCTCATCAGGTTGGGCACCTGTTTGGCCGCAAGCGCCCAGGCATTGACCGGGAAGCTCACAGCCACCACGACGACAATGGCAAAGACGCCGGCGATGAGACCCTCGATAAAGGTCTCGGCGTTGAACACGTTGGCCACGTTGCGCTTTGACGCGCCGATCGCGCGTAGGATGCCGATTTCCTTCTTGCGCTCCAGTACGCTGATGTAGGTGATGATGCCGATCATGATGGAGCTCACGACCAGGCTGATGCTCACGAACGCGATGAGCACCAAGCTGATGGTATTCACGATATCAGTCACCGAGCCCATGATGATGCCCATGTAGTCGGTGTACGAGATTGCCTGCTCATCGTGGCCGGCGGCTTTGACCTGCTTGTTGTACGCATCGATATGATCGAGCACGCGCTCCTTGGCCTCAAAGTCACGCGGGAAAATCTTGACCGAGATGGGGTCGGCCTCATCCGCATAGCCCAACGTGGTCAGATTGTTGTCGTAGGTGAGCTTCGACGCCTTGGCATAGCTCATCATGAGCGAACTCAGGTCCTCGGCGTCCATGTTGAAGTGAATGGCATGAGCAAAGGCACTCGCATCCACGCGCATGGCGCTCGCCAGGTTAGCAAAACTCGACGACATCTGCGTCGCCATCTGGCCCATGAGCCCTGCTGCGCCTGCCCTGAGCTGAGCTGACACCGTCGCCGCAATCTGATCGCTGATCGACTTCATCACCTGATCCATAGCCTGCTGCAGATACGGAGCCAGCTGCTTTTGCACATAGTCGGTCATCGCCTGCTGCAGGCGCTCGGCCAGGGCATCGCCGCCCAGTGCCCTGAGCTGAGCCAGGCATTGCTGGGCTGCGGCATCATTCTCAAGATACGCCGAGAATGCGGCAGCAAGCTTTGACGCGTCCTTAAGATCATCGGGTGACAGCGCCCTAAACTGATCAGACTGCAAAAAGCTCTCAAACAGCTGGTTGGCTAGCGTTCCCACCTGCTGCATTTGCTCGGGCGTGAGTTCCAGGCCGTCAAAGATGCCCGAGAAATCTGGAGCCGGCGCTTTGGCCATGATGTCACCAAAGTCGATGTCCTTGCCAACGCCCGAAAGATCAATATCCAGGCCCGACAGATCGACGCCCGAAAGATCAATGCCGTCGCCGGCCGCACCCGAGAGCGCAGACGCATCAAACGAAAACGCACTCTTGAGCGCCGCCTCGTCCACACTGAACATACTGCCCAGATCAACGCCTTGCTTGGCCTCGCCTTGCAGTTCGTCGAAGGTTTTGCCCGTAAAGACATCCGTCTCGGGGTGGGCAAGCTGCTCCTGCACAATCTGCGAATCGGCGGCGCGCTCCATAAGCTGACGAGTTAGTGCATGCGTATAGGCAATGCCCGGGGTCAATGCGCTCGCATTGGCCGTCTCGTTAGGTCGCACCACGCCCACAATGTGCACGTCGATACCGTCGGCAACCTTGGCGGCCATAAAGTCGGCGTCACCAGACATGTCGGTCCACGTGCCAGTCTCTTCGTTTTTACGATAGGCATCGGCCGGCGACAACACCTTAAACGTCGTGGACAGCGCATCGTCGAAGGTAAAGTCGGTACCGGTCTCGGGCGCTTCGACCCCACCGTCGGCCGTCATGGCACTGTTAACCAGGTCGTTGAGCTCATCGATATCCAGCGCACCGATGCTATAGAGCGTGTAGTCGCCCACCGTACCGCGGCTCGAAAGCACCATCACGGCTTCGTTGGCAGACGTGGGCCAATGACCGGCGACGACATCGTACTGGCTGTCGAGCAGGCTCTGGTCGTCAATCATCTCGTTGAAGACCGAGGTTCCCATGGAGTCCATGCTCACCGTTGCCGCCGAGCTCGCGCCTCCGCTCATAGCCTCGGTCATAGCGTTGGGAACAAGCCGAACGGGCTTCTCGTCACCCTTGCCCGCACGATAGACAACCGGCGTCACGCCGTAGCCGTACTGGATAGCGTTGACTTCTTTGTCGATACCATCGCCGCCGTCGTCAAGCCATGCCTTAAAGCTCGTCATGTCGTTGGACTTAACGCTCGCAAACATATCCTTTACGGCCGTGACCACGGGAATCTTATCGGTTCCCTGAGCCTTGCCGTCGGTACCGTCGTCGGACGAATCCTCACCGTTGGACGCCTCGTCATCCGTGGCCCCCTGTCCGCCCATCATGGACGACAGGTCGTAATCCTGCTTGGAAATGGTGAGCGGGTGGCTCGAGAGCGTATCCTCCTCGACCTTTTTGATGTAGCCGTTTACGCCGTTGGACAGCGCTAGGATCGCCGCAATGCCGATAATGCCAATCGAACCTGCAAAGGCCGTCATGGCCGTGCGACCCTTCTTGGTCATGAGGTTTCGGGCAGAAAGCCCCAACGCCGTCACAAAGCTCATCGAGGTTTTGCGCGTAGGCTTAGCCTCGCGACGCACGGCCTTTGCTACATCAAAGGGGTCGGAATCGTCGGTGATCTTGCCGTCCGCCAGGTTAACGATGCGCGTGGCGTACTGGTACGCCAGCTCGGGATTGTGCGTGACCATAATAACCAGACGGTCGCGCGCCACGTCCTTGAGCAGATCCATGACCTGTACGGATGTCGTTGAATCCAAAGCGCCGGTCGGCTCGTCTGCCAGCACAATCTCGGGATCATTAATCAGGGCGCGGGCGATGGCCACACGCTGCATCTGCCCGCCCGAAAGCTGGCTCGGGCGCTTGTTAACGTGCTCGCCCAGGCCGACTTTCTCCAACGCCTCGCGCGCACGCTGGCGACGCTCGGCATGCCCCACGCCCGTGAGCGTAAGCGCCAGCTCCACGTTTTCCAAAATGGTCTGATGCGGAATGAGGTTATAGCTCTGGAACACAAAGCCGATGCGGTTGTTGCGATAGGCATCCCAATCGCGATCGTGAAAGTCCTTGGTCGATATGCCGTCGATCAGCAAGTCACCAGAATCGAAATGATCGAGTCCACCGATAACGTTGAGCATCGTAGTTTTACCCGAACCCGAGGGCCCCAGAATGGCCACGAACTCGTTATCGCGAAAAGCCAGGCTCACGCTGTCGAGCGCCACCTGCGTAAACGACTGCGTGACGTACCTTTTGCAAATGCCTTTGAGCTCCAGCATGGACGGCAACCTCTCCTGCGCAGGCACCCTGCCCGCTCTCCTCCGCCGTTCGTATTCGACGCGTTTGTCCTACTCTATCCCCATTTTTTGCCGGCGCCAGTGAGGAATATAACGAACCGCGCCAAAAAACGAGCAGGACGGTGCCCAAAAGAAGAGGTCCCGAGCGGGACCTCTGTATGGTGAAGATTATCTTGGAAGGTAGCGGACTACTTTGCACAGCGACACACGATCCACGCTATGCTTTACGCGTTTTTTACTGCTCGCTATTCGCAATCGCCTGGTCGATAAGCTTGTCGAGTGCTGCGCGCTGCTCGGCGGAGCTGATGGCTCCCACGATTGGATCCCCTACGATGTTGCCATTCTGATCGATAACGTAGGTTGTCGGGAACGAGAACAGATTTGACGTAAACTTACCGGCCTCGCTATCCGACTTGAACCAGATGTTCTTATATGTCACGCCCTTCTTGCTCAGCACGTCCTTGGCATCTGTAATCTCGCCCTTGTTGCCATCGAGCGTAAAGGAATTGACGCCCACGACCTGGCCGCCCTTCTCGGCAAGCTCCTTATTCAGGTCCTCAAGGTCGCCCAACTCACCCACGCACGGCTTGCAAGTGGTGAACCAGAAGTTCATGACGGTGACCTTGTTCTTAGAAAACAGCTCGTCGCTGCTCACGTCGTTGCCATCCAGGTCTTTGCCCGTAAAGCTGGGGAACTTCGTCGCCTCGCTCGAAGCATTGGCACCAGCCGTCATGCCAGCGGCCGAAGCGTCAACGCTCTCGCCTGCGCTCGGCGTGCTTCCACAGCCGGGGAACTCCTTCTCCAGGCTCTCGAGCTTGTCCTCGATCTCCTTGATCTGCTGTGCACCGGCCTTGAGCGTCTTAAGCTCATCCGCCGTGAACTCATCCTTGGCACCATCGATGGTCTTGAGCAGGAAATCGCCGTAATTGCTGCCATCCTCAATCATTGCCGAGTCTTTATTTGCCGCATTGAATACCTTTTCCCACAGCGCGTTATCACTCGAAAAGATCTCGTTCTCCTTCTGCATGAGCTTCGCATACAGCTCGGCGGCCTCATCGGCATTGGCCGGCTTCTGCGCAGTGAGTTCTGCGATCTTAGGATCGGAGCTCGCAGATTCGCTCGCATTGCCACCGGGCGCCGAACATGCCACAAGGCACAAGGCCAATACCGGCACCATAAACAGGGCCGCAATCTTAGAAAGCTTCATGGTCATTCCTCCGTTTTGTCGAAGCTTGTTTACTTTTTATCGGCGGTCAAGGGAAGCTTTTCCGCCGACACATCCAGGCCATAGCGATAGCTGATGGCGTCGACGGGACAGGCCCCGATGCACTTTCCGCACCGGATACATTCGGCATGATTGGGCGCGCGGACCACATCAACGTCCATCTGACAAACCTTTGAGCACTTGCCGCACGAGACACATTTGCATGCGTCAACCCGAATCCCCAGTAGGGACACCCTATTCATGAGCGCATAGAATGCGCCGAGTGGACAAATCCATTTGCAGAAGGGGCGGTAGAACAAAACGCTCAGCACTACCACGGCAATGAGAACGGCAAGTTTCCAAGTAAAGAGCTGCCCCAGCGCAGATCGAATTCCAGCATTGGCAGCCGCCAGCGGAATGGCGCCCTCGAGCACACCCTGTGGACAGATGTACTTGCAAAAGAACGGATCTCCCATCCCCAGATCGTTGACCACCAGCACAGGCAGCAATACCACAGCAAACAGCAGCACAACGTATTTTATATACGTAAGCGCCTTGAGCCTTTTCGTCGAAAGCTTTTTGCCGGGAATCTTGTGAAGCAGCTCCTGCAGCCAACCAAACGGGCACAAAAACCCGCATACAAAGCGACCCAGCAGCACGCCGAGCAAAATGAGCGTACCGGTAACGTAGTAGGAGAAGTTGAACTTAGATGAACCCACCACCGATTGGAACGACCCGATGGGGCATGCACCCGCTGCCGCGGGGCACGAATAGCAGTTAAGTCCAGGTACGCAGACTGTTTTTCCCGCACCCTGATAGATGCTGCCCTTGGCAAAGTTTGGCAGGTGAATATTGGTGACCAGCGTCGCCGCCGCCTGAATGAACCCGCGAAATCGGGCCAAAACATGCGACGCAGTGTTTTTTCTTTTATCCAATTCCGATACACTCCAAGCATAGCCTAATCGCCTTGGCCAGCACGGCATCCGCCTCGCCACGCATAACGCCAAAGCACACCATGGCAATTCCGACGATCAACAAAGCGACCTGCATCATGGGTTTTACCGCTTTGAACAACCTGATCACTCCTTTCGTTACGCGACCATTGGACCATATCGACCATAAAATCCGTGTTAAGCGCGATTTGGAATGTACAAGGAGACTGTTATGCGTATTTTGATCGTCGAGGACGAGTGTGCGCTGTGCGACGCAATCGCACGCAGCTTACGAAACCTGGCATACAGCGTCGACTGCTGCCACGATGGACAGGAGGCGCTCGACCTGCTGGGCGTCGAAGTCTTTGACCTCGTGGTACTCGACCTCAATCTCCCCCGCATCGACGGCATGACCATACTCAGGGAACTTAGGAAAACCGACTGCGAGACCAAGGTACTGATTCTGTCCGCACGTGGCGAAGTATCCGATAAAGTCGCTGGACTCGATGCCGGCGCCAACGATTACCTCACCAAGCCGTTTCATCTGGACGAGCTTGCGGCAAGGATCCGCAGCCTTACCCTCAGGCGTTTCGCACAAAGCGACATAGTATTAACCTGCGGAAAGCTCAGCTTTGACACCAAGGCGCGCATCGCCTCCGTGGACAGCGAGGCCCTATCTCTTACACGCAAGGAAACGGGAATCTTGGAATACCTGATGCTTAATCAGGGGCGACCGGTAAGCCAAGAGGAGCTTATCGAACACGTCTGGGATAGCACCGTGAACAGCTTTAGCAACGCAACCCGCGTTCACATCTCTTCGCTCAGGAAAAAGCTACGCGGCGCTTTGGGATACGACCCGATTCGCAATCGGATTGGAGAGGGCTACGTTATGGAGGATGGCAAATGAAAAGGCTTTCGCTGCAATGGCGCATAACGATCATGACGGCGCTGCTCACGTGTGCGGCGTGCGTGCTAACGAACTGCTTGGTCGGCTATACGGGCATGCGCTATATGGATGCCATCGGCAGCGACATCTCGGCCTTTAACGCTGCCGGCGAAGATGCGCCCCAGGCGTTTGACCCAACAAAAGCCGCCCTCGATGACGAGGTCACGATCGTTGTAAACAACGCACAGGAATCTTTTGGCGCGACAGCTTGGTGCATCACGGCTGGAGTCACGCTACTTGGCGGCGTGTTGGCATACTTTGTGAGCGGCCGCGCGCTCAAGCCGCTACGGGTCTTTGCCGCCCAGGTAGAGCGCGTGCAGCCTGACAACCTAAGCGAAATCAGACTCAGCGAAGATGTGCCCGCCGAGCTACAACGATGCAGCGCCTCTTTCAACGACATGATCGCCCGCCTTGGCGAAGGGTTCTCCGCACAGCGTCAGTTTACCGGCAACGCCGCACACGAGCTGCGCACCCCGCTCGCCCTTATGCAAGCGCAGATTGAACTGTTTGTCTCCGAGCACCCCACATCGCAACCCGAAACAGCCGAGCTGCTCGGCCTGCTACAAGAACAAACCGAGCGGATGTCGCGAATGACCAAGGTGCTGCTTGAGATGAGTGAGCTCCGCAGCGTTCCCTGCGAGGACGATGTTGAGCTTGGCCCCCTGTCCGAAGAAGTCCTCACCGACCTCACTCCGCTTGCCGAGCATAAAGACATCGCCCTCAATTGCAGTGGAGGCGCTTTGATAATCGGAAGCGACACGCTCCTCTATCGGCTGGTGTTTAACCTGGTCGAGAATGCCATCCGTTACAGCCGCCCCGGCTCGACTGTCAACGTCTCCATCTGCGATAACAGCAGCCACGTGTTCCTGCGAGTCGAGGACCAGGGCCCGGGAATACCCAAGCAGTACCGTGAGAGCATCTTCCAGCCGTTCTTTCGCCTGGATAAATCCCGCAGCAGGGCTTACGGCGGCGCAGGACTCGGACTAGCGCTCGTTTGGGAGATTGCAGCTCTTCACGGTGGCGCTGTAGAGGTCGAAACAAGTTCCGAGAACGGGACCACCATGCTCGTAAGCCTCCCAAAACGATCCGTAGCGTTATCCGAACAGTAAAACGAAAGGGGTCCCGAGCAACAGGAGTACAATTGCTGCATTGTTGCCACCTGATGGGAGATGGAAGATGGACTGCGATGGCTACCCACGCGTTCCTATGCCGTTGATGTGCACCGCCTTTGTGCCGGGGCAGATTGACGCTGCGGTTGCAGGCATTTCCGACCCCGATTCGCGCGCCATTGCCGCGGCAGAAGCTCTGTACTTTCGCGGACAGGCCGCCCTCGCTGCCAAGACGGCGCGCCCCTATCTTGACGCCACCGATCCCGCACTGCGCTATTCCGCATGCTTTATCTGCGGATATGCCAGCCTGTCGCTCAACCGTATCGCCGACGCCCGCCGGTGCCTTGCTGGCATCCTCGATACGCCGGCCGACGAGGAATCGCCCGCCGTCCACGCCACGCATATCCTGTTCGCCTCGGCCGCGAGCGTCCTGCTGCACTTGCCTTCCCCGTATTCTGCCGAAGAGTTTTATCCACTTGCGGCGCATCTGCCCGAAGGCCTGCGCCTGTTCGCCAGCTACGTGATGGCGCACGCCTTATATCTGCGCGGCGAATACGGCCGCAGCCTGGGCATGGCGGAAAACGCCCTGATCATGAAACAGGGAAGCTATCCCATCTCGGAACTGTTCCTGCACCTGGCAGCTTCCATGGCATGCATGAGCCTCAAGGACATCGACGCCGCAAAAACGCATTTCGGAACCGCTTGGAACATTGCGCGCCCCGACGGCCTTATCGAGCTCATCGGCGAGCACCACGGCCTTTTACAGGGGCTCATCGAGGCGTGCCTAAAAACGCAATACCCTGACGACTTCGCGCGCATCATCGAGATCACGTACCGCTTCAGCTACGGCTGGCGGCGCATCCACAACCCCGATTCGGGCGAGGACGTGGCCGACGATCTAACAACCACGGAATTCACCATGGCCATGCTCGCCTGCCGCGGATGGACCAACGCCGAAATCGCGCGCCATATGAGAGTATCGCCGGGCACCGTCAAAAACCGCCTATCCGGCGTATACGCAAAGCTTGGCATCGGCACACGCGCCGAGTTGGTTACCCACATGTTGCGCTAGCGGTCAGACTTCCCGGCGTATCGAAAGCGCTCCGGGGCCTGGCGCTTTCGCGCGCTCAAATTGGACATTTTGACCCTTGAACGGCACTACCGCCACGAAGCGTCTTCTCGCAAAATTGGATTATTTCCACCGATATTTGCGGGATGGGAGCCCAAGATGCTTGATCGCCGTTCGTTACTTGTTGCTGGAGCGTCCTCGCTCGCGAGCATTATGTTGCCTCGCGTGCCGGGAAGCGAAAATGCCTTCCTGCTGCCGTTCGCGCCCACCGCGGCCTATGCCGACGAAGAAGACCCCTTCAAGGTCCTGGTGCTCTCGCGCACCATGTTTGGTGTGGTCGTGGTCGACGTAGCCAACAAGAATATGCCCATCAAGGGAGCGCAGGTCACGCTCACGTCGCGCTACGCCGCAGGCAAGCAGCTCGCCGCCACGACCGATGACGAAGGCACCGCCATCTTTGAGATTGCCTCGCTTTCGGAAGGCTACGTAGACGAGGCAACGCTCCTTGACGCGTACGACTTTAACGGCGGCATCTCCATTAGCATGGCGGGCTACCGCGATGTCGAGATTCCCCTTGCGCGTATCCAGGGCGGCACCGCCATAACCGCACCCACACGTCCGCTCTCCGATGGCGAGCCGTACTTCCGCCAGCTCACGTTCGACGAATGGGACATCCAGTACGCCGACGCCACGTTTATGGCAATGCCAGCGGACGAAGCAGCAAACGAGCAGCCCGATACGCACGCCTTTACCGTTCAGGCACATCTGCCACAGGGCGGACAGGCAACGCTGCGCATCAACAAAGTGACGCCTGCCGCAGGCAGCTCACCCGAAACTGTCACGCAGATCGGCCAGATCAAGGCCAGCGCATCGGGCGCGGATAATCTGGCGACGTTCACGCTCGAAGACAAGTTCCTCGATGCGGCGTCGGGCATTCTGGAAGAAGGATGCAAACTGCACTTTGTGCTCGACTATCAGGGCAAAACCTACACGCTCTCCTCCCCCATGGCCGTTGCCACCGCACCGGCTTCCAAGGCTGAATCGGGCTCGGCCACCATCATCCCCACCACCATGGATCAAGAGATCACTCCGTTCGATTTCCCCGCGGCGTTTCCCGGCATCGGCGGTAACAAGTTCACCTGCTGGATGCCCACGTTTCCGATCCTCTTCGATTTCTCGTTTGCCGGGTACGTGTTGTTTGGCGGAGGATACAAACCGGCCAGCTACATAAACGATTCGGGCAACCCTGATCCGGAGTACTGGAAGAAGTCGCCGCGCGAATCGGGCGCCAAGCAGGCAAACCGCTACCTCGACGAGATGGAAGGGAAGTGGAACCAATACAAGAGCATGAGCGCCGGCTCGGGCACCGATCCAAGAAACACCAAGCTCCTTCGTCACCATTGCACGCCGCTGTTCACGATGGATATCGCCACACAGCTGTACGGCTCGCTTGCCTACGATTGGGTGGGCAAAACCTGGGGTAACAACAACGACCCCGCATACGGCAATATTAAGGCCCTCTTCCAAGTAAGAACCGACCTCAATTGGACCGAGCAGTTTACCCTAGGACCGGTGCCATTTTTCCTAAACATCAACCCTTGGGTGCTGGCGAAGCTGGCGCTCGCCGTGGGTGCCCACACGCACGGCAGCGGCGCGGCGTTTTTTAAAAACATTTCGCTCGACTATTCAAACACGTCGGGCTCGTTCACCATCCAGATCGGGCTTGCCGTCACCTTTGGCGCCGGCGTTGCAGGCGTCGCTTCGTCTGCCGTGCGCGGCGCCGCATCCCTCACGCTGTTCATTGGATACGAGAAGGCAGATGGACACCAGCTTCCGCGGCTGCGCGTAGGTGCAGACGTCGATGTCGATGTGATACTCCAGTTCGTAATGTTCAAGTGGACCACCAAGGCTTGGTCGGGGTCGTGGCCCACACTCATCGATTCGTGGAATATGTCGGTGAACAATGGCGACCAATATGTGCTCCAACGCTCTGAGCTGGCATTGGGTGGAGATACGCCTTACACGCTGGATGCCTGCTTCGGCACGCCCGGCAATGCCGAGTCGGGCGGCGTAGCACAGTTTATCGCGTCGGCCACCATCGTCACCAATGCCGAGCTGCTCGCATGCGCCGAGGTTGCAGCCACCGCCATCAACGTCGCGCCGGTCGTGCGCGACTGGGAGCAAACGGTCACACGCATTGAGCTCGACGCAGATGCAGAGAGCAATGACACGGGACAGGTCGAGCATTTCGTCCACGCTCTGATGGAGAATGACGAAAATGCCGCGCCGATGTATGAGTACACCTACATCGGTCAGGCAACGAACGCCGTTGCGGACCCCAACGCCAATTCTGCCGGCGTGTCGAAGGACGAGCGTGGCGGCATAAAACCCTCGAGCGACAACGTGCTGTTTGCTGGCGTGCTCAGCGAAGCTCACATGAAGCTGGCAATGATTGCCGGCGCAGAATGCCTGTTCCGTATCGCCTCGGTGCGCTACGGCGACAATGGCCGCTCGCGCCTGGTGGTGCACACAAAGACAAACGGCACGTGGTCCGCTCCCACGCCCGTGGACTTCCCCCTTGGCTTTGGCGAGGGCGACGTGGAGCGCGACGGCATATACGATTACGACTTCGACGTGGTGGAATATACGGACGGGAGGGGAAACCAAGACGCCTACGTGCTGCTGGTCTCGGGCGAGCGCCGCGACGGCGACAACACCCTTTTCGATACGGCAAGCACAGCCGGCATACTGTCCGTTGTGCGCCTGCGCATAAGCAACGACGGAGTTCGCGTGATATCGCACACGTCGTGGCGCAGCATCTCGCGCGGCCGCCTTCAGGAGGATGGCTACCATTGCCTGCAGTGCCCGCGCATCACGGTAGGCAAGACGCTGGTCGACGGACGCCTGTCGGGTGCCTACCTCCACCGCCGCGGAACCACCGCAGAAAAGGCGCTCGGCAGCGAGGCCGAGGTTGCGCTGGAATGCTTTACCCTGTGGTCGGATGATTTGGGCGACAGCCTGACGTTCCGCCAAGTTCTTCGCTTTCCGCAGGCACCGTCGAGTATCGAGCTGAGCGAGCCCGAGAATATCAACGGCAAAATGGTGGTGCCCGTTGTGTACGAGACCGCAGACGGTTGCGGCTGCGCATCGTACGCCGTGATCGGCCAGTCCATTGCGGGCTGGGGCGTTATGCCACCAGACGCCACGGTGCCCCATGCTGTGCCGTGGCCACAACATTCGGGCTTTTTGGCCACCGTCAACGAGCAGCTGCAGCATATTACTTGGACGCGAGGCGCATCGGCATTTGCAACGCAGCCCGTGGGTGCCGCAGGCTGTGGCCCGGCATCGTTTAGCGTAAGCAACAACGGCAGGTGCGCGCTCTATGTAGAGAACACCGATGGCAAGGTGGGGCAAACCTACGACGAAGAAGGCAACCCGGTAGCAGTGATGGGCAAGCACTTCCGCATCTTCGCCAGCACCTTGGTGGGCGATCTGTTCACGGAGCCGTTCGTGATGTGCGAGCTGGACCATCCCGTCGATCAGATAACGACATTTTTGACGTCGGGAAGCATGCTCTCCGCGCTCGCCACGCACATTGTGAGCGCGGAGAAGAGCGAGGCAGAGCTGCACGGCATCGAAGTGCCCTTGGTGGCGTGTGCCACTCCGACGGGCGCGGTCGCTACCTCAGGCGCGGTGGTGCCCGGAGCAGCAGGCGAATCCTTCATGGTCACGGTGCGAAACGACGGCAACACTTTGCTGACCGCCGGCACGATCGATCTGTACCGAGAGGGCTCCAGCCAGCCGTTCTCCAGCGCATCCATCGGATTCGGAGCGAACGCACGCATGGCTTCGATCTACGATCCAGAGCTTGCCGAAGATACTTCGGCCAACGACATGGCACACGTAAAGTACGCGCTCGAGACGCTGGGCGCGCGTTTTGCAACGCACCCGCTGGTAGCCGACAACGGCAACGCCGTGCTGGCACCGGGTTGCACGGCACAGTTCCGCATGAGCTTCGCCATCCCCGAGAGTTGGAGCGACGAAGTGGGCAAACGCGTAACGCTGTATGCGAAGGCACGTAATCTGGTGGCGCTCGATCCCGTGACGCTCGAGGAAATCCGACCCGGCGCAAACTCGACGCTGGGTGCCGTACTGCACGAGCTTCATATGCCCGACGCGGTATGCGAACGCTCAGAAGTGCAGGTCGGCGTATGCGACAGCGCGGATACGGCAGGACTTCACGACGCCCCGATGACAGTAGACGGCGATGGTGGCTCGAGTGGAGGTGGCTCCGACGGAAGCAGCTCCGGTGGCGGCAGTGGCTCTGGCAGCGGCAAGGATCACGGCAATAACAAGCGCTCCGGAAAAGCGGGCGCGCTCGCCGGCACGGGCGACAGCAACGTCCCCCTAACCGCAGCCGCAGCAGCACTCGCCGCAGTTGGTGCCGGCCTTGTCGCCTACAGCGCCCGCCGCACGGCGCTCGAAAAAGACACCGCCAATGAGGTCAATTCGGATAGGCCTCGCTAGCTCCTAGTTACTTTTGTGTGAAACGCCGACTCGGCTCATCGAGCACCAAAAAGGGCTGGCCCCGATAACTCGGAGCCAGCCCTGAGTCGCCTGGCGTAAGAATCGCGGCGTTACTTGAGCTTCAGCGCCTCCATCATGGGCACGGCGGCATCCCAGTCGATCTTCCAGCCAATCGACACGCGGACGGTCTCGCCCGTCGCGGGAGCCGTCGCAAACAGTGTATGGCCGTTGTCGGGACCGGTAAAGCGCAGCCACGTTATGCCGTTGTACTCGACCTGGTCGGTTGTTGTCTCCTTGCCTTCGTAGACCTGCTCTAGGCTTGCGACCTCTTCCTCCGGCGAGCGCGGGAAGATGCTGATGTTCAGGCGTCCTCCAGTCTCGTCGTGGAAGAAGTTTGCCTTTTCGCGCTCTTCGTCGGACGAATCCAGCGTGTACCCATCGGCGGCCTCGATGCTGTACGATGCGCAGTCGATGCCCGTTAAATCTGCCTTCTCGCCAGAATCGGCCACGCCGCCGGTCGCCTTGAACTCCTTGGTCTCGCATCCCGTGGTGTCAAAGTGCATGGCCTCATGATTCTTGGCGGGGGCGTAAGCGTCTACGAACTCGACAGTGATGGGCCCGTAGTACGCCGTCTTGGGCGCCCAGAAATACACGTACTCAACGGTCTCGCCCGGGCCGATATCTGGCCTCTTGGAAAGATCGATGCCCTCGTGAAGCTCATCGGGAGCCTCACTTGCAACGTAGTCGAGCACGGCCAACTTGCCGGAAGTAAACAACGGGTCGCCTGCCTCAAGATCGCCTTGGGCAGCATGCACGTTAAAGGAACTGAACGTCCTGTTCTTTGTGTTGTTGTTGGTAATCTTGATGTGCAGGTAAAAGCCGTCCTGCTTCTTGGCATCACCGCGATAGAACGTACCGTGAGCCACCGACTCATAGATAATGCCAGCCACCTCGACCGTCTGCGACTCATAGGCCTTGGGCTTCTTGGACTTCTCCTGCACAGGCGCGCTACCACCCGAGCCACTCGGCGCATTACCGCCGCAGCCGGCAAGCGTACACGCCAGCACAGCCGAAAGCGTCACGGTGGGAATTCCTAACAGCAGTTTCTTTGTCATGGGCCTCATCGTTCTCACAGCTCCTTTCGGCTTGCAGCTCATCCGTTGCCCGAGTCCCAAGTCGACTCCGTGGCATCGGCTTCCACTATGAGCATATGACGAAACGCGGTGCCGGCGAAGTGACCCACGGCCCAAATAACGACCCGCCAGCGTTCCTTATGGGCCAAAGGGACTCGCGCACTCACGCCCTCGGCCCATAAAATGAGACGCCTGTCCCAATGTTCGATTCAATCCAATAATCCGCATGGCGCGTTTTTGACAAACGCATCCAACCGCAAACGCAGCAGGACGCATTCGACCGCTTTCAAACTTACTCGGACAGAACCGAGTCGGTTTTGTCCGAGTAAACGAATCTCCATCGAACTCCGAACGATTGTTCGATGGATTTCGTGTTGGATGGAATCGCCCAAGGGCTGGGCTATGCTACCTTGACTATCTATATGACTTAAACGCAGCAAAGGAGCACCGAGAGAGCGAGTATGGCAAAAAACACCGCAAACTATGGTAACGACAGTATCCGCCAGCTCAAGGACGAGGAGCGCGTACGCCTGCGCCCCGCCGTTATCTTTGGCTCGGACGGACTCGATGGCTGTGCACACGCCGCCTTCGAGATCCTGTCCAACGCCGTTGACGAAGCGCGCCAGGGCTACGGCAAGCTCATCACCCTTACCGCCTTTCGCGATGGCTCCATTCAGGTAGAGGACAACGGCCGCGGCTGCCCGCTCGACTGGAACCCTTCCGAGAAGCGCTTTAACTGGGAGCTCGTCTTTTGCGAGCTCTACGCAGGTGGCAAATACAACAACAACCAGGGCGGCGACTACGACTTCTCGCTCGGTACCAACGGCCTAGGCTCGTGCGCGACCCAGTACGCCTCCGAGTACATGGACGTCACGGTTTGGCGCGACGGCAACAAGTACTCCCTGCACTTTAAGAAGGGCAAGGTTGTCGGCGCCAAGAAGAAGGCACTCGAGATTGAGCCCAGCGACGAGAACCGCACCGGCACCACCATCAAGTGGCGCCCCGATCTTGAGGTCTTTACCTCCATCAGCATTCCCCACGATTGGTATCGCGAGACCATGCGCCGCCAGGCCGTGGTCAACGCCAACGTGACCTTCCGCCTGCGTATCGAGGGCGACGACGGCGAGTTCTCCGAAGAGGACTTCTGCTATCCCAAGGGCATCGAGGACTATGTGCTCGAGAAGGTCGGTACCGACTACCTCACCGAGCCTTTCTTTATCGAGGCCGACCGTCGTGGTCGCGACCGTGAAGACCTGCCCGATTACAACGTAAAAATCACTGCTTGCATGTGCTTCTCGCGCACCTTCACGATGCAAGAGTACTACCACAACTCATCGTGGCTCGAGAACGGCGGCTCACCCGAGAAGGCCGCCCGCAGTGCTCTGACCAGCGCCATCGATGCCTACATCAAGCAACAGGGCAAGTACAACAAAAACGAGAGCGGCATTAAGTGGCAAGATGTCCAGGACTGCCTGGTACTGGTGACCAACTGCTTCTCCACCCAGACGTCCTACGAAAACCAGACCAAGAAGGCCATCAATAACCGCTTTATCCAGCAGGCCATGACGGCATTCTTTAAGGAGCGCCTCTCGACCTACTTGATCGAGAACAAAGATGCCGCCAACAAGATCATGGAGCAGGTGCTCATCAACAAGCGCTCGCGCGAGAACGCCGAGAAGACGCGCCAGAGCATCAAGACCAACCTGCAGCAGAAGACCGACATGGCCAACCGTGTGCAAAAGTTCATCGATTGCCGCTCCAAGGACAAGAGCCGCCGCGAGATCTACATCGTAGAGGGTGACTCGGCAGCAGGCGCCATTCGCACGTCGCGCGATGCCGAGTTCCAGGGTGTTATGCCCGTCCGCGGCAAGATCCTCAACTGCCTGAAGGAGGACTACCCGCGCATCTTTAAGTCCGACATCATCATGGACCTCATGCGCGTGCTGGGCTGCGGCGTGGAGATCAAAGACAAGCGCATCAAGAACCTTGGCGCCTTTGACCTGGACAACCTCAACTGGAACAAGGTCATCATCTGTACGGACGCCGACGTCGACGGGTACCACATCCGCACGCTCGTGCTCACCATGCTCTACCGTCTGGTGCCCACGCTTATCGACGAGGGCTACGTGTATATCGCCGAGTCGCCGCTCTACGAGATCAACTGCAAAGAGAAGACCTACTTTGCCTACACCGAGCTCGAGAAGAACGGCATCCTCAAAGAGATTGGCGACCAGAAGTGCTCCATCAACCGCTCCAAGGGTCTTGGTGAGAACGATCCGGACATGATGTGGCTCACCACCATGAACCCCGAGACGCGTCGCCTGATCAAGGTGGAGCCCGAGGACGTCACCAAGATGGAGACCATGTTCAACCTGTTGTTGGGCAATGACGAGGCAGGCCGCAAGCGCCATATCTCCGAGCACGGCAAGGAATACCTCGACCAGCTGGACCTGCAATAGCAGCAAATCGATAACGACGGCCCATAAGAAGTTCAAGAGGAAATCGTGGCAAAGAAGAAGACGAAGAACCAGCCAAAGAAAAAGCAGGTTAACGCCGAGAACGTCATCGGCCTGCACTCCGAGGTCACCGACCAGCCGATCACGCAGACGCTCGAGGTCAACTACATGCCCTACGCTATGAGCGTCAACGTTTCGCGTGCGTTCCCCGAGATCGACGGCTTTAAGCCCTCGCACCGCAAGCTGCTCTACACCATGTACAAAATGGGTCTACTCAAGGGCGAGCGCCAGAAGA
Source organism: Collinsella sp. (assembly GCA_036551635.1). Classification (GTDB taxonomy): domain Bacteria; phylum Actinomycetota; class Coriobacteriia; order Coriobacteriales; family Coriobacteriaceae; genus Collinsella. Next base: position 157,408 of record JAXKEA010000030.1, read on the forward strand.
GCGCCAACATCGTGGGTCAGACTATGAAGCTCAACCCGCACGGCGACGCCGCGATCTACGAGACGATGGTGCGCCTGGCGACGGGTAACGAAGCGCTGCTTGCCCCCTTCGTGGAGTCGAAGGGCAACTTTGGCAAATACTATTCGGGCGACCTGAGCTACGCCGCCTCGCGTTACACCGAGGCCAAGCTCTCCCCCATCAGCGCCGAGATCTTCAAGGACATTGACAAGGACCCGGTCGACTTTGTCGACAGCTACGACGGCGCCATGAAGGAGCCGCGCCTGCTGCCCACCACGTTCCCCAACATCCTCGTCTCGGCCAACAAGGGCATCGGCGTCGCCATGGCGTCTGACATCTGCGGCTTCAACCTCAACGAGGTCTGCACCGCCACCATGCACTACCTGCAGGATCCCGACTGCGACCTGCTCGAGTATATGCCCATGCCCGACTTCTCTACCGGCGGCGAGATCATCTACCGCCGCGAGGAGATGGAAAAGATTATCGAGACCGGCCTTGGCAGCTTCCAAATCCGCTCCCGCTGGCGCTGGATTCCCGAAGAGCGCATCATCGAGGTCTACGAAATCCCCTACACCACCAAGACCGATGTCATCATCGAGCGCATCGTCAAGCTTTCCAAAGAGGGCAAGGTCAAGGAGATCGCTGACATCCGTGACGAGACCGACCTGTCGGGTCTGCGCATCGCCATCGACCTTAAGCGCGGTGTTGACCCCGACAAGCTCATGGCCAAGCTCTATCGCTCGACCACGCTGCAGGATTCGTTCTCGTGCAACTTTAACGTGCTGGTCGACGGCTATCCCCGCGTTATGGGCGTGCGCCAGATTCTGCACGAGTGGGTCAAGTGGCGTATTGAGTCCACGCGTCGCCGCATTAACTTTGACCTGGGCAAAAAGTCCGAGCGTCTGCACCTGCTGCACGGCCTTGAGGCGATCCTGCTCGACATCGACAAGGCCATCGCCATCATCCGCGGCACCAAGCTCGAGGCCGAGGTCGTGCCAAACCTTATGAAGGGTTTCGACATCGATGAGACCCAGGCCGAGTTTGTTGCCGAACTTAAGCTCCGCAACATCAACGAGGAGTACATCCTCAACCGCACCAAGGACATCGCCAAGCTCGAGGGTGAGATTGCCGAGCTGGAGGAGATTCTCTCGAGCGAAGACAACATCAAGAAGGTCATCAGCGACGAGCTGGCCGCGGTCAACAAGAAGTACGTGATGCCGCGCCGCACGGGCAGGATTGAGCCCCACGAGGTCATCGAGGTGAGCCTGGAGCCCGAGGTCGAGGAGTATCCGGTCACCATCATGCTCTCGCGCGATGGCTACCTCAAAAAGATGACCGACCGAGTGCTCAAGAAGGCAACCACGCTCAAGTACAAGGACGGCGACAAACCCTTTATCGAGTTTCCGTCCTCCAACACCCACGAGCTGCTGGTCTTTACCAACAAGAGCCAGGTGTACAAGTGCAAGGTTGCGGCATTTGAGGACACCAAGTCGGCCCAGCTGGGCTCGTACCTGCCGACCGATCTTGAGATGGAACCCGACGAGAGTGTCATCTGGGTCATCGACCCCGATGACTACAAGGCCGACGTGCTGTTCGTCTTTGAGAACGGCCGTGTGGTGCGCGTCGCACTTTCTGGATATGTCACCAAGACCAACCGCAAGCGCCTGAAGAACGCCATCTATGGCGGCAGCAAGCTGCTGTATGCCCAGGTGCTCAAGGAAGATCGCGACATCGCGCTGGTCTCGAGCGACTACCGTCTGATGAACTTCAACACGTCGCTGCTCAAAACCAAGACGACCACCAACACGCAGGGCATCCAGGCCTTTACCGCCAAGAAGGGCCGCTCGGTCACCACCGTCGGCACGACCGAAGAAATCCTTGGCGCCGGCGTCTCGGCCGAGAAGTTTACCGCGCAGAGCCTCCCCTCTGCCGGTGCCCTCATGAAAGAAAACGACATGCCGAGCTTGTTTGACTAGGTACCACGGCAACGAGATCGTTAGATACTTCGCAAAGCGACGAGGCCCGGAACGCAACGGCATTGCGCCCGGGGCTCGTCGTTTTTCTTCTCAACTATTTTTTAACGCAGATAAATTGATTTCTGCTTATTTTTCTGCGTAAAAAAATGTCAGCGTCACTGCTACGATGCCCTTTGGCCAGTCGTTAGCAAAACTTGCAAAAGTTAGCAAAACTTGCAAAAATTAGCAAAACATGCAAAGGAGCTACCATGGAGTACAGCAAGAACCCCTTTACCCCGACGTTCGGAAGCGTCCCTCCCTTTCTAGCGGGTCGCGAGCATATCCTGCGTGACATCAACCGTGGCTTTATCAACGGCCCGGGAGATCCCAACCTGTCGACCATTTTTACTGGCGCAAGGGGAACGGGCAAGACGGCGCTTCTCTCGCTCCTTTCAGAAACGGCGCTTGAACACGACTGGATCGCAGCAAATGTCTCCGCCATGCCAGGCATGCTCGAAGATATTATCGAGCGAACCAAAGAAGCCGCAGATAGCTACCTCTCACAGCCTCACGCGCGCATAAACGGTGTTCAAATTGGCCCAGTGGGCATCGATTGGACATATGCTCAAGAGGCTCAGGGCAACTGGCGCACGCGCATGAATGGCATCTTTAAGCAACTCGAAAAACATGACATCGGACTTCTCATCACCATCGATGAAGTCACCGTCGATCTCGAAGAAATGCTTCAATTTGCCTCTGTTTACCAGCACTTTGTACGCGAAGGTAAAAAAGTTGCCCTACTCATGGCAGGACTGCCCTACAAAGTATCGGCGTTGCTGCGTAACGATTCCGTCTCGTTTCTCAGGCGTTCCCAATATCATCAGTTGGGACGAATCACTGACGTTGAAATTGCAAACGCATTCCGCAAAACCGTTGAGGCCGGAGGCCGCTCAATCACGCCAGAAGCGCTCGAGGATGCCGTGAAGGCCGTCGACGGATTCCCCTACATGATGCAGCTCGTCGGATATCGCACATGGGATGTTTCGGAGAACTCGCCCAAAATCAGCGCACCTGATGTCCAGCAGGGTTCTCTGCTTGCCCGTATGGAGCTGCGCGATCGAATTCTCGAAACGACCTATCGGGAGCTTTCCGATAAAGACATTGAGTTTTTGCTCGCGATGCTGCCCGATTCTGGCCCCAGCAGGGTCTCGGAGATAGCCAAACGCATGGGCGTTGCCAGCAACTATGCAAGCCAATATAAACGCCGTCTCCTCGAGGACGGCGTCATCGGGGAACGTGGACGTGGACTCGTTGGCTTTGACATCCCCGCGTTCAGGGAGTTCCTGAGCGAGAAAGTCTCCTAGCACGCGGAGATTGTCCACAAGGGCAACGGTGCATGGCAATCAACGATTCACCCGGCAAGGACGGCAAGTACTTCCGCCAACGCTGATTGCCATGCGTTCTTCTTGTCCTTAGGCGAGCTTGCGGGCGAGCTCTCGCACCTCTTCCAACTTGGGCGAGGATGCCATGCTGTCGCGCTCGGTCATACCGCTGATGGTGACAATGCCCAGGTCCTCCCACTTGCAGTATGCGCATGTGGACTTGTACATAGCGATCGCCGCATCATAGACGCCCTCGCTGTGGCTATCGAGCAAAAGGGCCGTCTTGGTGAACGGGAAGCCCGTAGCACCGAAGGCGTACAGGCGGTCGATAGCGGCCTTCTCCTGCGCAGTGATATCAAACCAGTAAATAGGCGAAGCGAAGACAACCATATCGGCGCCTTTCAGCGACTCGATCACGTCGGCCATGTCATCCTTCTGCACGCAAGTGCCCTCATGGGTAAAGCAGTACTGGCATCCCAGACAACCAGCGATCTTTTTGCCGGCAACGCGGACGACCTCGACCGTATTGCCGCCCTCGCGCGCGGTCTCGGCAAACGCCTCGACCATGGTGTCGGTATTGGCTCCCTTGCGCGGGCTACCACTCAATACAACGATATTCATAGGATTCCCTCTCCCTCATGCTACAGGCGCGCAGCATGTTTTCTTGTAACCAAAACGAATGGAGTTAATCAATCGCCTCGTTTCAGCTACTCCCACTCTTTAGAAGAATCGTTGCTGGAGACTTGGCATTGAATCAAGGTGCGCCTTATTTAAGATATTCCTCAAAGAATGCCTTCAGCTTTCCAAACGGAATGATGTCCATCTGATCGTAAAGGTCGGTGTGGCTGGCACCAGGGATAATGAACAATTCCTTGTTGTCCCCCGTCAGCTTGCCGTACGCGGTTTCGCTGAAATAGCGGGAGTGCGCCTTCTCGCCATGCACCAGCAACACAGCGGAGCGAATTTCGCTGCTATATTGCAAAATCGGCATATTCAAAAAGGACAGACACTATGACCCAATCCGAGGGCACGGAAACGACAGGAGCCCCCGCTCGTGACCGCGGGTCGGGGCTGCGACAATGTTGTTGAAGTGCCAGAGGCGCAGCCGCGCCGCAACGAGGTTGGGAGGCTCCCGTGCCTA
>JAXKEA010000031.1:0-3035 GCA_036551635.1 Collinsella sp.
CATTGACGGGAAACTTGGCAGGCGTGTGGCGATACAGGGTCGGTGACTACCGAATCCTGTGCGACATCAATGACGGCAGGCTCGTCATTCTCGTGGTCGATGTTGCGCATAGACGCGAGGTTTACAAGCGCAGATAAAAAAAGAAAAGCCCCAGCAAGCTTGGCGGCAGCAGGGGCATTCAAGACAAGGAGATTATAGCATGGCTAGGTCTGAAGCCCAGAAACGTGCGGATAAGAAGTACGAAAAGAAACGTGCACCACGTAAGGATTACTGGCTCTTTGAGTTCTATCCAGATAGTGCGCCGGAGAACTGGCGCGAGATTATCAACGGTTGGCTTGTCGACTGCCTTGTCTCACCGCTCCACGATTCCGATGTGAACGAGGACGGTGCACCAAAGAAGCCGCATTGGCATGGAATCTTGTTTTTCGACAGCGTTAAATCGTTCGAGCAGGTTCAGGAACTCGTTGCACCGCTTAATGGACCAATCCCTATCATCCCAAAGGGAACGAAACGCAACTGCGCCCGCTACCTCTGCCATCTGAACAACCCAGAGAAGCATCAATACAGCGAAGCTGATGTGCTCGAATTCCAGAACGCCGATTACGCGGATCTCAAGACCCGCGATAACGACAAGTACGGGTACATCGGCGAGATGATGGACTTCGTGGACGAGCAAGGCCAGTACTCGTATGCGTACCTGTTACGCTTTGCGCGCGCGAACCGCCCCGAGTGGTTCCGCTGCCTTTGCGACAACGGCACATACGTCATGAAGGAGTACTGCAAGACGGCCGCGTTTGATGCGCGGCAAGCGGCGCAGTAGTTGGGTCAATGCAGCATTCAGCGACCACGGGGGCTTTAGCCCTCGTTCGCGGAATGCGGAATTGACGCAACGGTCAAGCCACAAGACCAGACTTGATTAAGGGTCGATGGACGCTCTGCTCCATCGACCCTTTCCTTGCCCAAGTCTGCGAGTGCGGGAGGGCTGCGGCTCGGATTCCCATGGGCGAGGTACGACGACCTCGCCCATGGGAATCCGATATCCGATACCCATATCGAGCATGATTCGCGGGGAGGTTTGGAGGGGTGCAGCCCCTCCATTTCGGCGCAGCCGAATAGGCAAGGAAGAGGTGTCGCCACCGATGACGCGCAGCAATCTCGACCGCTGGGAGGATTGCGGAGAAGCCCCGCAGGGCACGTCCTTAGCGCAGCTAAGGTCTAACGTGCTAGACTTTAGTCGATTAAGTCTGTACGGCTCGGAGGTTTCCATGGCTCACATCGCGAAATACAAGGCTCCATCGGTCGGGCACATGCTCGCCCACTACCGCCGCGACCGCAGCAGCCTGGAGCGCGACAATATCGACCCCGAGCGCATCAAGAACGACTTGGTGGTCGGCCACTACACGAACAAGGACGGCAAGCTCGTTGTGGGGCGCGTGGAGCCGCGCGAGGGCGAGCCGAACTGGGGCACGGTGGAGAGTCGCATCGAGCGCGTGAACAAAGCCCAGAAGGCCGCAGGGAAGCGCGCCACGCGCAAGGATGCGGTCGTTATGGCTGACGTTGTTGTGACGCTTCCCGACAATGTGCGCAAGGGCGATGAGGACAGGTTCTTCCGCCTGACGTACTGGTACCTGTCGAAGAAGTTCGGCATCGAGAACATGATGGGCGGGTACGTCCACAAGGACGAGGTGCTGAAGGACGGCACGCCCGCCCGCGACCACATGCACGTGCCGTTCACGCCCATCCTCGATGGGCGCTTCAACTACAAGAAGATGTGCCCCCGCAGCTTCTACCAGAGCATGCACAAGGAGCTTGGGGATTACCTAGAGGGGCGCATGGGCTACCGCCCCGCAATCGAGCTTGACGAGGAGACGCGGGCGCAGCGCGTGTACACGGACAAGTCAGTGGACATCGACAAGGTGCGCGGCGCGGTCGATAGGGCGGTCGTGCAACCTGCCGAGGACGAAGCGGCGCGAATCGTCGCGGCGGCTAGGGAAGAAGCCGCCGCTTTGCTAAACGATGCCGAAGCGCGTAAGGCAGAGCTTGTTACCGAGATTGCCGACAAGGAGGGTGACCTTGCCGAGCTTGACAGCCAGCTCGAGGACGTGAAGCTCGATATCGAAGATGAGCAAGACCGATTGGAGTGTCTTCGGCAACGAGCGGACGGAGTTGCGCGAGACATTGGAGAGCTTCAACCCATTGCTACCGAGGTTCGGGGCTGGGAAGCTGCGGGAAAAGCTGAGCGCGGCGCGATCCTCGATAACATCGTTGTTAAGTGCGATGGACTCGCGAGCCGCATCAGAGCAGGAGTTGCGGGAATACGAATCAAAGTGGAAGAGCTTAGAAGCCGAATATCGCGCCCGCTCGAATATCTGATGCGCAGGGAACAGCCAAGGCAACAGAGCCTTAATGACGTGCTGCGCGATGCGCAGCGGGCGACGGATGCGTGGAACCGCGACCACGCTGCACCGCAGAGGACGTATCGCGGACGGGCTAGATGATGTGTTATAGTAGTACCTGTAATACACGACAAGGAGGTGCGACATGGCTACCGCGGTCACATCAATGAGGATTCCAACCGAGTTGAACGAGCGCTACAGCCGTCTTGCGAAGGAGACTGGCAGGTCGAGGAGCTTCTACGTTAACGAAGCCCTGCAAGAAGCTATCGACCGTTTCGAGTACGAGTACGGGATTCTCAAGGATATCGAGGACTATCGTGCTGGCAGGCTTGAGACCTACAGCATCGACGAGGTAAGGGCGCACTGTGGCCTGGCGAATTGATTTCACGAGGAACGCCGACAAGGCGATGCGCAAGCTCGATAAGGGCGTTGCCGCGCGGGTGTTTGACGAGCTTGACGAGATAGCGAAGCTCGAAGACCCAAGAAGCAGGGGCAAGGCATTGACGGGAAACTTGGCAGGCGTGTGGCGATACAGGGTCGGTGACTACCGAATCCTGTGCGACATCAATGACGGCAGGCTCGTCATTCTCGTGGTCGATGTTGCGCATAGACGCGAGGTTTACAAGCGCAGATAAAAAA
>JAXKEA010000032.1:0-37756 GCA_036551635.1 Collinsella sp.
TCTGGTCTCAGCGGCCCCGGCACGGGCTAAGTTTATCGCGAGTTCCGCACGAACAGGAGGCCACTTAATGTGGCCTCCGTCGTGAGCAGGACTGTAGAGCAGGAAACTTAGCCCGTGCCGGGGCCGCTGAGACCAGAACGGTGGGATACGCAGGTTCAGATGGGGCTTTGATGCATGGGTGGTCTGTTGGTGGGCAAATGGGTATGATGCTGTAGTTATTGCATCGACTCTGTGATGCATGTTTGTACGTTCCCGGCGGTCGGTTTGCCAGAAGCGCCCCGTCGGTTGTTCCAGACCCGTTTCGAAGAAAGGAAACCACACGAACCTATGGCAGCTAAAAAATCATCTCCCTTGAAGATCATTCCGCTCGGCGGCCTTGACGGCATCGGCAAGAACATGACGGTCTTCGAGTGCGGCGACGACATGGTGCTCGTCGACGCCGGCCTCATGTTCCCCGACGATTCCCAGCCCGGTATCGACCTGGTGCTTCCTGACTACACCTATGTCCTGGAGAACGAGGAGAAGCTCCGCGGCATTATCGTCACCCACGGCCACGAGGACCACACCGGTTCGCTTCCGTACCTGCTGCAGGACCTCAACAACAAGGTGCCCATCTTCTCGAGCAAGCTGACGCTCGGCTTTATCGAGGGCAAGCTCTCCGAGTTCCGCATTCGCGCGCCCAAGTTCCGTGAGGTCAAGGGTGGAAGCCATGTCAATCTGGGTGGCATCTCGCTTGACTTCTTCTCCATGACGCACTCCATTCCGGGTGCTTTGGGCGTGTTTATTCGCACCAACCAGGGCACCGTTATGCACACGGGCGACTTTAAGCTCGACCAGACGCCCATCGACGGCGTCACGCCCGACTATGCCGCCATCAGCCGCTTCGCCAAGCAGGGCATCGACCTGCTGCTTTCCGACTCCACCAACGCCACGGTTCCTGGCTTTACCAAGTCCGAGGCCGAGGTCGGCCCCAACCTGCTGCACGCCATCAAGAACGCGCCGGGCCGCGTGTTCGTCGCGTCGTTCTCGAGCCACATCCATCGCCTGCAGCAGATCTGCGATGCCGCCCGCAAGTGTGGCCGCAAGGTCGTCGTGACCGGACGTTCCATGCTCACCAACACCCGCGTGGCGCGTGAGCTTGGCTATCTCAACATCGACGATGCCGATATCATCGATGCCTTCGATATCGATAACCTGCCCGACGATAAGATCGTCGTCATGTGCACCGGTTCTCAGGGCGAGCCGCTGTCGGCCCTGTCCCGCATGGCCAACGGCGAGCACAAGACGCTTTCTATCCACGAGGGCGATACCGTCATCCTCTCGGCAACTCCCGTTCCCGGCAACGAGAAGGCAGTTCAGCAGGTCGTCAACAGCCTGGCCAAGCTTGGCTGCGACGTCTGGGATAAGTCCCGTGCCCTCGTCCATGTCTCGGGCCATGGCAGCCAGGAGGAGCTCAAGCTTCTGATGGCCATGGCCAAGCCCACCTACTTTATGCCGGTTCACGGCGAAGCCGTGCATCTGCGCGCCCATGCCCAGCTTGCCCGTAAGATGGGCATCAAGGACGATCACATCTTTATCCTTGATAACGGCGACACGCTCGAGATGCGTGGCGGTATCGTCAAACGCGGTGCGCCCGTCGAGTCCGGCGTCGTTTATGTCGACGGTCTGCGCATCGGCGACACCGACCCCATCGTCCTTCGCGATCGCCAAAAGCTCGCCAACGACGGTATGGTCACGGCTGTTGCCATCGTCTCGCTCAAGCACAAGAAGATCGAGGCTATCGAGTTCTCGGGCCGCGGCGTTTCGTTTGCCATCGACGACCAGTTCTCCGAGGATGCCTCCGCAGCCATCATGAAGACGATCGAGAAGGGCAAGTTTAGCTTTACCAGTAGCGGCTCCGATGCCATTCGCAAGGCCGTGCGCGATTCGCTCTCCAACTTTATCTGGAGCCGCACGCGCACCCGTCCGATGATCATCCCAGTCGTCATGGAGGTTTAGTTTGGCGCGCGGATCTGCACAAAACGCCAAAGGCAACAAATCCAACAACCAACCGGCATCTGCTAAGGGTGCCGGTTCCCATCTGCGTGCCAATAAGGGCCACGAGTCCGAGTTCGATGAGTTCGAACCCCTGGTCGAGCCTTCGGCCAATCGCGATATCGCCGGCGTTATCATTGCCGTTTTGGCGATTGCGTCCTTCATTGCCGTGATTTCTCCGGCAACGGCACCCGTGACAGCTGCGGTTGCCGGTTTCTATCACCTCGGCTTTGGTCTGGGCGCCTACGTGCTGCCGATCGTCATCTTGCTGTTTGCCGCCACGCTCTTTTTGGGTGAGGACTCGCCGCTCAACATTCGCTCGGTCGCGGGTGGTGCCGTGGTCTTTGTGGCCATTGTTTCTATCCTATCGTTGATGGTTCCGGGTACGACCGACTCGTGCGACCTCATGTTTACGCCGCAGAACCTTTCCGCCTCGGGCGGCTACATTGGCGCCTTTATCGCAAGTGCCTTGCAAAACGCCCTGGGTAAACCTATCGCTATGGTTGTCTTGCTGGGCCTTGTCGTCGTTGGCCTGGTCATCATTGGCTTTTCGGTGGGTGGCGTTTTGCGCTCCGCACGTGATCGCGCTGCCGATTTTGCCGAGCGCCGTCGTGCCGATGTCAACGCGAGCCCGTGGGGCGATGAAGAGGCCCTGTCGGTTCCCGGTGTTGCTCGCCCGCACCTGAGCATTCTGCGCCAAAAGGGCTCCGATGCTGCCGTGACCACGGTTATGGGCAATGACGTCGATCCGATTCTTGACGAAGAGGACGAGGACGAGGATCCGTTTGTCGATCTGTCCGAGGCCGTGGAGTCCGAGCGCGCCAAAACGACGCTGCTGCCGCGCCGTCACGCCAAGAAGGGCAAGGCCGCGCCTAAACTCAATACAAGCGAGCCGGATCCGTCTTGGTCCGATAGCGAAATCGAACTCACCGAGGGCGATGACGAGGACGACGAGGCTCCGCTCGAGTCTGCCAAGACAACCTTGTTGCCGCGTCGCCATGCCAAGCGTGGACAGGTGACCGGCCAGCTTTCGATGGAAGACGATCCAGCCGCGATCGATGAGTCCGAGCCGCCGTTTGCCGTGAATCCGGTTTCGGCCGCTCCGCAGATTCCTGATTTCCTCAAGCATCCCAAGGTTGCAGACGCGTCTGTTGCGAGCGCTGCCGAGGCGTCTACTTCGAGCGATGGGGGAGCGGACAATGCCCCCGCGGATAACGAGGGCGAAGAAGAGGACGGCCTTAAGCTTCCGCCGCTCGAAATCCTGCATGCAAACCCTCAGTCCGCTTCTGCCGCATCTTCGGACAAGGAGCTGGAACAGACCGCCGAGTCGCTGCAGTCCACGCTGCTTGAGTTTGGCCGTAGCGCTCGCGTTGTCGGCTGGATTGCCGGCCCCACGGTGACGACTTTTAAGCTGCAGCCCGGCGAGGGTGAGCGCGTGAGTAAGATTTCGAGCCTTGAGGACGACATCGCGCTGTCGCTTGCTGCTCAGTCCGTGCGTATCTTTGCCCCGATTCCCGGCACCTCGCTCGTGGGTATCGAGATCCCCAATCGCAAGCGTCAGAACGTCAACTTGGGCGACGTGCTGCCCTATGTTAAGGGTGGTCCGCTTGAGCTTGCCATCGGCCGCGACGCCGAGGGCACGCCGGTCGTCGCCGACCTCGCCAAGATGCCCCACCTGCTGATCGCCGGTACCACGGGTTCCGGTAAGTCGGTCATGATCAACTCCATCATCACGACCCTGCTCATGCGCGCGCTCCCCGAGGACGTTCGCTTGATCATGGTCGACCCCAAGCGCGTCGAGCTCGCAGGCTATAACGGCCTGCCGCATCTTTACGTGCCCGTAGTGACCGAGCCCAAGCAGGCCGCGAGCGCCTTGCAGTGGGCGGTGTCCGAAATGGAGCGCCGCCTGAAGGTCTTCGAGCGCCTGAACGTGCGCAAGATCTCGACCTATAACGAAAAGCAGGCCGCCGGCGAGTTTGAGCATTACGATAACCCGCCGCAAAAGATGCCCTACCTGGTCATCATCATCGACGAGCTTTCGGACCTGATGATGGTCGCCGGCAAGGACGTCGAGGCCTCGATCGTGCGTATCGCCCAGCTGGGCCGTGCCGCCGGTATCCACCTTATCGTGGCGACTCAGCGTCCGAGCTCTAACGTGGTGACGGGTCTCATCAAGGCAAACATTACCAATCGTATCGCCTTCAACGTCGCAACGGGCATCGATTCCCGCGTCATCATCGACCAGATGGGTGCCGAAAAGCTCACCGGCTTGGGTGACATGCTGTTCTCAAAGGTCGACTGGGGCAAGCCTCGCCGTATCCAGGGCTGCTTTGTTTCGGATGACGAGATCAACGAGATTGTCGAGTTCGTTAAGTCGCAAAGCGAGCCCGACTACCATGAGGAGATCCTGTCGGCTGTGGCACCTGCCTCCATGTCCATGGCAGGTGGCGGCGGCATTGTTCGCACCGGCGTTGCCGAGCCTCAGGACGACGATCCGCTTATCTGGGAAGCCGCTCATATTGTGGTGGAATCGCAGTTGGGCTCCACATCTGGCCTGCAGCGTCGCCTGAAGGTTGGCTATGCGCGCGCCGGGCGTATTATGGACATGCTGGAAGAAAAGGGTGTCGTCGGACCGCCCGACGGTTCCAAGCCGCGCGAGGTCCTTTTGGATGAAGAAGGCCTTGCCGCGCTGGAATCCGTTGACGCCGAGATGGCACGTGAAGATCGTGAGTTTGGAGGATTCTGATGGCTGCACGCTTTGGTGACATGCTGCTCGAGCAGCGTCGCCGAATGGGCCTTTCCATTCAGCAGGTCGCCAACACCATCAAAATCAGGCCGCAGATCATCGAGTTTTTCGAGAATGGCAATTTTGCATCGATGCCTCCGCGCGGCTATGCGCAGGGCATGATTTCGAGTTATGCGCGCTTTTTGGGCCTCAATCCGCGGGAGGTCGTCAACGCTTATTTTGACGATCTGATGGCATATGAGCGCGAGACGTCGCAGCAGGGCGGTCGTTTTCAGGACGCCGCCGGCTACGTCAATTCGCGATCCTCGGTCGACAACGGCCGTTTCCTGATGGTTCAGGGCGGGCGTTCGACTCGTTACGGCCAGCGCCCTCAACAGGCTGGTTATGTTACCGAGACGGGCTCGAGCGAGGAGATTCGTTCCCAGCGCGATCGTTTTCGCAGCACGCCGGCGCCCGAGGAGCGCGCACTCCCCGCTGCCCGCGGTGTCGCACGAGACCCTCGTGCCGGCTACGGCGATGGTGGTTATTCCGATCGCGGGTACCGTGGCGTTTCTTCCGGCCGTCCGCGCGGCGGCTATGCAGACGCCGATACTACGCAGGTGACGCCTCGCCTTCGATCTCAGTCACAGACCTTTAGCCAGCGCTCCTCAGCGCCTCGTTCGGGCCAGCGCAACTACCAGGGTCGCGGCGAGCTCGCCCCCCGCTCAGGCCAGCGCAATATGCAGCGCCAGGGTAGTTATCGCGGACGTTCCGACAATAACCGCGGTCGTATGCCCCAAGGCACCGGTCGCGGTGGTTCCAATCGTGGACGCGGCGGTGGGCGCGCTCCCCAGAACAACGGTCTCGATCCTCGTATCGTTTACGCCGGTATCGGCGCCGTGGCGCTGCTTCTGATCGTGCTCATCGTGGTGCTCCTGCGTGGCTGCGGCTCCTCGGCGCCCGAGTCGACGCCCGAGACACCCGTTGCCACCAAGTCAACGACAAAGAAGTCTTCCAAGAAGACCGAATCCGTCGATGAGGACGAAGATACCGATGAGACGACGGACGAGTCCACCGATTCGGACGCCGCCAAGACGACGGCCAAGAAGGAGGAGAACGAGGTCACAAAGGTCAAGATCTCCGTTGCCAAGGGCAAGACTGCTTGGATTGAGGTCAAGGTTGATGGCAAGTCGGTCTATGGCGCCCAGGCGACCGGCCCCTTTGAGCAGGAATACACGCCTGAGTCCTCGATCGAGATCACCACGTCCAAGCCTTCCGATGTCACCGTTACCAAGAACGGCGAAAAGGTCCGCTACGACACTAAGACGTCGGGCGTGGCACGCGTGACGATCACCGTTCCCAAGAAGGATACGACCGAGTCCAAGGACGGCGAGAGCACTGACGGCACCGGTGGCACCGAAAGTACCGACGGAACTGATGAAACCGATGCCCAGTCCACGGACGGCACTGATGCCGCCACCGACGGGCAGACTACGCCCTATTCAGACGACTATTCTTACGACAGCTACTAAGCCGCTCGTAAGCGAAAGGATTAACCATGGCTAAAGATTCCAGCTTCGACGTCGTGTCCGAGGTCAATATGCAGGAGGTCGACAATGCCTTCCAGCAGACCACGCGCGAGATTTCCCAGCGCTATGACCTGAAGGACTCCGGCGCCACCATCGAGCTTTCGAAGGGCGATAAGCTCTTTACGATCAACGCCCCGGCCGACTTTGTCTCCAAGCAGATCATCGACGTCCTGAGCTCCAAGCTCATCAAGCGCGGCATCGATCTTAAGGCCGTGTCCTGGGATGCGCCCCAGGCTGCATCGGGCGGTACCGTGCGCGTGCTCGGTCATATCGTCGAGGGTATCGACCAGACGACTGCCAAGAAGATTAATAAGGACATCAAGGATCAGAAGCTCAAGGTCAAGGTGACGATTGAGGCTGACAAACTGCGTGTTTCCTCTGCTTCCAAGGATGCGCTGCAGACCGTGATCCAGTTCCTGCGCGACCAGGACTACGGTCAGCCGCTGCAGTTCACCAACTACCGCTAATTCATTCGAAAGGACTGCTCTCCAACATGGATACTCCGTTGGGCTCCGTACTCTATATCACCCTCGGGTGCGCCAAGAACGAGGTCGATACCGACCGTATGCGTTCACTGCTGACCGCTGCGGGCTACGAGGAGGCATTCGATCCGCAGGATGCCGATATCGCCATCGTTAATACGTGCTCGTTCCTTGCCTCTGCAACGTCCGAGAGCATCGAGACCACGCTCGAGCTTGCCAATGAGGTGCAGGACGGCGTTCGTTCCTGCCCGATCGTCATGTGCGGCTGCGTGCCGTCACGCTACGGCGACGACCTGCCCGACGAGCTGCCCGAGGTCGCGGCCTTTGTGAAGGCCGACGAGGAAGACGGTATCGTGGCAGTCATCGATGACGTGCTGGGTGTCGAGCGCGAGATTGCCGCCTATATTCCGCAGGTCAAGCGCACCGTCGAGGGCGCTGTCGCCTACGTCAAGATCTCCGATGGCTGCAACCGCTTCTGTAGCTTCTGCATGATCCCGTATATCCGTGGTCGTTATCACTCGCGTAATGCCGAGAGCATTATCTCCGAGGTGCGCGACCTGGTCGCCGGTGGTGTGCGCGAGATCGTTTTGATCGGTCAGGACACGGGCATCTGGGGTACCGACTTTGCCGACGAGGACCTCGCCGAGGGCTCGCCGCGCAATCTGGCGCAGCTGCTGCAGGCCGTTGCCGAGGCGGTGCGTCCTCATAACGTCTGGGTCCGCGTACTCTACCTGCAGCCCGAGGGCATGACCGACGAGCTTATCGAGACCATTCGCGATACGCCCGAGGTGCTGCCCTATATCGATATTCCCGTGCAGCACTGCGACGCGCGCATCCTCAAGGCCATGCGCCGCTCCGGTTCGCGCCAGGAGCTCGAGGACCTGTTCCGCGACCTGCGCGAGCGTATCCCCGGTATCGTGATCCGCTCCACGGCCATGGTAGGTTTCCCGACCGAGACCGACGACGAGTTCCGCGATCTTATCGACTTTATGGACACCGTCGGCTTTGACTACACGAGCGTCTTTGCCTACTCGCGTGAGGAGGGCAGCCTGGCCGCCAAGATGGAGGGGCAGGTCGATGAGGAGGTCAAGCTCGAGCGCGCCCAGGAGGCTATGGACCTGGCCGAGTCGCTCGGCTTTGCCGCGACTGCCGCGCACGTGGGCGAGCGCGCCCAGGTGATCGTCGACGGTATCGAGGAGACCGAAGACGGTGCCGAGCTCATCGGACATGCCTGGTTCCAGGCGCCCGATTCCGATGGCGCGGTGCATCTGGATGCCAGCGAGGCATCTGTGGGCGATATTCTGACGGTCGAGTTTACCGATAGCTTCTGCTACGAGCTTATCGGTCATGTTGTGGAGTAGGAGAGCGTCGTGGCTAACGAGAGCAATAAGGAACTGACGAGTGTCTGGACGCCCGCCAACATCGTGACGTGCGTGCGTATCGTCTTTATTCCGGTGTTCATGATTGTGTCGGCGCTGTCTCACACGAGCGTTGCCGGTACGGATTGGAGCACCTTCGACGGCCCGCTCGCCGCCGCCGCCTTTATTCTGTACGTCATCCTGTCGTGCACCGATAAGGTCGACGGCTACCTGGCTCGTTCGCGCAACGAGATCACCGACTTCGGTAAGTTCCTGGATCCCATCGCCGATAAGTTGCTCGTGTTCTCGGCCCTGCTGCTGTTCTTGGACTTTGGTGCCGTTACTGTGTGGTCGGTGTTCATCATCCTGTTCCGCGAGCTGCTGGTGAGCGCCCTGCGCATGGTCGCGAGTGCGGCCGGTGTGGTCGTTGCCGCCGATAAGCTCGGCAAGTACAAGACGGCGACCACGATGGTCTCCATCTGCGGCTACCTGTGCGTCTTTGCGATGACCGGCCTCCAGTTGGGGCCTGCGGAGCTGTTGCTCGGTCTCTATGGCGTCTCACGCTTCCTGTACGCCGTGGCCGTTATCCTGACCGTTATCTCGGGCGCTCAGTACTTCTGGAACTGCCGCAAGATCGTCTTTTCGGTCTAGGTCCTGGTGGGCATGACGAAATCATTTGAGCAGATTGCCGCGCACAATGAAGAGCTCGCAGCCGATATCGTCGAGCGTGCAAGCGTTCGTGGTGTGACGGTTTCGACGGCTGAATCTCTAACAGCGGGCATGATCGCCTCGACGATCGCCGATATCCCCGGTGCCTCGGCGGTGCTGCGCGGCGGTGCGGTGACGTACTGCGACGAGATTAAGCATCGCGTGCTCGGCGTTGAGCAAGAGACGCTCGACCGCTATACCGCGGTGTCGTACCAGACGGCGCGGGAGATGGCTGCCGGTTCGCTGGAGCTGTACCAGAGCGATATTGCCGTGAGCGCGACGGGCTATGCCGGCCCCGGTGGAGGCACCGAGGACGATCCGGCTGGAACCTTTTATATTGGCTGGGCGTATCGCTCGGCCAATGGGGGAGCGCCGGTCGTGGACTCCATTCGTTGTCACTATGAGGGCGATCGTTCATGCGTCCGTGCCCATGCGGTCGCTGAGGCACTGGGTCGCATTGTCTACGTGCTCCATTCTATGGAATAGACGTGTTTTCAGGGGCCTCCGGGTCCCTTAATTGTGGAGATAGGGACCTCTGGCGAATTTGCTCTATGTGCAGGTAGTTGGCGTAATCTTGCTCGTCGTGCCTTGCTCGGTTCGCCTGCGGTCAAGTTTTTGGTCAGTGTTTGGTTGGCGTTTGGTTGGGTTTTGGAAAGGTCGGCTGCATATGATTTATCTGAACGGTTGACCACGAACAGCCGTTCGTTTATTATCGATGCAGGTTGTTAAGAGGAGGGCTATTCATGGCCAAGAATTCAGGTCCCGTACGTACCGTTCATGCTCGCACGACGGGTAAAGAGCGCGATGAGATGATCGCCACCACCAAGGCCGAGATCGAGAAGAAATTCGGCCAGGGTTCCATCATGAGGTACGGCGACGGTGGTCCCGAGCTCGAGGTCGAGGCCATTCCCACGGGCGCCCTGGCCCTCGATGCCGCTCTGGGCATCGGCGGCGTGCCGCGCGGCCGTATCGTCGAGATTTACGGTCCCGAGTCCTCCGGTAAGACAACGCTTTCGCTCGAGATTTTGGCAGAGGCCCAGGCTATGGGCGGTGTCGTGGCATTTATTGATGCCGAGCACGCGCTCGACCCCACGTATGCCGCGCGTATCGGCGTGGATATCGATGAGGTCCTCATTTCCCAGCCCGATACGGGCGAGCAGGCGCTCGAGATCGTCGACATGCTCGTGCGCTCTGGCGCCATCGACGCCATCGTCGTCGACTCCGTCGCCGCTTTGACTCCGCGTGCCGAGATCGAGGGCGAGATCGGCGATACTACGGTCGGCCTTCAAGCCCGTCTGATGAGCCAGGCGCTCCGTAAACTCGCCGGTTCGCTCGCCAAATCTAAAACGACCTGCATCTTCATTAACCAGCTGCGCGAGAAGATCGGCGTCATGTTCGGCAACCCCGAGACTACGACGGGCGGCCGCGCCCTCAAGTTCTTCTCGTCGGTGCGTATCGATATTCGCCGCATCGACAGCATTAAGCTCAAGGACGAGGTCATTGGCAATCGCGTGCGTGCCAAGGTCGTTAAGAACAAGGTGGCCGCTCCGTTCCGCTCGGCCGAGTTCGACATCATGTACGGCACGGGCATCTCTAAGGAGGGCTCGATTCTGGACATGGCCGTCGAGTGCGGTATCTGCAAAAAGATGGGCTCTTGGTTTGCTTACGGTGAGGACAAGCTCGGTAACGGTCGCGAGGCCGCAAAGGCCTTCCTGCGCGAACACCCCGATTGTGCCGACGAGATCGAGCATAAGGTTCGTCTCGCCTGCGGCCTTGAATTCGATGACGATGCTCCGTCCGAGGTCGAGCTGACCGATCAGCCCGAAACTGAGGAGTTCGATGAGCTTTACGCCATCGATGGCTCCGCGATGCTCGATGATGACGACGAGTAACGGATGCTCTCATGTCGTATTCGGTGACCGAGGCCACGGTCGTCTTTCCCGATAAGAAGGCGACCTCCTCGTTCTCGAGTGGGTATGCATCAAAAAAGCCTTGTGCACATATCGACTGCGAGCTCGAGGGCGGTTATGAACGATCCATCTGGATTCCTGTTCGTGTTGCGCGCCTGTTTTTTAAAAATCGCCCCGATCTTCCCTGCGATTGGGATGAGTTTCGCGAAGCGGTACAGCTCATTGAGCGTAAATGCGCGCTTACCATGGTGACTGAGATGCTGTCGCGCCGCGACCATGCCACGGGTGAGGTTCGTGACAAGCTCGCTCGTTACGGATTTCGCCAACCCGCAATTGATTTCGCCGTCCAGCGTGCCACTGAGTATCGCTTTTTAGATGAGAACCGCTTTTGTTCGTACTTTATCGAGGAGCGCAAACGACGTGGCTGGGGACAGCGCAAGATTGAGACCGAGCTCAAGCGCCGCCATGTCGTGCTCGATGATATCCCCGGCTATCCCGAGGATTATTTTGCCGTGGAGGACGACTTGGCTCGCGCATCGGCTTTACTCGCGAAGCGTCGTGTTCCCGAGACACGTGGATTCGAAAAGCTCGTCCGGTTTTTGATGGGTAAGGGCTTTTCGTACCACATCGCCGCCGATGCCGTTAAGGCGCGTCTCGATGCCGAACATGAGGAATGTGCAGTTTAGACACATGTGGTTTGCGTACCCGCCGTTCACCGCGTTTTAGTCGCCGTACCGGGTCCATTTATTTGACAGTTGTTACGGTTCAACGTACGATAAACACTGTCATTTGCTTTGTGATATGTGCTCATCTTTGATGAGTTTGTTTATATGTTTATCTGTATCCGACCCGCATAAGCTGCGCCCATATTACTCAAATGTCGCGAGCCGTTCGCAAGGACGGTTCGCTTTGTTGTGTAACGAATCCATAAAAAGGAGTGAGCATGCCTATCATCGCAGCGCTCGTTGGCATCGTTTTGGGTGCCATCGCCGCCATTGCCTACATGCGCACCGCCAAGCAGGGTAGTCTTCACGAGGCCGACGAAAAGATCCAGTCGGCTCACGCACAGGCTGAGTCCCTAATCGGTGATGCAAAGCGTCAGGCCGAGACCCTCAAAAAAGAGGCTCTGCTTGAGGCAAAGGAAGAGATCATCAAGAATAAGCAGGCTGCCGAGGCCGAGGACAAGCAGCGTAAGAGCGAGATTCGTACGCTCGAGAACCGTGTGATGCAGCGCGAGGAGTCCCTCGATCGCCGCAACGATGCCCTCGACAAGCGTGAACATCAGCTGTCCAGCCAGGCTGGCCAGGTCGAGAAGCGCTCCCGTGAGCTTGAGGAGCTTTGCGCCAAGCAGGCCTCGGAGCTCGAGCGCATCGCCGACCTGACCCGCGAGGATGCTCACAAGGAACTCCTCGACAAGGTTCGTGGCGAGGTTACCCACGAGGCTGCTACGATCATCCGTGAGTCCGAGCAGCAGGTTCGCGCCGAGTGCCACAAGACCGCCCAGGAGATCTTGTCCCTGGCGATTCAGCGCTGTGCCGCCGATCACACCGCCGAGGTCACCGTTACCTCCGTGCATATTCCGTCTGACGACCTGAAGGGTCGCATCATCGGCCGCGAGGGTCGCAATATCCGCACCTTCGAGCAGGTTTCCGGCGTCAACCTCGTGATCGATGATACGCCCGAGACCGTCGTGCTTTCGAGCTTCGATCCGGTCCGTCGCGAGACCGCCCGCGTCGCCCTCGAGAACCTTATTGCTGACGGCCGCATTCATCCTGCCCGTATCGAGGAGATGTATCACAAAGCCGCCGACTTGGTTCAACAGCGCGTGCGCGAGGCTGGCGAACAGGCTGCCTTCGATACCGGTATCCACGATCTGCACCCCGAGATCGTTAAGACCCTTGGTGCTCTGCGCTACCGCACCTCGTTTGGTCAGAACGTGCTCCAGCACTCCCTCGAGGTTTCCGACCTGTGCGGCGTGATGGCTTCCGAGCTTGGCCTGGACGTTGTGACCGCCAAGCGCGCCGGCCTGCTGCACGATCTTGGCAAGGCTATCGACCATGACGTCGAGGGTCCGCATGCCGTTATCGGCGCCGAGCTCGCCCGTCGCTATGGCGAGAAGCCCGTTATCGTTCACGCTATCGAGGCTCACCACGCCGACGTCGACCCCAACACGGTGCTCGATGTTCTGGTCCAGGCTGCCGATGCCGTTTCTGCCTCTCGCCCCGGTGCCCGTCGCGAATCGGCCGAGAACTACATCAAGCGCCTTGAGAAGCTCGAGGAGATTGCCAACTCCCATGACGGCGTCGAGCGTACCTATGCCATGCAGGCTGGTCGCGAGGTCCACGTCATGGTTCAGCCGGACAAGATCTCCGATGCTCAGTCCACGGTCTTGGCTCATGACATCGCCCATCAAATCGAGGAAGAGATGGAGTATCCCGGTCAGGTGCGCGTCGTCGTGATTCGCGAGAGCCGCGCTGTCGATATCGCTAAATAGCATGAACGACGCGAACGAGCTCATCTCATTTATCGCGTCGATGTCGGGGGAGGGCAACCTTCGCGTCGAGGAGAACCTTGGCGAGGGGTATGTCCGCCTCCGCGTTTCGGAGGCCGAGCGGCGCCAGGCAAAGCACGACATCCAGCATGTCGAGGATATTGTCATCGAAATGCTGCGCAACGCTCGTGATGCCGGCGCCGACAAGGTCTATCTCGCCACGACCAAGGAAGACGGCGTCCGTACGCTCGTCTTTCTGGATAACGGCTCGGGCGTGCCGCAGGATATGCAGGAGCGCATCTTCGATGCCCGCGTTACCTCCAAGCTCGAGAGCATGAAGATGGATCGTTGGGGCGTTCACGGTCGAGGCATGGCATTGTTTTCGATTAAGCAGAACACCGACGAGGCACGCGTTGTCACGTCGGATGTTGACCTTGGCTCGGTCTTTAAGGTGAGCGTCGCTACCGACCGCCTCGGCGAGCGCGCCGATCAGTCCAGCTGGCCTCAGGCTGTGAAGGACGAGGACGGTCACTATGTCTGCGCCCGTGGCCCTCACAACATCATTCGCGCCGCCTGCGAGTTTGCCCTCGAGGAGCTGCGCGCCTGTGATGTCTATCTGGGGTCGCCGTCCGAGATCGCCGCGACGCTGCATGCGCAGGCCTCAAACCGTCTCGATGCTTCTCGTCTTTTGTTTATCGATGACGAAGCCGAGCTTCCGGTGGTCGATCGCCTGGGTCTTGCTTCGGATGCGGAAGACTTTATCCGTATCTGTTCGGGTTTGGGCCTTGAGATGTCCGAGCGTACGGCTCATCGTATCTTGGCTGGCCAGATTAAGCCCGTTCGCGGTGTGACCGCACGCCTGCTACGTGAGCGCGATTCGTCCTCACATGCGTCCGCTCCGGTTGATCTAGCCAAAGATCGTCGCGGGCTGCGTATCGCCAAGGACGACATGGCGCAGTTCTCGCGAGCAGTGGAGCGCGACTTTAATGATCTTGCATCGCGGTACTATCTCAACCTTTGCGGCGACCCCAAGATTCGTGTTTCGCGTGATCGCATCACTGTGACGTTCGATCTTGCCAAAGAGGAATAGCATCTTTACCGAGTCCGTTCGGTACGATACAGTTATTGCAGTTAAAACGTACTTTTAAACGCAGGAGTTTCTTCATGGATTGCCTGAAGGTATCAAGCAAATCATCGCCCGCGTCCGTTGCCGGCGCCATTGCCGGCATGGTCAAAGATGGCGTTCCCGTCAATATTCAGTGTGTCGGCGCGGGTGCCGTCAATCAGGCCATTAAGGCTGTGGCCATTGCACGCGGCTTTTTGATTCCGACCGGGTTTGATATTTCCTGCGCGCCGGTGTTCTCCGACATCCTCATCAATGGGGAGTCGCGCACGGCCATCCGTCTTTCTATTTACGTTCATCAGATTAATCGAGCTGCTATGGATAACGTTGTGATGGACGACGTTAAGCCTGTGGCATAGCGTGTTTGCTCTTTGCCCGCGCTCTTTGATTCCACCTATTCCACCTCGTTAGGACTTATACACATGGACCAGGGTTCCGTACGTGATATTCTTGCCGGTAAAACCTACTTTATCCGCACCTTTGGCTGCCAGATGAATCAGCACGACTCCGAGCGCGTGAGTGGCCTGCTCGACTCGTATGGCTGCCTTATGGCGCTCGATCCGGAGCATGCTGACATTGTCGTGTTCATGACGTGCTGCGTTCGCGAGGCAGCTGACACCCGTTTGTACGGTCAGTGCAACTCTTGTAAGAGCCTCCCGCCTTCGCCCTCGGGCAAGCGTGTGGTCGCCGTGGGCGGCTGCATCGCGCAGCGCGACGGCGAGGGTTTGCTCACCAATGTCGATAACGTCAATGTTATCTTTGGCACGCATTCCATCGCGCATGTGGCCGAGCTCATTGTCGAGGCATTCTTGGACGGCAAGCGTCATATTCGCACCAATGAGCACGAGGACACGGATGCTATGAGCATGCCGTGGCATCGTGAGACCCAGTACCACGCCTGGGTCCCCATTATGACGGGCTGTAATAATTTCTGCACCTATTGCATCGTGCCTTATGTGCGCGGTCGCGAAAAGAGCCGCCCTTTCGAGGAGATTGTCGACGAGGTCACCGGTCTAGTACGCCAGGGCGTGCGTGAGGTCACGCTTTTGGGTCAAAACGTCAACTCCTATGGTCGCGATCTGTTTGGCAAGCCGCGCTTTGCCGACCTGTTGCGTGCCGTGGGCGATACGGGTGTGGAGCGTATCTTCTTTACTTCCTCGCACCCCAAAGACCTGCTGCCCGAGACCATTGACGCTATGGCCGAGACGCCTGCCGTCATGCCGCAGCTGCACCTGGCGGTGCAGTCGGGCTCGACGCGCATCCTTAAAGAGATGAATCGTCGCTATACGCGCGAAGACTATCTGGGGCTTGTTGATCGCATCCGCAATCGCATGCCCGATATCGCGCTTTCGACCGATATCATCGTTGGCTTCCCCGGCGAGACCGAGGAAGACTTTGAGCAGACGCTCTCGCTTGCCGAGACGGTCCGTTATGCTCAGGCCTATACGTTTATCTATTCCAAGCGCGCCGGTACTCCGGCAGCCGAGATTGATGATCCCACGCCGCATGAGGTGATTCTTGAGCGCTTCAACCGTTTGGTGAAGGTTATTGAGACCACTGCGCACGAATATAACCAAGGTGAGCTCCACACCGTTGTGCCGGCGCTTATTGAGGGTACGAGCAAAAAGAATGACGCGGTGCTGCTGGGCAAGAGTCCTAAGAATCAGACCGTTCATGCACCGATTCCCGAGGGCTACAGTATCGATCAGTTGATTGGTAAGATTGTCGATGTTGACGTCGATGTTGCCAAGACCTGGTATCTGTCCGGATCCGTTGTGGGCGAGCCGCGCTAATGATTTCTCCCGGGGCAGGCCTTTCTGCCGTTGCAATTGTCGGTCCGACCGCGGTTGGTAAAAGTGATGTCGCAGATCGTTTGGCGGCTCGCCTTTCGTCCGAAGTGCTGTCGTGTGACGCGATGCAGATCTATCGAGGTATGGATATCGGCACTGCCAAGATGGCACCCGAGGAATGCACGGCGCCTCTACGCCTGGTCGATATTGTTGATCCGGGCGTTGCATATTCTGCAGCGCTGTATCAGGTAGACGCTCGTGTGCATGTTGAGCGCTTGCTGGACGAGGGCCGCCTACCGGTGTTTTGCGGGGGTACAGGCCTGTATCTCAAGGCCGCCCTGGACGAGATGGATTTTCCCTCGGGCGAGCTTGAGGACGATCGCCGCGCGGGATATCAGGAGCTTGCCGAGCGCATTGGCGAGGAGGCGCTGCACGCGCTGCTTGCTGAGCGTGACCCCGAGTCCGCTGCGGTGATCCACCCCCATAATGTTCGTCGTGTGATTCGCGCGCTCGAAATGCACGATGATGGCGTGTCCTACGCGCAGCAAAAGTCGCAGTTTAGTGTTCCGCGCGAGCATTATCACGCTCTGTGGTTTGGATTGATGCGTAATCGCGAGGCGCTTTACGAGCGTATTAACCTTCGCGTCGATCTGATGTTTGAGCAGGGTCTTGTTGATGAGGTTCGCGGTCTTATGGACCAGGGGCTGGAAGATGCCCTGACTTCGATGCAGGCGATTGGCTATAAAGAGATTATCGATGCCCTTAACGGCGTGATTTCTATGGATGAGGCTCGTGAACTCATCAAGATGCGTTCACGTCGCTATGCCAGGCGTCAGCTTTCGTGGTTTAAACGCGATGACCGCATTGTGTGGTTTGATATGGACGAGTTTACGATCGATGAGGTCGTTGAGGATATCCTTCATCGTATCGAGGCGGCCTAATGGCTCGGTTTCCCCTCGTTCCAACGGCTCCTGCGCCCGAACGTGCCGTTCTTGTCGGAGTTGAGTGGCGCGATAACGCCTGGCCGCTCGACCGCTCGCTTGACGAGCTTGAGCGCCTTGCCCATACGGCTGGCGCTCAGTGCGTGGCGCGTTTGTCACAGCGTCTAGTTAAGCCGTATCCAAAATCGTTTATCGGCTCCGGTAAGGTTGAGGAGCTTTGCGGGCTCGTGCATCGTATGGATGCCGATGTTGTTATCTTCGATGACGATTTAACGCCCTCGCAGCAGTCGTATCTTGAAAAAGCCGTGGGCGAACCGGTTAAGATTATCGATCGCACGGCGTTGATTCTCGATATCTTTGGCCTGCACGCTCAGACCCGTGAGGGCCGCCTGCAGGTGCAGCTAGCCCAATTGCAGTATCTGTTGCCCCGCTTGCGCGGTATGTGGAGCCATCTTGCTAAAGAGCAGACACGCGGTGGCATTGGTTCGCGCTTTGGCCAGGGCGAAAGCCAGCTCGAGGTTGACCGACGTTTGATTCGCAACAAGATTGCCGCGCTTCGTCGCGAGCTTAAGCAGGTTGAACAGCGCCGCGATGTCCAGTCAAAGAGTCGTATCGAGTCGCCGGCGTTTCGTGTCGCCTTAGCCGGTTATACCAATGCCGGTAAGTCAACGTTGCTCAATCGCCTGACCGGGTCTACGGTGCTTTCACAGGACAAATTGTTTGCCACGCTCGATCCGACGACGCGCTCGTATCGCTTGCCCGGCGGTCGTGGTATGACCATTACCGATACCGTTGGCTTTATTCAAAAGCTACCGCATGGTCTCGTTGATGCCTTTAAGTCCACGCTGTCCGAGGTCCTTGGTGCCGACCTGATCCTTAAAGTTGTGGATGCCTCTGACGAGGACTACGAGCGCCAGCTCGAGGCAGTCGATCGCGTTCTTGACGAAATCGGTGCCGGCGAGCGTTTGACGCTTACGGTGTTCAATAAAATCGACCTACTCGATAGCGTCGATCGATTGAGTTTCCATCGTCGCTATCCCGAGGCCGTGCTGTTCTCGGCCCAGACGGGCGAGGGACTCGACAATCTCGTCGACCGCATTGCTCGTGAGGCAGCCGCCACCGATGTGTTGCTCTCCGCTGATATCCCGTATCGCGAGGGCGCCCTCATTACGCTGGTGCATGAGCAGGGAACCCTTCTGCATGAGGAATATCTCGAGGACGGCGTTCGCATTGTGGCAAAGATGCCGGCCCGAATCGCGCCGCGTCTTGAGCGCTATCGTACGGAATAAACGAGCTCTAGCACGCCTAGAATGACAGGCTGATGGAGCAGGTAGAACGGTAAGGCATGCCGACCGAGGACTGTGAGCGCCGGGATGGGATTGGCGTATGCCCATGCCGGCGCTTCGTGGCTTGATGCTTGTGCTGCCTGGGCAGTAAAGAAGCCGGTAAGGTACATAAAGACAAACGGAATGAGCGGATAGTAGTCTCCCGAAACAAAACCCGGGCCCGGGAATCCAAGCCATGCCAGGCAGGGGAGTGGGTAGACCGCTTTTGGAATGCCCCAGGTTAGGGCAAAAAGAACAAGGCACGCTGCGATGCCCCACGAGCCCGGCATTTTTTGAAGTAACGGACGGGTAAGTGCAACCACCGCGGTGCAGGCCGCCATGCAATAAATGATGCCAAAGTTTACCGAATCGTTGACTGATACCAGTGTAGTTGCAATCCATACGACCAAAGCTGCGGCCGCGTACTTGAGGGCGCGCTTAACGTTATTACGCGAGAGCGTGCACATCCAACCGGCGATAAACAAAAATACCCAGCTGATACTTGCGCGCCAGATATCCTGGAAAACCGTTTCGGTAAACCATGGCATATCCCATCCATATAGGTAGGCCAAATCGTAGCAGGCGTGAAAACCTGCCATCGACAGCATCGTAAACCCGCGGACGGTATCAAATATGGTGATGCGTTTTTGCATTACGAGAACCGGCGCATTAACCCGACAACCTTACCCAAAATAACGGGGTTCGTCGCATAGATGGGCTCCATAGTGTCGTTCTCAGGCTGCAGGCGCACGCGCCCCTGCTCCTTGTAGAACGTCTTGACAGTCGCCGAGCCATCGATCATAGCCACGACGATTTCGCCGTTCATCGCGCTCTTTTGCTCGCGAACGATAATGTAGTCACCGTTGTAGATGCCGACATTGATCATTGAGCTGCCGTGCACTTCAAGGATAAAGGAGCCCTGGTCTGTGGCGATTTCGGTCGGGATGGTAAAGGTGTCCTCGATATTTTGTTCGGCCAGAATGGGAATCCCAGCCGCGACGCGACCGACGAGCGGCAGCGAGACCGTTCCGCGGGGCGCCGTGGGTTCATCGGATTTGGAAATCGAAACAGAGGATCCGTCCTCATCAAAGAGCTCTAGGGCGCGAGGCTTGGTGGCATCGCGCTTGAGCAGTCCTCGAGCCTCCAGGGCAGAGAGATGAGCATGCACCGTGCTGGGGGAGGAGAGGCCTACGGCCGATGCCATCTCGCGCACACTGGGCGGATAGCCCTTCTCCTGCTGATATTCCTTGATGAAGTCGTAAATCTGCTGCTGACGCTTGGTAATTTTGCGAGCCATCAGGGGATCCTCTCTGCCAATGTCAAACAAATGTTCGATTATTGCTTGACAGGAACAACTGTTCGAAGATAATAATAACCGAACATTCGTTCTCGCGCTAGACATTTTTGTCCGCGCGGCTTGATAAAACTGTTCTCAGCAAAACACGCGAGAGGAGAACATGATGAACGCAACGGATATGGTCCAGGGAAACCTCGCCCTTAAGCTCGAGGCACCTGCGGCGCCGGCTTTCACGGTTGTCAAAGGCGGTCGGTCTGGTTTCCAAACACTGCCTGGTAAGCCCGTCCGCAGCCAGTGCGTCGCCACGACTTCGGCCCCCGCTGCCCTGAAGGCTTCGACGATTGTCGCCCTGGCCGTTGCGTTCACGCTCTTCTTTGTACTTGCTATCTCGATCTTCAGCGCTCGTCACGCCGTATATGCCGAGTCGGTATCCAACGTTACCTACGAGACCGTCCGTGTTCAGTCTGGTGATTCCTTGTGGTCGCTTGCTCAGGAGCATCCGATTGAGGGTCTTTCCACACAGGAGACCTCTGATATGATCCGCAACGTCAATCAGCTGGAGCATGGCTCGCTCGATGCCGGTGCGCATATTAAAGTTCCCGCACGTTCCTGAGATTTAAGTACCGTCGCATGGTACTCTTGTAATCGTTTTAGAGGAGGTACCATGCGCTGTCCCAAATGCGGCAAGGCACATACCCGCGTCGTTGATTCCCGCATGCAGGAATCTAATAACACCATCAAGCGCCGTCGCGAATGCTGCTCATGCAATTATCGCTTTACGACATTTGAGCGTTGTGAAGACCCTATCGAGGTCATTAAGTCAGACGGATCCAAGCAACGGTTCGATCGCAATAAGTTGCTGGTCGGTTTGATGCGCGCCACGATCAAGCGAGATATCGATACTAAAAAGCTCAACGAGATCATTGACGATATAGAGGTCGAGCTTCGTTCCCGTACGCTCACGGCCGTTACGTCTCATGAGCTGGGCGATATGGTTCTTAAGCGCTTGGCCAAGATCGATAAAGTGGCCTACATCCGCTTTGCCTCGGTCTATCGCGATTTCAAAGATGTCGATGAGTTTCTGCAAGAGCTCGACAAGCTAAGGTGATTTCATGTCCAACATTACCGTTAACATTAAGCGTCTCGATCCAACCGTCGAGATTCCCAAATACGCCCATCCTACGGATGCCGGTTTGGACCTGCGTTCCAACGAGGACTGCACGCTCAAGCCCTTTGAGCGACGTCTGGTCTCTACGGGCCTAGCTATCGCCCTGCCCGACGGCTACGCCGGCTTTGTCCAGCCCCGCAGTGGCCTGGCCATTAAGCAGGGCCTGTCTATAGTTAACACGCCGGGCCTCATCGACGCCCACTACCGAGGAGAACTCAAGGTTATCCTCATCAACCTGGACCCCTCCAACAACATCCAAATCAACAAAGGCGACCGCATAGCCCAACTCGTCATCCAAGAAGTCCCCACGGTTAACCTCATAGAAGTAGAAGAACTAGACGAAACCGACCGAGGCAACGGAGGCTTCGGTTCTTCTGGTGTGGCTTAGCCCATTTCTTCGTTGAAAATGGGCGTCGTAATGCCCGCTCGCCCCTGGGAGGCCCCTATATATCATCCCGTGCTCAAACATTCTCGCTTCGCTGCGAAACTGCGCGCGGGACGATATATAGGGGCCTCCCAGGGGTGAGCTACGTTTACATGCTCGCAATCGGTTATGGCTTCCCATCTGAAGCCGAATGCTGTATCTAGAAACTGTGTCTAACAAGTAATTCGATCTGACAAAGAGACGGCTCCTTTGTCAGATCGGATTACTTTGATTACTTGTTTCCGAGTTCCCCTTCGCTGCTTTTCGTAGGGTAACCGATATGGCTGCTAGTGCGTACGTATAGCCGTGGCGCAGGGCGCCCACACATATCGTTCCACGCGCAGTTTCGCAGCGAGCGAAGCGAAGCGAGAATGTTTGAGCATGGAATGATATGTGTGGGCGGCCTGCGCCACGGCGGACAGTCCAATGTTAGCGGATATGCGCAGGCTTGCCGCCCCAGTAGAAGCGGCAGAAGGCTCGTTTGCGCTTTTGGGGTTTGCCTACGAGTTCCATGGTGGCGACAGCGATGTCTTCGGCTGCGTGGGGGCGGCGCAGGACTTCGCCATTGATGAGCAATGCCTTGAGCGACTCCGGATGATCGTGGAGATGGCGCAACGTCACGATGAGCTCTCGTGCCGTGGTGACGTGCATGCTGGCGCCCATGCCGGTGAGCATGGTGGTGTTGGCTTTTTCCTGGCCATAGGACTTGCCCAGCAGGATCATTGGCAGATGCGCGCATAGGCACTCGGTGACCGTGAGTCCACCCGATTTGAGGATTGCCAGGTCGCAGCCGTGCATGAGGGCTGCCATGTCGTCGACATAGTCCAACACCGTGACGTTCTCGAGCTTCATGGCATCGAAGAGTGTCTTCAGCCGGGTGGCATACTCCACGTCTTTGCCGGGCAAAAAGACAAAGTGCATGTCTTCGAAGCTGCGCAGGAAGGGGAGCGTGTGGTCCATCGCCGCGCGAAAGCGGACGTAAGGCTGAGGCAAGCTGGCACCGGCCATTACCAACACGACAGTCTTGTCGGCGGGGAGGTTGAACTTGGCTAGCTCTTCCTCGCGATCGTAATCCGTGTCGAATCCGGCGCGAATAGGAATGCCGGTAATGCGAATCTTTGCCTCGGGCACCTTGCGCGGACGCAGCGTTTCGGCCATAAATTCGTTGGCAACACAGAACAGATCGGTGTCCTTGTGGGGCCACCAGCCCTCGACTTCGTAGTCGGTCGGTACGCAGATGACCGGATAATCGATACCCGTAATTACGCGGGCGCCCACGGCAACATTGGCTGCCGTGATGTGAGTTGCGACCACGGCAATGGGCCTGCGGTTACGAATATATTCGTTGAAGGCGGGGAACATAATTCGCGACCATGCCGTGCCGCCACCCCAGAGAAGATGTCCCGTAAGCGTATATCGCCAGGTCAGGTCATAAATGGGGCGCGTGGCTCCCGTAAAAGAAGCCGCGGTCTTATTGCCGTCGAATTTAATACGTCCAAAATCAAGGATATCGAGCACTTCAATCTCAACATCCTCGGGAATGCCATTGGTGCCGCGGATGAGGTCAAATGCTTGCGCAATCGCATTTGCGGCGGCCTTGTGACCCGAGCCGACCGAGGCGTGCACGATGGTCACGAGAGGTTTTTGCTGAGTCAAGAGCGTGGTTTGCTCCGATTGGGGAGTGCTGTGCGTGAGCAGGGGAGCGTCGTCGCTCGTCTGCGTCTGATCCATCGATAACTCCCCTTCGACGTTGTAACACGGATTTATCATTGTAGTGCATGAGTGTCACGTTCACGTAAATTTGGGTATGAGCGCAAAGAACGACAACGTTTCGACGAGAGGACTCTTCATGATTACCGATCAGACAATCGACGTTGCGATCATTGGCGGCGGCCCCGCGGGCTATGCTGCCGCCATTTATGCGGCGCGCGCCAACCTGACGACGACTGTCCTTGAGCAGGGCATGTCGGGCGGACAGATTGCCACGAGCAACGAGATTGAGAATTATCCTGGCATTCCGCTGCTGAGCGGTGCCGAACTTGGTGAGCGATTCCAACAGCATGCTGAAGGCCTGGGGGCTCAGGTTGAATGGAGTATGGTGACGGGTATCGATTACGATGCCGATGCGGCTCAATTTACCATCCATCATGACATGGGCGACACAGCGGCGAAGAGCGTCATTGCGTGCATGGGCGCCACGCCGCGTCCTGCGGGTTTTGTTGGAGAGGACACGTATCGCGGTCGTGGCGTTTCGTATTGCGCGACGTGTGACGGCATGTTCTTCCGTAGCAAGCAGGTCTTTGTTATCGGAGGCGGCAATTCGGCATGCGAGGAGGCGCTGTTCCTGTCCGACATTGCCAGCAGCGTGACCATCGTGCTGCGTCGCGATCAATTCCGTGCACCCGAGGGCGTTGTGAATAAAGTGCTTGCTAAGGACAATATTTCAGTTAGGTACCAAACTAGTATTGTTGAGCTTTCTGGCGAAGCGATGCCCACGACAATTACATTCAAGGACAATGCGACTGGTGAAATGTACACTGAATCCTTTGAACCTGGCTCATTTGGCATTTTTGTCTTTACCGGCACGCAGCCACATACCGAACTTGTTGAGCATCTAGTCGATTTGGCTCCCGACGGCGGCATCCTTACCGACGATTCGATGGCTACCCGTACGCCCGGCTTATTCGCAGCCGGCGATATCCGTTCCAAGCGTTTACGCCAGGTTGTGACCGCCGTTTCGGACGGAGCCATAGCAGCAACCAGCGCATACGCTTTCTTACGCGGATAAGTACGATAATATATCTTATGTAAGGTTGCTATCTTTATACAATGTGGTTGGACGGTGCATCAGTGTGCTGTCCAACCACTTTTACTTAGCGGCTATGTGGTATTCAAAACTAGATAACCTAGAATACAATATAGAAAACGAACGGAGGCCTCTTATGAACCACGCTAAACATGTTATCCCGATGTCCGATACATCGGTCAGCATTAAGCCGGAGGATATTCAACCGACGGTGCTGCCGGATGCATTTATTCAGTCCGATATGGTGGGTAAACTCAACGCGTTGATCCTGCCACGCTATGATCAGCTGCCCAATGTAACGCTCTATCGCGATCAGGTTATTGAATATGTTGCGCTGTGGATGGAGCCGCTTTCGATTTGCGTAGAGCAGCCCGTTATCACGCCTTCGATGATCAATAACTACGTGAAGGTCGGCCTCGTTCCTGCTCCGGTTAAAAAACAGTATGGCCGTGAGCAGATTGCGCGTCTCATCGCCATTTGTATCTTTAAGCAGGTGCTGCCCATCGCTGCGGTTCAGGCGCTCTTTAATATTCAGCGCTTGAGCTACGACGCTCCGACCGCCTTTGATTATGTTGTCGATCAGCTCGAGGCATCGATTCGTGCGGCGTTTTCCGTCGAGCAGACTCCCGTGCCCGATACCGCACATCAGGTTACGCGCGAGTCGCTGCTTGTACGCAGTGCAGTATCGTCCTTCGTTTCGAAGGCCTACCTGATGAGCTATCTAAAGTTCAATGGGTTTAATAGCTAGCCGAGGTATAAAACGGGCGGGATAAAGAGCCACTGGCCCCTTATCCCGCCCGCGCGTTAGACTAGTTGGACATTATCGGCCCGAAGCTACGCCCATGCCGTAACCGATGATGAGACCGTGCATCTCGGCGTAATAGGAATCTAGCCCGTTACAGGGCATGATGATAGTCTTGGAGCCGGGCCAGTGCTCGACAATGCGATCGGCAAGCGCCTGGGCTCCAGCTTCGTTCTCAACGTGATCGATGATGACCTCGCCGCCCGTGAAACCCTCGGCCTCCATGGTGTCGACAATCTTGGTGAGCATCTTCTTTTCGCCACGCGTGTGCCCAACGAGTTCAATTTTGCCCGCGTCGCTCGCCGTGCCCAAAATGCGGATATTGAGCTTGTTGGCAATGACGCCGGCTGCCTTAGGAATGCGTCCGGCCTTCGCAAGGTTTTCGTAATTACACAAGCTAAAGAGAATCTTGCTGTTTTGCTCGAGACTATCGAAGTAAGCGCAAGCGTCTTCAAAGGAAACGTCCGGGTTGCTCGCAAGATAGCGGTCGAACAGCAAGAAGATCAGATCCATTTTGCCACCTGCGGCTCGCGAGTTAACCAAATGAATCTGACGGTTGGGCTCTTCGGCAAGCACCATGTCACGCGCGGTGGCCGCGGCATTGTAGCTACCCGAGACGCCCTCGGAGATGGGCATGCAAATCGTCTTGTCAGCGAGCTTAAAGAGCTCAGCCCACTCCCCTACGCTTGGGCAGGCGCTCGATGATGCGCCGGCTTCCGATTGAATGGCAACATTAAGCTCGTGAACATCGAGCGAGAGGTCGTCAACGAATTCACGCTCCCCCACTCGGATCTTAAGGGGTGCAAATGCAAAGGTGGTATGAGGTGCGGTTGGTTGCCAATCGCGAAGATTGCAGCTCGAATCGGAGATGAGTGCCCAGCTCATTGAGGGTCCTTTCTAATTGTTCCCCAACAATTATAGCCATCTTTTTGATTGTTTGGACGGCTATCTAGTTTTGAATACTAGATAGCCGTACTGATCTTATGGCAAACGGTAGGGGCAAAAAGAATGGGCCTCGTGATTCAAGATCGCGAGGCCCACGTTCGTTCGCTGTAGTACCAAATTAGTAGCGAACGAAAATGTAATTGTTGTTCATGCCAGCGGCAACGGAGCTGATGATGACGCCCGTCTTGTAGTCGGAAGCATGGATCATCTGGCCGTTACCAATGTAGATGCCGGTGTGGTAAGAGTTAACCACGACGTCACCAGGCTGGGGATCGGACACGCGGGTCCAGCCCATGAAGGTACCCGTGGTGCCAAGGCGGCAATAACGGCCGGTGAGGCAATAGCTCACAAAGCCGGAGCAGTCAAAGCTGTTCGGTCCAATACCGCCCCAAGAATAAGCATAACCGAGCTTGCTGTAGGCGCGCGAAACAACGGTACCACCGTCAACGGACTGGCTCGGTGCGGAAGGCGTCGGAGCCGGAGCGGGCGTCACGGGCTGCGGCGTGGGAGCAGGAGCGGGCGCGGGCGCAGGCGTGTTGCCGCCGCCGTTGTTGGTCGTACCGCCACCATTGTTGGTGTTCTCGGTCGTACCGGCGGTGTCATTGCTCACCGTGGCCTTTTCGGCGGTGCTGGCATTAATGCCAGCCTGCAGCGCAGCGTTGGCCTCGGCCTCGGCAGCAAGCTCGGCCTGCAGCTGCGAATCCAGGGAGTTCACGACACTCTGGGCCTCAGCCTGCTGGGCGTTGAGCTCGTCGACCTTCTTCTGCGTCGCGGCGACGTTCTTCTCCTGTTCGGTCTGCTTATCGGTGAGCTGCTGCTTAAGGTCCTTGACCTCCTGAATGGTCTGGGCCTGCTTGTCGGACACCTTACCGTAGCAGAAGAGACGGTTGAGCATGTCGCCCAGATCGTCGACGCCCGTCAGAACCTGAAGGAGACTCAGACCGCCGGTCTTGTACTCACCGGCAACATAGCTCGAAAGCTTTGCCTGACCTTCGGCAATCTCTTGCTGCTTTTGCGTGATCTCGCCTGCAGTCTGATCAAGCTCCTGCGTCTGCGCGGAGAGTTCTTCATGAATTTGCTGGGTTTGGGTGCCAATCTGCTCGAGTTTAGTTCGAGCAGCGGCAAGGTCGGATGCGGTATCGGCGTAAGCCGGAGCCACGAGGCCCAGGCCCAAAACACAAGCGAGGGTTGCCGTAGCAGCGCAGCGTGCCATGTTTTTGTGCGTATTTGCTGTGCGCATGTAGCTTCCTTTCCGGTATCTAAGGGTAGCGGCTAGTCAACCGTTACCAGGCTAAAGAGCTCAACGTCCTCGTTAGAAGGCGTGAGCTTCTTGCGCGGGTTGAGAAACGCAAGCTCAAGGATACAACCGTAACCCACAAGCTTTGCGCCCATATCTCGCACCAGTTTACCTGTTGCCTCGACGGTTCCACCCGTCGCGACCAAGTCGTCCAGAATCAACACGGTATCTTTAGAGCTGATGGCATCGGCGTGGATCTCGATAGAATCCGTTCCATACTCGAGCTCGTAGCTCTCGCTTACCGTCTTGCGCGGCAGTTTGCCCGGCTTACGTGCGGGAACAAAGCCGGCACCCAGGGCGACGGCCACGGGCACACCGACCATAAAGCCGCGGGCCTCGGGTCCTACGACCTTGGTAATGCCCATGTCGGCAAAATGCTCGGCCAGGGCATCCACCATGGCCTTCAGAGCCTCGGGGTTGCCAAAGAGCGGTGTGATGTCTTTAAAGATGACTCCGGGCTCGGGATAGTCGGGGATGTCGACGATTTGAGATTCGAAGTCGTACATTGCATGACCTTTCAATGGGTTGCCGAAATTTCAGCAGCGGTTATTTGCCCGCGGTGGCGGCGCCGGATTGCGAAGGGGCGACGACTTTGAGCGGCTTTACGAGAGAATCCTCGTGCGAAACCGGCGCGGCTGGCTCTTCGTTTTTGGCCTTGGTGGACTCGGAACGCGTGATTTCCTCATCGAGTGCATCGATGTCGGCGTCCTCGACCACGGCGTTGAGCGACTCAAAAACGCGGTTCTTGAGCAGCGCGGTGTGCACGCCCTCCGTCAGGTCGTGAAGCTTCTTAAACGCACGCTCGAGCTTGGCGTCGCGCTCGTCATCGGAGGTATCCATTCCGAGCATGCTCACGAGCACCTGCTCAAACATCGAGGACTCGCGGTTAGCGGAAGACACGTACTGACGCAGGTTGCGTGGCTCGATATGGAAGCGCGACAGCTCGGAGCAGTAACGGATGATCGGAAAATCGCGACCATCGACGAGCTCGCGGTTCTGCGGGCTTTTGATGATGCGAATGAGGTCGTTTTCGGCGAGCGAGCGGATAAACGAAATCTCGACGCCCAGCATATCGGGAATGGTCTCGATGGGATGCAGCTTTTGCTTAGTCTCCTTGGGCTCCGTCTTGAGCGGAACATCGGACAGCAAGCCCACCTCGTAGGCGAGCGTTGACAGGTCCGTGGCGTTTTCCAAGCGCTGCTTAATCACGTTGAGTGGCATATAGCGGGTCTTCTGCAGGTGCAGAATGACCTCCAGGCGATCAACGTCCTCCTTGGAGTACTGACGGTATCCCTTTGGCGTACGATGAGGGGTAATGAGCCCCTCATCCTCTAGAAATCTAATTTTTGAGTTCGAAAGATCGGGGTATGCGCCTCGAAGTAGGTTGACGACTTGGCCGATACTCAGATAGTTGCGTTCGGCCATGCCCTACTCACCGGTTTCGATGCGCTCCGGCGTGCTCTCGTGGTAGATGAGCGTAAACGTACCGATCTGGACGGAAGAACCGTCGTGCAGCGGGGCTGCATTGACGATGGCACCGTCGACCCAGGTGCCATTGAGCGAGCCCAAGTCCTCGATGCGAGCGCCGAGGCCCTCGCGAATAATGCGCGCGTGGCTGCGCGAAACGGTCATGTCATTGAGGAAGATGCCGTTCGCAGGATCGCGGCCGATGGTGGTCACGTCGTCCTCGAGTTCAAAAGCGGCACCAGTCTGCGGACCCTTGACGATGGACAGAACGGGGGCGGTGATGCGCACGTTGGCCATGAGGTCGGGAACGGTGACGTCGCTTGAAGGAACGCGGAATACGCAGGTAGCGTCCGCGGTCTTATCATTCTGAGGCATATTGTTAACCATGTTGTCCATGACAACCCCTAACTTATCGCGGACCTGCCGCAAATAATGAACCGTACGTAATCATACCCCAACGAATCAGTCTTCGATTTCAGGGTTCAGAAAGTCGATGTCCTCGTCCTCGGGATGCGCGAGAGCCTGTTTAATGGCCGCTCCGCCCTTAATGGAGTAGATGACAGCCGTGAGCATGGAGAAGATCACGCCGCCGTACACAAAGAAGATGCCGAGGGGCACCGAGCTTCCGTTGAGGCCCGGGAAGGCCGTAAGGGATGAAGGTAAAAGATGCAGGCCGTCAATAACGGGGAAACCGAGCAGCATGAGCGAGAAACCAGTCATGAGCAGCGCTGTGGCAATCTTTCCCGGGAAGACGACATCGATGGGGCGACGGTGATAATGACGAACGATAAGCGTGCCGATGCCCAGATAGATGTCGCGGCCAATAATGAGCACGCAGACCCAGACGGGCAGCTCTCCGCGGACCACTAGTCCAAGTACGCCGGTGAACAGCAGCGCACGGTCGCAAATGGGATCCATGACCTTGCCGAGCCATGAGACCGTCTTAGTCATGCGGGCGATCTGGCCGTCCATCCAGTCGGTGGAGGCGGCAACGGCGTAGATAACGATGGCGATGACGCGGTTGTTATCCGTCACAAACAGGTACAGAAATACCAGGGTGAGGATCAGGCGCGTAAAGGTGATGAAATTGGAGATCGTAAAGATCTTATTCGACGGGTAATCGGAAGTGCCGATAAGCTCCTTTTTGATCTTCTTTTTGATGCCCACAGGACTCCCCCGCTGGTTAACGACAAAACTTTCGATACTATACCCGTTCCGGCGATGTCTATCCAGCGCAGCCATAGAGAGTCCAGACATGTGGAGGGCGCCTCTGGGCTGCGCTGGATTCTGCATTTGTGTACATCAGCCTCCAAAAGCGACATTTTTCGGCTTCTTTGGTGGCTGGTTTACACGTTTTGATTCGGTGATTACATCGATCGGGAAAGTTGTTGCTTTAGCAAATGCGTGCGGGTCGAGATTGGCTGGCACCAAAAGAGCCCATCGGCCGTTACGGCTTCGTTAGAAACGCGCCCCACCATGGATGGTGAACCCGAAAGGTAAGGCGCGCGGGCACGGCGACTCGGCCCGCGCGCCCGGAAGAGAAAGGATAAGCCCATGGGTTACATGCTCGAGACGCGCGGGCTCACCAAGCGCTTCGGCCGCGGCGACCAGGCGCAGGACGCCGTGGCCGACGTGAGCCTTCATATCCGCGAGGGCGAGGTGTACGGGCTGCTCGGCCCCAACGGCGCCGGCAAGTCGACAACGCTCAAGATGATCTGCGGGATGCTGCGGCCGACGGCCGGGGAGATCCTCTTTGCCGGGCACGCCTGGCGCCGCGAGGACCTCTACGCAATCGGCAGCCTCATCGAGGACGCGCCGCTCTACCCCAACCTCACCGCGCGCGAGAACCTGCGCGTGCGCACCACGCTGCTGGGCCTTCCCGAGAGCCGCATAGATGAGGTGCTCGCCGCCGTGGACCTTACGGACACCGGGAAGAAGCGCGCCGGGCGCTTCTCGATGGGCATGCGGCAGCGCCTGGGGCTCGCGCTGGCGCTGATCGCCCGGCCACGCCTGCTCGTGCTCGACGAGCCCACCAACGGCCTCGACCCCATCGGCATCGAGGAGCTGCGCGACCAGATCCGCGGCTTCGCGGCGGCGGGCACGACGGTGATCGTCTCGAGCCACGTCCTCTCCGAGGTGCAGCAGATGGCGGACACCATCGGCATCATCTGCGGGGGGCGCCTCGCCTACGAGGATGCGCTTCGACCCGGGCAGGACCTCGAGGAACTCTTCATGAGCTTCTGCCGGGAAGGGCGACGAGCACGCGGGGAGGTGGCGGCATGACGGGCGAGAAAGGCGGCCTGCTCGCGGGCCTGCGCGCCGAGGCCCTGAAGTCGCGCCACGCGGCACCGGTTCGCCTGGCCGTGCTCATGGCGCTGCCGATACCGCTGCTCGGCGCGATGCCCTACCGGGGCGTGCAGATCTTCAGCGCGTGGAACTACTGGTACGCGCTCTTCCTGCCCGTGTCTCTCTCGCTCGTGGTGGCGTGCGTCGCGCGGGCGGACGCTCGCACGCGGATGCGGGGGCTTCTGGGCCTGGGCTTCCCGCTCGGGCGCGCCTGGTGGGCCAAGGCTCTCTGGTGCCTCGCACTCTGCGCGCTCTCGAACCTCGTGGTCTTCGGCATCTACCTCGCGGGATCGGCGTTCTCCTCGCAGGGCCTCACGGCCGCGGGCACGCTCACGATGCTCCTCTGCGCGCTCGCCAACACGGTGACCGCGGCGTGGATGATCCCCGCAGGGCTCTTCCTCACGGCGCGGCTCGGCATGCTCGCGGGCATCTTCTGCCCACTCGCCGCGCAGCTCGTGGGTGGGTTCGCCTGGTCGCTGATGCCGCTGCCGCAGCTCTTTCCGCCGTCGGCGAGCATGGTCATCCCCACGAGCTTCATCCCCGTGCTGCCGAGCGGCGAGCCACTCGCGGCGGACATGGCGCTCGGCGGGGCGCTCGCGGCGGACGGCATGCTCACGCTGGCGGGCCTTGCGGTCTGCGCGCTCGCGTTCGCCGCGCTCACGGCGGCGGGCGCGGCCTGGTTCGCGCGCTCCGAGGAGAGGTGATGGCCATGACACGACCCTCCGACCCGACGCCGCGCACGACTCTCCCGCGGGCCCTGCTCTCCGAGGCCCTGCGCCTGGCGCGCTCCCCGCTCGCGGCGGCGCACCTCGCCTGCGGCCTGGCAGCCGGTCTTGCCTGCGGCGAGTACTTCTCCATAGCCCGATGGGACCCGGCGCTGGGCACGGACGCCTACGCCCAGTTCCTCGGCGCCCTCATGCCGCTCATGTCCGCCATCGTCTGCGGGCTCGCCGTGGACGAGGAGCGCGCTGCCGGGCGCCTCGCCAACCTCACGGCGGTCCCCTCGCGCGGGCGCGCCGTCGCGGCGAAGCTGCTCGCCCTTGCGGCGCTCGGCGCGGGCGCGCTGGCCGTGGCGCTCGGCGTGTTCGGGGCCGTGCTCGCCGTCGCCGGGCGCCTGCCGCTCGGGCCCGCCCCGCTCGCGGCCGCCTGGGCGGGCATCGCGCTGGGCAGCCTGCCCCTCTACGCGCTGGGGCTCGGCGTGGCCCTGCGCCTCGGCCGCAACGCCGCCATCGGCGCCGGCGCGGCGGGGATGCTCCTCGCGTTCTTCTCAGTGGGCGGACTTGCGCACGGCCTCATGACCGGCGAGCTCACCGGTGCCCTGGCGACGCCCCTGAGCTGGGTGCCGCTCGCCTGGCCCGCGCGCCTGGGGTCGCTCGGGGTGGAGGCCTTCATCGACGCCGCACGCGCGGCGGCCCCTCTCCTCACGACTGCGCTCGCTGGCCTCGTGCTCGCCCTGGCAGCCGCCGCCATCCTTCTCGCCTGGTTCTGCCGTTTCGAGGACGGGAGGGCAGATGCGTAGGAAGCCGCTCGCCGCCGCGCTCGCCCTCCTCTCCGCAGCGCTCGTCCTGGGCGGAAACGCCCTGCTCGACGCCGGCTGGGGGGTCGGCGCTGCGCTCGGTCGCCGACCGCATGCTGCCCAACCCGGAGGTCGCCATGTGGGCGCCCGCGCCCGATCCCGGCAGCCACGCGAGCTCCTACGCCGACGCCACCGGGGCGGGGGCGAGCTACGTCTACCTGGTGGACGCGGCGGACGACAGGGGCAATATCCGAGAACTCCAGCTCATCTTCTTCGGGCGGGAGTCGGACGGCGAGGGCTGGCTCGAGATCGAGGCGCGCGGCGGCTCGGGCGTGCGCTACCGCGCGTGCAATGCGGCCGAGGCACCCGCGGCCGCGCGCGGGGCTCTGGACCGCTGAGCGCGGCGCAAGTACAATGCCGACGGGAGTTTCAGGAGGTCGAACATGGCGAGGATACTGGCAGTGGATGATGAGCGGGCGATCCTCGACGCGCTCGCGCGCGTCCTCGGCCGCGACGGCCATGAGGTCGTCAAGGCAGCGGACCCGACGGCGGTCCCGGGGATGGACCTCTCGCGCTTCGACCTCGTGCTCTGCGACGTCATGATGCCGGGGCTCGACGGCTTCGAGCTCGTGCGGCAGATCCGCCCGGACTTCGACGGGCCCATCATCTTCCTGACCGCGCGCGTGGCCGAGGAGGACGCCGTGGCCGGCTACGGCCTGGGCGCCGACGACTACGTCCGCAAGCCCTTCGGGGCCGCGGAGCTGCGCGCTAAGGTCGCGGCCCATCTACGCCGTGAGCGCCGGCCGCGCTCGCACGCCCTCTCCTTCGGGGAGGTGCGGATCGACCTCGGGGCGCGCGTCCTCGCCGTGGGCGGCGAGGCCGTGCCGCTCACGCCCACCGAGTACGCCATCTGCGAGTACCTCGCCCGCCACCCCGGGCAGGTCATGAGCCGCGCGCAGATCCGCGAGGCGGTGCTCGGCTGGGACAGCGACGCCGACGACGCGGCCATATCCATGCAGGTCAGCCGCGCCCGGAGGAAACTCTCCGAGGCCGGCGCCGATCCGATCGCGACCGTCTGGGGGATGGGGTACAAGTGGCAGCTCTGAGGACCGGGGCGCGAGGTCGCGGGGGCATGCCGCTCTCCTTCGTCATCGCGCGCTACTTCGCCTACGCGTTCGCGGCGGTCGCCACGGCGTGGCTTGCCTCGTTCATGGCGCTCTCCGCGGCGATCAACGCGGGCTTCGTCTACGAGGCGAGCTGGGGGCCGGCCAATGCGCGCGAGGTCGCGGAGGGCCTGGCACGCGACGGCGTCTGCGGACAGCAGGACGTGCCGACGGCGTACCGCTACCTCATCCTGAACAAGGACGGACACGTGCTGATGACAGACCTCGAGGGCACGCGACTCGAGGACGCGACGGAAATGGCCCGTGCGGCACTCGCCGCGGATCCGGGCACAGTGGAGATCGAGGGCGGGGGCTCGGGCCTCACCTACGCCGCGTTCCCGCTCAAGGGCGGCGGGGCCTGCGCACTCGTCAGCGAGTACCTGCCGCAGTGGGCCTCGCGCGACCTCGCCGGCCTGCTTCCCAACCCGCAGAACCTCATGCTCGTCGGCGCCGCGGCGGGAAGCGCGCTCGCGCTCGCGCTCGTGGCGCGCCGCGCGAGCCGCGTGATCTCGCGCAAGATGGCGCCGCTCGCGGAGGCGGCGGGGCGCGTCGGCGCGGGGGAGCTCGACTTCGCGGTCGGCAGCACCAACGTGCGCGAGGTGAACGACGTCCTCGCCGCGATGGACGCCATGCGGGCCTCCCTCGCCGAGTCGCTCGAGGCCCGCTGGGCCGCGGAGCGGGGGCAGCGCGAGCAGGTGGCGTCGCTCGCCCACGACCTCAAGACGCCGCTCACCGTGCTGCGCGCCAACGCCGACTTCGTGGCGGAGGAGCTGGAAGACGAGAAAGACGCCGACCTCGCGGCCGCCGCGCGCGACATAGCCGGCAGTGTCGAAAGGCTCGACGGCTACGTGCGCCTGCTCATCGATGCCTCGCGCGGGTCCGGCGGGGCGGAGAGGGCCCCCATGCGGCCGGCCGAGCTCTGCGAGCAGGTCCTCGCCGAGGCCGCCCAGATCGCCCGGGCGCGAGGCGTGACGCTCGACGCGGCCACGGGCCCCGCTGTCGCGGGCGCGCCCGAGACCCCGCTCGACCGAACCGCCCTGGCGCGAGCCGCCGCGAACCTCGTGGCCAACGCCGCCGAGCACGCGCGCTCGCGCGTGGCGGTCTCCTGCGACGTCGCGGGCGGACACCTCGTCATCGAGGTGTCCGACGACGGGCCGGGCTTCTCTCCCGCCGCCCTCGAACGCGGCTGCGAGCGCCTCTTCACAGACGACTCATCCCGCTCCTCGCGCGACGGAGGCCGCCACTACGGGCTCGGCCTCCACGTCGCCTCCGAGGCCGCGAGCGCCCACGGGGGCTCCGTCTCGCTCGCCAACAGCCCCTCGGGCGGCGCGGTGGCCACCATCGCGGTCCCCCTGTGCGGGGCCTGACGAATCAGGCCCCGCACACTGGCATACCTCGCAACCAAACGCTTCCCGGATAATTCATGAGGCCGTACTCGTATTCGAGCCTGCCTATCTCTGCGGCAAGCGCCTCCGTCATGTAGAAGGTTTTCGTGCGGCCCGTCGACTTCGCCAGGCGGTCGTACCTGTTCGCGAGGTCCTCGGGGGTTCTCAGGGCTGCGGTGGCGGTTGCCATGATGCACCTCCCGGTTAGATGTAATACGTGTATTACTTTCTATCACATCACCCGAACCCCGCACCGGCGTACGGTCGTATCTGCTTTTTTACCTTACATTTTGTCAACCGGCCCATGCTCGGCTTGTTCAGCCGGATTAAATCAACTGTTAAATCAATCCAGGCCTGTAGGGGGCGGTGGAAATCTTTCGAGGACTGGGGGCGCCGTCCCTGGGTCGGCTCCTCGATGGCCGCGGCTGAATTCCCCTGCCATCGGCTGCGTGGGTTCCGGCACGGGGTTCTGGCGCTGCTCGAACTGGGCGCAAGACTCGACTGTTGGTCGTACCGGACGGCATACGTTTTGAGACCGGCAAGCTGATGCCGGCTCGAGGACAGCGGCCCGGTGCACCGGGCCGATCGATAGCGGTCTCAGGTTCACAGCGCAGCTTCTCAGGGCTCGCATATATAGGAAGACTTGATTGGCAATCGATTTTAATGAAGTCGGCAGCGCATGTCAGAGTTTTCAACAAATTTAACATGCCACCCTTTATATCCGCACGCGCGTAATTCAACTCATAAGGACCGGCTATCCCTTACCTGTGACACAATCTCAAACGCACAGAACAGAATCATCAGTCCAATCATCGCATAAGAGGCAGCCGGACCTTCAAGCATTATTCCACAAAGAACAATCTCCGCGCCGCCAATAAGAACTGTTATCAGGCGCTCTGCCTTTTTGCTCTCGCCGCTCGCATAAAAAGGCGGCAAAGCGCACAAGATCACATATAGCCCGGGAAGGGAATACAGGATCGATAGTCCAAGCCCCCCATCAACCGCAGTGTTTTGCGTAAGAATCAACTGAACCCAAACGGCAATTATCACTGAGCAGGTTGTCGATAAAAGAAGACTAGAAATATTGCACGCAACAAAGTCCCGTCGCATTCGAACAGAGAAATCCGCGAACTCTCTTCGCCGCGTGGAAACAATAAGGTACACAGAAATTGCAATAGAACCAATCAGAGAAAACAGCGGAACAACCAGCAATTCAAGCTTATTACCCCATCGATCAACCACACCCCCACTCCAATGAGCGGGAATTGTATCAGGGAGGACTGACCAAGCCGTCCATAGAATCAGAAATGGAAGAATAGAGAGGATGAAAGATGATAACACTGCAGTAATTTTTTTGAGGCTCTCATCGATTCCGCATCTCCTTGCGCGCCCACATTCCACTCCGCCTTAAATCAAGTATACGTTTTGAGACCGGCAAGCTGTTGCCGGCTCGAGGACAGCGGCCCGGTGCACCGGGCCGATCGATAGAGGACTCAGCTTCACAGCGCAGTTTCTTGGGGCTCGCATATATAGGAAGACTTGATCGGCAATCGATTTTAATGAAGTCGACAGCGCATGTCAGAGCTTTCAACAAATCGCAGGTAAATCCATGTACCAATTTTTGGTACACGGATTTACCTGC
Organism: Collinsella sp.; assembly: GCA_036551635.1. GTDB lineage: Bacteria > Actinomycetota > Coriobacteriia > Coriobacteriales > Coriobacteriaceae > Collinsella. The sequence continues at coordinate 36,735 of JAXKEA010000032.1, forward strand.
GATGTTCATGCTTGGCCAAAAGCCCATCAAGCGATATATTCATTATTTTAATGCGCGCGCCTGAGCTTTTGGCTGAAGTGGCAGTCCGACCGCCGGCAGGCGGCCACGCTATATCCAAAGGCCACGCCTACTCCCCGTGCCCGGCTACGTCGACGACCCAGTGCTGCCCGTCGAGTTCCTGCTGCAGAGCTACATCAGGGACGTCTTATTGGGGGACGACCACATGGAACCCGGGAGATCAAGCTGTACGGCTGATCCATCCGTCAACAACATGTCAAAGCCCCAAAACCCAACAGGATCGCGAACGAGGGGATGAATTGACCGCCCGGGTATTTGCGCCCGGGCGGTCAATTTTATCAAGCATGGGTGCGATTCTGTGAGGCCATTTTTCTGGCATCCGCCGTTTGCTCCGGTCTCAACGCACCCATCGACCGTTCAGTTATCTTTGCGAACGCGACCACGTGCGCATTTGTCGAACAATCAAATGTCCGACAATGTCTGACGGAGCTGTCAGACATTCACGCACGAACAGGTGAGCTTCGCGAGCGATTGTAGGCAACTAGTAGCCCCAGCTGCGTCTTTGGCGCAGGTTCGACGTCTGACATCTTGAATGTCTGACGTTGAACGAAGCTGGTTGATAACAAGCAGGTGGAATAAACATGGAGCCCGACACCTCTCGCGCAATCGGCGCGCGGCAAGGGTCTGGCCCATCTCATATGTTGCCAACGCTAACGGTGAACCTGAGCGCCCGGGCACATTCTTTGTTGGCTGAAACCGGCATAGCAACTAGCGGAAGGCATCATCGAAGGAGTGTGCTGGAAAGCACCCGTCTCCTTAACTGTTAGAAATGCAAGTTAATAATCTATGTGGTCAATATAATGCCGTTGAACCCGCGTATCGATACCGCTCGGCCATTCGCCTCGCCCCCGTCGCACGCATCTTCATCCGGTCTGTTACTTTTAATCTAACAGTTCTTTGAGGAACGTAGGTGCTTCCAAATGTACTGTCGACTTCTTCTCAAA
>JAXKEA010000033.1:0-7775 GCA_036551635.1 Collinsella sp.
AGGACATCTTCAAGTACATAGAGCTCTATTACAATAGGGTGCGCATGCATTCCACCCTGGGCTACATGTCTCCAGTGGAATACGAGCGGCAATACGCTTGAGGATCCTTAAAAGAAAGTCCAGTTTATCCTTCCCACTCCAATGGATACGCCTAGGCGCGGTCCAAGAAATCGTCCGCACCCCCAGGTGGCGCAAACAGTCCCTATTTCACCGCAACTGCGTTGGGGTGTGACCGGGGCACAAAGATGCGGTGCCGCTTGGAGGAAAAGACCGGAAGCAAAGGTCCATTCCTCCAGACGGCGCCGCAGCTGTTTTGATGGCTCGGCTTTTACCGAAGTGGCTCAGTTGAGCGCGACTGCCAGCCGATTATACAAAGCGGCTCGGGGGCGTGTCGCTTCCGTCACGTTCTATCAGCATACAAGACGGTTTTGGTTCTTGTTCGTGACGGAAACGGCGCGCTTCCGAGCCGCTTTAAAAGAAAGGGGGCGAGGTCTAGGGCACGCCCCCTTTCACGATAGAGAGCTAAACCTAGCCGCGGACCTTCTTGACGACGTCCATGGCCTCGCGGGCGATCTGCTCGACCTTGGAGAAGTCGCCGTCGGCAAACAGGGCCGGCTTGACCATCCAGGTGCCACCGCAGGCGATGATGGCGGAGGAGCTCAAGTACTCCTCGACGTTGGCGGTGCTCACGCCGCCGGTAGGCATAAAGCGGTGACCGACAAACGGAGCGGCGAGGGCCTTGATGGTGTTCAGGCCGCCATACTGGGACGCGGGGAAGAACTTGGTGACCTTGAGGCCCAGGTTCTCGGCTGCGGTGACCTCGGAGGGGGTCACGGTGCCGGGAAGGACGGGCAGCTCGATGTCGATGCAATGCTTCACGACGTCCTCGTTGTAACCCGGGGAGACGATGAACTTGGCACCGGCGGCGCGGGCCTGCTCAACCTGCTCGACGGTCAGGACAGTGCCGGCGCCAACGCACATCTCGGGCTCGGCCTCGGCCATAGCGGCGATGCACTCGGCGGCGCAGGCGGTGCGGAAGGTGACCTCGGCGGACTTCATGCCAGCTGCCATAAGAGCGTGGGCGAGCGGGGCGGCGTCCTCGACCTTGTCGAGCACAACGACCGGCACGATGCCCAGGGACTCAAGCGTGGTGTAGAACTGATCGAACATGATGTTCCTTTCGATGTGTGGCGCGCATGGGCGCGTGATTACCAAATGTGCTGGTCAGGAGCCGATTTTGGATTGGTTATCGGAGGCACTGCTTGGGGTTCAAGCAATTCCAAAACCGGCTGCTCGACCAGTCATGTAGGGAATGCCAGACAAAACCGGAATGGGACTGGTGGTTTTGCCCGACCGGAGGAATCGGGGAGCGGGCCGCAGGGGTATGGGATTGGAAAGCTGCGGCCCGCGGAATGGAGACGGACTAGCGCGCGACGCGGGTGCCACCGTCGGCGGCGGATGCCACGGCTGCGATCTCGCCTGCGGTCACCAAGTTGGAATCGCCCTTGATGGTGAGCTTGAGGATCGAGGCTGCAATCGCATAGTTGACGGCGTCCTGCGGGTCAAAGTCGTTGATGAGGGCATGGACGAGGCCGGCGTTGAAAGCGTCGCCGGCGGCAACGCCCTCGAGCACGTGTACGTCGTGAGCAGGGGAGAACCAGTGCTCGCCACTCTCGGCGTCAAAGAGCATGCCCATCCAGATGGAGCGCTCGACGCAGGAGATGTTGCGGACGACCGAGGCGACCTTCTTGCAGCCGTACTCGGCGCAGATCTGGCGGGCCATCTCGACGTAGGTGTCGCGCTCCTCGATGCCGTGGGCAAGGGAACCGGAGACGCAGGTCATGCCGAGGCCGGCAGGCGCATCCTCGTCGTTGGCGATGCAGATGTCGACGAGCGGCAGGAGTTCCTTCATGGTGGCCTGCGATTTCTCGGGCGACCACATCTTGCCGCGATAGTTCACGTCGCACACGGTGGTGATGCCCTTGGCGCGGCAGACGGTGAGGGCATCCTTGCAGGCGGCAGCCATCTCATCGGAGACGGCGGGGGTCACGCCGGAGAAATAGAAGACATCGATGCCCTTGAGGATCTCGTCCCAGTTAAAGACGTCGCGCTTGGCCATGTTGATGGCAGAGTACTTGCGGTCGTAGACGCAACCGTTACCGCGCTGCGAGGCGCCGACCTCAAACACATAGGAGCCAAGACGGTCGCCCTGACGCACGACGCGCGTGGTGTCGACGCCGTAGGCCTTCAGCGAACGCAGGGCGCACTCGCCCAGACGGTTGGCCGGGACAACGGAGACGTAAGCGGCCTTGTCGCCCTGGTAGGCCAGGGAAAGCGCAGTGTTGGCCTCGGCGCCGCCGTAGCGGACGTCAAACTCGGTTGCCTGCTCAATACGCAGGTGGTCTTTGGGTGAGAGTCTCATCATGATCTCGCCGAAGGTAAGAACCGTTTTACCCATGGTCGCGCAGCTCCTTTTACTCGTGCGTACACCTTTGATATGGCGTTGGCACGCAGGTGCCAAGACGGTAGGGTGCGTCTTTGCACCTGCGTGCCAACGCTCGCCGAAATCGGTTTACGAAATCGGTTTCGTTTCGAGTTGTAGTATACTCACCTACAGCGTTTTGCAACCGAGATTTTTAAAAAAATGCCTAAAATGGCTCAGATCGCCGACAATTGGGAAACGGGGTGCGTTATGGCGCAGATGAGAATCAAGGACATTGCCGCCGAGGCGGGCGTGAGTCCGGCCACGGTCTCGCGCTACCTCAACAACCGCCCCGGGCAAATGACCGAGGAGACCCGTGCTCGCATCGCGGCAGTTATCGAGCGCACCGGCTATCGCCCACGTGCCGCCGCGCGCAATCTGCGCAGCTCGCGTACGAACCTCATCGGTGTGATTCTGGCTGACATCGCCAACCCGTTCTCGAGCGCCATGCTCGAGGGCCTTTCCGCCAGCGCCGCGGCGCGCGGCTGCTCGCTCATGACGGCCATTAGCGGCAACGACCCCGCTAAGGAAGCGGAGTCGCTCACCAGACTTATCGATGCCGGCGTGGACGGCCTGGTCGTCAACACCTGCGGAGGCAATGACGAGGCGATCGCCGCGGCAGCGGGACGTCTGCCCGTCGTGCTGCTCGACCGCGACGTTGCCGACGGCGGTGTTGACCTGGTGACATCTAACAACCGTGAGCTGGTCGCCGGCTTGGTAGATGCCTTGGCAGCTGCGGGCAGCGAGCGTCTGTGCCTGCTCACCGAGGCAAGTGACGATAGCCCCGTGCGTCGAGAGCGCGCCGAGGCCTTTGCCGACGAGCTTTCGCGCCGCGGCCTTGCGGGCGAGGTCGTCACCCTGGCCGACGGTGGCGCCACGGGCGTCGGTCGCTTGGACGAGACCATCCGCGGCTATGCAGGCAAAAAGCTCGGCCTCATTGCCGTCAACGGCCTGGTTTTCCTGCGTCTGACCGAGGCACTGGCGCAGCTTGGTCCCTCGCTGCCGGCGGGTCTCAAGATCGCAACGTTTGACGACTATCCCTGGAATCACGTGCTCTTTGGCGGCGTGACCACGGCCGCGCAAGACACCCTTACCATCGCCGAGCGCGTGGTCGAGCGCCTGTCCGAGCGCATCGACGTTGTTACCACTACTGTGGGCGAGGCCGCAAAGCTGGCGCCCAAACGCATCGAGATCCCCGGCCACATCGAACACCGCGCATCGACCTCGCGCTAACCGCTCGTTCGCAACGGCCTGTTCGCGCACGTTTTTTGAGCGCTTGATACGCTTTAACCCTGCGGAAACATTTTTCTGCGATAGTATCTGCGATATAGACCAGTCGAAACCTGCCCGAAAGAAAGGGGAGCGACATGAACCAGCAGAACATCGATTACGTACTTCGCTCCGTAGAGCAGCGTGACATCCGCTTTGTGCGTCTGTGGTTTGTCGACATTCTCGGCCGCCTCAAGAACTTTGCCATTAGCCCCGAGGACCTCGAGGTCGCTTTTGAGGAGGGTATTGGCTTTGACGGCTCCGCCATCGAGGGCTTTGCTACGCCCGAGGAAGCCGACATGCTCGCATTCCCCGATGCTTCGACCTTCCAGATTCTGCCGTGGCGCCCGAGCCACAACGGCGTCGCCCGCGTGTTCTGCGACGTGTGCACCCCCGACCGCAAGCCCTTCGCCGGCGATCCGCGCGATGCGTTGCGCCGCATGTTCCGCAAGGCCGAGAAGGCTGGCTACCTGCTCAACGTGGGCGCCGAGCTGGAGTATTACTACTTCCCCGACGAGCACACGCCCGAGCCGCTCGACAACGTGGGCTACTTCGATCTTTCGGTGAGCGATGCCGCCCGCGACCTGCGCCGCAACACGGTTCTCACGCTCGAGAAGATGTCCGTGCCCGTGGAGTACACCTTCCACGCTGCCGGCCGCTCGCAGCACGGCATGAGCCTGCGCCACGCCGAGGCCCTGAGCATGTCCGACGCCATCACCACGGCCAAGCTCATCATTAAGCAGCAGGCCTACGAGAGCGGTTGCCACGCCTCCTTTATGCCCAAGCCGTTGGCGGGCGAGGACGGCAGCGCTATGTTCCTGTGCCAGTCGCTATTCGACCACGACGGCAACAACGTCTTTTGGGGCGAGGACGACGAGAAGTACCACCTCTCCGATATCGCCAAGCACTACATGGCCGGCATCCTGGCGCATGCCCGCGAGATTAGCGCCATCACCAACCCCACGGTCAACTCGTACAAGCGCATCACCACGGGCGGCGACTCCGTGCCGCAGTACGCCACGTGGGGCCTGCGCAACCGCGCGAGCATGGTCCGCATCCCGGTCTACAAGCCCGGCAAGCAGCTGTCCACGCGCATCGAGCTGCGCAGTCCCGATCCCATGGCCAATCCGTACCTGGTCAACGCCGTCACGCTGGCGGCTGGTCTGGACGGCATCGAGCGCAAGCTGGAGCTCCCGCCCGAGGCAACGGCCGAGACGCTCAAGCTCACCGACCGCCAGATGGTCGAGGCCGGCTACACGCCGCTGCCGCGCTCGCTTAAAGAGGCGCTCGACGTGTTTGAGGACTCGCAGTTTATGAAGGATGCCCTCGGCGAGCACATCCACAGCTTCTTCCTCAAAAAGAAGCGCGACGAGTGGCATAAGTTTGAGTCTACGATCACCGAGTGGGAGATCAAGCACTACCTGGCGAACTCCTAATCGCGCTGGCTTGTTCCAGTACGATTGAGCTCATTTCCTTGGAGGCCGATATGTCCGAAAAGAGTGCCCTGTTCATGGCGCGCACGACGCGCTTCCACGAGTTTGCCCGCAGCTTGACGACCACCCTGGGTGTCGAGGTGAGCCTGGCCACCCCCGATTCGCCGACTGCGGCGCACGACTTTGACCTGCTGATCCTCGATTCCGATGGCATCCGCAGCGACCGCATCGATCAGATTGCCAAGTGGCTTGACGATCGCGGCGGCGTCCCCATGTTGGTGATCGTCGACGACGAGGCGCTCGGCACCCTGCGCCTGCCGAATCACGCGCATGCCGACTTTGTATGCCCCACGGCGACGCCCAACGAACTCAAGGCTCGCGCACAGCGCCTGATGGGCGAGGAGGAGACCGTCGCTGCCGACGATGTGCTCAACATCGATAACCTCGAGATTAACCTTGCCACCTACCAGGTGACGCTCGACGATGAGCCCATCGACCTGACGCTGATGGAGTACTCGCTGCTGAGCTTTTTGGCGACGCACCCCAACCGCGCCTACAGCCGCGAAGTGCTGCTGCACCGCGTGTGGGGCTTTGAGTACTGCGGCGGCACGCGCACCGTCGACGTGCACATTCGACGCATCCGTTCCAAGGTGGGCCCGCAGATCGCGGCACACATCACCACCGTCCGCGGCGTTGGCTATCTGTTTAAGGACTAGCTTTTCACCACAAAGGGGACAGGCACCTTTGTGGTGGTTTTGCCGTAGGCCGGGTCCTTTTGGGGGCTGCAGCAGAACTTAAGCCTTCCTAAAAGATTGCGTTCTCATACACGTTCGCCCGCATATTGGGGTACAACTCAACGTGAACAATGATGGCCCGCCACATGTTTGGCGGGCCTTTGGTTATTTGACGAAAGGATCGTAGCTATGAGCGAGAACGATTCCCAGCGTCCCCAGGATGCGGGCCACGCCGGCGAGACTCAGCAGCAACCGCGCGTGCAGGTGGAGTCGACGCCTGCCGACGGCAACATTCCCTACGTGCAGGCCTACGACACGCAGACCGGCAAGCCGCTGGGCGGCCAGCAGGTTGTAAACAAGCACACGGTGGTCAAGACCAAGACCAAAAAGCTGCCGATCTTTATTACGGCGCTCGCCGGCTGCGCCTGCGGTGCCCTGCTGGTCATCGCGCTTATCATGAGCGGCACGCTCAACATTGGCGGCGGCAAGAACGCCGTGACGGCGGGCGCTTCGGGCTCATCGACGCAAAAGATTACGATTGATTCCGAGGACACCACGTTGGCCGAGGCCGTTTCTGCCAAGGCCCTGCCCTCCGTCGTTTCCATTACCGCCACTTCGAGCGGTAGCCAGAATGGCTCGCTTTCGCAGTCTGCCGACGAGTCGGACAGCTCGGGCAGCGTCGGTTCGGGCGTGGTGCTCGATACCGAGGGCCACATCCTCACCAACAACCACGTGGTCGATGGCTATGACCAGTACGTGGTTACCATGGACGACGGCACCACCTACGAGGCCGAGTTCGTGGGCAACGACGCCTCGAGCGACCTGGCCGTCATCAAGCTCAAGGACGCCGACGCCTCCAAGCTCACGCCGATCGAGATCGGTGATTCCTCCAAGCTCAACGTGGGCGAGTGGGTCATGGCGATCGGGTCGCCGTTCGGCAACGAGCAGTCTGTCTCCACCGGTATCGTCTCGGCGCTCTACCGCTCCACGGCCATGAGCTCTACCAGCGGTAACACCATCTATGCCAACATGATTCAGACCGATGCCGCCATCAACCCGGGTAACTCCGGCGGCGCGCTCGTCAACGACAACGGTGAGCTGGTGGGCATCAACTCGCTCATCGAGAGCTACTCGGGCTCCAGCTCGGGCGTGGGCTTTGCTATTCCCGTTAACTACGCCAAGAACATTGCCGACCAGATCATCGGCGGCAAGACGCCGGTGCATCCGTACATGGGCGCTACGCTTTCGAGCGTCAACGCGCTCAACGCCCGCACCAACAAGCTGAGCACCGATAGCGGCGCGTATGTGGCGAGCGTCGTTGAGGACGGTCCTGCCGCCAAGGCCGGCATTCAGGAGGGCGACGTCATCACCAAGTTGGGCGACGACGAGATTACGAGCGCCGATGGCCTGATTATCGCGCTGCGCAGCCACGAGGTGGGCGAGAAGGTCGAGATCACGCTCATGCGCGGCAAGGAAGAGAAGAAGGTCACCGTCGAGCTGGGCTCCGATGAGGAGCTGCAGAACCAGCAGCAGGACGACAGTTCGACCGACACCGGCAACGGCGGTATTACCGACGAGCAGCTGCGCCAGTACCTGGAGGAGCTGCTGGGCCAGCAGGGCCAGGGTCAGGGCTACGGCCAGGGTTACTAACGAGCCATTTCGCACATGCCGAAGCCAGAGGGGCTGTCCCGCCAGCGCGGGACAGCCCCTCTTTTCTTCAAGACTTTAGTCTGCTGGCCGCGCAGCGGCCAGCTTTAAACCACCCGCTACGCGGGTGGAGACAAACGGCTTTACAAAGCCACCCCTCCGACCGATATTGACGATTGTTCAGGCCGTCAAGAATTCGAGTCGAAGGGG
>JAXKEA010000034.1:0-2595 GCA_036551635.1 Collinsella sp.
CGACCTCGAGGTCTACCTGATCCACGCCGCCGAGTGGAACGCCATGGGCCACAAGCGCATGACCGAGAAGTCCGTCGTGCTCACCGCCTCCGAGTCCGGCACCACCCCCGAGGTCCTCGAGGCCGTCAAGAAGATGAAGGACATGGGCGTGCGCGTCTACGCCATGACCAAGCCCGAGGGCCCCATCGGCCAGGCTGTGGGTGCCGAGAACTGCGTCGCCATGGCTTCTGACCATGGTTCGGGCGGCTGCGAGAAGGGCTACTACCTCGCCGACTGCTTCGGCCTGCGCCTGCTCAACCGCCGTGGCTGCTTCCCCAAGTTCGATTTGTTTATCGAGCAGACCAAGGACATCTGGAAGGACATGCTCGACATCCGCAAGCGCTTCGAGCCGCGCGCCGAGGAGCTCGCCAAGAAGTACGCCCTGGCCCCCTACACCATGTTCATCGGCTCCGGCGCCCTGTGGGGCGAGACGATCCTGTTCTCGATGTGCATCCTGGAGGAGATGCAGTGGAAGCGCACCCGCTACATCACCTCGGCCGACTTCTTCCACGGCACCCTCGAGCTCGTGGAGCCCGGCGTCCCGGTCTTCCTGTTCATGGGCGAGGACGAGAACCGCAAGCTCGACGAGCGCGTCCGCGCCTTCCTGACCCGCGGCGTGACCGGCGACACCGACATCAACATCATCGACACCGCCGAGTTCGCGATCCCCGGCCTTGACGATGAGTTCCGCGTCATCGTCTCCCCGTGGATTCTGACGGTGCTCGTGACCGACCGCCTGGCTCGCTACTACGAGACGGTCACCAAGCACAACCTCAAGTATCGTCGCTACTATCACCAGTTCGACTACTAAAGAAAACGGGTGCGGGAACGTGCCGGGCTATTGAGAGGAACACAGAATGAGACAGTACATCATCGCCAGCCATGCGCACTTCGCCACCGGCATCAAGGAGAGCGTCGAGCTGCTCTCGGGCGCTCGCGACAACGTCCACGATCTTTCGATGTTCGTCGATGGCCGCATGGACGTGGCCGAGGAGGCCCAAAAACTGCTGGCAGGCATGTCTGCCGACGATGATGTCGTTGTCTGCACCGACCTCTTTGGCGGCAGCGTCAACAACGAGTTCACCAAGATCGTCCAGACGCGTCCCCGCACGTACCTCGTTACCAACATGAACCTTCCTCTGCTCATCCAGCTGCTGTTCTCTGACGAGTCGGCGCCGGTTGAGGAGACGATTCGCGCCATCGTCGCTGCGGACGATACGCGCGTGAAGTTTGTCAACGATCTTTTGGTCGATGACGACGAGGAAGAAGAGTTCTAATCCGCAGCACCTACTGACACGCCGTAAGACGGCACAAGACCTTTGGGGGGTCACATTATGATTCAGCTACTTCGCGTTGACCATCGCCTGCTTCATGGCCAGGTCGCAGTTTCCTGGGTTCAGGGCCTTGGCTCCAACTGCATCTTCTGCGTGGGCGATAAGGTCGCTAACGACCCGGTGTGGAAGACGACGCTCAAGATGGGCAAGCCTGCCGGCTGCAAGCTTGTCATCAAAGATATGGAGCATGCAATCGAAGCTATCAACTCGGGCGTGACCGACAAGTACAAGATGATCATCTGTGTCGCCACTATTGCTGAGGCAAAGCAGCTTGTTGAGGGCTGCCCGCAGATCAAGTCGGTCAACCTGGGCAACACCAAGCCCAAGGACGAGAAGCGTCCCGATGCGCGTCAGGTCTCTCGTCAGATCTTCCTGACCGCGGCCGAGGAAGCCGATGTGCGCGAGATGCTGGATCGTGGCGTTGAGGTCGAGATTCGACCCCTGGCCGATGACCCCAAGGTTGACTGCGCCAGCGTGCTCTAGGCATTCAATTTCGAAGAGTCTGAGCTCTTCGTAGTGTCCTATTAGGAAAGGGGGATATATGCTTACCCAAGCAATCCTCATCGGACTTATCGCCGCATTTGGTAAGTTCGACTGCCAGCTCGGTACGCTCTATGCGTTCCGCCCCATCGTCCTGTGCCCGCTCGTGGGCCTGGTGCTGGGGGACCTGCAGTCCGGCCTCGCGATCGGTGCGAGTCTGGAGCTGCTGTTCATGGGCTCGATCTCCATCGGCGCCTACGTGCCGCCTGATGAGACGATTGGCGGCGTGCTCGCCTGCGCCTTCGCTATCCAGCTGGGCCAGAGCACCGAGGCAGCCATCGCGCTCGCCATGCCTATCGCCACGCTGTGCCTTGCCATCAAGAACATCCTCAACGCCGCCCTGCCGATCCTGGTTGACCGCGCCGATGTCTTCTCCGGCCAGGGCAACCTTAAGGGTGTCTATGCGATGCACTTCCTGATCGGTTTGACCGGTATCATCATGGCGTTCCTGCTGTGCTCGCTGTCGTTCTATCTGGGTGCTGACGCCATCCAGGGCATGCTCGACTTCATCCCGCCCTTTGTCCTTGCTGGCTTTGGCGTTGCCGCCAACATCCTGCCTGCCATGGGCTTCGCCATGCTCGGCCGCCTGGTGCTCACCAAGCAGCTCGTGCCCTTCTACTTCCTGGGCTTCCTGCTGTGCTCCTACGCCAACGTGCCCGTCCTGGGCGTCGCCCTGATCGCC
>JAXKEA010000035.1:0-81468 GCA_036551635.1 Collinsella sp.
GGCGCGGGTTAAGTTTGTCGCGAGTTCCGCACGCAAAGGAAAGCACTTAATGTGCTTTCCGTCTTGCGCAGGACTGTAGAGCAGCAAACTTAACCCGCGCCCGCCCGGCGAGCAAGCGGACGACAAACACATCTGTCCAATAATTCGTCTGAAACATAATGAAAAACCGTTTGATGTGAGTTAATATAAACAACGTCGTGAATCTGACTCCTGCCACATGCATGACAGGGGTTAAACACAAAAAGGAGTCAATTATGGTTTCTGAGAAGGCTACCCTCGTTAATCCTCAGGGTCTGCACATGCGTCCGGCTGGTCTGTTCGCCTCCACCATGGGCAAGTACGCCTGTGACGTGACGGTCGTCACCCCCGAGAAGGAGGTCAACGGCAAGTCCCCGATGGCCCTCATGGCTGCTGGTATCCCCTGCGGTACCGAGGTCGAGGTCAAGTGCGACGGCGCTGACGAGGCCGAGGCTCTGGCTGCTGCCATCGAGCTCATCAAGAGCGGTCTTGGCGAGTAGAACTCAAACGGGTCGCATGTTGAACAACTAAGTTCATATTTGGGGGCGCAGTGACCTGTTGTAAGGTAGCTGCGCTCTTTTGTCATGGATATGGCAAAACGCTTTATCACATGACACGGAGAGAGGAATGGGAATGTATCAGGGAGTCAACGCTTCCGAGGGCATCGGTATCGGCACCGTCATGGTCGCCGTCGATCCCGACTTGACGTTTGAGCCGCACGAGGTTGCTGATTCGGCAGCAGAGAAGGAGCGCTATCAGTCCGCTCTTTCGGTCTTCTGCGAGAAGACCCAGGCTCAGGCCGACCATATGAAGGAGACGGTGGGCGAGGCCGAGGCCGAGATCATGAGCGGACACATTGTCCTGGCTCAGGACCCGGGCATGACTGACGCCATCAACGCCGCCATTGACGGCGGTACCTGCGCCGAGCAGGCGCTCATGGACACCTCGACCATGTTCGAGAACATGTTCCTGTCCATGGACGACGAGATGTTCCGTCTGCGCGCGGCCGACATCGCCGACATCCGCACCGGTATTCTGGCCGAGCTGCTGGGCAAGGAGGTCGTCGACCTCTCCGTCCTGCCTGAGAACACCGTCGTTGTCGTGCACGACCTCACGCCGTCCATGACCGCCACGATCGATAAGGCCCACGTTGCCGGTATCGTCACCGAGACCGGTGGCCGCACGTCGCACTCCGCGATCATTGCGCGCGCCCTTGAGATTCCGGCTGTCCTTTCGGTTTCCAACAGCTGCACCGCGCTGCGCAACGGTATGACCGTTGTCGTCGACGGCGGCAAGGGTATCGTTGAGGCCGATCCCGACGAGGAGACGCTCGCTGCCTACACCGCCAAGGCCGAGGCCTTCGCTGCCGAGAAGGCAGCCCTCGAGGCCTTCCGTGGCAAGCCGTCCGTGACTGCCGATGGCATCAAGAAGATCATCGCCTGCAACATCGGTAACCCCGATGACGTGCCCAACGCGCTCGATCACGACGCCGAGGCCATCGGTCTGTTCCGCTCCGAGTTCCTGTTCATGGACTCCGCTGAGCTTCCTTCCGAGGAGGAGCAGTTCAACGCCTACCGTAAGGTCGCCAGCGCGCTCAAGGGTGCTCCGGTCATCATCCGCACGCTCGATGTGGGTGGCGACAAGGAGATTCCGTATCTGCATATGGTCAAGGAAGACAACCCCTTCATGGGCTTCCGCGCCGTGCGTTACTGCCTGGCCAATCCCGACCAGTACAAGGTCCAGCTCCGTGCTCTGCTGCGCGCTAGCGCCTTCGGTGACGTCAAGATCATGATCCCGCTCGTCACCTGCGTCGAGGAGGTCTTGGCTGTCAAGGAGCTCGTCGAGCAGTGCAAGGCCGAGCTGACCGAAGAGGGTCGCAAGTTCAACGAGAACATCGAGGTCGGCATCATGGTCGAGACGCCCGCCGCTTCGCTGCTCGCAGACCGCCTGGCCGAGGTCGCCGACTTCTTCTCCATCGGCACCAACGACCTGATCGGCTACACCATGTGCGCCGACCGTGGTAACGACACCATCTCCAACCTGTACCAGGTTTACTATCCCGCCGTGCTCCGCTCGCTCAAGAACATCATCGAGAGCGGCGTGAAGGCCGGCATCATGGTCGGTATGTGCGGCGAGGCCGCTGCCGATCCGCTGCTCGAGCCGCTGCTGATCAGCTGGGGCCTGGAGGAGTTCTCGATGAGCGCTCCGTCGATCCTGCGCGCCCGCAAGACCATCAGCCAGTGGACCAAGGCCGAGTGCGACGAGCTCGCCGAGAAGGCACTCGCCTGCAACACCGCCGCCGAGGTCAAGGCACTGCTCGAGTCCGCAGCTCGCTAATTTGGTATCAGAGGTAACCGCGTGGTTGGAATGGGCCGGCCACGCGGCCCTCACATATACAGGGGGTACTGTAAATGTTCTACACGCTAACCGCTAACCCGGCTGTCGACATGACGGTTTCGAGCTCTCCGCTCGAGCCCGACGAGAACGTCCGCACCGGCTCGGCCAGCTACACGGCTAACGGCAAGGGCCTCGACGTGTCCTTCGCCTTTAAGAAGATGGGCGTCGACACCGTCGCGCTCGGCTTCTTCGCTGGCTTCACGGGCAAGTTCATCGTCGAGGAGGTCATGAACCTGGGTTGCCTCTGCCGCCCGGTCTGGACCGACGGTATCACGCGCATCAACACCTACGTCAACGATGGCCAGCACGAGTACGGCATCCTGAACCCGGGTGCTCCGATCACGCCGCAGCACCAGGAGGAGCTCTACAACATCCTGGACACCGCGGGCGATCTCGAGTGCCTGATCGTTTCCGGCTCCGTGCCTCCCAAAGCTACGCCCGACTTCCTGGCTCAGGTCATGGAGCACGCTCAGGCTCGTGGCGCCGACGTCGTCCTGGACCTGTCCTCCGACAAGCTCAAGGAGCTCGCTCACAAGAAGCCGCTGCTCATCAAGCCGAACCATCACGAGATGAAGGCCATCTTCGGCGTGCCGGTCGACACCGACGACGAGGTCCGCGTTGCCATGAAGATGGCTCACGACGCCGGCGTTCAGAACGTGCTGCTCACCCGTGGTAGCCGCGGCGACGCTTACTTCTCCAACGGCGAGGACATCTGGTACGCCAAGCGTGAGTTCAACATCAAGCTGGTTTCTTCCGTCTGCGCCGGCGACTGCACCCTCGCTGCGTTCCTGCACAAGTGGTACAGGGATCGCGACAACGTCGAGGAGGCCATGAAGCTCGCTATGGCCACCGGCGCCAACGTTGCCGAGTCCGTCGGCATCGGCGACTTCGGTCACGTCGACGAGTACAGCAAGCGCGTTGCTGTCCGCAAGCTCGATCGTCAGTAATCGAAACGCGACATATTCGTGCGCATGTGGCGCCCCGGTTTCGGCTGGGGCGCCTTTTTGTTCCGCCACGGGGGAGAGGTGTCCCGCCGTACTTCATCGCTTCCACACCGTTCGCCGAGTTGTCCTAGCCTTTTACCGATGCGTGGAATATACTTTCATTAACACGTTGCTTCGTGAAAGGAACATTCATGATTTACACGCTCACTGCAAATCCCGCCATTGACTACAACATCGCCTGCGACGGTCTTGCTGCCAACACCGTCACGCGTACCCGCAACGCGGTCTACACGCCCAACGGCAAGGGCCTCAACGTCTCGTTTACGCTTGACCACTACGGCGTCGACACCACGATCCTGGGCTTTTTCGCCGGTTTCTCGGGCGAGTTTATCGTTAAGGGCGCCGAGGCCCTGGGCGTGCCCGTCAAGCCCGTGTGGACCGACGGCATTACGCGCGTCAATGTGTTCCTCAACGCCGGCCCCGACACCGAGTACAACATGGTCAACGCCGGTGCCGCCATCAACGAGGCCAACGAGCAGGAGATGTTTGAGCTCATCGATTCGCTCGATGACATGACCTGCCTGGTCATCAGCGGCTCGCTGCCTCCCAACACTTCCGAGGGCTTCTTGGCCGAGGTCCTGCGCCGCGTCAAGGCCAAGGGGGCCGAGTTCGTCCTCGACATCTCGAGCCATCAGCTGGCAGACCTCATTGCCATGGAGCCGCTGCTGATCAAGCCCAATGACGATGAGCTGCTCGACATCTTTGGCATTAAGGTGAGCGGTGGCGACGATGAGTCCGTCAAGGGCGCGATGGCCGAGCTGCACGTCAAGGGCGCCAAGAACGTGCTGCTGACTCTCGGTGGCGCCGGTGCGTACTTCTCCAACGGCGAGCATATCTGGTTTGCCAACCGCACCTTCGACGTCAAGCTGCTGTCGACCGTCTGCGCCGGCGATTCCTCGCTCGCTGCCTTCCTGTCCGTGTGGCACGACGCCCCCGAGCGAGTCGAGGATGCCTTGCGTCTTTCGATGGCCACCGGCGCCAACGTGGTCGAGTGCCCCGGCCTGGGCGATTTTGCCAAGGTGGACGAATATAAGAAGCACATCGAGGTTCGCCAGGTCTGCTAACCGCATCGATACATCGTTGCCGAACACCCGCTTTGGATCTCCGAGGCGGGTGTTTTTTGCTCGCTGAACGTATGTGGCGTCTGCTGTCTCGTTTTATCTAATCGACGACGCGATTGCGTGTGCGCGCTTTCTCGTTTCTTGTTAGACTTCTTGAGAACCATCGATTAACGCTCACAAGTGCAGGAGGCCATAGGCATGTGCAATGTTTCGCTCAACGGTACTCAACCGTCCGATGCGTCCCTGCGCGTCCTGCGCGCGCTTGAGGCGGCTGGTCTTGAGGCTTGGTACGTGGGCGGTTGGGTGCGCGACGCCCTGATGGGTTGCCCCAGCCACGATGTTGATATGTGCTGTAGCGGCCTGTGGCAGGAGTCCAAGGCGGCGCTCGAGGCCGCTGGTATCGCGGTCGTGGAGTCGGGCATTAAATTTGGCGGAATCACGGCTATTTCCGATGGCGAGCGTATCGAGGTCACCACGTACCGTCTGGATGGCTTTTACACCGATGGTCGCCATCCCCAGAGTGTGGAGCGTGCAGCCTCGCTCGAGGACGATCTGGCGCGCCGCGACTTTACCGTCAACGCTATGGCATGGCATCCCGAGCGCGGGCTTGTCGACCGCTACGACGGCCAGGGTGACTTGGAGCGCAAGCTGATTCGCGCTGTCGGCGATCCCAAGCGTCGCTTTAACGAGGACGCCCTGCGCATGTTGCGTGCGGTGCGCTTTGCCTGCCGCCTGGACTTTATGATTGAGCCCGAGACTAAGCGCGCGCTTGCCGAGTGCGCGCCGCTGCTCGACGCCGTGGCGCGCGAGCGTGTGGGTATTGAGCTTGAGGGCATTCTTTCGACCGGTCATGGGGGAGACGCGATGCTGCGCTACCCCGAGCTCATCTGTGCCTCTGTGCCTGAGCTGGCAGCGGGTCGCGGCTTTGATCAGCGAAGTGTCTATCATGCGTTTAACGTTTACGAGCATATCGCCCGTGTGCTGACGGTGGCAGGGGAGCTTGCGCTGTGCGACGGCGTTGCGCCCTCGTCGAGCCTTATGTGGGCGGCGTTTTTGCACGATGTTTCCAAGCCCGAATGCTTTACCGTCGACCACGCCGGCAGCGGTCATTTCTATGGCCATCCCGAGCTTGGTGCCAAGAAGGCGCGCGTCATCATGGATCGCCTTGCGCTTTCGCACGATCTGGTGCGCGACGTGTGCCTGCTGATCAAATATCACGACAAGCCGCTGCGCCCTGAGCGTTCGTGCTTACTCAACATGATGCGTTTGCTTTCGGGCGAGGGCATCGACACGCCGCGTTTGATAGACGAACTCATGGACCTTAAGCGTGCCGACACGCTGGGTAAATCGCCGTCGTGCTTCTATTACGTCGAGACGATTGAGGAGATGCGCGCGATGGCGCACGAGCTGCTGAAGGCATGGGAGCCCTATACGCTCAAGATGCTCGCCATCAACGGCGGCGACCTGATCCGAGCTGGCGTTAAGCCAGGCCCCGAGCTGGGCCAGCTACTTAACGCCGCCCTCGACGACGTGATCGAAGACAACATTCCCAACGATCGCGAAGCTCTTTTGGTCCATCTCAACTTGAATTAGCTACCCAGTTTACCTGCGTATTCCATAACCTGCCGACAATTTTTCGGCAATTTGGAATTTCTTCTTGCGCTGACGTTTTTTGTCCCGTAATATATTTCCTCGCAGCACGGCAGTGCAGATGTCATGTGGCCCGTTCGTCTAGCGGTTTAGGACGCCGCCCTCTCAAGGCGGAGATCACCAGTTCGAATCTGGTACGGGCTACCACTTTTTTCTGTTGAGGCTAATGGCCCGTTCGTCTAGCGGTTTAGGACGCCGCCCTCTCAAGGCGGAGATCACCAGTTCGAATCTGGTACGGGCTACCACGCATCTGATACCCGGTCTTCTCGTGGAAGATCGGGTTTTTTATTTTCAAACAAACGTCTGCAATTCCCGTTTGAACCAGAGCTTTGCGTTCTGCTTATGGTCCTTACGGGTACAATATCCGAGATATTTTGACTGTTAGAAGGAGTCTCATGACGGAGTCCTCTCAGCATACGTCTAAGCCCCAGGTCGAGGTTGAGGCCTCGGGCGGAGATGACAATAAGAGCGCACGCCGCGGCGCCATCTTTATCGGCGTCGTGCTGGTGGGTTATATCGTCTATCTGGTAGTAACCGGACAGATGGGGCAGTTCTGGGCCGCTATGTCGAGCGTCCAGGCGCCATGGCTCGTTGTCGCGTGCCTCTGCATGTTCATGTATCTGTTCTTTGGCATTGTGGCCTATGCGATCGCCGTCTGGCTCGACCCATATTCGCCCGTCGGCATTCGCGACCTGATCTCGGTCGAGGCGAGTGGCATCTTCTTTGGCAACCTGACGCCCATGATGATGGGCTCGACTCCTGCCCAGATCTACCGCCTGACCAAAGCGGGCCAAAATGTCGGCGAAGCCGGAGCCACGCAGTTCACGCGCTTTATCGTGTATCAGTTTGGCCTCGTTGCCTGGGGCGCTATCCTACTGCTTGCTCGCATGCCGTTTTTTGCCGAGCGCTATGGCGACATGACGCTGTTGTGCGTCTTTAGCTTTGGTGGGCACTGCTGCATCTTGCTGGGCATCTTCGCCGTCGCACTCATGCCTAAGACCGTCACGCGCGTCGCCCACTGCATCATCAATTGGCTCGAGCGCATTGGTGTTTCGGCCACTAAGATCGAGGGATGGCGCACGTTTGTCGATGGCGAGATCTACTCCTTTTCCGAGAAGTTCAAGCTTTCTGCCGGACATTTTTCTTCCATGCTGCTCACCGTGTTTATCACCATGCTGCAGCTCGCGTTTTTCTATCTGGTGCCGTATTTCCTGATGCTTGCCTTTGGCCACCACGAGGTCGACTTTTTCTCGGTCATGGCCGCGAGCGCCTTTGTCCAGCTGCTGAGCTCTGCGGTTCCCTTGCCCGGTGGAACTGGTGGTGCTGAGGGCGGCTTTGCATTGTTCTTGGGTCATTTCTTTGGGTCGGCTTCGACCGCCGGCTATCTGCTGTGGCGCCTCATTACGTTTATTGCGCCGACCATTTTGGCTGCGCCCCTGCTGGGCCTTAAGAGCGCCCACAACGAGAGCATCCATGCGCGCTGGGATCGCGTGATGCGCAGGCTCGGCCGCACGTCTCAGACGCCCTCTGCGCCCACTAAGCCGCACCCCGCGAATGCTGTTACCGTTGATCCTAATAAGCACGCTCAGAAGGCTTCTGGGACCGCTAAGCCGGCTCATAAAGCCTATGTGCGCCAGACAGGCGATGGTATTCGCGTATCTCCGTCGGCACTCAATAAGAAGAAGCATCCCAAGTCGCAGTAGGGCAGTCGTGCGTTCTTCATGATGCGGGGCATATTTGTGCTGTATGGGGGATAATCCTCTTACGTAGATTATCTCTCATCTGTTGATGAATGCTCGCATATCGAAGGGACTCGCCCATGGCAACCAGCAAACCGCGTCTTGATCGTCGCATCGTTCGCAGCCGTAATGCCATCCTTTCGGCTTTCGAGCGCCTGCTCATGGAAAAGCCGCTGGCAGACATTACGGTGAGTGCCATCGCGCGCGAGGCCAATGTCGACCGCAAGACCTTTTACGTTCACTTTGGTACGGTTGACGGCCTGCTCGATGCCATTGCCGTCGATGTGGTGGAGATGATTGTCGACTCGGTCGAGAAAACGCTTGCTTCTATGGACGGTGACACCAACGAGCGCGCTCTTGGCGCGGCGGCGACCTTCTTTAAAACCGTTAACGAGGCACTGTGCAACAACTTGGTGCTCAATCGTCAGCTGATTGAGAACATTCCGCTCGATGATTTTATGGCTCGTCTTCGTGCGCCGCTCGAGCACGAGATTGCCGAGCGCGATCTGCTGCCCCAAGGTCTCAAGGACGAGATGTTCGACTACTATCTGGCGTTTTTGCTGTCGGGTATTATCGGTATCTATCGCACGTGGGCGCTGTCTGACGGCTCGGTTCCTATCGAGCGCGTCTCGGAGGTCGCCAACGATCTGACTCTCAATGGCCTGTCGAGTCTGGAATCTCGCTTGGATTAGGCCTAGTTGGGCTCGTCGGCGTGGAAATTCCTGTTCCTGAGGTTCTCCGGCGCCTTGGAGACCTTGCCGGCGTAGGAGCTGTAGCCTGAGGATCCTTAAAAGAAAGTCCAGTTTATCCTTCCCACTCCAATTTTGGAATCCTCCGATGCGCCTTCGCACGCTCGCATGACCTCGATACCATGCGAGCGTGCAAACTCGACGAGCTCTGCGTTGCGGGCGTTTATGGTGCCGAAGGCGGCGGGGCACACGATAAGGCGCGCGCAGTGGACGAGGAGCTCTTTGGCGCGGGCTATGGTTTTATCCCCGATCGGCTCGAAGGCGCGCTCGGCCACGCATTCCGTCGCCAGGTCGCGCGCGAGCTCGCAGTCGATGTCCCCTTCGTGCAGAATGCCCGCGTAGAACGCCTTGCCCTGCCGGATGAGCTGGCGAAACACAGCTGACCCCGTACCTGCGCCGGCGATGACGAACGTGTGCGCATCGCCGTGTGGGCGCCCAATTTCCACGCTGCCGAAGCGCTCGTTGAAGGTGCCATGTTGAAGGCCGTAGAGCTCGCCGATCGTCTCGCGCGTGAATATGTCCTCGGGTGCGCCGGCGCGGAAGACCCGGCCGTCCTTCACGCAAATCACCTTGTCGGCGCTTTTCTGCGCGAGCTCGAGTTCGTGGATGGACATGATGACAGCCACATTCTGCGATTTCGCAAGGTGGCGAAGTATTCGCAGCAGGTCGATCTGGTAGCGGATATCGAGATACGATGTGGGCTCGTCGAGCACGAGCACACGCGGATCCTGCGCGATGGCGCGTGCGAGCATGACGCGCTGGCGTTGCCCGTCGCTTATCTGCATGAAGTCGCGCTCGGCGAGCTTTTCCACATGTGCGGTTTTCATGGCCTCGTCGACCCGACTATGGTCGTCAGGCGAGAGTGTTCCCATTCGCCCGGTGTAGGGATGCCTTCCCGCCTCTACGATATCGCGGCAGGTGAGGAGTTCGGTCCGGGGGCGATCTGTCAGCATAACGGCAAGGTTCCTTGCGAACTCCGCCGTCTTCCATCGGGAAATCTCCCGCCCGTCGAGCTCGACCGCGCCGGCAAGCGGTGCCAGATGGCGTGTGATGGTTTTCAAGATGGTCGACTTGCCCGAGCCGTTCGGCCCGATGAGCGCCACGACGTCGCCCGCGCGAACCTCCAGATCGACGCCTTCGACTACGACCTTCTTGTCGTAGCCCGCCGACAGGTCGCTTATACGGAAAAGCGGCGCTCCGTCAGCCTGCGTTTCGACCGGGGTTTCGAGGTTCGACTCCGCTCGAAGGAGGCGTTCCGCGCGCAGTTCCGCACGAGCCGAAAGTGCCTTCTGGCGCTTTCGTGCGAGCTCAGGACTGGCCAAGCATGGAATGTTCCCTCCGAGCGTTTTGGGCCGCGGCACGAATTCCCCCATCTACCTCACCCGCTTCTTCAACATGAGTGCGATAACCACCGGCGCGCCGAAGATGGCGGTGACGGCGCTGATGGAAAGCTCGACGGGAGAGAACAGCGTGCGCGCGATCAAATCGCAGCCCGCGCAGAAGATGGCACCTCCCAAGAAGCACGCAGGAATCACGCGGATGGGCTTCGACGACTTTAGCGCCGACTTCACGAGATGCGGAACCGCGATGCCTACGAACGACACCGGACCAGCGAACGCGGTCACGCAGGCGGAGAGCATGCTCGCTAGAAGGACGAGCACCACGCGGAAGCGTGCGACGTTCACGCCGACGCTTTTCGCGTAGGCTTCTCCCAGCTGGAAGGCGGAAAGGGGCTTCGATATCGCGAATACGCATGCGCTCACGGTGATCACCACGACCGCGATGACCGCGACGTCGTCCCAGCTCGAACCCGAGAAGCTACCCAAAGACCAGTTGTGCAGGTTCACGATGGACTGGTCGTCGGCGAAGGCGATGAGGAAGTTCGTCGCCGCCGAGCAGATGTATCCCACCATGACGCCTGCCACGATGAGCATGGCCATGGAACTTATGCGCCGTGCGATGAGGAGCACGAAGCCGATGGTGATAAGCGAGCCCAGAAACGCTGCGACCACCATGGCCGGCGAGGACATGGCCTGGTTCGCGCCCAGAAGTACGATCATCGTAAGCGCGACGACGAACTTTGCGCCCGAGGAGACGCCCAAGATGAACGGGTCGGCGATGGGGTTGTTAAAAAACGTTTGCAACAGGAACCCGGAGAGGGAAAGCGCCCCGCCGAGAAGCACGGCTGAAAGCACACGCGGCAGGCGAATCTCCCAGATGACTTGGCTTTCCATGGAATTGGCCGCGCCGCCCGAAAGGATGCCGGGGATGTGGTCTGCGGGCACGAGCACGCTCCCGATGCACAGGTTGGCCCCGACGAGCACGATGAGGGCAACGGCGAGCAGCGCCGTCACGACGCGACACCGCGCGGCGCGCCCCGATTCGTCGTATGTCATGGAAAGTCGGCTTCTCATGGTGCTAGCCGAGCTTCCTCAGATAATGGAAGTCGCTCGCGTCATCGCCGGTGAACGCCCCGTGCAGCTCGTCGATAATGTCGGCGGTAGAAGTCATCTGCTGGTACATGTCGGCGCTTGTGACCCAGACGTTGCCGTTCTTCACGGCTTTGAACTGCGACAATAGCGCGTTTTTGCCTACAAAGTCGTTCAAGGTGGCAACCGATTCGTCGATGGTGCCGTTGTAGACGATGATGTCGGCATCCTTCGCCGTCGCGTAGAAGCGCTCCATTTCGAGCGTTACTGACGAACCTGACGTCGACGCCGTCTGCGCGTCATCGAGCGCGTAGTTGCCGCCTGCAAGCTCGATCATCTGCGCCACGTAGTCGCCCGCCCGCCGCGTGACGGCGGCCCCGTTCGAGTTAATGTAGAAATACGCCACGGTTTTACCTGACGACGCAAGCCTCGACGTTTGCTCGACGCGGGCCTTCTGCTCGTTGAACAGGTGCGCGGCCTCGTCTTCCTTGTCGAACAGGACGCCGAAAAGCTTAATCCACTCGACGCGCCCGAGTGCTTCGGGCTCGCTCGACGACTGTTCGGTGAGCACGACGAGTCCGAGCTTCTGCAGCTTTTCCTTCACATCGGGTGTGTGGTTGATCATGGTGTTCTCGATGGCGAGCGTGCAGCCCGAGGCCGATATTCGCTCGTAGTCGGGTGCGCTGTACTTGCCGCCGTAGGCGATCGCCCCACTTTCGAGCGCGCTTTTGAAGCCCGCGACCGAGCAATCGTCGGCCTTCGTGCCCGACATGAAGATATTGTCGTTCGCATCGAGCGCGTCGACCAGGCACATCGTCGCCGACGACACGAGGTACACCTTGTCGGCGGGGCGCCTTATGACCGCGATGTCAGAGCTCAACCCATCAGGTACCTTCGCATCTTGCGGTACCACGAGGAAGCGCTCCCCGTTCGAAACGCAGATAAGCCGCAGGCCGCCTTCGAACTCGTCGACAGTGAAGTGCTTGGCGTATTCAAGCTGAAGCGTCCCCGTCGGCTCCCAGCCGCAGCCCAAATCTGGGTTGTGGAAGTCGGCCGCGGCGCTTGAAGCCGTTCCCGCGGGGGAGTCGCCGCTTGCATCGTCGCCCGATTTCTCCTTCATGGTGGATGAGTCGAAGTGGAGCGTGTAGTCGATGGTGTGCGGCGTCGACATGGCGACGGTCTCGGCCGACACGGCGATGTCCTCGTCGAGCGTGACGGGTATCTCGAACGTGGAGTTGCCGCCGTCGTTTATGGGCGCGTAGTCCACGCCGTCGACGGTCATCTTGTCGTAGTTCGAACTCGACCAGGTGACCGTCGCGGTGTAGGTGTCGCCATCCTTCACAATTGTGGTGGGTGAGGCGATGCTTGCGCGCCCTGACCCGCCGGAAAGCGAGACGCTCACAGTGTATTCCTGAGAGCCTGCCGTGCCACCGGTCGCGTTCGGGCTCGCACTGCACCCCGCGAAGGGAAGCGTGAGCAGGGCGACGAGAACGCAGGCGATCGCGCGCGCCGCGATGCTGCGGCGCTTTCTGCTTTCCCCCTTGGGAAGAATCGACCGCATGGCGTTACTTCAGTGCGTCGGCGCGCAGATCGACGCCGGCGGATTCGAATACGAGCGTGCGGTCGTACCACCGCTCCCTTTTAATGCTCCACGCGGCGCAGGCGGTGTCCTCGTCGAGCGCATCAACGGGCACGTCGTAGGTGTACTTGCCTTCCGCGTTTTCCACATAGGGGATGAAGTCGGCCTCGCTTGCGGCGGCAGCCTCGTCGCCCGTGCCCATGAAGAGCTTGCCGTAGCCCGTGCCGGAAAGTGTCATCACGCAGTGCATGGAGCCGTTTTCCACGATGAGCTGGGCGTCCACAATCCTGAACATGTTCGAGCTGGAATCTACGGTGATCGGATAGGTGCCGTCGGCCACCTTATCGGCGGTGATGGGGGCAGCGCTTGCGCCCTCGGGCGCATCGGCCGCCTGTTCGGTCTTTTCCTGGGAATCGGCATCGCTTGCCTTTGCGCTGTCGATTGAATTTCCGCCGCAGCCGGCGAGCGAGAATGCGAAAAGCGCCGCCGACAGGGCGAAGGCGAGTGTTTTCTTCAACATGAAGGGGTTCCTTTCAATCGCTTCGACCGCCCGCGCCGTGCGGTGGGCGGGCGGGATGCGAATGCAACGGGCATGCGCCGTCAGTCGGGGAAGGCGCATGCCCGTTGCACGGGGACGCGACCGGCGCCCCCGTGCGCGGCGAGTTTACAGCTTGGCGATGGCGTCGTCCACGTGCGAGACGTAGATGTCGTCGACCGCGACGTTCTGTCCCAGACCCTGGAGCAGGCACGTCACTTCGAAGCCGGCGGCCACGAACTTCGCAGCCCAGCTGTCGGGGTCGGTCTCGTCTGCCATGTCGTTGTTCGCGTGGTCGCCCGCGACCACCATGAACGGCGCGAGCACGGCCTTCTTGTAGCCTGCGGCGCTCGCGGCGGCGATAACATCCTCGCAGGTCGGTTCAGCCTCGACGGTGCCGACGAAGAACTGCGTCAAGCCCTCGTTCTTAAACACTTCCTGCATCTTGGCATAGTCGGCGTTGGAATCGGCTTCGGTGCCGTGGCCCATGAGGCACAGCGCCGTCTTGCCGTCGTCGAAGGACGCCATGTTCTCCTTAATGGCTGCGGCCACCTTCTTGTAGTCGTCGTCGGAGGTGAGCAGCGGGTCGCCGAGCGAGATTTTGTCGAACTTGTCGGCGTACTTGTCGAGCTCGTCTTTCACGTCGGTGTATTCCAGGCCACCCATGAGATGCGTCGGCTGCACGACGATTTCCTTCACGCCGTCTTCCACGCAGCGGTCGAGCGCCTCGGTCATGTTGTCGATCGTGATGCCGTCGCGCTTCTTCAGCTTGTCGATGATGATCTGCGCGGTGAAGGCGCGGCGGATGTCGTAGTCCTGCCAGTACTTCTCGCGGATAGCGTCTTCGATGGCGCCGATGGTGATGTGGCGCGAGTCGTTGTAGCTCGTGCCGAAGCTCGTGACGAGGATGACCGGCTTCACGGCCTTCTCCTTTTCACTCGATTTCTTGGAACTCGCGGAGGTGTTGGAGCAGCCCGCGAGCGCGACTCCGGCGAGCGCGACGGCTCCGGTTGCTGCGGCGCCCATGAAGCCGCGGCGTGACATCTGGTCGGACATGGTTTTTCCTTTCCTCGGTTTGCCGGTCCCCCGGCGACAGTTGCTTGTCGGCACAAGCGAAAGAAAAGCGCACCCCTCGGGGTTCACAAGGAGCTAACGCCACGGCGATGCCGTGAGGAAAAGGCGAAGCAGTCTGGCTTGGGGCGCGAGGCGGTTCGCCCGCGCGTCCTATACAGTAATGTCCCTTGCCCAGGATTCCCACCTGGTTCCCTCCGCAAGCCAGCGCGGGCTGTGCGGGCGCCGCGCCGGTCATTTCCTTTTATCCGATTGTCATATGCTCGTTGCCGAAACTGTTACTATCATAGTGGGCGCTTGCGGGCGTGTAAAGCCAGGGCGGGCGGCATTGCGCCTCCTGCCTGCGTATTTGCGTCGCCCTTCGCGCAGCGGGCGCCGTGTTTTGCCCGCTGCGCGAAGGGCGACGCAAACAGTTGCGACGAGAAACGGGAAGGGAATACTCGGATGATTCATATCGTTGGCGCAGGTTCGGGCGCCGCCGACCTTATCACGCTGCGCGGGGTGCGTCTTCTGCGCGCGGCCGACGTGGTCGTTTGGGCGGGGAGCCTTGTGAACCCCGAGCTGCTCGCTGAGTGTAAGGAATCCTGCGTCGTCTACGACAGCGCGCACATGACCTTGGAGGAAGTGCTCGACGTGATGTGCGCGGCGGATGCACGGGGCGAGGAAGTGGTGCGCCTGCACACGGGCGACCCGTGCCTGTACGGCGCCATCCAGGAGCAGATGGACGCGCTCGACGCGCGCGGCGTGGACTACGAGGTGGTGCCCGGCGTGTCGAGCTTTTGCGGTGCCGCGGCGGCGCTTCGCCAGGAATACACGCTGCCGGGAATCAGCCAGTCGGTCGTGATCACGCGGCTTTCCGGGCGCACCCCCATGCCCGCGGGCGAGGGCATGCGCACCATGGCGGAAAGCGGCTCGACTATGGTCATCTTCTTGAGCTCGGGTATGCTCGCCGAGCTTTCCGCCGAGCTTTTGGCCGCGGGCCGCAGCTCCGACGAGCCGGCGGCGCTCGTGTACAAGGCGACCTGGCCTGAGGAGCGCGTGGTGCGCTGCACAGTGGGCACGCTCGCCGATGCGGGCGCGCGAGAGGGCATCGACCGCACGGCGCTCGTGGTGGTGGGCCGCGTGCTCGGAGCTCGCGGCGGACTTGCGCACGACGGCGCGCAAGCGGAGTCGTACGAGCGCAGCAAGCTTTACGACCCTTCGTTTGCCACGGGGTATCGGAAGGCGAGCAGCTAACGTGGCCTTCGAGCACTACATATATACCGGGACGACCCGCCTGCGCTGCGGGTACACCACGGGGAGCTGCGCCGCGCTCGCGTCGAAGGCGGCCTGCGAGATGCTCTTGTCACGAAAGCCCGCCGGCCGCGTGTCGATCGTCACCCCCGGCGGGCTGCCCGTCGAGGCGAACGTGGTCGACGCATACATCGGCGAGGGGTGCGCCCAGTGCGCCGTGCGAAAGGACGCAGGCGACGATGCCGATGTGACCGACGGCGTGCTCGTGTATGCGCGCGTGGAACATGCGGGGTCGGGCACGGGCACTTCGGGCAGCAAGGGCGTGCCCGCGCGCGAATCGGAAGTTTCCGTCGATGGCGGCGTGGGCGTGGGGCGCGTGACGTTGCCCGGGCTCGAGCAGCCGGTGGGGGCGGCCGCCATCAACGCGACGCCGCGCGCGATGATAACTTCGGCCGTGCGCGAGGTGTGCGTCGCGCACGGCTTTTCTGGAAATATTGCTGTGACGATTTCGGTACCCGAGGGTGTTGCCCTTGCCAAAAAGACCTTCAACCCGCACCTGGGGATAGAGGACGGCATCTCCATCCTGGGCACGACGGGCATCGTCGAGCCGCGCAGCCTCGCTGCCTTGCGCGACAGCATCGAGCTCGAGATCCGGCAGCATGCGGCTATGGGGCGACGCGGAGTCGTGCTCACGCCCGGCAACTACGGCGCGCAGTTCATCTCGGGGCATTTCCACCTAAACGGAGCGCCGGTGGTCTTCATCTCCAACTTCGTGGGCGATGCGATTGATTGCTGCGTTCGCGAGGGATTTACCAATGTCCTTCTTGTGGGACACATCGGCAAGCTGGTGAAGGTCGCGGGTGGCATCATGGACACCCATTCGCGTACCGCCGACTGCCGCGCGGAGATTCTGGCCGCCCACGCGGCCTTGGCCGGCGCGGGCGCGAAGACCGTGTGTGAGATCATGTCGTCGGTCACGACCACGGCGGCGCTCGAGGTAATCGAGGCCGCCGGCGTGGGGGACGCTGCGCGCGCCTCGCTCGCTGCGGCAATCGAGGACAGGTTGCGCCGTCGCGCGGCGGGCGCATGCGACATCGCCGCGGTCGTGTTCGACGCCGAGCGCCGCGAGCTTTTCCGCACGTCGGGTGCCGATGCAGTTATCGGGGAATTGGGGGCGACGTATGAGTAAAGTCGTGCTGTACGGGGTGCGCCGCGCAATCGGCTGGCCGGGGACGAAGGTGGTCATGAAGGCGCGCCGCTCGCTTGCGGACACGAAGCGCATCCTTCGCGAGGAGGGCGCCTTCGACGGTGCCGAGCTCGTAGAGGACTGTGGGCTTCCGGGCGAGCGCGTATACCGCTCGCTCGACGATGTGCCTGATCGGGGCAGCTACTTCTTGACGATGGTGGTGCGCTAGATGAGGGTTTCCTGCATAGCGTTCACTGAGAGGGGGCATGCGTTGGCGGAGCGCATCGCACGCGCGCTTTCCGATTGCGCGCAGACAGGTGAAGATGACCCTGGCTGGGACGTTTCCGTTTCGCGCGGGTTCGGCGAGGGGAAGGTCGACCTGCGCGCATGGACGGCGCTCGCGTGGGAAGCGTCGGACGCGCTTCTGTTCGTGGGCGCGGCGGGCATCGCCGTGCGGGCGATCGCGCCGCATGTCGCCTCGAAGGCAAGCGATTCCGCGGTTGTGGCGATCGACGAGGCGGGGCGCTTTGCCGTCCCGCTTTTGTCGGGGCATTTGGGCGGTGCGAACGAGCTGGCGCAAACTGTGGCACGCGTGGCAGGGGCCATTCCCGTCATCACCACGGCGACCGACGTCCGCGGCGTGTGGGCGGTGGATACGTGGGCGCGCCGTGCGGGGCTCGCCGTTTCGAATCCCGAGGCCATCAAGCGAGTGTCGGCGCGGCTGCTTTCGGGCGGGCGCGTGGCGCTCTATTCCGACATGCCGATTTCGGGACAGCCGCCTGAGGGGGTTGACATTGCGTCCGACCGCGCTCGGGCCGATATCGTCGTGTCGCCGTTCGCTGGCGCGAATGCGGGTGCGTCCGTTTGCGCGGCGGAGACAACGGGCGTGGTCGTGCCCGCCGGTGAGACGGGGAAGCCGGCGGGCGTGCGGGCGCAGGCGCCTGCGCCCGAGCCGCTTCGCCTTGTCGTGCCCTGCATCGTTGCGGGCATAGGGTGCCGTCGCGGTGCGTGCGCCGAAGCGATCGGGGAGGCGTTTCTTCTCGCGTGCGGGCAGGCGGGCATCTCGCCTTCGGCCGTCCGCGAGGCGGCGACGATCGACGTGAAGACGCACGAGGAGGGTCTGCTCGCCTTCTGCCGCGCGCGCAATATCCCGCTTGCGACGTATTCCGCAAAGGAGTTGTCGCAGGTCGAAGGCAGCGTTTCGCCATCTGATTTCGTGCGCGCGACGGTGGGGGTCGACAACGTGTGCGAGCGCGCGGCGCTCGTGGGCGGGGGCAAACTTATCTTCCCGAAGCTCGCTCACGGCGGCGTGACCGTCGCGTTTTCCAAGGCAACAATCGAACTTTCGTTTAAGGAGCGGTGATGGGAAAGATCTTCGTGGTGGGGATTGGCCCGGGCGGCCCCGACGGCATGACGATTGCGGCTCGGCGCGCGCTCGAGGCGGCCGACATCGTTGTGGGGTACACGAAATACGTGGAGCTCGCGCTCGCCGCCGTGCCCGACGCGGCGCATCTCGCGACGCCGATGATGCACGAGGTCGAACGGTGCCGCCTGGCGCTTTCGCGCGCGCAGAGCGGAGAAGCCGTGGCGCTCGTGTGCAGCGGTGACGCGGGCGTGTACGGCATGGCGAGCCCCGTGCTGGAGCTTGCGGAGGACTACCCCGATGTAGACGTGGAAGTTATCGCCGGGGCCACCGCGGCTCAGAGCGGGTCGGCGGTGCTCGGCGCCCCGCTTGCCCACGACTTCGCGGTCGTGTCGCTCTCCGACCTGCTCACACCGTGGGAGGTCATCGAGCGCAGGCTCGCCGCCGTGGCGAGCGCCGACTTCTGCATCTGCTTGTACAACCCGCGCAGCAGAAAGCGCGCCGACAGGCTCTCGCGCGCGGCGAAGATTATGCTCGAATGGAAGGCCCCCGACACGCTCTGCGGCTGGGTTCGCAACATCGGGCGCGAGGGGCAGCAGTCGGGAATGTGCAGGCTCTCCGAGCTGGGGGAGCTCGATGCCGACATGTTCACCACCGTGTTCGTCGGCAACGCGGGCACGAAGCGCGTAGGCGGCCGTATGGTCACGCCGCGCGGGTATCGGGAGATTCCATGCGAAAGGTAACGATCATCGGGGCGGGGCCCGGAAACCCCGACTTGCTCTCGCGCGCGGCGCTCGACGCGATCGACATCGCCGACGTGGTCATCGGCGCTCATCGCGCGCTTGCCGGCATCGACGTGCCGCCCGACGTGGTGAGATGCGAGCTCGTGAAGACGGCGGACATCGTCGCCGCGCTCACCGATGCGTCGTCGTGGCAGCGCGCCGTGGTCGTGATGACGGGCGATGTGGGGCTGTTCAGCGGCGCGCGCCGCCTGGTAGAGGCGCTCTCCGGCGACGCGCAGGTGGACGTGCGCGTCATTCCCGGCATAAGCTCAGCGTCTTATCTCGCCGCGCGCCTCGCGCGTCCATGGCAGGATTGGCGCTTCGCGAGCGCTCACGGCGTGGCGTGCGACATCGTGGCCGAGGCCGAGCGCGCAGGTGAGCTCTTCCTCGTCACGTCGGGCGGGGAAGATCCCTCGCGGCTTTCGGGCGAACTTGTGCAGGCGGGCTTCGGGGACGCGCGCGTGACGGTGGCCGAGCGCCTGTCGTACCCCGACGAGCGCATCACCTGTGCGACCGCAAGTGAAATCGCAGGTCAGACGTTCGACGACTTGAACGTGATGCTTATCGAGTTCGCAGGCGGCGCCGGGTCGCCCGCTGGCTCTAGCGCAGCCTCCGAGGCGCCGGCCGGCGCGTCTGCGCCCGCGGCGGCTTCTTCCGCGGCGGACTCTGCGGGCGCATCCCGCGCCGCGAGCCCCCGCTGGCCGTACGCTTCCTCGGGCATTCCCGACGAGCTCTTCATCCGCGGCGACGTTCCCATGACCAAGCAGGAGGTGCGCGCCGTCGCGCTCGCGAAGCTGCGCCTTACCGCTACCGACACCGTGTGGGACGTCGGAGCCGGCACGGGGAGCGTGTCGATCGAGGCGGCGCTCGTCGCGCGAGCGGGGTCGGTATGGGCGGTCGAGCGCAACGCGGCCGGCGTGCGGCTCATCCGAGAGAACGCGGATGCATTCGGGTGCGGCAACGTGCATGCGGTCCCCGGTGTCGCCCCCGAAGCGCTCGCGAAACTGTCCGTCCCCGACGCCGTGTTCGTCGGCGGGAGCGCAGGCGAGCTTCCCTCCATCGTGGAGGCGGCGCTCGAGAAGAACTCGCAGGTTCGCCTGTGCGTGCCATGCGTTACCGTTGAGACGCTCACCGAGGCGTGCGCGCTCCTCTCGGGTTCGCGCTTTAAGGGGTTCGAGGCGTGCCAGGTGTCGGCCGCCCGCGCCGAGGCTGTAGGCTCGCACCATCTTATGAAAGCGCAAAACCCTGTGTTCCTCGTCAGCGCGCGTGGTGCAGGTGGGGAAGGCGGCGCCCGGTGAGCACGTCCATCCCGCGCTTCATGGTCGCTGCGCCCTCGAGCGGGAGCGGCAAGACGGTCGTAACGTGCGCGCTCCTGCGCGCGCTCGCGCGCCGCGGTCTTGCATGCGCGGCCTTCAAATGCGGCCCCGACTACATTGACCCGCTCTTTCATCGCCGCGTCGTGGGTGCGCACTCGGGCAACTTAGACGGCTTCTTCACCGACGCCCCGACGCTGCGCGCCCTGCTCGTACGCGGCGCCGCGGGCGCGGATGTCGCGGTGCTCGAGGGGGTCATGGGCTTCTACGACGGCATGGCGCCCGGAGTGGCCGACGCGAGCAGCTACCAGGTTGCGCGCGATACGGAAACGCCGGTCGTTTTAGTGGTGAACGGGCGTGGGGCGTCTTTATCGCTCGCCGCCGTAATCCGCGGCATCGCCGAGTTCCTGCCTTGTGCGAACGTGCGCGGCGTCGTGCTGAACAAGACGAGCGCCGCTGCCTGCGCCTACGCGGCGCCTGCGATCGAGAAGCACACGGGCGTCGCGGTTTTGGGTAATATCCCCGCCGACGAGGCGTTCTCGCTCGAAAGCCGGCATCTGGGACTTGTGACCGCCGACGAAGTCGAGCAACTCTCCGCGCGCATCGACAAGATGGCCGAGCTGGTGGAAAAGAGCGTCGACGTCGACCGCTTGCTCGAAATAGCGGCGACGGCACCCGATATCCGCGAGGAACCTTACCGGTTGGAGCCGATCGCGGGAGCGCGGCCCATCGTCGCCGTCGCGCGTGACGAGGCGTTCTCGTTCTACTACGAGGAGAACCTGCGCGCGCTCGAGGACCTGGGTTGCGAGCTGGCCTTTTTCAGCCCCCTGTGTGATAGCGAGTTGCCCTGGGGGACAAGCGCCCTCTATCTGGGAGGCGGCTACCCGGAGCTCCATGCGCGGCAGCTCTCCGAGAACGCGCCGATGCGCGAGGCGGTGCGGCGCGCGGTGGAATCCGGCATGCCGACGGTCGCCGAATGCGGTGGGTTTCTGTACCTGCAGCGCGAAATCGCCGATAACGAGGGGCGACGCTGGCCTGTTGCGGGCGCCCTTGAGGGCGCAAGCGAGAACGGGGGAAGGCTGTCCCGTTTCGGGTACGTGGAGCTCGCTTCCCAACGCGACGGTCTCTACGGGCCGCGCGGCACACGCATCCGCGCGCACGAGTTCCACTACTGGCAGTCCACCTGCCCGGGCGGCGACTTCTGGGCGCAGAAGCCTCGGCGCGACAAGGGCTGGCCGTGCATGACGACCACCCCGTCCCTGGTGGCGGGCTTCCCGCATGTGTACTATCCTACGAACCCCGACGTTGCGCGCGCGTTCGCGTCTGCCGCAGCGTCGTTCGCAGAGAGGAGACGGCATGGCTGAAGCAACCGAAACCGCGCTTGCCTGCATCCGCGAGGAAGTCGAGCGCGCGTTCTCGTCGGCGCCGGGTGCCGTGCTCGAAGCCGCGCTCTCCCGGATCGCGCCCGCAGACGAGTGCGCCCGCGCCGCCGCGTACGCCGCGTGGGACTCCATCGCGCACCCCTTGGGGGGATTGGGCGACTTTGAAGACGCCGTCGCGTGTATCGCCGCAGCTCAGGGGAGCGCCGAGGTGGCCGAGTTCCCCCGTGCGCTCGCGGTATTCTTCTCCGACAACAGGGTCGTTGCCGAAGGCGTGTCGCAAAGCGGGCAAGACGTGACGCGAGCCGTCGCGCGCAACATGTGCGAGGGGGCCACGAGCGCCTGCCGCATGGCGGCGTTCGCGGGTGCCGAGGTCGTGCCCATCGACGTGGGTATGGCCCGGGGCATAGAAGACGCGCGCATGGTGCGCGCGAACGTGCGGCGGGGGAGCGGCAACATCGCGCATGGCCCCGCTATGTCTCGTGATGGGGCCGTGCGCGCGATCGAGGTCGGAATCGCCGTCGCGTGCGGGCTTGCCCGCGCCGGCGTGCGCCTTCTCGCCGCGGGCGAGATGGGCATCGGCAATACGACCACCTCGGCGGCGGTGGCCGCAGTGCTCATCCGGGCGGACGCGCGGAGCCTCGTCGGGCGCGGCGCGGGGCTCTCGGACGCCTCGCTCGCGCGCAAGCGCGACGTGGTCGAACGTGCTATCGACACGAACTCGCCCGATCCCGCCGACCCGATCGACGTGCTCTCGAAGGTGGGCGGCTTCGACATCGCGGCGATGTGCGGCTTCTACCTGGGGGCCGCCGCCTCGAAGGCGCCGGCGCTCCTCGACGGGGTCATATCCTGCACGGCGGCCCTGTGCGCGGCGCGCCTGTGCCCCAACGCCTTGGGCTACCTCGTGGGCACCCACGCATCAAGCGAACCCGCAAGCCAGGAGCTCCTTCGCGAGCTCGGCATAAAGGCACCCCTCGACGCAGGCATGCACTTGGGCGAGGGCGCGGGCGCCATGGCGTATCTCCCCCTTCTGGATTCGGCGCTGCGCGTGTACCGGGATGGGAAGACGTTCACGGCGACTGGCATGGCTGCTTACGAGCATTTCGAGGCCGGGAAATGACGGTGACGCTCGTCATCGGCGCCGCCGCGAGCGGCAAGAGCGCCTACGCCGAGTCCCTGTGCCTCGGGCACGACGGCCCTCGCGTGTACCTGGCAACGATGGAGCCCTTCGGGGAAGATGGCGCCCGCCGCATCGCGCGCCATCGGGCGCTGCGCGAAGGCAAAGGGTTTTCCACCCTCGAGTGCTCGCGTGACGTGGGCGCCGCAGCGCCCGGGCTTCCGCGCGGCTGCACACTTCTTTTGGAGGACGTGGGCAACCTGGTTGCGAACGAGCTCTTCGCGGAAGGCGGCTTGTCCCCGCGTGACCCCGACGCTGCGGCGCGCGAGGTACTCGGAGGCATCGAACGGCTCGCTCAGGCCGCTGCGTATACGGTGGTGGTCACCGTCGACGTGTTCGCCGATGGGATGCGCTACGATGAAGGGACCGAGGCATGGAGGCGCGCGCTCGCGCGCGTGAACGCGGGCGTGGCGGCGCTGGCCGACCATGCAGTCGAAGTGGTATGCGGGATTCCCGTGTGGATGAAAGGCGAAGGACCTACAAGGTGAAGATAGCAGAGGCAATCGGCGCGGCGTTCGGAACGTTCTCGCGCATCCCCGTCCCGAAATCGGCCTGGACCGCTTTCGGGTCAACCCATGCACTTGCCGCGTTTCCCCTGGTGGGCCTTGCGGAAGGCTTCCTCATGACGGCGTGGGGGCACGTGGCGAACCTGCTCGGCGTGCCCGCGACCATCGTCGCGGCCGTGCTCGCGGCGCTGCCTGTGGCGGTGACGGGAGGCATCCACCTAGACGGGCTCTGCGATACCTCCGATGCGCTTGCAAGTTGGGCCCCGCGCGAGCGAAAGCTCGAGATCATGCACGATCCGCGGGCGGGCGCCTTCGGGGTCATCGGTGTTGTTGTGTACCTTATTCTGCAGTTTTCCCTGTTCACCGCGCTGCCGCTTACGGCGGGGGCGTTCCTCGCGCTTCTGTGCTCGCTCGTGTTCTCCCGCGCGCTTTCGGGACTCGCCGTTGAATGCTGGCCTGCCGCGCGGGCGGACGGCATGGCCGCGGGGCTCTCGCCTGCGAAGAAGCGCGCGGCGATCGTCGTGCCGCTTTGCGCTTTCGCTGCGGCTTCGGCTGCAGGGATGGTCGCGTGCGCTCAGGCCGTCGGCGCCTTTATGGCGGTGGCGGGGCTTTTGGTGCTCGCGTGGTACCGCCATGTTGCCCTGTCCCGCTTCGGCGGGGTGACGGGGGATTTGGCCGGATGGTTTCTGCAATGGGCCGAGCTCGCGATGCTTGCCATGCTGGTGGCGGGGGGCATGCTCCTATGATGCTCGTGGTAGGTGGCGCGCATTCGGGGAAGAGGACCTTCGTGCGCGAAAAACTCGGGTTCGCGGCGGACGATTTCGTCGACGCGGCGCAGCTTGCGGAGGGCGGCGTGCCCGCGGCTTTTGCCGGCCGCGTCGCATACCGTGCTGAGGAACTCGTACGCGCGCTCGACGCTGACCGGGCCCTCGAGCGGCTGATCGGCTTCGACGCAGTGATTCTGCCCTTGGTCGGCTCGGGGGTCGTCCCCATGCGTGCGGAAGACGCCCAATGGCGCGAGCGCGCGGGGCGCCTGGGATGCGCGCTCGCTGCGCGCGCCGACGTCGTCGTGCGCATGACGTGCGGGATTCCCCAGGTCATCAAAGGAAACCTTGCCGATGCACCTCGAGGGACGCAGGGCGCGGGTGCGCTTTTGGAAGTCGTCTTCGTGCGCCATGGTGCCACGGCGGGCACGGAAGACCATCGCTACAGCGGGGCGGGCACCGACGAGCCCCTGTCGATCGCGGGCGAGCGCGCTTTGCGCGACCTCGCGTGCGATCGTGGCACGTTCCGTGTTATCACGAGCGGCATGGCCCGCACCGACCAGACGGCGCGCATCCTCTTCCCGAACGCTGAGCTTATGGCGTGCCCCGGTCTGCGCGAGATGGATTTCGGCGACTTCGAGGGGCGAAGCGCCGCCGAGCTTAAAGAGGATGCGCGCTACCGCGCCTGGGTAGACTCCTGGTGCGAGACGCGCTGCCCGCATGGCGAGGACAAGAGCGATTTCACCCGCCGCGTCGTCGCGGCGTTTCGGGAGGCGTGCAAATCGGAGCGCGCCCAGGGGAGCGGGCGCGCCGTCTTCGTCGTTCACGCGGGTACCGTGAAAGCGCTGCTCTCCGAGCTAGCTGTCCCGAAAATGGGGTACTTTGACGTGCATACCGAGCCGGGCGGCGCATGGGCCGCCACCTGGGATGGGCGCTGCCTTCGCGACGTTCGCCCCGCTTCGGGGGGCGATGCCCGGTGATGACGATTCTTGCCGTCGCCGCCGGGTTCGCGGCCGACCTTGCCTTCGGCGACCCGCGCTGGCTTCCCCATCCCGTCGTCGCTATGGGGCGCGCGATCACGTGGGTCGAAGGCCGCCTGCGGCGCGCATTCCCGCAAACGTCCGCGGGCACGCGCGCCGCAGGGCTTGTGCTCGCCGTGGCGCTTCCGCTTGCGTGTGGACTTTTGACCTGGGGAGTCCTGCATCTTTGCGGTATGGTTCACTCCGGCTTGCGCTTCGTGGTCGAGGCATGGGCGAGCTATCAGATTCTCGCGACATGCGAGCTGCGCCGCCAGAGCCTGGCCGTGGCCCGCGCGTTCTCGAAGGACGGACTTGTCGCGGCGCGCGAAGCCGTCGGGCTCATCGTGGGACGCGACACGTCTGTTCTCGACGAGCACGGCGTCGCGCGCGCCGCCGTGGAAACGGTGGCGGAGAACGCGAGCGACGGCGTCATCGCGCCGCTTTTCTACCTTATGATCGGGGGTGCGCCCTTGGGCATGGCGTACAAGGCGGTGAACACGCTCGACAGCACGGTGGGCTACAAAAACGAGCGCTACATCGACTTCGGCTGCGCCTCGGCGCGCCTCGACGATGCGGTGAACTGGATTCCCTCGCGCTTATCGGCCCTGCTCATGATCGCCGTGTGCCCGATCGTCGGGCTCGACGCGCGCGGGGCGGCGCGCATCTGGCGCCGCGACAGGCGTCGCCATGCGAGCCCGAACGCGGCGCAGACCGAGTCGGCGTGCGCGGGCGCGCTCGGGCTGCGCCTGGCAGGGCCCGCGGTGTATTTCGGCAAGCTCGTTGAGAAACCGACGATAGGCGACGCGTCCCGTGAAATCGAGTGGGGCGACATCGCCCGGGCGACAAGGCTCATGCTCGCCGCGTCCGTATGCGCGCTCGTCGTCTTCGGCGCCGCGCGCGCGGCGGTCGTGCTCGCCGTGGGGGCGATGGCATGAGGAAAGACCACGCCGCGCCCCGGGCTGCCGGGGGAATCCTGCGCGCCCGTGCGCATGGGGGCAGCTGGCAATCGCTCGGCATCGCTTGCGAAGGGGGCGCCTCCGACCTCATTGACTTCTCGGTGAACGTGAATCCGGCAGGCCCCTCGCCGCGCGCCGTCGCCGCAGCTTGCAAGGCGCTTTCTCGAATCGACGCCTACCCCGATAGGGAAAGCCTCGCCCTCGTTCGCGCCCTAGCGCGCGACCAGGGCATTCCCGAAGATACTATCGTCTGCGGCGCGGGCGCCTCCGACATCATCTGGCGGCTCGCCGCGGCGGTGCGCCCGAAACACATCGTCGTGTGCGCGCCGACGTTCTCTGATTATTCGGAGGCGGCATCGTACTACGGCGCATGCGTGCAGGAGTTCCCGCTCTCCGAAGCGGACGACTTCGACGTGCCCGCCTCCTTCGCCCGCGCGATCGAGGGGCCGGGAGACGTGGCGTACCTCTGCAATCCGAACAACCCGACGGGGCGCCTCGTCGACCCCAACGTGATCGAGGCCGCGGCTTGCCGCTGCGAGCAGGTGGGCGCGCTGCTCGTCGTGGACGAGTGCTTCCTCGGATTTGCGCCCGACGCCCGCGAAAGGAGCGTGGCCGCACGCGCCGCGTGTTCGCGCCATGTGGCCGTGCTCTCCGCGTTCACCAAGCTCTACGGAATGGCGGGGTTGCGGTTGGGATATCTGATCAGCGGAAACGCCCAACTCATCGAGGGGATTCGCCGGGCGGGGCAGGCGTGGCCCGTCTCCTCGGTCGCCGAGGCCGCGGGCATCGCCGCCCTGGAAGACATTGAATACGTCTCGCGCACGCGCGATGTATTGGCGGGCGAGCGAGCGTGGCTTTCCCACGAGCTCTCCTCGCTCGGGCTTTCCGTCGTGCCGTCGGATGCGAACTTCCTTTTAGTCCGCACGCCGGCGAAAGACATCCCCGAGCGCCTGTATAATCAGGGGGTTTTGGTCCGCACGTGCGACTCGTTTTCGGTACTGTCCCGTTTCTGGTGCCGCGTCGCGGTGCGCACGCGCAAGGAGAACGCCCGGCTTGCGATGGCGTTCGGCCGCGCGCTTCGGGCGGAAGGTGCACCGGACGAAGGCGAACCCGACGAACGGGGCGACGCTTCTTTCAGCGGCGCTATGGCGGGCGCGGATGGCCGAGGCTCGGCGAAGGAGGTCGATACCCGTGGGTAGGGCGAAGCCCATCATGATCCAGGGCACCATGTCGAACGCGGGGAAGAGTCTGCTTGCGGCGGGGCTGTGCCGCGTACTTTCGCAGGACGGCCTGCGCGTGACTCCCTTCAAGAGCCAGAACATGGCACTCAACAGCGGTGTCACGGCCGACGGGCTCGAGATGGGGCGCGCCCAGATCATGCAGGCCGAGGCGTGCGGCATCGCGCCCGACGTGCGCATGAACCCCATCCTGCTCAAGCCCGAAAGCGGCCACCGAAGCCAGCTCATCGTGGCCGGCAAGGCGCAGGGAGCCTTCGCTGCGAGGGACTACTTCGCGCGAAAGAAGGCGCTCATGCCGCAGATTTTGGAGGCGTTCGATTCGCTCGCGGAGGATAACGACGTCATCGTCATCGAGGGCGCCGGCAGCCCCGCCGAAATCAACCTTGCCGAAAACGACATCGTCAACATGGGGCTCGCGCGCGCCGTGTCCTCCCCCGTGCTGCTCGTGGGCGACATCGACCCAGGCGGGGTGTTTGCCCAGCTCTACGGCACGGTCGCGCTCCTTGCGCCCGAGGACCGCGCGCTTTTGCGGGGGCTTGTGGTGAACAAGTTCCGCGGCGATGTGGAAATCCTGCGCCCGGGTTTGGCCCCGCTCGAGAAAATGTGCGGGGTTCCCGTCGTGGGGGTCGTGCCGTATCTTACGCTCGACCTGGACGACGAGGACTCGCTCGCGCCGCGCCTATCTGCCCGCGAGGCGCGCGGCGTCATCGACGTCGCCGTCGTGCGTCTTCCGCATCTGTCGAACTTCACCGACTTCGACCCGCTTTCGCGCGTGCCCGGCGTGGGCGTGCGCTACGTTTCCTCGACGACCGATCTGGGCCGACCCGACCTGGTGGTGCTCCCCGGCTCGAAGACCACGCTCGACGACGCGCGCTGGCTTGCGGCTAGCGGCATCGGAGCCTGTGTACGCGCGCTTTCGGGCGCGGGCACGCCTGTGCTCGGCATATGCGGAGGCTACCAGCTTTTGGGAGACGAGCTTTCCGACCCGCACGGCAGGGAAGGCGCTGGCACCGCGCGAGGGCTCGGGCTCATCCCTGCAAGTACGGTGTTCAAGGAGGAAAAGCGCCTCGCCCAGTCGGCACTGCGCATCACGGGCGCCCAAGGCGCGTTCTCGGTGTGGAACGGCATGACGGCGCGCGGGTACGAGATTCACGACGGCGAAACGACCGTCTCCTGCGCTCCTGCGGGCACGATTGGCGGCAAACCAGAAGGCGCGGCCTGCGGAAACGTGTTCGGAACCTATCTCCACGGCCTGTTCGACGAACCGGGGGTTGCGCTCGCCCTCGCGCGCTCGCTCGCGCGCATGCGCGGCCTGCCCGAGAGCTTCGTGGGTGCTGCGGGCGCGGCGTCCGCGGCCGATCACCGTGCGCGCGAGTTCGACCGCCTGGCCGACGTCGTGCGCGGGGCGCTCGACATGGAGTATGTCTACCGCATTATCGAGGAGGGCGTATGATCCACGTGTATCATGGCGACGGCAAAGGCAAGACCACGGCGGCGATGGGCCTCGCCCTTCGCATGCTCGCTGCAGGTCGCCGCGTCGTCGTCGTGCAGTTCCTGAAAGACGGCGAAAGCGGGGAGGTGCGCCTGCTCGCCGAGCATTTCGGCGTGCCCGTGTTCGCGGGGAAGGCGTCGGACAAGTTTACCTGGTCGATGACGTCGGAAGAACTTGCCGCGACGTGCGAGCTGCACGATGGGAACCTCGCTTCCGCGCTCGCCGAGCTCGAGGGCGCGCAAGAGGGACTGCTCGTGCTCGACGAGGCGCTCGACGCGCTTTCTAAGGGTCTTGTCGACGAGGCGCTCGTGGACCGCGCGCTCGATATGTCCGCGCGCGGCGTCGAAGTAGCGCTCACCGGGCGCGCGCCTTCCCGCAAGATCGTGGAGAAGGCCGACTACATAACCGAGATGCGGTGCGAGAAACACCCCTACGCTCAGGGGATAGGTGCAAGGGAAGGAGTGGAGTACTAGATGGATTCCAAGGAGATGGCGCCCGGCGACATCGAGCGGCGCAGCTTCGAGATCATCACCGAAGAGCTCGGCGGCCGCACGTTCCCGCCGCTTGAAGAGCCCGTCGTGAAGCGCGTCATCCACACCACTGCCGACTTCTCGTACGCCGATTCCCTCGTATTCACCCATGACGCCGCGCACTGTGCTCTCGACGCACTGCGCGCAGGGGCCACGGTGCTCACCGACACGAACATGGCGCTCGCAGGCATAAGCAAGCCCGCGCTCGCAAAGCTCGGCTGCAAGGCCGTGTGCTACATGGCCGACCCTAATGTCGCCGCGGCTGCGCGCGCCGCGGGCACGACTCGCGCCGTTGCGAGCATGGACAAAGCTTGCGGCATCGAGGGTCCGCTCATCGTGGCCGTCGGTAACGCCCCCACGGCACTTCTGCGCCTCGCCGAGCTCATGGACGCGGGGAAGATCGCGCCCGCGCTCGTCGTTGGGGTGCCGGTCGGGTTTGTGAACGTGGTCGAGGCGAAAGAGGAGCTACTCGCGCGACGCGTGCCGGCCATCGTCGCGAGGGGTCGCAAGGGCGGTTCGACCGTGGCGGCCGCCATTATGAACGCGCTGCTCTACCAGATCACGCGCCCAGGCGGCCCGAAGTGACGGCGCCCGCATCCGCGCCGGCGCTGCGCATCTTCGCCGGCACCACCGAGGGCCGCCTTCTGTGCGAATGGGCGAGCGGGGCGGGCATCCCCGCCCGTGCCTACGCGGCAACCGAGTACGGAGGCGAGCTTTTGGGCGAGCTTCCGGGCATCGAGGTGCATGCGGGCAGGCTCGACGAGGCCGACATGGAGCGCGAGCTTTCCGGCGCGCGCATCGTCGTCGACGCCACGCACCCCTTCGCTACGCTCGCAAGCGGCAACATCCGGGCCGCTTCGCTCGCCGTGGGTGCACGGTGCCTGCGTCTTGCGCGCCCGGTCGAGGCGCTGCCCAAAGGCGTCGTGCCGGTCGCGTCGATCGCCTGCGCGGCGCGCTTTCTCTCCGAGAACCCGGGTTGCGCGCTTCTCACGACGGGGAGCAAGGAGCTTGCTCCCTACACGCGCGTCGCCGATTTCGCGGAGCGCTTCTTCGTGCGTGTGCTCCCGCTGCCCGGTGCTATAACGAAGTGCATCGATGCGGGGTTTTCGCCGTCGCACGTCATCGGCATGCAGGGACCCTTCACCCGCGAGCTCAACGAGGCGATGCTTCGGCAGGTGGGCGCCCAGTGGCTTGTGACCAAGGACTCGGGAACCGTAGGTGGCACGGCCGAGAAGATCGCCTCCGCGCGCGACGTGGGAGCGCGCTGTATCGTGGTCGCCCGTCCCGCCGAGGGAGGCGGGGGCCTTTCGCTTCGGGAGGTGGAAGACGCGCTCTTACGGGAGTTCACGCGCTAGGCGCTCGCCGCGCCTGCGTGCCCTCCCGCCCGCGAGGAGAAGCGCCTTGAGCAAGCTCGACCCGTACAAGCCCGTCATCCGCCAATAGCTCGAGGACGAAGCCCGGAACTGGCGCAAGCAGCCCTTCAATAAGTTGCGGTGAAATAGTGTCTGTTTTTGCTGCTTGATAGCATATTCAGTCCCTAATTCACCGCAACTTGTTGGTGGTGGCTTACTGGTAGCGTAGGCACTCCACCGGGTCGAGCTTTGCCGCGCGTCGAGCGGGATAGAAGCCAAAGATTACGCCGATGCCGACCGATACGGCGAACGCGATCAACACTGTCGTAATGGAGAAGCTTGGCGTGATCGTCCCGGTAGCTCCAAACTCGCTCATGATACCCGAGCTTGCGGCAAAGAACGTGAGTCCCCATGCCAGCAGATAGCCAATCAGGACACCCAATAGTCCGCCGGTGACGCACAGCGCCGAGGACTCGGCCAAAAACTGCGCGGTGATATCGCGACGACTGGCGCCCAGAGCGCGGCGGATGCCGATCTCGCGAATGCGCTCCGTTACGTTGGTAAGCATCATATTCATAATGCCGATACCGCCGACAAGCAGCGAGATGCTGGCGACAGCACCCATGATGAGCGAGAACGCGCCCATAAAGGAGTTGAGTGCATCGATGGCGCTTTTCATGGATGTCGCCGATACACTGTCGTACTCATCCTCCTCCGCGATGCCCTTCATCGCGCGCACCTTGGACTCGATGGTCTTACAAAGCTCATCCATGTCCGTGCCCTCGGCGGCAAGTGCCGTCACACTGGGGAATGAAGGATTCTCGTCGCCAAACAGCCCGGCGATGGTTTCGCGTGGCATATACAGCGTGAGCGAGCCCATGGAGTCGCTGCCGCCATCAATCACGCCTACAATCTGCACCTCGCCGTTGGACACCTTGATGGTTTTCCCCAGCGCATCCTGTTCGTTGCCGTAAAGCTGATCGGCGCCGTTGCGGCTGATGAGCGCCACGCGCGAGCCTGATTGGGACTCGGCCTGGGAATAGGTGCGCCCCGCAACGAGCTTGCTGGCCCCCACGGCGTCGAGCATGTCGCTATCGACACCCTGTGCCATGACGGTATAGCTTTTATCGCCGGTCTTATACTCGGTATACGCGCTGTCGACAATGCCGATCTGCTCTATCTGCGGCACCAGTTTTTGAAGCTTCTCGATGTCCGACTCGGTGAGTTCTTGCGACGAATAGATTTGCACCATGCGTGCCGCATTGAGGCCCAGACTGTTGACCAGGCTGTTTTGGATACCGCCGATGAGCGAAGTCATGGCGATAACCGAGGCGATGCCGATGACAATGCCCAGGATGGTGAGCAGGCTGCGCCCCTTGTTGGCTTCGAGCGAGTGAAGGGCTTCCTGGATGAGATCGCGGGCGCTCATGCCACCACTCCTTTCGGCGGGTTGGTGGAGGCGGAAATCATGGGCAGGCTATCTACGGCGCTGCGCAGGGTCCGCGGTGCATGTGGAATATACGCGCCGTCGTGAATGCGACCGTCGCGGATGGTCATGGCACGGTCGGCCTCGGCGGCGATGCTGGGGTCGTGTGTGATAAGCACGATGGTTTTGCCGCGCTTCTGGAGCTTATGGAAGGTCTCCATCACAAGCGCTCCAGTGGCGGAGTCCAG
Organism: Collinsella sp.; assembly: GCA_036551635.1. Taxonomy (GTDB): domain Bacteria; phylum Actinomycetota; class Coriobacteriia; order Coriobacteriales; family Coriobacteriaceae; genus Collinsella. The sequence continues at coordinate 32,197 of JAXKEA010000035.1, forward strand.
GTTTCCCGTCGGCTCGTCGGCCAGAATGATGGGCGGGTCATTGACGAGGGCGCGCGCGATTGCGACGCGCTGCATCTGGCCGCCCGAGAGCTCGGATATGCGGTGGTCCCAGTGGTCGACGGGCAGCGTGACAGCCTGCAGCGCGTGCACGGCGCGCATTTCGCGCTGGCTACGGGGCACATTGGTGTAGGCCAGCGGCAGCATGACGTTTTCGATAACCGACAGGCGCGGCAGCAGGTTGAAACTCTGAAAGACAAAGCCAATACTCAGGGCGCGAACTTCGGTGAGCTCGTCATCATCGAGCTCGGCCACGTTGAGCCCTTGCAGGTAATAGTCGCCCGCCGTCGGCTTATCTAGGCAGCCTAGGATGTTCATGAGCGTTGATTTGCCCGAGCCCGAAGGGCCGGTAATGGCGACGAACTCGCCGGGATCTACCGCCAGGCTCACGTTGTGCAGGATGTGGGCGCAACCTGCCTCGCTCTCAAAGATGCGGTGCACGTTGCGAATGTCGATGACGGGACGCATTACATGCCCTCGTCGGCAGACATACTGCCCGAATTCGCGTTGTAGCCGCCGTCAGTCGTTGCGTCCGCTCCGGTGTCCATGACGAGGGTGTCGCCGTCGCGCAGCTTGGTAACCGGCACGTTGGGATTGATCTCGTTGCCCTGGTCGTCGCGCTTGACCTGTGTCTTGCCGACTACGGCTTCGTTGTCGTTTTGCGTCACGACGGTCACCTTCACGCGACGGGTTTGCTTGCCCTCGTCATCAGTCGCCACGTTGACGTAATAGTGTTCGCCGTCTTCGGTCATGAGCGCCATCGTCGGAACCATCACTACGTCGTCGAGCCGCTCGGTCACCACCGAGACCTCGGCCGTCATGCCCGGCTTCAGGCGCGCGTCGGGCGACTCGATGAGGATATCGACGTTAAAGGTTACACTGCCTCCGCCACCGTTAGCGGCGTCGGAGTTTGCCACCGACGCGATAGCCGTGACGGTGCCCTGGCTCACGATATCGGGAAACGCGGGATACGTGACGTTGGTGCTCTGCCCAACGGTGATCTTGGCGATGTCCTTTTCGCCCACCTGCACGGTTACCTTCATCTTGGACAGGTCGGCGATCTGCATGCACTGCTTGCCGCCGCTCGTATCGCTTTCGCCCATGATCATGCCGCCTGTTACCGTGGCGCCCACCTTGGCGTTGAGCTCCACGATGCTACCCGAGCTCGGGGCCGTGACCGTGCGACTGGCTGCCTTGGCGTTCGCCTGATCGAGGTTTGCCTGGGCCGATGCGAGGCTGCGCTGCGCGGCCGATACGGCGTTCGTGTCCACTGATGCGGCTGAGACGCCAGCCGCTGCGGAAGCTCCATCGACGTCCGTCGTTAGGGTGGCCTGCGCGGCAGCGGCGGCTTTCTGCGCGTTGGTGAGGTCTTCCTGGGCGGCTGCAACTGCACGCTGCGCCTCGGCAACGTTGCGATCGAGCTCGTCGTTTTTAATGGTCATAAGCACGTCGCCCTCGTTAACGGATTGGCCTGCCTGCACGTTGATAGAATCGACCGTGCCGTCGACAGAAGGGGAGACCACTGAGGACGAAATGGGTTTGAGCTGGCCTTTCGCCTCGACCGTTGTGGTAAACGTGCCCTCGGTCACCATGTCGGTCACAGGCTCGCTAGCGCCCTGTGGCTGCGCATTGATAACCAGGGTTGCGACAATGGCAATGAGCGCGATGGCACCCACGACGCCGGCGGCAATACCGCGTCGAATCAGCTTTTTGCGCCGACGTTCGGCACGTTTTGCCTTGAGCTTGGCGTATGCCTCTTCATCGGAAATCTCGGCCGCATCGTTCGCGCGTCCGTTCTGCTTATCGGCATGTACGTTTGTAATCAGAGGAATCGTTTCGGTGGCACCTTCGGTCGTGTGCTCGGTATCATCCGGGCCCTGGGTGATGGTGGGGACATTCGGCATAGCGTCTCCTTTATAGAAAGAACCTCGATAATTATATGCGCCCACCGGTTGGGGTGGGCGCATAGAACGGTTTCTTTCGGAACTGTTAGATTGGTCGCAGCGGTTCCACGTTGTAGGAATGCGCGCGTTGCACTACGAGTGGACAACCACGCACAGGCCGACTTTGATGCAATCGTGCAGTGCCTTGGCGTCGGCCAGGCGCAGATTGATGCAGCCGTGGCTACCGCACCACTTATAGGACTCGGCATTATCGAAGCTCTTGTCGTTTTGCCAGGTGGCATCGTGGAAGCCGATCATATTGCCCTCGAACGGCATCCAGTAGCTCACCGGACTCTCGTATTTGGGCTTGCCGGTCTCGGGGTCCTTGGCTCCGATCAGGGTGCTGCCGCCGTCGTTGCTGTTGATCTGCCACACGCCCTCGGGGGTGGCGTCTTCGCCCGGTTTGCCGGAAATAAAGTTGGCCTCCCAAACGATATTGCCGCTCTCGTCATAGTAGCGCGCGTGCTGCTCTGACAGGTCGACGTCGATATACGCCTTCCAGTCGGGCTCTCCCTTTGCGGTAAAGGTGTCGGCCTTCTGGGAGTACTTGATCTCGATCTCGCCGGCCTGCTTGTTGTTAATGGCGTCCTCGACCTGCTTGGCGAGCGAGCTGCTGTCGATAGACCAACCAAAGTCGCCGCCTTCGACGGCGCACTGCTTGCCATCGGCGCGCGTCCACCAGCGAGTGGAGCCCACGGTATTAAAGCCGTTGGCGAGCTCGGCTGCCCAGCTACTGATCTGCGAAGTATCGAGCGTGGGGTTGGCGGGATCGGCAAAGCTGATCCACTGCAACACGGAGCTGCCATCAACCTTGCCGGCATCCTCGCCGTTGAGCTTGAGGGTCACGTTGACGCCCAGGAAGTTGTTGGCGGCATCGCATGCGGCCTGAATCTGATCATCGGTCAGCGTTCCATTGAGCGGCTCATAGGCATCGTTGCCGAGCTTGGAAAGATCTACGGTCTCGGCCAGCGAGGCAAGCTCGAGCTCGGCATACTTAATGACATGCTCGCGGTTGAGTTTTTCGTTGGAGCGCGCCTTCTCGACGGTAAACTTGCCCGCTTGCTCGTCATAGGAGCTATTGGCCTCGAACGTGCCCGAACGCCCCTCGTTAAACTCGTCGATGGCGGCGCCCAGATCCTTCTCAAACTTCTTTTGGTCAAAGGTGTCGGAAAGCATGGACAGGTCGACGTCTTGATCAAGATCGACTTCGTTGGAGGTAGCGGTTGTTTTGGTTTTGCCGCTTAAGGATTCCACAAGGTGGACCGGCCATACAAAGGCTTCGTTGTGGCTGATGATCTCTTTTGCGGCAGCCTCTCCGTCGACGATGGGTTCATCGGACTCGGGCTGATAGGTCCAGCTAAAGTCATCGCCTGTCACGGTGAGCTTATAGTGCTTCCAAGCCGAGTTGACCTTGGTGGCGGCAGACGAAGCGTTGGAGAACGAGACGTCGACGCCGGCGATGGTGGTGTTGGGGTAGGCTACCTGCGAAAATGCTACGACGCCTACGATATAGACAATGACGATTAGACCCAGGACGACAAAGAGCGTCGTCTTTTTGCCCGACTTATTGTTGCCGGCGGACTTGCGCGCGGGGCCGCGATCGCCTCGAGCGTGCGTGGGGGGCTGCTTGGGCGCATTGCCGTTTGCCTGGTGCTGCTGACGTTGTTGACGCTGCTGTCGCTGTTGGTTCGGGCGTTGGGAAGCGTTTGCCGCACCACGCTGCTGACCGTAGCTCGGCGCGATAGGGCGCGGCGACTGAACGCCGCCGGCGTGCCTGCTCGGCTGCTGCGGATCGGGAATCAGTTGAGTTCGATCGTTTTGCGACATCGTATGCATATCCTTCGATTTTCGCCTTGCGGCTCATCGTGTTTTTACTGGGCTTGCATTATAGCGATTGCCCTGCTGTTTGTGGTACGGAAACGGTGGCATTCAAAAGAGGTGGGACATTTGTCCCACCTTTGAGTCATTCTTTGCCGTTATCCGCACACGCCGCATTTTGCACAGGCCGAAAGTGCGGCCGGAGCCTGCGCGATGCCGCCCTTTGCCGTCTCGCGCAGCGTGGCCGGCAACGCGTGACCCACCGAGAGCATGACATGTGCCATCTGGTCAAACGGCACCAAGCTCTTAATGCCTGCGAGGGCAAGTTGTGCCGAGCTAAAGGCCGCTGCTACGCCGATGGCGTTGCGGTTTTGGCAGGGCACCTCCACGAGGCCACCGACGGGGTCACAAACGAGGCCCAGCAGGTTACTCAGCGCGAGGGAACTGGCGTCGAGCGCCTGCTCGGGCGTGCCGCCGAGCATCTGCACCAGCGCGGCGGCTGCCATGGCGGCGGCGCTTCCCACCTCGGCCTGGCATCCGCCCTCGGCGCCGGCGACGCAGGCGCTCGTGGTGAGGTTGAGGCCAATGGCAGCGGCGCAGTAGAGGGCGTCCATGACCTGCTCGTCATCGAGCTGCAGGTGATCGGCGAGCGCCAGCACGCAGCCAGGCACGACACCCGCGGAGCCGGCTGTGGGGGCGGCGACAATCACGCCCATGGTAGCGGAGCGCTCGAGCACGGCCATGGCGCGGGCAACGGCGTCGGTCTGGACGGCGCCCATCAGGCTTGCACTCAAATCGTTGCGGCGGGTTGCTTCGACGAGCTTGGCCTCGCCGCCGATAAGTCCGCCGAGCGAGCGCTGCGGATTTGCGATAGGGGCTGTGGTCTCTTCGCGCATGACGTCGAGCACGCGGCGCATGGCGGCGACGGCGTGGGCCTCACCGGTCAGACGTGCCTCGCGAACGGCCATGACGGCGCCGATATTCATGCCGAGCTCGGCGCACGCATCGAGCAGCTGCTCACCGTCGTCGAAGATCTCCTTGGCCGAGACGCCGGGGGAGAGCGACGAGGCAGAACCGGGGAGCTCGATAAAGGTCGCGTAATCGACATTGTCGAGCTTGCGTAGCATCGGGATAACGGTGTCGTCGGGCGCGCCGTCGGTCTCAAAGACGGAGTAGGCCTGGCCGCCCACTTCGGTGCGGTAGGTGCGGCAGAAGGCGATGTTCACGTGTGCGTAGGCGAGCAGGTTGGTGAGCGCGGCGAGCACGCCGGGGACGTCCTGGTGTGCCACAAACAGCGTGGAATACATGCCCGAGATATCGACGCCGACGCCGTTAATGCGGCTGATGCGCATCTTGCCTCCGCCCAGGCTCTCACCGCGGACCTGTGCCGTGGCGCCCGTGTCGTCGACCATGTCGATGTCGACGGTATTGGGGTGGATGGAGGCGTCGTCGCCCTTGATGTCAAAGTGATATTCGAGGCCCTGCTCGCGCGCGAGGTCGAAGGCCTGCTTGATGTTCTCGTCATCGGTGTCGAGGCCCAGAATGCCCGCGACGAGCGCACGGTCGGTACCGTGGCCGCGGTAGGTGTGGGCGAAGGAGTTCCACAGGCCAAAGGTGACTTTGGTGATGCGGCCTTCCAGCAGGCTGGCGGCAACTTGGGCGCAGCGCAGGGCGCCGGCGGTGTGCGATGAGCTGGGGCCGACCATGACGGGGCCCAAGATCTCGAATGCCGAGGTCGTAGCTAGTGTTTGCGGCTTGCCTGCCATATGCGCTCCTGTTCTATCCCGTCGTCCCGAGGGACGGGGCATACTCTGTCCCGCCGTTCCGAGGGCTTTGGTATTTGGTCGCCTGCTCTACAGTCCTGGCTCGCACGGAGGCCACATTAAGTGGCCTCCGGCTCGTGCGGAACTCGCGACCGACCAAATACCAAAGCCCTCGGAACTTAGGATACATGGCTGGAGTCGCTCTGCTGCAAAATTTATCGGCCTGTGATTTATTCCATGTCCCAGGTAGGCTCATCTTCACAACCTTTAAATAAAAAAGAAGTACCGGTTGGGGCCGGTACTTCTTTTGGTGCGTTGTTATTTGGCTGTAGCTTTTCGAGTTAGCTTACAGGCCGCAGGCTGCTTTGAGTTCTTCGACTCGATCGGTTTTCTCCCAGGTGAAGTCGGCGTCTTCGCGGCCGAAGTGACCGTAGGCTGCTGTTTTCTCGTAGATGGGGCGACGCAGGTCTAGGTCGCGGATGATTGCGCCCGGGCGCAGGTCGAAGGTCTTCTCCACGGCTTCAACGATCTTGTCCTCGGCAACATGCGCGGTACCGAAGGTGTCGACCATGATTGAGAGGGGCTTGGAAACGCCGATGGCGTAGGCAAGCTCGACTTCGCAGCGGTCGGCCAGACCGGCGGCGACCACGTTCTTGGCGACCCAGCGCGCGGCATACGCGGCGGAGCGGTCGACCTTGGTGCAGTCCTTGCCGCTAAAGGCACCGCCGCCGTGACGGCCGTAGCCGCCGTAGGTGTCGACGATGATCTTGCGGCCGGTGAGGCCCGTGTCGCCCATGGGGCCGCCCACGACAAAGCGACCGGTGGGGTTCACGTAGATGTCGGCGTTGTCCCACGGCATGTTCTCGGCGGCCATGACCGGGGTGATGACGTGCTCGATGAGGTCGGCCTTGATCTTGCCCATGTCCTCGATCTCGGCAGCGTGCTGCGTGGAGATGACGATGGTCGTGACCTCGACGGGCTTGCCTTCCTCGTAGCGCACGGTGACCTGGGTCTTGCCGTCGGGACGCAGATAGGCGAGGGTGCCGTCGTGACGCACGGCGGCCAGGCGCTCGGCTAGGCGACTCGCCAGGTAGTGCGGCATGGGCATGAGGGTCTTGGTCTCGTTGGAGGCATAACCGAACATCATGCCCTGGTCGCCGGCACCGATCAGGTCGATCGGGTCGGTGGTAGCGCCGGTCTGGGTCTCGAAGGACTCGTCGACGCCCTGGGCGATATCGGGCGACTGCTCGTGGATGAGGCTCATAACGCCGCAGGTATCGCAGTCAAAACCGAACTTGGCACGGTTGTAGCCAATGCGGCGGATAACGCCGCGAGCGATTTCCTGCACGTCGACGTAGGCCTGGGTGCGAATCTCGCCGGCGACGATGACGGTGCCGGTGGTCACGAGGGTCTCGCAGGCGCAGCGGACGTTCTCCACGTTGGCGGGCACACCGTTGGGCGCAATATAGCCCTGCTCCTGCAGCTCTATTTCTTTGGCGAGGATTGCGTCGAGGACGGCGTCACTGATCTGATCAGCGATCTTATCGGGATGACCTTCGGTCACCGACTCCGACGTAAAAACAAAGGACCCGTGTTGGGGTGGGATGGAACGAAGTTCTTCTGACATGATTGTCCTTTCAAAAACGTGTCCCAGCGACCGTTACCATTCCGCCGGGCTCTCTATGCAAGGGCACATCATAGCGCGTAAATCAAACATTCACACCCTTTCCGCACCTACTCATTGGGGACAGACTTAAATGACCAGCCAATAGGAACACTCTTACGGCACCTGGGGACGTTCCTTATGTGTCGGCACTTGGGGACGGTCCTTTTCTGCCGGCCTTTTAGGAATGTCCCTAAGTGTCGGCAGGTTGGGACACTCCTTGTGACTGGTCATTTAAGTCTGTCCCCAATGAGTGGGTCGGTGCCCTTTGTGCGGAGGTGGGCATTGTTGCTTTATACTGGTGCGGTTAGACATCCATCCTGCAATCGAGGAGATTTCCATGGCATCAGACGTTCGCGTCCGCTTTGCACCCTCACCGACGGGCAAGCTGCACATCGGCGGCGCCCGCACCGCTATCTATAACTGGGCTTTCGCCCGTGCAAACGGCGGCACGTTCATCCTGCGCATCGACGACACCGATCCCACCCGTTCCACCGACGAGAATACGCAGATCATCCTGCGCGCCATGCGTTGGCTGGGCCTGGATTGGGACGAGGGTCCCGAGGTGGGCGGAGACTATGGCCCCTATGCCCAGACCGAGCGCCTGGACCTGTACAAGCAGGCCGCCCAGAAGCTTTGGGACGAGGGCAAGGCCTATCCCTGCTTCTGCACCAAGGAGCAGCTCGACGCCGATCGCAAGGCCGCGCAGGAGCGCAAGGACCCCTTCCAGGGCTATCAGCGCCGTTGCCGCGATCTTGATCCCGAGGAGGCCCGCCGTCGCATCGAGGCCGGCGAGTCCTACGTCCTACGCATCAAGGTGCCCGAGGACCGCGGCGACGTCGTCATCCACGATGTCGTCCACGGCGAGGTGACCTTCGACGCCAAGGAGCTCGACGACTTTGTCATCTTCCGCTCCGATGGCACGCCCACGTACAACTTTGCGACCGTCGTCGACGACGCCATGATGAAGATCACCCATGTCATCCGCGGCGACGACCACCTGTCCAACACCCCTCGTCAGGTCATGGTCTACGAGGCCCTCGGCGCGCCCGTGCCCACGTTCGCCCACATCTCCATGATCCTGGGCGCCGACGGCAAGAAGCTCTCTAAGCGCCATGGCGCCACCTCGGTGGAGGAGTACCGCGACGCCGGTTACCTGTCCGACGCCTTCGTCAACTACCTGGCGCTGCTCGGCTGGTCGCTCGACGGCGAGACCACGATCATCCCGCGCGATGTCCTGGCCAGCAAGTTCTCGCTCGACCGCATCTCCAAGAACCCGGCTACCTTCGACCCCAAGAAGCTCGACTGGGTCAATGCCGAGTACATCAACGGCATGTCCGACGCTCAGTTTGCCGACGAGGTCATGGTCCCCGAGCTGCATGAGGCGGGTCTCATTGAGGGCAATGTTGAGTACGGCGAGGATTGGATCGACGCACTTGCCGCCATCGTCAAGCCGCGCACCAAGATGCCGGCCGATGCCGTGACCGTCGCTGCTCCCATCTTCGCTACGGCCGAGACGCTCGAGTATGACGAGAAGTCCGTCAACAAGGGCCTGGCCAAGGAGGGCATGGGTGTCATTCTGGACGCCGCCAAGGCCGCGCTTGAGGGTGTGGACGAGTGGACCGCCGCCAACATCGACGCCGCGCTTGAGCCGCTGCCCGAGCAGATGGACCTTAAGAAGCGCGTGGTGTTCCAGGCCGTGCGCGTCGCCGTCTGCGGCAACATGGTGAGCCCTCCGCTGGGCGAGTCCATGGCGCTCGTCGGCCGCGACGACTGCCTGGCGCGCATCGATCGCGCCCGCACGATGGCGCTGTAGCAGCTGCGCAAGCGCGTGTATCCGAGCCCCGTTCACCCGAGCGGGGCTCTTGTTTCTGTACCGCGCGAGTGAGTTGGTGGGACAAAATAATCAGTAGTTTTTGTCCCACCCCTTCCAGGTTCGTTTGAGGTGGTGTATGGCTCAACAACTTTCGCTGTTTGGTTCGCCGGAACCGGAGGAGACTCAGGCGGTGTCCGCATCTGTTGTTGCTGCTCCGGCCAAGCACGAGCCTACTCCTGAGCCCGTCACCGCCTACGCAAGTGTGGTTCTCGACATCCCTACACGCGCGTTATCTGAGCCATTTGCCTATGGCATTCCGCATTCGCTTGCCAGCGAAGCTCAGATCGGCTCTACGGTCCTGGTTCACTTTGGTAACCGCGCGGCCGCAGGCTATATCGTCGATATCGCACCTGAGCTGGGCGATCTGCAGGGTAACGACGCCCTTGGTCCCACGCGCATCAAACGCATCGAGGCCATCCTCAGCAAGCCACTCTTTACCGCCGAGGCTGCCCGTATTGCACGATGGATGAGCCGCGAGTACGTCGCGACGCTTTCCGAGTGCCTTCGCCTGTTTTTGCCTCCGGGTGGTAGCCCGCGCGTAGTCAAGGGCGAAGACGGCGTATGGACCGTCGAGCGCCCCGCCGTCAAACCCATCCAAAACCGCTGGGTCATGCTCACGCCCGACGGCTTCGACTATACGCCTTCTAAAACGGCGGTTCGTCAGCGTCAGCTCATCGAGGCACTCCAGTGCGGTCCGGTCACGACGCGCGACCTCAACCTGCTCTACAACAGCATGTCGGCGACCATCAAGGCGCTCGAAAAACGCGGCGTCGTCGTGGTGGAGCAGCGTCGCGCTTGGCGTGGCTGCAGCGAGCAGACCACACTGTCTTCGGCAAGCGGCAAGGCCCCGGTGGCACTCACCAACGGCCAGCAGCAGGCGCTCGCGCAGATTGAGCGCGCCCGCCTGGACGCTCACGGTGACGTGGTCCTTGTGGACGGCGTGACCGGCTCCGGCAAAACTGAGGTCTACCTTTCGGCGATTGAGCGCGTGCTCGCGGCCGGCCGCTCTGCCTGCGTTCTTGTGCCCGAGATTTCGCTGACGGCCCAAACCGTCGGCCGATTCCGCTCGCGCTTTGGCGAGACGGTCGCGGTCTTCCACTCGCGTCTCTCGGCCGGTGAGCGTCTGGACCAGTGGGATATGGTCGCCAGCGGTGCGGCCCGCGTGGTCGTTGGCGCACGTTCGGCGCTCTTTTGCCCGCTCAGCGACCTCGGCCTCATCATTATCGACGAGGAGCACGAGACCAGCTACAAGCAGGGTTCCAGCCCGCGCTACCATGCGCGCGAGGTAGCGGCCGAGATGGCGCGCCGCTACCGCTGCCCGCTCGTGCTGGGTTCCGCCACGCCTTCCGCCGAGGCCCTCGACCGCTGCCGTCGCGGCGCGTACAACGGTGCCACCTGGACGCGCGTCGAGATGCCCGAGCGCCCGGGGCACGCGGCGCTGCCCACGGTCCGCATTGCCGACCTGCGCCGCGAGTTCTCGCACGGCAGCCGCTCCATGTTCTCAAAACCTCTGATGGAAGGCCTTGAGCGCGTGGTTGAGCGCCGCGAAAAGGCCGTGCTGCTGCACAACCGCCGAGGTTTTGCGCCGTTCCTCATGTGCCGCGAGTGCGGCTGCGTGCCCACCTGCAACCATTGCTCCACCGCGCTCACGTACCACGAGCGCACGCACACGCTGCAGTGCCACACCTGCGGTTCGTCCTGGCGCGTGCAGCCGTATCCCGCGCCCACGAGCCGTTGCCCCAAATGTGGCAGTCGCTACCTGGCAAAAATGGGTATGGGCACTCAGCAGATCGAGGACGCACTGCACCAGATGCTTCCCGAGGACGTCGCCATTATTCGCATGGATGCCGATTCCACGCGCGGCAAGGATGCGCACAAAAAGCTGCTCGAGCAGTTCGATGCCGCCGATTGTGCGGTGCTGCTGGGCACCCAGATGATCGCCAAGGGCCTCGACTTTCCCGAGGTCACGCTCGTGGGCGTGGTCAATGCCGACTTAGCCCTCAAGCTGCCGGACTTCCGCGCAGGGGAGCGCGCCTACGATCTGCTGGAGCAAGTCGCCGGCCGTGCCGGTCGTGGTGATCGCCCCGGCGAGGTCATCATCCAGACCTACCTTCCCGATGACCCGGTAATTCGCGCCGTCGCTGAGCACGACCGTTCGATCTTTACCGACTACGACCTGGACCAGCGCCGCGACGCGCTGTACCCGCCGTTTGTTCGCCTGGTCAACATCTTGGTGTGGTCGGCGAACCGAGACAACGCGCAAGACTACATCGGGCGCATTGCAAAGCTTCTTAAGCGCCGCTGGCATGCCGCCGCGCCCGACTTTTTACGGGCGGGGAGTGTCGTGCCGCAGGTGCTGGGCCCGGCTTCGTGTGTAATCGAGAGAGCCAAGGACCGTTACCGCTTCCATCTGCTTGTAAAGTCGCCGGTAGGGTACCATGTCTCTGATGATATCGACGCCTGCCTCAAAGAGGTGGGCTCTGTGCGCGGCGTGAGCGTGAGCGTTGACGTCGACGCCTATGATTTGATGTAACAACTCGAAAGGATGGCCATGGAAGCCAACGGAATCGTACTGTCGCCCGACCCTCGTCTGCGCCAGGAGTGCGCCGTCATCGAGGAGATCACCCCGGCAATCGAAGCGCTTGCCGAGAAGATGAAGAAGATGATGTTCGAGAACGGCGGCTGTGGCCTGGCTGCTCCGCAGATCGGCGAGCTCATTCAGCTCGTCACTATCGACTGCGACTACAGCGACAAGAACGACTACGACCCGTACGTGCTCATCAACCCTGTCATTGTTGAGCAGAGCGACCATCTGGTGCCCTTTAGCGAGGGCTGCCTTTCCATTCCTGGCATTAGCTGTGAGATCGAGCGTCCCGACCATGTCGTCGTCGAGGCGTATGACCTGGACGCCAACCTGATTCGCTATGAGGCCTCGGGCGACCTGTTCTGCGTGTGCCTGCAGCACGAGATCGATCACCTGCATGGCAACACCATGTTCGAGCGACTGAAGCCGATGCAGCGCATCAAGGCCGTCAAGGAGTACCAGGACGCCCTGGCCCGCGGCGCTCGACCGGGCGAGACGGAGTAGACCCCACCATCCCCGGTGCTGAGCGCCCACATATCATCCCGTGCTCAAACATTCTCGCTTTGCTGCGAAACTGCGCGCGGGACGATATGTGGGCGCTCAGCACCGGGGACTGCGTTGTTCTGGCTCGGTTCGCCCGGGTGCCGTTGGGTCAGGGAGGGGCGTCTTCTCTGATAATTGCTTTGTTGGAAGAGCTGCTTTTATTGCGGCTCTTTCTTTGGTTTTGGGTATATTTGTTCTTGTTGAATTGTTATTGCGGATGGGCTGGGTACTTGGCTTTCCGCTGTTATTTGTAGCCGTCTCGGCTTTGGTTGAGAGGAGACGATCATTATGCGTATTGTGTTTATGGGTACGCCCGATTTTGCTGTGCCTTCGCTGACTTCGCTTGTTGAGGCTGGTAATGAGATTGCGCTTGTTGTTACTCGTCCCGATGCTGTTCGTGGGCGTGGTAAAAAGTTGGATCCGTCCCCTGTTAAGGCTAAGGCGCTTGAGCTGGGGTTGCCGGTTGTTGAAGCTAATCGTATGACGTCTGAGGTTGTTGAGGCGCTTCAGGCTGCCCGGGCTGACATTTTCTGTGTGGCTGCCTATGGCTGCATTTTGCCCGATGAGGTGCTGCATATGGCGCCGCTTGGTATTGTGAATGTTCATGCGTCCTTGCTGCCTCGTTGGCGTGGGGCTGCTCCTATTCAGCGTGCCATTCTTGCTGGTGATGAGGTTGCTGGCGTTTCCATCATGCGCATTGGGCATGGCGTGGATACTGGCGCTTATTGTGCTCAGGCTTCCACGTCGGTTGCCGGTAAGCATGCTGAGGCGCTGACCATGGAGCTTGGTGAGCTTGGTGGCAAGTTGCTTGCCGATACACTTCCTTCTCTTTCCGATGGTACCGCCGTGTGGACTGAGCAGGATGAGGCGCTCGTCACGCATGCTGCCAAGATTTCCAAGCAGGAGATGCGTCTGGATCCGCAAATGGCGGCGCTCGATTGCGTGCGTCATGTGCTGGCCTCGTCCGATACCGCGCCTGCTCGTTGCGTGATTGCCGGCAAGACCGTGCGCGTACTCGATGCTGCGCCGGCCGATGTTTCGCTTGGCGAGGGAGCCGTTGACGTTAAGGCCAAGCGTGTTTACCTGGGCCTTTCCGATGGCTCGGTTGAGTTGCTCGAGGTTAAGCCTGATGGCAAGCGCGCTATGGCTGCTTCTGCTTGGGCTGCCGGCCTGCAGGGTGTCGATCTTTCGTGGGGCGTTTTGTCATGAGCAAGCTTTCTCCCGCACGCAAACTTGCGCTCGATGTGTTGATGGAGGCCGATCGCCGCGGTATGTACGCGCGTGACGTGCTGTCCTCTCGCGCTTCCGCCAAGGCTATTGATCAGCGCGATTCCGCTTTTGCCGCTCGCTTGGCGCTGGGTGTTGCCGCCACGCAGGGTATTTTGGACGAGTTGCTTGATCAGTTTCTCGATAAGCCAAAAAAGGTTGCGCCTCGTGCGCGCATGGCACTTCGTATCTCGGCCTTCGAGATGCTCTATCTGCATACGCCTGGCCGCGTTGCCGTAAGTCAGGGTGTTGAGCTGGTGCGCAGCGGAGCTAAGTCTGCCGCCGGTCTGGCGAACGCTGTGCTGCATAAGGTCGCGGACAACGTTGAGGACTTTGCTACTGCGTCCGATGTGAATGAGTCTGAGCGACGCTTGGTTCGTCTGTCGCGCCTGATGGGACTGCCGCGTTGGCTGTGCGCTCGCATTATGGCATCGTTCGACACGCCTGAGGGTGCGCTTAACTTTGCCGGCAATCTGGCCCCCGCACCGCTGGCCCTGCATGAGAACGCCTTTGCGACCAAACCCGATCCGTATATCTCGCAGCTCGTCGCACCTGTCTTCCCGGGCTGCCATGCCCCGGTTGATGCCCAGGTTACCGTTGCTTCGGGTGTGTTTGAGCGTGCTGCCGCGGTGGCATCTGATCTAAACGCCCAGCTCATCGCCACAGCTGCCACTCGCCCCGGAAGCTGCCTGGAGATTGGTGCCGGTCGTGGCACCAAGACCTACGTGATGATGTGCCAGGCCAAGCGTGCCGGCTACGACCGCCAGCATACTGCACTCGATCTGCATGATCGCAAGTGCGATCTGAATCTCGCTCGCCTGCATAAGGCCGGTATTCAGGGCGTTCGTACGGTTTCGGGTGATGCCTGCGAGCTTGATGAAGTACTGACGTCGTTTGATGCCATGCTTGGCAAGCCGGTTAAGTACGACACGGTCTTTATCGATGCACCGTGCTCTGGCACCGGAACCATGCGTCGTCATCCTGAGATCCCGTGGCGTCTGACCAAAAAGGATGTGACGGTTGAGCTGCCCAAACTGCAGCTGACGATGCTCAAGGAAGCCGCCGCGCGCGTGGCTGCCGGCGGCGAGCTCATCTATGCGACGTGCTCCGTCTTCGACGAGGAGAACACGCAGGTCGTGGATGCCTTCCTGGCCTCTCCCGAGGGTGCCGGGTTTAGCGTGGCACCGCTCTCCGAGGCGCAGATTCTGCAACTCCCCGAGTTCGATCAGGCCAAGAAGCTCGTATCCGTACGCCAAAACGATCGAGGCCTCTTCCAAAGCGTGCCGGTAAACGCCGACTCCTACGACGGCCACTTCTGCGCCCGCTTGGTCCACAAGTAATGACTAAGTTGCGGTGAAATAAGGATTGAATAGCGGCCTCTACCCGCCAAACAGTCCTTATTTCACCGCAACTCATAGAGCCGCCTTTAGTGCAAAGAAATAGCCCCGCGATCGGTGTCGGTCGCGGGGCTGCTTGGTTTCTAGTGGCTATGCGGGCAGTTGGCGCAGCAGCCGCTGGTGGCGCTTGTGCTGGAGCCGCCGCTTCGCTGGTCGGTGTTATAGAAACCGCTACCCTCAAATTTAATGCCGCTGGCCGAGAATGTCTTGGCCGCCGGGGCACCGCAGCTCGGGCACACGACCTCGGGAGTCTCGGACATGGGATGCTCAACCTCAAACACGTTGCCGCAGCTCGAGCACTTGTAATCGTAGCGCGCCATAATACTTCCTTTTCAGCACAAAGCGGGCAGATTACTCTGCCCGCAAAAATTCAAACGTCTGTAACTGTACCCTATATCGGGGGTTTTATCACGCTTCGCCCCAGAATCTATGGTTGTTGCGCAGGAGCTGTGCGGTTTTGTTCTCGGCGGCGGCAATGTCCGTCTCGTCAGCCTGCCAGGTCCAGTTGCCCGTGGCCACCCCCGGAACGTTCATGCGTGCGTCGTCGCCAAGCCCCAGGACATCCTGCAGTGGCATCATCACCAGGGGAGCGTCGCTTGCCAGCGCATCGCTCATCAGCTTGGCCGCCACCTCAACACCGCTCGGTTCGTCGCCGCCCGCAAAGGAACGCGTGCACCAACCGGCCAGCGTCGACGTATCGTGTGTCGAGGTGTACAGGATCTTGCCTGGCGTGGGATGAATCCCGTTGCGCACGTCGTAGTCGCTAAACTCCAGCACGTCCATGCCGGGGAATCCGCAAGTCGAAGCCATGGCGCGAACGCCGGGCGTCAAATAACCCAGGTCCTCGGCGATAAAGTTGAGCGGACCCAGCTCGTCATAAGCGGTCTGGAACAGGTCCTTGCCCGGTCCCGCCAACCAGCGACCTTCGGCGCAAGCCTTGCCTGCGGGGATACTAAAGTAACTGTGGAATCCCAGGAAGTGATCCAGGCGCACGCGGTCGTAGAGCGAAAACGCACGACGCAGGCGATCCATCCACCAGCTATAGCCGTTCTGCTTCATGTGGTCCCAGCGGAACGTCGGGTTGCCCCACACCTGGCCCTCGGGCGCAAAGTTGTCGGGCGGCGCGCCGGAAATCTCGATTGCCTTGCCGGTATCGGACAGCCAGAAGTTCTCAGGTTCGCTCCACGCGTCTGCCGAATCGTCCGACACGTACATAGGAATATCGCCGATAACCTCGATGCCCTTCTTGTGTGCATAGTTCATGAGCTCGCACCAAGCCAAGTCAAAGCGGTACTGCATGTACGCCTGAAGCTCGGCCTCGTTGTGGAAGCGCTTGTCGTCAATCAGATGCTCGTTGTAGCGCGCGAGATCTGCCGGCCAATCATGGCGCGACTCGCCCTCAAAGTACTTCTTAACGGCCATGTAGACGCAGTATTTCTCGAGCCAATCGGCATTGCGATGTTTAAACGCTGTGTACAACGGATCGGCATCCTCGCCTCCGCGGGCCTTCCAAGTCTCAAAGTCGGCGGCAAGCTCCTCGTGGCTTTCGGGCAGCAGGTCGATATTGCCTGCAAAGGCCGAAGGACCGGCGTAAGGGGAGCGGAAGAAGTCCGTAGGGTTGACGGGGAGAACCTGCCAGTAGCGCATGCCCATGGCGGCCAGATGGTCGATAAAGCGACGCGTGGGCGCGCCGATCGTACCGGGCTTGCCGTCGTCGGTCGGCACCGATGTGATATGGCACACAACACCCGCACCATGATCGAGCGACTCCTGCAGGCGCTGCTCGGCGTGGTGATAGATGATCGACGAGCCCAGCGGATACAGATCGAGCGTGACCGTACCGTTGTGGATCTCGCACTCGTGACCGCTAATCACATCGCTCGCACATTCGCCGAGCGCCGGAATGGTCACGCGATGCGAATTGCGCAGGCTGCGGTTGATGATGACGGTCGCGGACTCGCCGTCTTTACCGGTACGGTTGTAGGCCAGCACCTCGTCATTGAGCGCAAAGGCCTTGATCTCGCCGTGAACCATAAACGGCAGCGCGCGGCGCACAGCAGATGCGTTCTTGACGATTGCAAACGTATCGAAGTCGTGCAGGTCTTCCTTGGTCGGCATGGTGCGGCGATTACCCGGATCGGTCAGGCCCTCAAGGCCGTACTCGTCACCGTAATAGATTGAGGGAACGCCCGGGAACGTCATCTGTATGAGCGTCGCGAGCCAAAAACGGCTCTTGGCCAGGCCCATCGCGTTCTCGTCTAGGCGCCACTTGCTGCGTTCGCTCTCGGGCAGCTGCGACTCGTCGGGGCCGCCGCCGAGCACCGAGATAATGCGCGGACGATCATGGCTCGAAAGCAGATTTAGTGCGCAAGACAGGGCCTCACGCGGATAGTTCTCGCGTAGGGTCTCGATATCCTCGGCTGCTTGGTAGGCGTTTTTGTAGCCCATCAAAAAGCCGATGACCATGTCGCGGAAGGGGTAATCCATGGCCGAGTCGAGCTCGGAGCCTTGCAGATAGCGACGCAGATGGCCGTAGCTGATCTTGTTGGAGGCATCTTCCCAGACTTCGCCGAGCAGCAGCGCGTCGGGCTTCTCGGCGAGCACGGCCTTCTTGATCTCGGCCAGGAAGTCATCGGAAAGCTCGTCGGCCACATCCAAGCGCCAACCGTGAGCGCCGGCGCGCAGCCATTTACGAATGACGCCGTCCTTGCCCAGGAGCCGCTCGCGTACCAGTTCCGAGCTCTCATTGATGGCGGGCATATTGCCCACGCCCCACCAACAGTCGTACGAGCCGTCCTCGTGGAAATAAAACGCATCGCGCCACGGCGAATCCTCGCTCTGCCACGCGCCCACGCCGGGGTAGTTGCCGTAGCGGTTGAAGTAGATCGAATCGTCGCCCGTGTGGTTGAACACACCGTCCAGAATGATGGAAATGCCCAGCTTCTCGGCCGCCTCGCACAGCTCAGTAAAGTCCTGCTCGGTGCCCAGAATCGGATCGATCTTGGTGTAATCTGCGGTGTCGTAGCGGTGATTGCTCGCGGCTTCAAAAATGGGGTTGAGGTAGATGGCTGTAAAGCCCAGCTCGGCGATGCGAGGCAGGTCTTCCTGAATGCCCTTGAGCGATCCGCCGTAGAAGTCCCAGGTCTTGATGGAGCCGTCCTCGGCGCGCTCGTACACGGGCGGCTCGTTCCAGTCCTCGACCATGCGGCGCTGGATTCCATTGCGCGGCTTTTTGACCTCTGCCAGCGTGCGCTCGCGCCAGTGCTCGTCGCGGGCATAGCGGTCGGGGAAGATCTGGTAGACCATACCGCGCTCGTACCAGGTGGGACGGTTCTCGCGGTGCTTGTAGACGGTGACCTGGAATGACGGCACCTCGGCGTAGTCGTAGGTTACGCCTTCGCCGCCGGTGCGTCCCTGCGGTGCGCCCAAGCGAACCTCGGGCTGGCCTTTGATATTGCATATAAAGCTGTACCAGATGAGACAGGGCTCGGTGCACTCAAGCTCTACGGTAAATATGCCGTCGCCCTCGTGCGTCATGGGATACCGAGACTCACCGATCTCATCGACCCAGGTGCGCAGCGTAAGCGTTGCCTGCGCGGGATCGGCATCCTCCAGAATCACGGAGAGCGAAAGGGTAGTTCCTGTGGTCACAGCGCCAAACGGAGTGCGAAACTGCGGCAGACGGCTGTTGTGTATCAATCTCATAGTACGGTCCAGTTCAATAGAATCATGGCATGCTGGCCATGGGCTTTACGCACAGGATGTAAGTATATCTGTTGTACACAGGCTGTATAAACAACATCCGTTTACCATCGGCGAACGGTTGTCCTAGAAAATCGTTTTACCACCAAAATTATCGCGATATTTAAAAACGTCTAAACCGCTACTATTTGTAGCCAAACAAAAGTACCCCGGTTTACTACGACGAATTGAATGATCTCAACCACGGTCATTTTCGTGATATTAAAACCGCAGGTAGAGGCGTTGCCAATTTCGTAGATTACCCGCCGTGGTCGGCCGGAGCCATTTTGTCGTAGTAAACCGGCCCTCTTTTTAATGGAGAAGTTCAACGCAAAAGAGGGCGCCTGGTTGGGACGCCCTCTTTTGCTTTGAGGATTAAGTTTTAATCGTCCGGATTAGTGGCGCTTGCGGGTGGCCGTTGCCTTACGGACGGAGGTCTTCTTGGTCGGAGCCTTTTCCTCGGCCGGAACAGCGGGGGAGATCGGGGCCTCCTTGGCGGGCTCGGCCTTAGCCTCTGCCTTGGGGGCAGCAGCCTTGGTCGTGGTCTTCTTGGCCGTCGTCGTAGCGCGCTTGCGCGTGGTGGTCTTGGCGGTCGGCTTTGCCTCGACAGCTGCCTTGGCCTTGGGCTCGGAGGGCGCCTCCTCGACCTTGACGGCGGGCTTTGCAGCAGCCTTCGGGGTCGTCTTCGCGGCGGCCTTCGTCGTAGCGGCCTTGGTCGTCGTCGACTTCGTAGCCGTGACCTTCTTGGCAGTCGTGGTCTTGGTCGCAGCCGTCTTCTTGGCAGCGGTCTTGGCCGGAGCCTTTGCCGCGGGCTCGGCCTTTGCCTCGGGAGCGGCCTCGGCCTCGGCGGCCTTCTTGGCAGCGGCGGTCGTACGCTTGCGCGTGGTCGATGCCTTGGCGGTAGTTGTCTTGGCAGCGGTGGTCTTGGTTGCCGCTGCCTTGGTCGCAGCGGCCTTTTTAGCCGTCGTCTTGCGGGTCGTCGTCTTCTTTGCCGCAGGCTTCGCAGCGGGCTTCACGACAGGATCGACCTTAACGGGCTCAGCTTCAACCGGCTTCTCCTCAGCCTTGGGCTCCTCAGCAGCAATCGGCTCCTCGACAGCCGCAGCCTCCACAGCCGCCGGCCTCTCAATCTCCGGATGCATAAAGAAGTACAGGTCCAGATACTTGTCGGCCGAGCGCGTCCAGCTAAAGTCCTGGCTCATGGCCTGCGTGACCAGCTGGTTCCAAGCGTCACGGTTATCCCAGAACAGGCGCGCCGCGCGGAACACCGCGTCACCCATCTCGTCGCCGTTAAAGTTGCTAAACGAGAAGCCCGTGCCCTCGCCGGTAAACTCGTTGTACGGCTGCACGGTGTCCTTCAGGCCACCGGTCTCGCGCACGATGGGCAGGGTGCCGTAGCGCATGGCGATGATCTGCGACAGACCGCAAGGCTCAAACTTCGAAGGCATCAGGAACATATCGGCGGCGGCGTACATGCGCTGCGACAGCGCCGGGTCAAATTCGATGCGTGCGGCCATGGTGCCGGGGTACTTGTCCTGGAAGTAGCGCAGGCCGTCCTCGTAGTCGCGGTCGCCGGTGCCCAGCACCGCCACCTGCACGCCGCCGGACAGGATGCGGTCGAGCGCGTACATGACCAGGTCCATGCCCTTCTGGCGCGTCAGGCGCGTGACCATCACCATGAGCGGACGGTCGTCGCGGACCTCGAGCCCCAGCTCTTCCTGCAGCTTGGCCTTGCACACAGCCTTGCCGGAACGGTCGTCGACCGTGTAGTTTGCGGCAATGCGCTTGTCGGTCGCCGGGTCAAAGCCCGCAACGTCAATGCCGTTGAGGATGCCCTGCAGCGCGTAGGAGCGCTCGCGCAGCACACCGTCCAGGCCCTCGCCAAACTCGGGCGTCTGGATCTCGTTGGCATAGGTGGGGCTCACTGTGGTGATGGCGTCGGCATAGTGCAGCGCGCCCAGCATGTAGTTGATGCTGCAGGCGTCGCAACGCAGCTGCGAGGCGGCCGCCGGAATATGCGCCACACCCAGGATGTCCTCCATCACGGTGTCGCTAAACTGGCCCTGGAACGCCACGTTGTGGATCGAGAACACGGTCTTGACGCGGTCGTACAGCGGCAGGCCCTGGTAGAACTCGCGCAAGAACACGGGCGCCAGCGCCGTCTGCCAGTCGTTGCAGTGCAGGATGTCGCACTCAAAACCCTCGGGCAGGTGCTGCAGGCTCTCGGTGATGGCCTTGGAGAAGAACGCGAAGCGCTCGCCGTCGTCAAAGAAGCCGTACGGATAGTCGCGCGCAAAGTAGCGCTCGTTGTCCACGAACATATAGGTGACGCCGTCGTGCTCGAGCTTCTCGAGCCCGCAGTACTCGTTGCGCCAGCCCAGGCTCACGTAAAAGTCGGCAAAGTGCTCCATCTGCGCCTTGTACTCGTCCTTGATGGTGGCGTACTTGGGCACCATCACGATAACCTCGGCGCCGGCGCGCACGAGTGCTGCAGGCAGCGAGCCCGCCACGTCACCCAGGCCACCGGTCTTAACAAACGGTGCGCACTCGGCCGTGGCAAACACGATCTGCATCTTTTTGCTGGAATCTGCCATATTGTCTCCCATGTTGCAATTCGAGAATAGCCGCCTGGCGCTAACCGGGCGGCTATTCTACCTGTTACGAGCGATGTTGCGGTGCCAACGTTAACGCACGATGGTGGTGTCGGAAGTTAACGGAGCCTTGCCCAGCACCAGAATGTTCTCGGGCGTGCCGCGAAGCTCGGTATTGGTGGGGACCACGTTGTTCTTGTCCAGGATGGCATTCTCAACGCGTGCGCCGCTCTTGATGATGCAGCTCTGGTTGATGATCGAGTTGGTCACCGAAGCGCCTTCCTCGACCACGACGCCGCGCGACAGGATCGAGTTGCGCACGGTGCCCTTGATGATGCAGCCGGCCGAGATGATCGAGTTGCACGCGTGGCTGCCGGTCGCATAGCGCGAAGGCGGCACGTCGTGAGCCTTGGTCAGGATCGGGCGCTCGGGGTCAAAGAGCTGGTCGGCCACGGTCTGGTCGAGCAGGTCCATGCTGCGGCGATACAGCGACTTCTCGCTAAACACGCCCACGACCTCGCCCTTGTACTCGTAGCTGCACACGTCGATGTTGCCAAAGTCGCCTTGGAGCGCCTCGAGCAGGTCCAGATAGTCGGCTGCCTGGTAGTGATCGATGATCTCGAGCAGCGTCTCGCGGTTGACGATGCAGCAGTCCATAGAGGCGTTGTCGCCGTACACGACGCCGGCGCTCACGCCCGTCAGGCGACCGTTCTCGTTAATTTCGAGTTTGGTCTCGTCATCGACGTTGCGCGTGGCCTTGCAGTACACCACGGTCATCTGGGCACCGGAGTTCTCGTGCGCATCGATGATGGTGTTGAGGTCCATGTTAAAGATGATGTTGGTGCCCATCATCACGACATAGGGCATTTCCGAGCGCTGGAACAGCGTCTTGTTGGAGATGATGTCGCGCAGCAAGAAGCGCATGCCGCCCTTGGTGGTGCCATACGCGTTGCCGGGCACCATGAACAGGCCGCCCTTCTTGCGATCCAGGCCCCAGTCCTTGCCCGAGCCCACGTGGTCGATCAGCGAGCGGTAGTTGCCCGGCATGACGACACCGACGGTCTTAATGCCGGCATTCATCATGTTGGACAGCGGGAAGTCGATCAGACGGTAGCGGCCCAAAAACGGAACGGACGCGATGGGGCGGTCCTTGAGCAGCACGCTGCCGTAGGTCGAAGAGTAGTTAGCGGTGATATAACCGATGGCCTTGCGATTGATCATCGGATCATTCCCCCTTCCCGATAACGACGTCATTTCCAACGACGGCCGTATCCTTGGTGGTATCGACAGAGCCGAGCTTCACGCCCTCTTCGACCGTGGAGTTCTCGCCCAAAATAGCGCGGCAGATGTGCGCGCCGCTCTTAACGTGCGCACCCGGCAACAGCACGGAATCCTCGACCACGGCGCGCTCCTCGATGATGACATCGGTCGAAAGGATCGAGTGACGAGCGGTGCCGTAGATCTTGCAGCCGTTGGAGACTAGGCAGTCGTCCAGGCGGCCGTCCGGGCCAATGTAGTGCGGCGGACGCGTGGTGATGTTGGACATGATGGGGAAGTGCTTGTCGAACAGATCGAACTCGGGGTTGTTGCCCAGCAGGTCCATCGAGGTCTCGTGGAAGCTGGCGATGGTGCCAACATCCTTCCAAAAGCCGTGGAACTCGTAGCTGTACAGGCGCTTGCCCTCGCCGAGCAGCTTGGGGATGATGTCCTTGCCAAAGTCGTGGCTCGAGCGCTGGTCCAGAGCGTCCTCCTCGAGCGCCTCGATCAGCACGTCGGCCGAGAAGATGTAGATGCCCATGGACGCGAGATTCGAATCGGGCTTATCGGGCTTCTCGGTGAACTTGGTGATGCGGCCGTCCTCGGGGTCGGTGGTCAGGATGCCAAAGCGGCTGGCCTCCTCCCACGGCACGGGCATAACGCTCACCGTGAGGTCGGCGTTGTTCTCAATGTGCGTCTTGAGCATCTTGCGGTAGTCCATGCGATACAGGTGATCGCCCGAAAGAATCAGGACGTACTTGGGGTCGTTGGCCTTAATGTAGTCGAGGTTCTGCGTAATGGCGTCGGCCGTGCCTGCATACCATGCGCCGCCGGTCTGCGTCTCGTACGGCGGCAGGATCGACACGCCGCCATCGCGGCTGTCCAGATCCCAAGCCTCGCCGGAGCCCACGTAGGCATGCAGCAGATAGGGGCGGTACTGCGTCAGAACGCCCACCGTGTCGATTCCCGAGTTGGAGCAGTTAGAGAGCGAAAAGTCGATAATGCGGAACTTGCCACCAAAGCTAACCGCCGGCTTAGCGATCTTTTGGGTGAGTGCCCCCAATCGGCTGCCCTGTCCTCCTGCGAGGAGCATCGCGATGCATTCTTTCTTACTCATCGATTTCTCCTTCTGTCATCGATGTTCCTAAACCCATTAGCGACGGGCGCGGCGCAATTTCACGCCCGTCGAGTAATGCCGTGCTGGCATAGGGGAGCTTGCGCGCCTTTACGCGTGCCAGATCTCGTCGCGGTACTCGCGAATGGTGCGGTCGCTCGAGAACCAGCCCGAGGAGGCGGTGTTGAGCAGCGCCTTGCGGTTCCAGGTCTCCTGGTCGCCATAGCTGCCGGTAAGCTTCTCCCACGCATCCACATAGCTGCGGAAGTCTGCCATGACAAGGTCGGGGTCGTTGTTGTTCATGAGCTCGTTGTAGATGCTCTCGAAGTTGCCCGAAAGACCCGCAAACGTGTTGTCCTTGAGCTCGTCCATCACGCGGCCCAGACGCTCGCGGTCGTTGTTGAGGGTATCCCATGCAAAGTAGCTGTTCGACGCCCAGAGCTGCTCGACCTCGGAGGCGGTCAGGCCAAAGATGGCCTCGTTCTCGCGGCCGGCCAGGTCGGCGATCTCGATGTTGGCGCCGTCGAGGGTGCCCAGCGTAATGGCGCCGTTCATCATGAGCTTCATGTTGGACGTGCCCGAGGCCTCCTTGCCTGCCGTGGAGATCTGCTCAGAGATCTCGGCGGCGGGGTAGATGAGCTGGGCGTTGCTCACGCGGAAGTTGGGGATAAAGCAGACCTTCATGACCTCATTGACGCGCGGGTCGTTGTTGATGACCTCGGCCACCGAGTTAATCAGGCGGATGGTCTCCTTGGCAAAGGTGTAACTCGAGGCGGCCTTGCCGCTAAAGATGAAGGTCGTCGGCGTCACGTGGAAGTTGGGATCGGCGATGCGACGGTTGTAGATGTCCATTACCTTCATGATGTTCATGAGCTGGCGCTTGTAGGCGTGGAAGCGCTTTACCTGGACATCGAAGACGGTGTTGGGATCGATGACCAGACCGGTCTCGGCCTTGACGTAGGCGGCCAGGCGCTCCTTGTTGGCGCGTTTGGAGGCGCCCACGGCCTTAAGGAACTCGGTGTCGTTCTGGAACTCCTTGAGTTTCTCCAGCTCAAAAGCGTCCTTGAGCCAGCCATCGCCAATGGCCTCGGTCACGAGCTTGGCATAGGTGGGGTTGGCCTCGGCAAAGAAGCGACGGTGCGAGATGCCGTTGGTCTTGTTGTTGAACTTCTCGGGCGTCAGGGCATAGAAGTCCTTGAGCACGATGTTCTTGATGATGTCGGAGTGGATCTTGGCCACGCCGTTGACGCTGTGGCTGCAGATCACGGACAGGTTGGCCATGCGAATCTCGCCGTCCCACAGAATGGCGGTCTGGCGCAAACGCTCCTGCCAGCCCTCCTGCGTGGTGTCGAACGACTCATGCCAACGACGGCTGATTTCGTCGATGATCTGGTACACGCGGGGGAGGAGCTTGGAGAACATGCCGATAGGCCACTTCTCCAGGGCCTCGGGCAGGATGGTGTGGTTGGTGTAGCTCACGACCTGCGTCACGATGTTCCAGGCGTCATCCCACTCGAGCTTCTTCTCGTCGATGAGGATACGCATGAGCTCGGGGCCGCACATGGCGGGGTGCGTGTCGTTGGTGTGGATGGCCACAAACTGCGGCAGCAGCTCCCAGTTCTCGCCGTGCTCCTTCTCAAAGGTGTCGAGCAGGCTGTAGATGCCGGCCGAGACAAACAGGTACTCCTGCTTCAGGCGCAGCAGACGGCCGTGCTCGCCGGCGTCGTTGGGGTAGAGGATGGCGCTGATGGCCTCGGCCTCGGCGCGCTCGGCGTCGGCCAGGGCGTAGTCGCCGCGGTTGAAGGCCTCCAGGTCAAAGTGCTCCTCGACCGGCTCGGCGGCCCAAACGCGCAGCTTGTTGACGGTCTCGCCGGCATAGCCCACAACGGGGATGTCGTAAGGGACGGCCAGGATGTTCTGCGTGTCCACCGTGCGGTAGAACGTGCGACCGTTCTCCTCAAAGCCCTCGACGCGGCCGCCAAACTTAATGGTCACGGCCTTGTCCTGACGACGGACCTCCCAGGGATAGCCGTGGGTGAGCCACTCGTCGGTGGCCTCGACCTGGCTGCCGTTGACGATCTCCTGCTTAAACAGGCCGTAGCGGTAGCGCATGCCGTTTCCGTAGCCGGCGATGCCCTCGGCTGCCATGGAATCCAGGAAGCAGGCGGCCAGACGACCCAGGCCGCCGTTGCCCAGTGCCGGATCGGGCTCCTGGTTCTCGATGACAGACAGGTCAAAGCCCATGTCGTCGAGCGCCTCGGCGACCATGTCGCGCACGCCAAAGTTGAGCAGGTAGTTGTCGAGCAGGCGGCCGATCAAAAACTCGATCGAGAAGTAGTACACGCGCTTCTTGCCCTCGGCGGCAACACGGGCGTCGCTGGTGGTGGCAACGGTGCGCGCCTTCTCGGCCACGAGCTTGGCCAGGGCATTAAAGCGGTCCAGGTCGCTGGCGGCCTCCACGCTCTTGCCGCTGATGCTCATGACGGCTTCGCGATAGAGTTCGGTAAACTCCTGCTTGTTGTCGAAGATCTTATTCATACGTTCCTTTCCCCCGGGGATGTTTCTCCCGGAACGGTTATGACTTGTATCCTACGCCCCGGCGGGGCGGGTAATTACAGTGGTAACTCTTTTGTTACGCTTCCTTGCCAGATGCTTTAACAGCGCCTGCCTTAGCCTTGGGAGCAGCCTTTTTATTGGCTGCCTTTTTGGCCTTGGGCTTAGCCGTAGCCTTGGCAGTCTTCGCCTTGGCCGGAGCCTTCTTGGCTGCCGCGGGCTTGGGCTTCACCGAGGACGTGCGCTTGCGCGTCGCCTTCTTGGGCCCCTCGACCACGGGCGGCTTATAGCTGCTGGGACCGCGGCGCTTAAGCACCACGCCTGCCAGGCCGGGTACCTTAATCTCGATGGAGTCCATCTGCCCGTTCCAGGGATAGGGCTCGCTTGAGCAGGTGTAGGGCTCCTCACCGGCGTATCCGCTGCCGCCAAACTCGGGACGGTCGGAATCGAAGATGACCTCCCAGTCACCCTCACGCGGCACGCCCACGCGGAAGCTCTCGTAGCTCGCCGGGTCAAAGTTGATCAGGATTACCAGGTCGTCATCAATATCTTCGCCCTGACGCACAAAGCTCACGATGGACTGCTTGGAGTTATCCGCGTCGATCCAGGTAAAGCCGTCGTCGGTGTAGCCGCGCTCGTACAGGGCGGGCTCGGCGGTGTACAGGTGGTTGAGCGCCTTGATAAACGCCTGATGATGACGGTGGGTCTCGTACTCCTCGGTCAGGAACCACTGGATGGACTCGTAGTAGCGCCACTCAATAAACTGGCCTATCTCGTTGCCCATAAAGTTGAGCTTGGCACCGGGGTGCGTCATCTGGTAAAAGGCCAGCGTGCGCAGGCCGGCAAACTGGCGCCACCAGTCACCCGGCATGCGGCCAATGAGCGAGCACTTGCCGTGCACGACCTCGTCGTGGCTCAGCGGGCAAATGAAGTTCTCGGTAAAGGCGTACATGATGGAGAACGTGAGCAGGCCGTGGTTGCCGGGGCGCCACGGAAAATCGGTCTGCATGTAGTGCAGGGTGTCGTTCATCCAGCCCATGTCCCACTTGTAGTGGAAGCCCAGGCCGCCGTCCTGCGGCGGATAGGTCACGAGCGGCCACGCGGTGGACTCCTCGGCCATCATCATCACGTCGGGATAGTGTGCCTCTACGGCGCAGTTGACCTGACGGATAAACGCGCTGGCGTCCAGATCCTCCTCGGTACCGTACTTGTTGAACTTCTTTTGGCCGGGATCGTCGATGCCAAAATTGAGGTATAGCATGCTGGACACGCCGTCCATGCGAATGCCGTCCACGTGGAAGTTCTCGAGCCAGTACAGCACGTTGGAGACCAGGAAGGAGCGGACCTCGCCGCGGGCGAAGTCAAACTTGTGTGTGCCCCAGTTGGGGTGAATCTCGTGCTCAAACAGCATGTGGCCGTTAAAGGTAGCAAGACCGTGGGAGTCGGCGCAAAAACCGCCGGGTACCCAGTCCATGATCACGCCGATTCCCGCCTCGTGGCATGCATCGATAAAGTGCATGAGCTGCTGCGGGTTGCCGTAGCGCGACGTGGCGGCGTAGTAGCCGGTCGTCTGGTAGCCCCAGGAGCCATCGAAGGGATGCTCCATAAGCGGCATGACCTCGATATGCGTATAGCCCATATCTCGCACGTAGTCCACGAGCTCCACCGACAGGTCGTCGTAGGTGTAAAACTCGCCACGCTGCGCGGGGAAAGGATCCATGGGGCCGGGGTAGTTGCCGTACTCGTCGGGCTCGCCCTGCGGCGCGTCGCCGTGGCGCTTCCACGAGCCAATATGCACCTCGTAGATGTTGAGCGGCTGCGACATGTGGTTGTGGCTGGCGCGGCGCTTGAGCCATGCGGCGTCGTTCCACTGGTAGCCATCGAGGGTCCACAGCACGCTGGCGGTACCCGGAGGGCATTCGGCCTTAAAGGCATACGGATCGGCCTTGTAGAGTTTTTCGCCCTCATTGGTCTCGATAAGGTACTTATAGAGCTGGCCCTGCTCGGCACCAGGAATAAAGCCTTCCCAAATAGCGCTCGTATGCACGGGCACCAGCGGGTTGGCTTCCTCATTCCAATCGTTAAATTCTCCAATGACATGGACGCTCTTTACGTCGGGCGCCCAAACGCAAAAGCGCCAGCCGCGCGTACGGTTCTGCGTGTCGGGGTGAGCGCCCATCTTTTCCCAGCTGCGCTCCCACATGCCAATGCCAAACAGGTAGACATCGTCCTTGGAGAGCTCCGGTGCGTGCGGGGCGGCTTTGCGGGTAGCAGGCTTTTTGGTTGCTGGCTTTAGCTTTGTATCGCTCACGTTTGATCCCATCATGACGCGGCAGCGTGTTGCCTTGGTGACTAGATGCGAAAGGTCCAAGGCTGCACGAATCGAAGGGACGGCGATAGTTCTATGATTCGTTCCACCTCGCGTGCTCGGTGGAACTTTCGGCAGAAACTACGATAACACCTGTGCGTTAGTTTTATGGACGAAAGCGGATTTGCGGGGGCGTTTAATCGGTAAGCGACATGTTTATACCACTGGCAGAATTGACGTGGTAAAACTCTTGACAGTTTTACCAATTTGGGTTTCAAAATTGTTTGGCTGACGTTTGGTAAAACGTTTTTAGCAGGATGTTTACCATTTGATATCGAAAGGTTCGTTTATGTCCCATACCGCCGCTCCCAAGGTTGCTTTTATTTTCGATTGCGACGGCACGCTGGTTAATAGCACCCCCGTTTGGGCCTATGCACAGCCCGAGTTATTGCACCGCCACGGTGTCGACGTGACCGTGGATGACTTTGCCCAATTTGAGCACCTGTCGCTGGAGGACGAGTGCCAGGCCTACCACGACACGTGGGGCATTGGCGCGAACGGCGAGGAGTTGTATCGCGAGCTGAGCGAGATTTTGATTGATGGGTACTCCAAAGTGCCGCCGCGCGAGGGGCTCCTTGCATTCTTGGAGCAGGCAAAGGCGGCGGCCATTGCCATGTGCGTGGCTACGTCCACGCCGGCCGAGCTGGTTAAGTCTGCGCTAGCAGGTGCCGGGCTCGACGCGTACATGGAGTTTGTGACCACCACGGGTGAGGCGGGACGCTCCAAGCAGTTCCCCGATGTATACGAACTGGCGCTGCGCCGCCTGGAGGAGCGCCATGGGCACAAGTTTGAGCGCGCGTGGGTGTTTGAGGACGCGGTCTTTGGCCTTAAGAGCTCTGGGGCCGCTGGCTTTGAGCGCGTAGGCATCTATGACCCGCACGGCCGCATGAAGCGCGATGATGTACGCGCCAACTGCGATATCTTTATCGACAGCTACGAGGAGCTTGATCTGGCCCGCGTGCTTTCGTTTGAGGGATAGGCGAGGGCTGTGGCTTGCAAGGTATTAGTGGTCTGCGGCTCGCCCGTGGTGGCGAGCGCGGATCTGTTGCGTAGGCTAGCGGGGGAGTGCGACCACGTTGTCGCCGTGGACCGCGGACTCGACGCATTGTTGGGCGCGGGACTGGGCTGCGACGTATATGTGGGAGATGCCGACACCGTTAGCGATGAGGGGCGCGCTCTGGTCGATGCCGCTGCCGATTTTGAAGTAGAACGCCACAACCCCTACAAGGACTATACCGATCTCGCACTAGCCCTAGACACCATCCGCAGCCGCTGGCCCGGAGCCGAGCTGTACGCAACCTGCGCCACTGGAGGCCGCCCCGACATGGCTCTGTCCGTCCTGGGCCTACTAGCAGGCTATACGGACGCCCCCGTCTGGATCGAAGAACACGAAGTGACGGCCAGAATCCTCCACCAGAACGAAACCTGGACCATCAAAAACGCAACCGGCAAAACCTTCTCCATAATCGCAATCGCCCCCAACACCGAAGTAAGCGAACACGGCTTGGAGTGGGAACTAGATCACGCCCCGCTAGGCTTGTTGGCCGACACCGGCATCTCTAACGTCGTCAGGGGAACGGCCAAGATCCAAGTCCACACCGGTATCGCCATCGCTTACCTCTATGAGTAGGGATTTTCGGGACTGGCCTTAAAATTGCGCACTGGCCGAAGGCCAGGGTGAAATTTTAGGACCTGTCCCAAAAATCCCGTAAGTAAGAAGACCAACCCAAAAAACTTCTTGCACAACAAGAAACATTCCCCTATAGTAACTCCCTGTCACGGGGGCGTAGCTCAGCTGGGAGAGCGCTTGACTGGCAGTCAAGAGGTCAGGGGTTCGATCCCCCTCGTCTCCACCATCGTGAATGCAGAGCCTTCGGGAAACCGAAGGCTCTTTTCATATGCAACCACCATGCGCCCCAAAGTACCGTCACAAAAAGTTGCGCAATTAATTTCCCATATCTGTACATAGTTTGTTAGACAAACGCAATTAAACAGCGCGATACGACGGACCTACCCGACCCCATTATCGCCACGCAACACACACTGCGCCCCAATAACCTGCCCCAACGTGAACAACATCCCAAAACAACCCCCCTTGAGCACGCTAAATGAACGAAATGTTGTTAGCAGCTACCCAAATAGGTTTCACCATTAGCTTGTGCTAGGATACCTAACGTTACATGAGTTCAACTGTGCCTTACGGCCTCAACGGGCCGCAAAGCGCAGGGTCGATCAGCATCCGGCCGTAACGGCGGTGCCAGAAACACCACGAGCTCCAATAAAGAAGTCATGCGACTTTATTTATTTGCATTGAATTAATCAAAAGATGCAAATGAACAAATATTGTATGTCAACACGTAGCAGTTCTACAGCTGTTTGCGTGCGGTTCAGTTTTGTACCCGTTTGACTGACTCGCACGCAGCCAGCTGAGGTTGTAGGTACTTTTGCGATATGCATCTACAGCCTCTGCGCTGCATTTATACATACCGTTCACGGTGGGGCAGAGCCACGTGCTTGTCTGACTGGGCTCAGGGTTTGAATATGGAGCGCCTTCGCGCACAAGCGCCCTGGCGAAGCCATACCCAAACCCCGTGAGCCACACGTAAGACAGCAAGGGGGGTGGTGCTCGTGTGGTATGTGATCCAGGTCATTAACGGTCGCGAAGACGTAATGCGCGAGCGCATCGAGTGTGTGGTTCCGACTGGCGCCATGCAGGAGCTCTTTTATCCCCAATATCAAACCGAGATCAAGGTACACGGCGAATGGGTCAACACGACCAAGCCACTCTTTCCAGGTTATCTTATCTGCGATACGGCAGATCCACGCACCGTGCAACAGTATCTGCTGCGTATGGACGACTTTGCCCGGGTGCTTGCCCAGGACGGTCGGTTTGTGCCGCTGGCAAAAGAAGAGACCCAGCTCATTGGCAGTTTTACCCATAGGGGAGACCGCGTGGTGCCCATGAGCGAGGCCTTAAAGGACGGCGACCAGGTCGTAGTAACGGCAGGTCCGCTGCTAGGCCACGAGGGCCTCATCAAAACCATTAATAGACGCAAGAGCACAGCTTATTTGGAGCTCGACCTGTGTGGCCGACGCATAACCACCCGCGTTGGCCTTGCGGTGCTTTCAAACGAGCAACGTGTGATGCGAAACCTAAAAAAGGCGATCGCCTAGCTGCTGGCGACCGCTACACAGAACAGGGAGGATCCCCAACCCGGGGACGAAGTGTTGGAAGAGAGCGTGTCGGATAAAACTCAATATGCAACGGATGCGCCTGCGGAGGCGGCGCTGATTGCTCAAGTTATGGATCGGCAAACAGCCTTTCAGGCAGTTATGGCGACGGAATTTCCTCCTCCTGTCGAGAACCCTGCTCCGGCGCAAGGTTTCGCAGCGACAGGAAGCTATAGGGCACCGGCTGCTGATCCCAATGCTGCTGCACCCAAGAAAGGTGGGCCGGGTTACTTTGCCTTCAAGCGAGCCTTCGACATTGTGTTCTCTGCTGGCGTCTGTTTGGTATTGGCCGTCCCCGTCGTCGTCGCATGCGTCGCTATAGAGATCGATTCCCCCGGCAAGCCGTTTTTCCGCCAAAAGCGAGTCGGTAAGAACGGTAAGCCCATCTATATCTTCAAACTCCGAACCATGGTCTCTGACGCTCATGAGCACCCCGAGAAGTACATGACTGCTGAGCAGCTGGTGCAATGGGAGCGAGAGCAAAAGGTTGACGACGACCCACGCATTACTCGCGTTGGTCGTTTTCTGCGTCACACTTCACTCGACGAATTGCCGCAGTTCATCAACGTACTTACAGGGGATTTATCCGTTATTGGACCAAGGCCTGTGACACTCGAAGAAACCTACGAGTACGGTGACGCCCGCGATGAGGTGCTCGCATGTAAGCCGGGCATCACCGGCTGGTGGGCCGCAACAGATCGTAATGACTCGACTTGGGGGAGCGGCCAGCGGCAGGCCCGTGAACTCTTCTACGTCCGCCACCAGTCGTTTGGACTTGACGCCCGCGTGTTCGTCAAAACGTTCAAGGCGATGAGGAGGGGAAAATAACAGTGCGATACCCTGCCTACACCGTCCTTATGAGCCTGTACGCTAAGGAGCGCCCAGAGTATCTTAAAGAGTCACTCGACAGTATGCTTGCCCAGACCGTGCCGCCCGCCGAGATTGTCATGGTTGAGGACGGCCCGTTGACGGATGGTTTGGAGGATGTGCTCCGGGAGTATGACTCTGCCCATCCAGGTCTGTTCAACTTTGTTGCCTATGGCGAAAACCGTGGCCTCGGCTACGCCCTGCGTCAAGGCATGATCGCTTGCTCAAACGACGTCGTTGCTCGTATGGATACCGACGACGTTGCCCGACCCGATCGCATGGAGAAACAGCTCGCAGCTCTTGAGAGTGGGCTTGACATGGTGGGCAGCGACGTCGTGGAGTTCATCGAGTCGCCCGACAAGCCCGTCGCCACCACTGATCTTCCCAAGGGAATGGACGCTATCCGCGCCTACTCCAAGAGGCGCAACCCCTTTCGCCACCCGCCCATGACGTTCAGGAAATCAAAGGTCATGGAGGCAGGCAACTACAGCTCTGACTTCCTCTATTTCGAGGATTGGGACCTCTTCAACAGAATGCTTGCATGCGGCTGCCGCGCGGACAATTTGGGAGAGCCTTTAGTCGCCATGCGTGTTAGCGAGGACTTCTACGCCCGCAGGGGCGGAGTTCAGTACCTCAAGTACGCCAAGGCCTTCAAGAGAGCACAGGTAGAGCGGGGTTATTTCACTGAACGCGACTATGTCTGCTCATACGTGCCGCACGCGCTGGTCTGCCTTATGCCCAATTCGCTGAGGTCGCTGATTTATCGAATTCTTCTCCGGAAGGCGTAGCAAAATGGCTTCCAAAGTCGATAACCCACTGGTAAGCATTATCGTCCCCATGTATAACGTGGGAACGTTCGCACTTCCTTGTGTGAGGTCGCTGCTCAATCAGACGTATCCGAACATCGAGATCCTTATCGTGGACGATGGCTGTACGGACGATACTATCGATTTGATCGAATACGCCGTCGGAGACGACCCACGCGTCGAGATTCACCATAAGGAGAACGGGGGGCTCTCTTCCGCTCGCAATTATGGCACGCAACGATGCCGCGGCAACTATCTCATGTATGTCGACGGAGACGACCTCATCGACCCGCGAACCGTTGAGCTTATGGTTGAAGCTGCCCTGAAATACCAGGTGACTCTTGTTGCAGGATCTTTCGCCAAGACGCCCCTTCTTGAGAACTACGAGATGGAGCAGACTGCTGAGTTCAAGGTGGAGTCCGGTGCCGAGCGTTTTAGGAAGCTGCTTTTATTCAACGGGGAGAGTGGTTCTGCGTGCGGCAAGCTCTTCGCCCGGTCCCTGATCCCCTACCTTGCCTTTCCTGAGGGGCAGCTTTTCGAAGACATGGGCGTGATCGCCTCTATCTGTTCGCGTGTCGGGGAGATCACCTTTTCTGACGCTCCTTTCTACGCATATGTAACGAGACCCGACTCCATCACCACGTTTAAGAAGCAGGGGCCTAAGCAAGCGCAAGACATGGATGAGACTATTGAGACCGTGCGACAAATTGCCGGGGGCGGTCTTAAGGACGAGTTTGAGTGCTTTCGAGCGTACTGTACGCTGCGCGTCGCTATGCGCGTCGACCTCGATACCTTTGGCGACAGGGCTGAAGGGCGGTCGTATCTGAGGCGTGCTCGCAAGCTTGCGGGGCGAGCCTCGCGGAGCCGTTTGGCATCTCGCACCTGGAGGCTGCGGTGCATGCTCTTCGCGATTTCCCCAAAGGCGCACAACGCCTTCTACGCCCTCTACGCCGCAGTTTCGGGCAAAGCAATTGGATAAACCCCAAGAAAAAAGGGTTGATAAGGTGAGATTTTCTGCAATCGTTCCCGTATTCAACGTTGAGGACTTCCTTGGCGAGTGCTTGGCTAGCATCGCATGCCAGGACTACTCTGAGTACGAGGTCGTCATTGTCGGCGACGGCTTGACTAACGGTATCTCTGAGGGCTATGTACAACTTGCTGAGCAGGTGTAGTGATGCAGATCTATCTAGTTGCGTTTGTATTCCATATTGCTCTGCTTTACCTCTCAGCACGCATCGGTGATAAGCGTTTTGGACTCGCCCTCGCGTTAATATCGGTTCTACCCCTTTGTGTGGTGGCGGGTGCTAGAGATATATCCGTTGGAACAGATACTTCGGCATATCCTCTAAGCTGTTTTAATGCTTCTCAGATTTATTCGCCTATGGGAGCCCTCAGTGTTTGCTCGGATCAAGAACCGCTTTTTGTGCTTTTGTTCTGGTTTCTAGGGAGACTGACTGGCGATTTCAACGCAGTGCTTTTCTTCTGTGAGGTTTTAATTCTCCTTCCTTATGTTCTGGTTGCAAAAAAGCAATTTCCTCAAGGGTATCCCGTCATCGGATTCTTTCTTTGTTTCATTGTCTTTGGATACACGCTAAACATACTCGGGCAGTGCCTTGCAACAAGCATGCTCGTCTTGATGGTTTATGAACTGATTCACGGGAAAAATCTACCTGCTTTTGTTTTTTTGGCGGTTGCCGTTGGTTTCCATAAGATGTCAATTGTGGGCATTTTTGTTTGGGTTATTTACATAGCTTGTTGCGAGAGCAGGGGTGTTCGCTCATCCAAAACTCTTGCTATGTTGTTTTGCATCGGTGTTGCCGTCTGTGCCGTCAGTGCGGTTTTAATAGGGCCAGATTTGATGCAGCTAGTTTCATCTTTTACGTCGTCATATTCGTTTCAGGTAAAACATGCTGGAATGGGTTCATTGAACAATACGATGTTAATTTACCTGCCTTTTTGTATGATTATGAGGTTTTTGGGTCATAAAAGTTCAATGGGATCTACTAATCGGGAGATGCTTAATTTTTACGTCTGCTGCGGCGTATCCTCAGCTGTATTCGCTCAGTTTGCAAGCATAAGTCCCGAGTTGATTAGGCTCAGTTTCCCATTTCTTTTTATCTCGGGATTCCTCTATCCATTTTTATCCGAGAACCTTGGTAACGAACGTTTGCTATCCGGGGTGCTTGCAATTACTTTTTGCGTGCTCTATTTCGCCATCACATTCGTATTTGGCGGTAGCTGCAATCTTTTCCCGTATTCCTCAGCGCTTTTAGGAGTCTTTTATGCTTGATGAGAAGCCCGATATTTCCATTATCGTGCCTGTCTATAACACCGAATGCTTCCTACCAGCCTGCCTGGAGTCTATTGATGCCCAAGGGCGAGGAGCGTATGAAGTTATCCTTGTTGACGATGGCTCAACTGATGGGTCACCTAAGATTTGTGACGCTTATTGCGAAGGGAACGAGAAGGCCTTTGTAATCCACAAGGAAAACGAAGGCCTATTAGCCGCACGGCGGGACGGTCTTCGTAGGGCGAAGGGGCGTTATGTCCTCGCTCTTGATTCTGACGATTGTCTTCTGGAGGGATGCCTCGAGAAGGTCTGCTCTGCCATCGCATCGTCAAATGCGGATATCATTTCCTTCGATTTCACCATGGGACTAGATCCTGTTCGACCATCGCTGAAGGCCTGTATTTCTCCTGGGATGCATATTGGCGACGATTTTAATGCCGTTAGAAGCATGTTATGCGGCTGCGATTTCAACAGCGTTTGGAATAAGGTTATTCGCACCGATTTGTTTCCTGGATATGATTGGTATACAAACCGGATTGGCCTTATGCACGGAGAGGACCTTTGTCAGTTGCTTCCCGTCTTCGATAAGGCGTATAGCCTCTTTCATATTGAAGAGGCCCTCTATTATTACCGACAGCATGACTCTAACAGTACGAAAGTATTCCGGGAAAAGCAGGTGGCCGATTGGGGCCGAGTGTGCGATGAAATGCTTCAGTACGCGGCAAGATGGTCGAAAAGCGCGCATCTAAATGCAAGGCGCGGCATTTGTCAGCATTATTGCGATCTTGATGAGATCCTGTGGCGTTCCAATCTGGATGATGAGGCTAAAATTTCATTCGATAAAATGATCAAACTTGAGTATCGTAAGCGCGTTAACGGCTTCCCTGATTTAGTTCACAGCATGGTTTTGTCGAATAGCGTCATTGTTTCTTCGACTTCCCGCAAGGCGCTTGGTGTTTTCAAGACTATTCGGCGGAGCCCTGTATAACGCGTCTTACGTCATTATCGTTTTGTTTCTGCGGCGTTATTGCATTTAGGTATTTCATTCCCTCCTTCAAGTACATTGGAATTGCGAAATATGCGGTATTCTATCCGTCGATTCTTTTTTAATAGACTGGCTTACGCCTCCTTCGTCTTGAATGGAGGATGCTGCCGGTGAAGCACAGTGCATTCTACAAGAACACGCTTTGGCAGTATGGCCTTCAGATACTCAAGTATCTCTTTCCGCTGCTGCTTATTCCCTATCTCACTCGCATCCTCGGGACTGAGGGCTATGCCGTTTACGCTTATGTTCTCTCTTTCATGGGCGTGGTCCAAACCATCGCCGATTTCGGCTTTACGCTCTCTGGAACCAAGAAGGTGGTTGATCTCAAGGGGGATACCGCAGCTCTCTCCCGCCTCGTGGGGGCGATTACGGTCGCACGCCTCATGTTGCTCTGTGGTCTTTTCATCTGTGTTATGGTCATAACACGCTTTATTCCCATTTTGGCCGAGAACACGGTCTACGTCATCTGGGCGTTCTTTGCAACAGCGGGTCGCACAGTGCTGCCCGACTTCATCTTTCAGGGAAACGAGCGCATGGGGCCTTTGACGACTCGGTATTTTGCATCCAAGGGGCTGCAGGTCGCGCTTACGATCCTTCTCGTGCGCGGGCCGGGGGATCTTATCCTTGTTGCTGTGGCTGACGTACTGTCGGAGATCGTCGACATCGCATGGAGCTATCGCGCCCAGAAGCGCATGTTTGGCGTCGGCATAGCAAGGCCTACCTTTAAGGAGAGCGTCGAGGAACTACGCGTCTCCGCTATTTATTGCGTTTCGAACGTCAGCTCCTCTCTTTTCTCTGGATTCACAACGGTGATTATCGGGTTGGCGATCACAAGCAAGACGGACATCGCCTTTTGGTCGCTTACGCTCACGACCGTGAACGCCGTGCAGTCGCTCTACACGCCTATTGCCAACAGCCTTTACCCCCATATGATCAAGAACAGAGACTTCGGGTTCGCACGAAAGTTGGCGCTTGTTGCGCTGCCTGCCCTCGTCCTGGGAACCGTTGCGTATTGCGCCCTTTCCGAGCCAATCATGCTCGTCCTCGGAGGACCCGAGTACGTTGGCGGTGCCCATGTCATGCGGATGATTTCGCCAATCTTTATCTTCTCGTTTTACGGAATTCTGATTGGCTGGCCGGTTCTGGGCGCCATGGGGCACGTAAAGGAGCTGACCGTCTCTACGTTGTTCACCGGGATCGTTAACGCGGTCTCTCTTCTGGCACTTTACCTTGCCGGGTTGATAACCCTTGATGTTATCTGCGTTGTCCGTTGGGGTTGCGATGCCTTGTTGCTACTAGCAAGAGTTTTCATGCTCTGGCGCGTGCCCCGGTCAGAGACAAGCTTCCATAAGAGTCCTAAGGAGTAATGATGCAGTACCTCCACACTACGGAAATCCAAAACCTGTTGCTTGCTATGCTCGTCGATTTTGACAGAATGACAAACGAGCATGGGCTTCGCTATTCACTTGATGGCGGCACGCTTCTAGGTGCCGTGAGGCACAAGGGATTCATTCCTTGGGATGACGATATTGACGTCATTATGCCAAGACCTGATTTCGATGAACTTGCAGCACATCCCGAGTGGGTGCCTGCTGGGTTGACGGCCAATATTCCTGGACGCAAGGGGTACATCTATCCCTTCATGAAACTGACCAACCCTTCATGGAGGGCGCAGGAACCGCACTTCGAAGAGGTGATCGAAGAGTTTCTCTGGATTGACATTTTTCCCGCCGATGCCATGCCTGACGAAAATTCAGAGAAAGCGACCCTAATGGCGGCTCAGGAAAAGACATTCTTCAGAGCATCGCGGTCATACGTAAATATCAAAACGTCCACTTCAAATCCGTTGAAAAAGGTCGCGAAGCGTTTCCTTTTTCCGATTCATAGAGCGGTATTTCCTGCGGAAAAGCAGTTTTCCGAGCTAGGGGAGAGGGCCCGTGGCCTGCAGTTCGGCGATACGCATGAAGCAGGGGATGTTGTTTGGGGGCCCTACAAGCCTGATAAGCCCGGTTTTCCCGTCGAGGACTTCGACAACTTGATCGATATGGAGTTCGAGGGTCGCACTTTCAAGGTGTGCCCGCACTGGGACGCGTACCTAAATGGGCTCTATGGCGACTACATGCGGCTTCCGCCCGAAGACCAGCGGGTCACTCATGGGATGAAGGTATGGAAGGCAAATTCCGGGGAAGGAAAGTAATTCATGAACGTGGCAATCATCATAGCAGGCGGCATAGGCTCGCGTATGGGGCAGGAGATTCCCAAACAGTTCATCAATGTAGGCGAGAAGCCTGTCATTGTCTACACGCTCGAGGCTTTCCAGGAGCATCCGCTTGTGGACGCCATCGAGGTCGTGTGCTTGGACGGCTGGGAGCAGGTCTTGCGCGCCTATGCGAGGCAATACAAAATCGACAAGCTAAAGTGGGTCGTCAAAGGCGGCGCCTCTGGTCAGGAGTCTATCCGCAACGGTGTGTATAACTTTGAGGGCGTGCTTGCCGAAGACGACATCTGCATCGTCCACGACGGCGTGCGCCCCATGCTCGACCCCGAGGTCATCACCGACGTCGTTCGCGTTGCCAAGGAGCGTGGCAACGCCGTCACGAGCATGCCTTACAACGAGCAGATCTTCCTTGTGGACGAGAAGGATTCCGCCACCACTACGCAGTACATCCCCCGCGAAACGCTTCGTCGCGTATCCACGCCGCAGGCGTACCGTTTCGGGCTGCTCGACTCCAAGTATCACGAGGCTTTTGAAAAGGGTGTCGGAATCGACGGCTCCAACTACACGAACACAATGATGGTCCAGTTGGGCGTGAAGCTAAACTTCGCCGCTGGGTCGGACCGTAACATTAAGCTCACCACGCCGGAAAACCTCGAGTTCTTCCGCGCATGGGCGGCGGAGAGGGATGCTCGCGATGAATAGGCTCAATTGCCCAGAGTATATCGCCGACCTTGACAAAGTATGTTCGCTTCCGCTGCCATGGGAGAAGCTCGCGAATAAGACGGTCGCCATCTCCGGTGCGACCGGTATGATCGGAACCTTCCTCATCGACGTTCTAATGCATAGGAACGACATTGACGGGTCGCATTGTAGTGTCCTCGCTTTGGGGCGCAGCGCCGAGAAAGCGCGCTCGAGACTGCCGTACTTCGGGCGAGACTATTTCTCGTTTGAGGAGGGCTCCGTCTCTGCGACAGGGTACAGTCCCGGTGCCCCCGCGGACTATGTTCTGCACCTAGCGAGCTCCACTCATCCGCGCCAGTACGCTACCGATCCCATCGGCACCATCCGAGCCAACGTGGACGGCCTACAGAACCTCCTCAGCTACTCCGTCGATTGCGGTGCTAGGCTGCTCTTTGCCTCGTCAGTCGAGATTTATGGCCAGAACCGCGGTGACGTTGAACGTTTTGATGAGAAGTACTGCGGGAATATCGACTGCAACACTCTTCGTGCCTGTTACAACGAATCGAAACGACTGGGCGAGGCTATGTGTCAAGCCTACCGTTCGCAGAAGGGTGTCGAGGCCGTTGTCGCTCGCATTGCGCGCGTCTACGGGCCTACGCTATTGCCCGATGATTCAAAAGCGCTCTCCCAGTTCATACACCGCTCGCTTGTCGGCGAGGACGTTGTCCTCAAGAGCGAGGGGACGCAGAAGTTCTCCTACCTGCACGTCGCGGACGCTGTGTCTGGTCTGCTGCATATATTGCTCCTTGGTAACGACGGGGAAGCCTACAACCTTGCAGATAAAGGATCCGACGTAATGTTGAGGGATCTTGCTGGACTTATAGCCAAAGCCAGCGGTGTTAAAGTTGTATTCGAATTACCTGACGCCCAGGAGGCGGCAGGGTACTCTAAGGCCACGTTTGCGCTGATGGACGGAAACAAGGCACGTGACGAACTTGGTTGGTCTGCACGCATGGGCATCTCCGAAGGCATATCAAGAACGCTATATGTTCTCCGCTCACTCAACAATGCCGGAGGATGCTGATGGGCGCAAAGGCGATTTGGCATGGCTTCAAAAATACGGTTTTCGGTAGGTACGATGACGATAAATTTTGGAGAAGGCGACACGCCCTGCTTACCGGAAGCGCCCGGGGCATCCACAAAATATATTATTCGTTGTATGTTGACCATGAGATGCGCAGGAGTTGCGCGGATATCATGCCTGGTTGGAACGACGAGACTTCATGCGTGTGTGAGAATTTTTTGGCGCCCCCCAATATCACTGCGCACGGCATCAACGGTATAGTCATTGCGGGGGGGGCGACTATCGGGCGAAATGTGACCATCTTTCACCAGGTAACTATAGGACGAAGCAGAGGGAAAGCCCCAGTTATAGGTGACAACGTCTTCATTGGCCCCGGTGCCAAGATTTTCGGAGGAATTCGCGTTGGGAATAACGTCAAGATTGGAGCAAACTGCGTCGTATTCCAAGACGTACCCGATAACTCGACTGTTGTTCTCGGTAAACCGCGAATTATTGAACATGCGCAGCCTTCACCTTATATCATTGCCGAGGAAGACGAATATAAGCCTCGCGAATGGTAAGCATATTGGAGAGATATATACCAATGTCGACTCGCGTTGATGCGACTGTGGGTAAACACGCCTTCCTTGTTATGGCTCATAAGGACGATGAGGTTCTTCATACCCTAATGAGAATCCTCGATGATGAGCGGAACGACATCTTTATCCATATGGATGCAAAATTGGGTGGATGGGATGAACATCGCTTGTTGGCTTCTGTCAGTAAGGCGGGGATCTTTTTAGTTCCTCGTATCAGAGTCACTTGGGGCGGGTATTCGCAAATCGCCTGTGAAATCAACCTTCTCAACTCCGCAGTTGCAAAGGGACATTATTCCTATTACCACCTTTTAAGCGGCCAAGATCTTCCTATTAAAAGTCAGGACAAGATCCACTCATTCTTTGACTCTTGTGGAAATAAAGAGTTCATTCGCTTTGAAAACCACGACAGGGACTATCGGAGAAGAATCGGTGGGCATGTTATCTGGAATACTTTCGGGATAAGCAAATCACAGGTTTTCTTACGAAAGATGGATGGTCTTCTATCAAGTCTGTTGCAGTGTTTTAGAAAGCCCCCTAGAGAATTAAAACTGATGAAAGGTGATAACTGGTTTTCAATCACCGATGACCTCGCCCGTTACCTTGTCAAGAATGCCTCATCGATACGCTCGGTTTTCTGGGATTCTATGTGCGGCGATGAAATCTTTCTGCAAACCGAGGCTTGGAATGCGGGGAGTAGATTTAGATACTTCCGAACTCCCGGCGATCAAAGCGATGATGCGATAATGCGGCTTATCGATTGGGGCGTTGATGAATCACCCCGTGTGTTGGGAATCGCAGACTTAGATCGCATCAGGAATTCTAGAATGATGTTTGCGCGCAAATTCGATTCAGAAATCGATAGCGACATCGTCAAAGCTATTGAAGCAATGGCTGGATAGATTCTTAGTTTTAATAGTTTAAAAACCACAGATGATGATTCGGGGGCCGCATGGCCCCCGAATGCTATCTACCAGGTCCAAAACATACTGCGCGACACCATTTGGGTAGACGAGACATACATCAACGTCACTGACCTTTTCAGGGGCTACAGGTTGGCCCGCTAACGCAATATACTCCGTCAGAAGCTATACGTCTTCAAGGCGATAAATATGCTCAAAACTCCGTTGCCGTCGCCTACGGCCACGAGAAGTAATGCTCGATGCGCGTGAGGAAGACCGTGGGTGCCAGGATAGCGCGAAGGATGCCGCTCATCCACGACTTGAGAGGACGCACTGGTCGGGGACGGCGGGCTCGAGGCTAAGGCACACGGTGACAACGATAACGAACCGGTTTATCTGTACCGGATGGAGATAATGAACGACCTATGCGCTAGATCAAATGTTAACTGTTGCGCTTCACGGGGGTGATCCCTCGGAACCCGCAAGACCTACCTTGACTGGCATGTCTACCCCCAGGGGGAGGCAACCGGGTGCACGACAGATGGCGGCCGACAGCAAAGATGGTGAGTCATATCCTGATGACCGACGCGACTTGCCTTTGCTTAGTGTGGGTGCCGCATCACTCGTTATCTAAACAGTTGGATTCCTTAAAATTCTAATTTCTGTATAAAGGGCGATTTGCCCTATCTGACATTATCGGTTTAGCTTGCTATAGATACTAGCTTCCAACCCTGCGCGGAGGTTCCGTTTGCCGTGAAGATGCGCACGTTTGTGCCGTCCGAGGTGGAGCCCCACTTCGCATCGAGGGCCAGGCCGGGGTTGCCCGCCGAAGCTATCGTGTATGTGCCGTCCTCGCGTGCCTCTATCAGCCACCTCTGGGCGGCGGTGCCGTTCCTGGAATACTGCTGGACGTTAGCTCCCGAGGAGAAGTCGGCGCTCTTCACGTCGAGCGCCAGTCCGGTCCCGCAGCAGACGATCTCGTAGGCGCCGAGCCCGCTGTCATAGGTGAGTCTGAAGCGCTGGGCTCCGGACCCGTTGCGCTTCCAGAGCTGGGCGTTTGCGCCGTTCTCCGAGGAGCAGCCTGAGATGTCGAGCACCGCCGTGGCCGACCCGGCGTTTGCTATGGCGTACTCGCCGTCGGGGACAATTTGCTTCGGATTTGATGGCTCGCTTTGGTATTCGATTTTGAAATCGTACTTTGCGGTCCACCTGTTGCTTGATGTCGTGGTGACGTTGGAAGTGGCGGTGAGCTTGGCCTTGGCGTCGCCTGCCTTCCACTCGCGTTGATTCATGGTGTAGACGATAATGCCGTTCTGGATGCCGCTGATGCTGGGCGGGAAGGACTGGTTATCAGCATCTATGGAAAAGCTCTCCTCGCGAGCGTCAAGGTGTTTCTGGATCCGTTCGACATACTTGCCGGCCCACTCGTCAGCCTTGCCTTTGCGGACGTAGTAGTTGTTCATAAGACTATTTGAGCGGGTGGCGTAATTGTCGGAGGTATAAATCTTTCCGTGCCCCGGATGCGCAATTGCCATGAGCTCGTCGGTGAGGCAGAAGTACAGATGACGCTGATCTAGATCACCGTAGAAGTTATCTGACGTGTCATCCCAGGTACAGTCGACCTGATACCATTCGCCATCTAGCTTAACCGCATTCCACGTATGCCCATCATAGGTATCGCGGGTTTCGGCGTTTTCTATACCTGCGGCGGAAAGAAGCTTAGCGTACGCCGATTCATAGGCCTGAC
This sequence comes from Collinsella sp., assembly GCA_036551635.1. Classification (GTDB taxonomy): domain Bacteria; phylum Actinomycetota; class Coriobacteriia; order Coriobacteriales; family Coriobacteriaceae; genus Collinsella. Next base: position 76,177 of record JAXKEA010000035.1, read on the forward strand.
AAGTGCCAAGCCCCCTCGTGAGAGCGCTTTCCGCCGAAGACCACTTGAGCGAATTGTCGTACTCAAGCTGATCGAGAAGCCAGTCGTGGAGATAGAGGGCTATTTCGTATTCGGAGCCATTTGTGTTTTGCTTGGCCTGGGAAACTGCCGCATCAACAATGCTCGCAACGCTGGGATACACATCATCCGCAACCTGAATATACGTGTTGGTGCGCAAGTAGTAAACGCCCGATGCCTTGTCCATGAGGTAAAAGCGGAAGTTGTATGTTCCGGTAGCCATCGTCGTGAACGTGAAGTCGTGGCTTACGCACGCGTCGGTGTACTTTGTCCACTCTCCGCGGCTTGGATCTGCGACCGGCTCGTAGGCGTATTCATTGGGATTGGAGTACGAGGGCGCATCCATCCGGAAAAGATAGCTGCCACTGCCGCCTGTTGCGCTCACATGGAAGGTCGTTGGCTGTCCAAGTACTGGATCGTTCCATTCGACAGTGAGAGTGACGCTGCCGTTAGTAGCGCTATCGCTGTGCTGATATCCACTTATTGCGGCCTTTGTGGCTTGTTCCGAATCAGGCGACATGTCGGATGCTAGGGAAACCTGAGGTTTCGCCTGATGTGAAATTGGATTCGCGAAATCGGATTCGCCTTGGCTGAGCTCGTTACCGCTCACATTTGTATTGATGTCGGCTGCCGGGCTGTCGCCCGGAGCGTCTGCCGCGCTAGAATCGGCCTGCTCCGCAGTGGCTTCTTGCTGCCGTCCTTCTTCCGCTATAACCCTAACAGGTATTGCTGCACTAAGCATGGAAACACAAAGAACTGCGCAGAGCGAGTAGTAAAAGACTCGTTTCATAGCGGTGCCTCTCGATATGGTGGGCGCCAAGGCCCGGAGGCGGCGCCAGGCCAGCACTCCGTGTATATGTATGTGGGGTTAATTTTACGGTAATACCGGTCAACAACAGCGAACTTTTTAGACAAAGTCGGGGAGGGGAGGGGATGTAGGTGCACCTGGAATCGGCAATGAGCTCGTATCGACGGCTATAGTTGGTTATTCAGGATGTAAAATCACAAACCAAGCTGGTTTACTACGGGTTATTAATTTGATTGGGGGCCAAAGATGGTGGATGAATCTATTCTTGTCTCGATTCTTGATTCAGTTGCATCCATGCTTCCCTCCCTAGTAGGCACCCTAATTGGCGGCGGCGTAACACTGCTCGCTACGCGTATGACTATCAGACACCAAAACGAGCTTGAAGACAAGAAAAGAAGGTTAGCGCTTGAGGACGATTGGCGGCAATACGAAAGGGAGAACCTGACACGTCTTCAAGAGACGATTCAGCGCAGTATGCGCGCAAACGCTAAGTGCTATACCCAAATGCTGAAGTACGCCGCGACCGAAAGAAATTCTATCGAGTGGATTATTGACGACAACGATTCTGAAGCTCAACGGGCTTTTTTAGAGGATATCCTTCTACTCAGCGCACGTTTGCCTGGAGACGACCTGAACGACGCCATGACTTTGTACCGAGATAAAACACGCCGAGTGACGCTCGAGTCGCATAGCGAATCACAGTTGAATGCTGCAATGAACGAACTTATAAAGCAGTACGACGTATGCATGGCGCTTGTGGGTGAAAGACTCCGGCGATGCGTGGGTGGCAGAGAATAAATAATTTCGTTGAACTAAAAGGGATAAATGCGGCGGTGGTCCAATCATGAAAATCGAAGAAGTTCATATTAAGGGTTTCCGTAACTTCGACGACGCTGTTGTCGAGCTTGGGGAAAAGACTCTTATTTTCGGGCCTAACGATTCGGGGAAGACAAACTTCTTGTATGCGTTGAGGATTCTTTTCGATCCCAGCCTCTCCGCCAGGGATTTCGAGCTAACTACGTCCGATTTCAACTGTAAAACTAATCCTGATCGAGTGGAGATAACTGCGACATTATGCGACGTCCGTGAGGATTGCCTGATCAGCGTATTCGGAGGCAATTTGGACGAAGGCAGAACTGTTGTTGGTTATACCTGCAACCGAGAAGGGGACTATAAGTTCCTGGTCGGAAATGAAAAAGCCGGCTTCGAGCCCGTGCAGTCACGGTTCTATATCAAGCATCTGGTGCTCGAGTACGTTAACAGCACCCGCGACGCCGCCCGCTTCCTAAAGCGCAGCCAGAATGCCCTGCTTCAGGCCGCACGCAATTCACGAAACGAAGACGATGCTCATGACGACGACGTTTCGATCGAAGAGATCCAAAACAGCATCGAATCGCTGAACGACGGAATTAGCGGGCTCCATTACATAACTAATGCTCTTAAATCCGTGAACGATGAGATGGCAGGATGTCAGCTTTGAACGAGGGTCACGAAGCCCGTCTTGTGGCTGGAAACACGGACGCGGGCAAGCTGCTTGACAACCTTCAGCTTGCTTATCTGTCGGACGATGCTCCTTTGACTTTTGGCGGCGAGGGCCGGAGCAACCAACTGTTCTTCTCCACTTGGCTTTCTCAAAGAAACATTAAGAAACCCGTTGAGAAGGTGAGCATCGTCGCCATAGAGGAGCCTGAGGCGCACCTTCATCCGCAGCAGCAGCGGGCATTGGCTAAGTATCTTTCTAGCTGCATTGACGGGCAGGTTCTGCTAACGACCCATTCACCTCAGATTGTCGAGCGGTTTGCTTCCGACGCGCTCGTAAAGATGGGCAGCGAGGGCAAACCCACGTGCTCCGGCATCGAGCTCGGAAGGGAAGTCGATGCCTTGGGTTATCGTCTTAACCCAATCGTCGCGGAGGTGTTCTTCAGCCGCGGAGTGTTCTTGGTGGAAGGGCCTTCGGAAATCGTCTTCTTCCGCGCCCTTGCAACAGCCGTCGGCATAGACCTTGACAGAGAAAATTTGTCGGTTCTCTCTGTGGATGGGATCGGTTTCAAGCCTTATGTGCTTTGCTGCGAGGCGCTCGGGATTCCTTGGGCATTACGCACCGATAACGATGTATTCAAGGTCCCAAATAAGGAACGATACAGGCTTGCCGGCGTTGCCCGTGCATACAGCATCGTTGAATCGCTCGGACATTCCAAAGCCGAAGCGTTATGGCTGAAATTCAAAGATTTATTAGCCTGGGATGGCGGACCGGCGATCCCTATTGAAGTTGTGACCGCGGCGAATGAGCTGCGCCGTGCTCTTGAATTTGATGGCATTTATCTTTCAGGTCGCGATCTTGAGTACGATCTCATCGCGAGCGATCTCCGCGGAGTTCTGGAAGAGCATTATGACGTGGATGACCCGGAAGAGCTTTACGCCGCGATGACTGTGCGAAAGGCAGAGGGCATGCATGCGTTCATTGCTAATCATTCAAGCGAGTTGGGATGTCTTGCGGAAAGCGCCTTTTGCAAGCCGCTGAGAAGACTCCAGTTACTGGCTTCTGTGGGCCACAGCGATGATTAAGCCTAGCGAGGAGCAGGCCAAGGTTATCGCCTGTGATGAGTCCGCCGTCGTTTCGGCGCGACCGGGCAGCGGCAAGACGTTTACGATGGCAAGGATGATAGTCAAAGCATCTGAACGTCTTTTGAGCTATCAGGGCGTTGTGGCCATTTCGTACACCAGGAAGGCTAGTGCTGAGCTTAGGGACAGGTGCTCCAGGTTAGGGGTGCGTGCTGGCAATTCGTTTTTCGGAACGATCGATGCTTTCTGCCTAGCTATTATTATCCAACAGTTCGTCCCCCATGTCGTTGGTCGAATGGTCAAAATTGATGTAATCGATGATGACCAGCTGGTTCCCGCGTCAAGGATTAAAGACCATTGGGTAAGCCCCAACGAGGACCGCTGGGATCTTATCCGCGAAGCACTTTCCTTGGGAGCGCTGCCGGTCTCGTCTTTGAGCGAGGTCGCCTACTGCATGGTGAAACACGTCCCCGCCGTGAGGAGTTTCCTGCACGCCCGGTATAAGGCGGTGTTCATCGACGAGTACCAAGACTGCGGGCTTGCCCAGCATATGCTGTTCATGGAGCTTGTCGGTCTCGGGATTCGAGGCGTGGCTTTCGGGGATATCGACCAAGCCATCTTCGCATATGACGGAAGATCTTCCGCCTTTCTAAAGGAGCTGATTGCTGATCCGCGCTTCAGGTCTTTCGAAATTACTGAAAACCACCGGTGTCATCGAAGCATCGTTGACTATTCGCTAAGCCTTCTGGGGGCGCAAGCGCCTTCTCGCACCTATCAAGATAAGAGGGTTGTACTAGCTAAGGTATCGGGCGACGAAAGCAATATAGCCAATGCCATTCGTGAGCATCTAGATGTGATTGCCGAACGATACGGAATTGACCGCCGCAATGAGTTTGCCCTCTTGTCTACATCAAACAAGATGATCGAGCGGTACGCAGGACTTCTTCGCATTCCTTCAAAGATCGTTGTATCCACGAAGCTTGACGCCGGCTTCAGCCGTTCTCGCTTATTCTTCAGGGAGCTACTGGCGTTTTTGTATTCCGGTGGTTATGTGGGTGAATTTCTCGACAGGTATATCCCTGCGGAGCAAATGTCTCGTGCAAGGTTTACGGCTAACGATCTTCTGCAGGCCTTGAAGGATGCTTCTGATGATTCATGGAATGGTCTTTACGATTCCTTTTGCAAGTTAGAAGAGCTCTGTCTTGGAGATGCAGACGACCCGAGGGCGCACATCGATCTTGGCGAGCTTCTTTCCAATGTAGATGAGCTTAGGGGTGGTTTTCGGCCTGCCCGCGAAGATGAGGTGAACCTGCTTACATATCATAAGGCGAAGGGACTTGAATTCGACGTTGTGTTCTGTCTTGATTGCTATAAGTTCCTCATGCCTCCTTATAAGTACGAGAATCAAGACTATGACGCATATCGACAATCGCTGAATATGCATTATGTCGGGCTTACGCGAGCACGAAAGGTTTGCTATATTCCGCTTGCCGACTGGCGCCATAATGCGAAGGGGAAAACAATGGAGGCAATTCCTTCGGAGTTTTTGCAGAAGCCTGGGCTAATGAACCTTCGGCGTGAAGAGCACTGGGGCACCGAAAATGCAGAAGATGATGCCTAACGTCGAGTTTGCCATAAATGGGTTTGAAATTGACCTGGCTGATTGGGCGGTCCACCTAAAGGGCTAATGCCGCATTCGTTCAAAAGATTGGTTACCGCCCAATTGTTAGCGCCGGGCGATTTTAGCCGCTAATAGTCAAACTATTTTGACCAATCCCGGTCACCGAATAATGGCCACCGTGCCTCCCCGCCGCCACTACGCTGGTGGTGCCAACACGCCGGCGTTAGGAGGACCATTGAGGTGA
>JAXKEA010000036.1:0-76593 GCA_036551635.1 Collinsella sp.
CACAAACTTATTATCAGCTTTTCTGTAACGAGCATGCGACGACTCAACGCCGGGGCGCAGGGCGGGGAAACCTTCCCCTCTCGCTCACGGCTTCGCAGGGTCGCGCGAGGCAAAGGTTTCCCCGCCCTGCGCCCCGGCGTTGAGTCGTCGCATGCTCGTTACAGAAAAGCTGATAATAAGTTTGTGTGCCGCCCCTTTGGGGCGGCACTTTTTGTGTGGGGTCCCGGTCTCCACAATTTTCGTCAAGCTATTGGTTAGATTTTGGTCAGTTGGCGTAAGGGTGGAAGGCCAAAAGATTGTTGGCGAAAAAAGCTCAGAGAAAGTGCTGGTAGGGGAGTTGTTGAGCTTTTCGACAGCTTTTGAGCAGAAGAAACTTTGTGGCTATTGCCGGCGATTGCGTTGTCGCGGTCATGGCGGTGCGGGATGCTGGTCGTAAGCGTCGAATGCTCCGATTTTGGAGGCCAGCATGGATCTGTTTCTTGAGACTCCGCAGCAACAAGCCGAGCGCATGTTGCGCCAACAGCAACGGCTTATAGAGATGCAAATGCAAGGGGCGGCAGCCCAGCCCTTTGCGCAAAATGTCGTGCCCGCTGCTGTACCTGCAGCTGTGCCCGGGTGTAAATCGGCGCCAGAGGCCTATTCCGTACAGCAAGATTCATATGCGCAGGAGCTCGCGTTCGACAAGCGTCGTGCGCGTCGTCGCCGTGTGGGCCAGCGCTTGCGCATATTGGCGATGATCGTGCTCATCCCGTTAGGGCTTGCGGCCATCTTTCTGGCGTCGTATGCCCTCACGTGCATCCTCAACGGCGCATCGCCCAACGAGGTGCTCCAACATCTGTCAGCCCTCGGCCAGCGCCTAGGCGATGTCATAACAACAATCCGCGCCGGCTGGGAGAGTTAGCGTTTGTCACATTAGGACTTCTAGGGTGTAGGGATTATCGCCATGAGTAGAATCCTCGCATCCTGTGGGTCCTGTCATGCGACTTAATAGTATTATTGAAGATGAATAATAATAGGATTTGTTATGTATAAGCAGGATTTAGAACAGACTCTTTTGGGCATTGACGAAGAGGCGGAGCTGGAAATAGGTCCAAGAGACGACAGGCCGAACGTTGTATTGGTGGGAGGAAGCGCCTTCATGCTAAACGATGTGACGAATCGTTCGGTTACACATGACATTGATGTGTTTGAGGCAGATAGGTGCCTCCGCGAGATCATAGCTCGATACCCCGAGGTGAATGGTATGGCGGTGGCATATTGTAATCAGATGCCGTTCAATTACGAAGATCGTTTGATTCCCTTGGATATTGGGGCGCGTTTTATCAGGTACTTTACGCCATCCTTGGAGGACCTGGCGGTAATGAAGCTCTATGCCTGTCGTCCGAACGACATCATCGATCTTCATAGTCAGGCATTCGTCGACCGACTTGATTGGGGGTTGCTCGAACGGCTTATATTCGACGAGGGAGAGGCGCTGGCGTCGTCGCCTTCGGAGCGGAGTTATCAAGAGATGGTCTGTGCATACAGGCAATACAAAAAGGAGGTGCTCGGTTGAATCTGACCTTTGAGGGATTCTTAAAAGGCTATTGCCGAGAGCTATCCGGACAGCAGTCACTGAGTTTTAGAAAGCTGGTTGAGCAGGCGACGACGGTTGCGCCGCGCGTGGCGGAGCCTCTGTTTTTGCTTGCTTTGGCGCAAGGAAAAGCCGAATACGTTCTGGGTTTATCCGAGGGCTCGTGGATGGAAGAGGATTACCGAGACGTTTTGTCCTTGTACGGTCAAGCGGGTAACATAATATCTTTATGCGCCAAAAGTGAGCTTCCTAATCGTTATGCCAACGTTTGGCGTGCGTATAGAGCGGTGAAGGAAAAGCCGGTGGCGAACAGAAGGATCAACGCCCTGATGCGAAAAAGAATACTGGAAGCATTGGAGGAATCGGGCGTAACGCGCTATGGCCTCTGCCGTGCTCTGCACCTGAATAAAGGAAACGTATACGCATACTTGGCCGGCGATGACTCAAAGGTGAGCAGGGAGACGGCGCGTCGCATTATGGAATATGCGGAGGAGAGGGGCACCCAAGAAGGGGCCGGCCGCCCGGTGCGTGTGGCGGGGTAAGATTGATCGCGGTTTTGATTGGTGCTCGATTGGGTTTGTTGGGCGGAGTTTATGTCTGCTATTGATATTGTGCTTGTTGTGATCGCCTTGGTGGCGGTGGGGGTTGCTGTGGCTTGCGCCCTCCAGCTCAAGAGCCTGCGTGCCGAGCTGCGGGAGCGTGGCGACAGTAGCGCGGAAACGCTGGCAGCGCTCGAGCAGGCCAACAGCACGCTCGACACCCTGAACGTCGCGTTGGCCGAAACCCGCCGCACGGCAAATGCCATCGCGCAGCAGCAGACGACCGACGCCGCCGTAGAGCAGCAACGCTACCTGACCATTGCGCGCGAGTTCTCGCAGGCCGGCGACCGTATGGATGACCTGCGCCGCGAGACGGCCCAACAGCTTGGCGCCAACCGCGAAGGCATCGAGCATCGCCTGGACAAGGTGCGCGAGACGGTCGATGCTCAGCTGGGCGCCATCCGCAAAGACAACAACGTGCAGCTCGACCAAATGCGTGCGACGGTGGACGAGAAGCTCTCTCGCACGCTCAACGACCGACTGTCGGCATCGTTTAAGCAGGTGAGCGACCAGCTCGAGGCCGTGTACAAGGGGCTGGGCGACATGCAGTCCATTGCCACCGGCGTGGGCGACCTTAAGCGCGTATTGGGCAATGTGAAGGCGCGCGGCATTTTGGGCGAGGTTCAGCTGGGTGCGATCTTGGCGGACATCCTGACGCCCGATCAGTATCTGGAAAACGTCGCCACCAAGCCCGGCGCTTCGGAGCGCGTTGAGTTTGCCGTCAAGTTGCCGGTGGACGAGGGTGACCCTGTGCTGTTGCCGATCGACTCTAAGTTTCCGGGCGACGCGTACGAGCACCTGCTCGACGCACAGGAGTCGGGCGACGCCGATGCCGTGGCGGCCGCGCGCAAGACGCTCGATACGATGGTCAAGCGCGAGGCCAAGGACATCTGCGAAAAGTATCTGAGCGTGCCGGCGACCACCAACTTCGGCATCATGTTCGTACCGTTTGAGGGGCTGTACGCCGAGATTGTCAGCCGCCCCGGACTTATCGAGACCCTGGGCCGCGACTATCACGTCAACGTGGCCGGCCCCAGCACCATGGCCGCCATTCTCAACAGCCTGCAGATGAGCTATCAGACGTTTAAGCTGCAAAAACGTACCGACGACGTGCTGCGCGTACTCTCTGCCGTTAAGGCCGAGCTGCCGCGCTACCAGGCGGCGCTGCGCCGCGCCCAGCAGCAGATCGAGACCGCGGGCAAAACGGTCGAGGGCATCATCACCACACGCACCAACGTCATGGAGCGCAAGCTCAAGGACATCGACGCGTTGGAAGATGCCGGCCAAGCCGACGAGATCTTGGGGCTCATGTCCGCCGGCCTGCTCGCAGATCAAGAGGACGAGGACTAGCTGCAACGGGCGGCGGGGCGCCAGCGCAAACGCGGGCGCCCCGCCGCTTTTCGTATCGCACTTGCCTGGAGCATGCTCCAATGTGCAACAATGGCTGTTCGACCTGCCGGATGCGAAAGGAAGTCCATGTCTCAGAGAAGCACCAGTCCGCTTAAGCGCTCGACCGTGCGCCGTACACTCCGGCGTTTTTGGGATGTCACACGCACGCAGCCGCTGATCGTCTTTCTCTCGGTGTTCTCGTCGGCGGGTTACATCTTTTTGCTTACCTTTGCCAACACCTATGTGATGGCGCTTATCGTCGACCGCGTCCAGGCCGGTCCCGTGGCGGGCGACCAGGTGTTTGAGGTCTTCGGCCCCTACATCCTGGCGCTCGTACTCGTTAATCTGGTGGGCCAGATTCTTTCCAAGCTGCAGGACTACACCGTCTACAAGCTCGAGATCGCGGGCAACTATCACCTGGCGCGCCTGTGCTTCGACACGCTCTCCAACCAATCCATGACATTCCATACCAGCCGCTTTGGCGGATCGCTTGTGAGCCAGACGAGCCGTTTTATGAGCGGCTACACGGGCCTGGTGGACGTAACGGTGTATTCGCTCATCCCCACCATCACCTCGGTCATCTGCACCGTGGCCGCACTCGCCCCGGTGGTGCCCACGTTTACCGTGATCCTGGTGGGTATCATGGTCGTCTACATCGCGTTTGTCTGGCTCATGTACAAGCGCATCATGCCGCTTTCGGCCGCGACGTCTGCCGCGCAGAACAAGCTGTCGGGCGTGCTGTCCGACGCGGTCACGAACATTCTGGCCGTTAAGACCTGCGGGCGCGAGGACTTTGAGCGCGACCTGTTCGACGCCGCCGACCGCGCCGCGCGCGATGCCGAGACGGTCTCGATGCACGCCATGATGCAGCGCAACTTTACGACCTCGGGCCTTATCGTCATCACCATGGCCGTGGTGAGCGTGTTCGTGGCGGGCGGCAACGCGTGGTTTGGCATCTCGGCCGGTGCACTCGTCATGATCTTTGCCTACACGTACAACCTCACCATGCGCCTGAACTACGTGAGCTCCATGATGCAGCGCATCAACCGCGCGCTGGGCGACGCCGCCGAGATGACGCGCGTGCTGGACGAGCCGCGCCTAGTAGCAGACGACCCGGACGCCCCGAGCTCAAGGTGACCGAGGGCGCGATCGATTTTGAGCACCTGAGCTTTGCGTACCGTGACGCTGCGGCGGGCGAGAGCGTGTTCGACGACCTGACGCTCCATGTGGCGGCTGGCCAGCGCGTGGGTCTGGTGGGCAAATCGGGCTCGGGTAAGACGACGCTCACCAAGTTGCTGCTACGCCTGGACGACGTGCAGGGCGGCCGCGTGCTCGTCGATGGTCAGGATGTCTCGCGCTGCACGCAGCAGAGCCTGCGTCGCCAGGTTGCCTACGTGCCGCAAGAGGCACTGCTGTTCCATCGTTCCATTCGCGAGAACATCGCCTACGGCCGCCCCGACGCCACCGACGAGCAGATTCGCGAGGCCGCTCGTCTGGCCAATGCCCTTGAGTTTATCGACCGCTTGCCCCGTGGCTTTGACACCATGGTGGGTGAGCGCGGCGTGAAGCTTTCGGGCGGCCAGCGTCAGCGCGTGGCCATTGCGCGCGCGATTCTAACGGACGCTCCGATTCTGGTGCTCGACGAAGCGACCTCTGCCCTGGACAGCGAGTCCGAGGCGCTGGTGCAGGAGGCGCTCGAGAACCTGATGCGCGGGCGCACCTCCATTGTGGTGGCACACCGCCTGTCAACCGTGGCGGCGCTCGACCGCATCGTGGTGCTGGCGGACGGTGAGATCGTCGAGGACGGCACGCATGCGCGGCTTGTCGAGGCGGGCGGCGAGTACGCGAGCCTGTGGAGCCGTCAAACCGGCGCATTTTTGGAGGCTTAAGGGCCCCGTACGTGGGACAATCGTTTCCATGAAGCTATGTTTCCGTCGAGCCGAGGAGTCGTTATGCCGCGCGAGACCAATGCCGCTAAGCGCGAGCGCGCCATCGAGGTGTGCGAGCGTCTCAACCGTCGCTATGGCCCGGTCGAGTGCTTTTTGGACCACGATAACCCCTTTCGCTTGTTGATCGCCGTGCTTCTTTCGGCGCAGACGACCGACGCGCAAGTCAACAAGGTGACGCCCCGGCTGTTTGCCCAGTGGCCTACGCCCGAGGCCATGGCTGGGGCGAGCGTGGCCGACGTGGCGGACACGATCAAGTCGCTCGGCTTCTACAAGAGCAAGGCCAAGCATGCTGTGGAAGCCGCCCAGATGATCGTCGCCGACTACGACGGTGTGGTGCCGGCGGACATGAAGGAGCTCGTCAAGCTGCCGGGCGTGGGACGCAAGACGGCGAACATTGTGCTCAACGTGGGGTACGGCATTGTGGAGGGCATTGCGGTGGATACGCACGTCAACCGCATTGCGCACCGCCTGATGCTGAGCCCCAAGACGCACGCCAAGGAACCGCTCAAGACCGAGCAGGACCTGCTCAAGATCTTGCCGCACGAGTATTGGGAGTCGGTCAACCACCAGTGGATTACCTTCGGCCGCGAGATCTGCGATGCCCGCAAGCCCAAGTGTGACGAGTGTCCGCTGGCAGATTTGTGCCCCAGCGTGCGCGTAGCGGGGTAGGGCGGAACGCATCTTCGTCTGGCGTTTTTTGCGGGGCTGGGTTTGCCCTTGAGCCGGAGTCCTCTCCATGCGCTACCATGACAGGCAATGTATTTGACGTACGACCCGCCGAGCTTGCCCCGGCGGGCTTTTGGCGTTGCAATGCCGGAGGAACAGCATGCTCATTCACCGTATAGCCGCGCAGCTCTACACTGCCGAGGCCTTGCAGGCCGTCGAGGCCGGGCTCGATGCTGGCGAGGACGTGACGCTGGCTGTGTCGCAGTCGGGCCGCACGCTTATGGCGGCCGCCCAGTTTGCGCGCCGTCCGCGCCCGACGGTCTACATTGTGAGCGGCGAGGATGCGGCCGATCGCGCCGCGCGTAGCCTTGCCGCCTACGTGGGCCTGGCGCACGTGTGTCGTTTTCCTGAGCGCAAGGACTATCCGTGGCGCGAGCAGGCGCCCGACGATGCTGTGGTTGCCCAGCGCTGCGAGGCCCTGGGACGCATCGTTCGCGGTGACAACTGCATCATGGTCGCCTCGGCCCGCGCGTTGCTGCGTTGCGTGCCGCCAGTCGAGAGCCGCTACTGGGAGTCCACGACCTTCGCGGTGGGCGAGGAGATTCCTTTTGACGAGGTGCCGCAGCGCCTGGTGGGCATGGGCTACACCAATGCCGGCGCCGCCGACGCGCCTGGTCTGTTCCGCGTGCACGGCGACACCGTCGAGGTGTTCCCCGCGCAGGAAAAAGCGCCCGTGCGCATCGAGTTCTTCGGCGACGAGATCGATCGCATCCGTCGCATGGTGAGCTCAACGGGGCAGACCATCGGCAACGAGGACAGCATCGAGATCTTCCCCTGCCGTGAGCTGGCGCTTACCGACGAGGCCGTCCACAACATGCATGTGGCGCTTTATCGCGCCAGCCAGGACGACAGCAAACTGGCAGCGCTGCTCGAGATGGTGGATGCGCGCATCGTCACGCCCGAGCTCGACCGCTTTTTGCCGGTGATGTACGGCCAGACCGTGAGCCCGCTGGCGCACGTGAGCGGCAAGGCGCTCGTGGTGCTGTCCGAGCCGCGCTCGCTGTTCGACGATTGCCTGCGTGCCTACGAGGATATCGAGGCCCGTGCCGGCGAGGCGGGGGTCGACCGACTGGATGGCCTGTATGTACGTGCCCAGCAGCTCGATTTTGGTGCTCAGCAGCGCCTGAACTACGTAAGCCTCATCCGTGCCGGCGGTGCGGTTACGGCCGAGCTCAAGATTGAGCAGCCGGCCATCGCGGGTTCGGACAATCGCTTTATGACGCGCATTCAGGAAGTCGTGGGCAAGCGTTACGCCTGCGTGTTTGCCATTCCCGACCGCGGTGCGCGCGAGTCGATGGAGCTCACCTTTGGCGACGAGGGCATTACCTTTGAGGAATCGCTGACCGCGGCGCCCGAAAACGCCGGCGTCATTGGCGAGCGCGTGCGCGTGGCGGCGGCAGATTCTGCCGACCGTGCTGCCCGTCAGGATGCCCATGCTGCAATTCGCGAGCGCAAGGCCGATGCGCTCAACGCCCGCTCGCTCGAGGCAGGTGCCGCCCAGGCAGCCGCCGGCGCCGCCGTGCCTACTATCTCGCGCGGACGCGTGACCTTTGTCGATGCCGCTCTGCCGCAGGGCGTGGTGGTGCCCGATGCCAACCTGGCCGTGTTCTCGATTGCCGACCTCAACGCCCGCATGGACGCCAACCGCGCGCGCAGCCGCCGCAAGGTGGACATTACGCAGATCACATTCCCGTTTAAGCCGGGCGACTACGTGGTGCACGCCACTCACGGCATCGCACTCTTTAGCGAGATCGCGCGCCAAGAAGTGGGCGGCAAGGAGCGCGACTACTTTTTGCTGGAATATGCCGACGGCGACAAGCTCTACGTGCCGCTCGAGCAGGTCGACCGCATCACGCGATACGTCGGTCCCGACGGTGACAAGCCGCGCCTGACCAGGCTCAATACCGCCGACTGGACGCGTGCCACCAACAAGGCACGCAAGAACGCCAAAAAGCTGGCGTTTGACCTGGTCGATCTGTATACGCGCCGCTCGTCGATTACCGGTATCGCCTGCCCGCCCGACACGCCCGAGCAGATCGAGATGGAGGAGAGCTTCCCCTACGACGAGACGCGCGACCAGCTGGAGGCTATCGCCGACATCAAGGCCGACATGGAGGCGCCCAAGCCCATGGACCGCCTGCTGTGCGGCGACGTGGGTTTCGGCAAGACCGAGGTTGCCCTGCGCGCGGCGTTTAAGTGCGTGGACTCCGGCCGCCAAGTCATGGTGCTCTGCCCCACGACCATTCTGGCCCAGCAGCACTACGAGACGTTCTTTGAGCGCTTTGCTCCGTTTGGCCTGGAGGTCGAAGTGCTCAGCCGCTTCCGCACCCCGGCGCAGCAGAAGCGCGCGCTCAAGGCGTTTGCCGAGGGCACGATTGATGTGCTCATCGGCACGCACCGCTTGCTTTCTGCCGACGTGAACCCCAAGAACCTGGGCATGGTGATCATCGACGAGGAGCAGCGCTTTGGCGTGCAGCACAAGGAGCAGCTCAAGAACCTGCGTGAGCAAATCGACGTGCTCACGCTTTCGGCAACGCCTATTCCGCGAACCATGCAGATGGCCACGAGCGGCGTGCGCGACATGAGCCTGATCACCACACCGCCGACCGGGCGTCGTCCCGTGATCGTGCACGTGGGGGAGTACGACCCCGACGTGGTGAGTGCGGCGATTCGCCTGGAGGTGGGCCGCGGCGGTCAGGTGTATTACGTGTCCAACCGCGTCAAGACCATCGATGATGCCGTGGCGCGCGTGCACGAGGCCGCGCCCGAGGCACGTGTGGGCGTGGCGCATGGCAAGATGAGCCCGCGCGAGGTCGAGGACGTGATGATCGAGTTCGCGACCAAAAAGATCGACGTGCTCATCGCCACGACCATCGTGGAAAGCGGCATCGACAACGCGACCGCCAACACGCTCATCATCGAGGACTCGCAGCGCCTGGGCCTGGCGCAGCTCTACCAGCTCAAGGGCCGTGTGGGCCGCTCTGCCACGCAGGCCTACGCGTACTTTATGTTCCCGGGTGAGCTGCCGCTCACCGAGGAGGCAACGGCGCGCCTGACCGCGCTTTCCGAATTCCAGGACCTGGGCAGCGGCATGCGCATCGCCATGCGCGACCTGGAGATCCGCGGCGCCGGCTCGCTTATGGGCGCCGAGCAGCACGGCAACCTGTCGAGTGTGGGCTTTGACCTGTTTACGCAGATGCTGGGACAGGCCGTGGCCGAGGCGCGCGGCGACGACGATGCCGGCGTGGAGGCGGCGAGCGTGGGTATTAACCTGCCGGCCGACTACTTCTTGTCCGAGGAGTACCTGCCGGCGGTGGACCAGCGCGTGCTCGTGTACCGTAAGCTCGCAGCGGCCGAGGACCTGGAGAGCATTGACGAGGTGCAGGAAGAGACCGAGGCCGCGCATGGTGAGCTGCCGTTGGCGGGACTCAACCTGTTCAATCGCGCGCGCATCCGCATTCGCGGCGAGCGCCTGGGGCTCGAGAGCGTCACGCTCAGCGGCGGTCGCATCACGTTTTTGGGCGTCGACGTGCCCAAGAAGGTGGCCTTTGAGCTTAAGACCCGCTATGGCGCGGTGAACTTCCCCAAGAGCCGCAAGTTGTCGGTGCCCTACAAGGCGGGCGCCGGCGCGGGCAGCGGCCTGGGTCGCGGTCTCGACGCCAACGACGGCACCGGCCCCGTGGCCGCGGCACTCATGCTGCTGCAGCAATTAGGCGCGAGCGACGATGACTAACAAGTAGGGGGCGTGGCGGGGCAGAGCTACCAGTTGTTCTTTGCCCCGCCACCTCGCAGGTTGATTCCAGCCCCATCGAAAGGAAAGCATGTTCGGGTACATCTACAAGAAAGACGCCGCCGCTATCGCGGTTGTCCTGTGTCTTTGTCTGGGCGTGGGCAGTTTCTTCGATTATCAGATCTCGAGCGCGCTGTTCAACATCGGCAGCATGTACGGCCGCTTTATCGAGGCCGCTGGCGAGTTGCCGTTTGAGCTGACGGCGAGCATCGCGGGCGTTATGCTCGTGCGCGCGGTGCGTCCCGACTCCAGGGGCAGCAAATGGCTTGCCGCGCTCGGCATCCTCGTCAACGTTGGCCTGACCGGCTACGAGATCGTTTCGTCCCTGAGGGTTGGCGGTAAACTCATTGCGGCTCAGTTGGTGCTGACGTTTGTGCTGGTCATCGCTGCCAACCTTATCGTCTATCGCCTCACGCGCACGACCGAGCCCGACGAGCTCACGCGCTGGGCGTTGATGGTGCTTGCCGTGTGGATCGCTCAGGCCATCATCCTCAACGTGATCGTCAAGCCACTGTGGTCGCGCCCGCGCATGCGCGTGATCGAGGTCACGCCGGGGCTCAATTTTCAGCCGTGGTGGGTGATCGGCAATCCCGACAAGTGGACCTATATCGCCGCCGGCGTGATCAAGGACGGGTTCAAGTCGTTTGCGAGCGGACACACGGCGCATGCGGCGATCGGCCTTATGCTCGCCGGGCTTCCCACGGCAGCCTTTAAGGAAAAACCGTCGCGTCGCCGCGTGATTTTTTGGGCGGCGGCTGTGATCGCGGCGCTCGTCGCCTTTGGGCGCATCGTGATCGGTGCGCACTTTTTGAGTGACGTGAGCTGCGGTTTTGCCCTGGTACTGGCACTTGAGTGCCTTGCCGCGCGCATTGCCTATCCCAACGGCGTACAATAGCTCCGTTTGAATCATCTGGCCGATACCCGGTAAGAGAGGATTGCCATGCTCGCGTTTAACAACGATTATTCCCACGGCGCACATCCGGCAGTGCTGCAGGCGCTCGTCGACACCAATATGGAGCCGCAGCCCGGCTACGGTACCGATGCGCACACCGAGCGTGCCAAGCAGCTTATCCGCGAGGCCTGTCAGGCCCCCGATGCCGACGTGTTTTTTCTGGTGGGCGGCACGCAGGCCAACGCGACGGTGATTGACATGCTGCTCGCGCCGTACGAGGGCGTCGTTGCTGCCGAGACCGGCCACGTCGCCTGCCACGAGGCGGGCGCCATTGAGTTTGGCGGCCACAAGGTGCTCACCATCCCCGGCTACGAGGGCAAGATGCACGCCGAGGACCTCGAGAACTATATCCAGGTGTTCTACGAAAACGAGAGCTACGAGCATACGGTGTTCCCGGGCGCCGTGTACGTGAGCCTATCGACCGAGTACGGCACGCTGTACTCTAAGGCCGAGCTCGCGGCGATTCATGCGGTATGCCAGAAGCGCGAGATTCCGCTGTTTGTGGACGGTGCTCGCCTGGCCTATGCGCTGGCGGCCGATGAGTGCGACATTACCCTGCCCGGGCTGGCGCAGCTGTGCGACGTGTTCTACATCGGCGGCACCAAGTGTGGCGCGCTCTGCGGCGAGGCTGTGGTGTTCTGCGGCATGCACGCCCCGGCACATCCCATTCCGCGCATTAAGCAGCACGGCGCGCTGTTGGCCAAGGGCCGCCTGACGGGCGTGCAGTTTGAGGCACTCTTTACCGACGGCTTGTATTTTGAGATTGGTCGACAGGCGATCGAGACGGCTCAGGCGCTGCGTCGTGTGCTGCACGAGCGCGGCTACCAGTTCTTTTTGGAGACGCCCACCAACCAGCAGTTCGTGATTCTGCCCAATGAGGACATGGCGCGCATTCGCGAGCACGCCTCGATCGAGTACTGGGAAAAGTACGACGAGACCCACACGGTGGTGCGCTTTTGCACCAGCTGGGCCACGACACAGGAGGACATCGACGCGTTGGCGGCTGTCCTGTAGCCTGATGTAATGACGAGGGGCCGCCTTGCGCCGGGTTTGGCGCAGGGTGGCCTTTGCTTTGGGGGAGAAGGGTTGTATGACCGAGATGTCCGAGCCGACGATTCGCCTGGCGACGCCCGAAGACGCGCCGGCGTTGCTTGCCATCTATGAGCCGTATGTGCGCCAGACGGCGATTACCTGCGAATACGAGGTGCCGAGCGTTGAGGAGTTCGCCGGGCGCATCGAGCGTACGCTCAAGCGCTATCCGTATTTGGTGATGGAGCTGGAAGGGCGTCCGGTAGGCTATGCCTATGTGAGCCCGC
This sequence comes from Collinsella sp., assembly GCA_036551635.1. Classification (GTDB taxonomy): domain Bacteria; phylum Actinomycetota; class Coriobacteriia; order Coriobacteriales; family Coriobacteriaceae; genus Collinsella. Next base: position 12,295 of record JAXKEA010000036.1, read on the forward strand.
TCAACAGCCGCGAGGCATACGACTGGTCGGTCGAGACGTCGATCTACCTGGCGCGCGACGTGCGCCACGGCGGGCTGGGCCGCAAGCTGCACGATGCGCTCAAGCAGTGCCTGATTGCGATGGGCATCACCAACATGTGCGCCCTCATCGCCGTGCCGCACGACAGGGACGACGAGTATCTGACGCACAACAGCCAAGACTTCCATGCCCATATGGGGTATCGCCTGGTGGGTGCCTTCGACCGCTGCGCCCAAAAGTTCGGCCGCTGGTACGACATGTGCTGGATGGAGCTGGTCCTGGCCGAGCGCACGTCCAACCAACCTAAGCCAACCTGGTTCCCCGACCTCCCCAAACCTACCATTTAGGGACAGGTTTATTTTGGCAGGTTAGCCGATGGGCTCGGTGTATTTGGCACGGTCGGTGCGCTGGATGCGCTTGGAGACATGGAGCGGTCGGCCGTCGGTGTCGTAGACGTAGTCGGTGATCAGGATCAGCGCCTGCCCGCGCTCGACGTTGAGCAAAAACGCCTCGTTTTGCGAGGCATAGCACACCTCAAAGGTCTTATGTCCCTGTGCCGGCGCGCGATGGAATTCCTGGCGCAGCGTGGCGTAGAGCGAACCGTTGATATCGCGATCGATGAGTGCTTCAAAGCTCGGTGGTAGATAGGTGGTCTCCAGGCACAGTGGCGCATCGTCCAGATAACGCAGACGGACAAGTTTGACGAGCTTGCTGCCCACGGCGGCATCAAAGAACTTGGCTATGCTGCCGCCCGCCTTGGTAAAGCCCGAGTCCACCGTGCGCGTGGTGGGCTTCATGCCCTGACCCTGGACCTGCGCCGTATAGCTCGAAAACACCAGGTTGTTCTCGTGGAGCGCCGGCGTGTCGGCCACAAAGGCGCCACGCCCGCGCTCGGTGCGCACCAGGCCCTCATCAACGAGCACCTTAAGGGCGTGGCGCACGGTGCTGCGCGACAGCCCCGATTCGTCCATGAGCTCCATCTCGGACGGCAGCTTGTCTCCGCGTGCGTAGATGCCGGCGGCGATGCGGTCGCGCAACATGCCCGCCAAGCGCTCGTACTGGCTCAGTTTCTTTTTAGATGAAGCGTTCATGCGATCAACCTGTATCTAACTTGTATGCGAGCCTAATCAAGCATGTATTCAATACAACAATAAAACCGCTGGTAGCTAGTTATCGAAAACCGCATCAGCAAAATTTCTAAGACAAATATAGCATACAACTAGTCGACATAACCAAAACATGTATGTAACTTGTATGCCATCGAGAGCATCAAACGAGAAGAAAGGCTGATGCACGATGACTACTCAGGAACAGGTTAAGGACGTCGTCTCCCAGGTTTTGGCTGACAAGGCTGACAAGGGCGGCATCAAGCGCGTCGTGTGGATTGGCGCCGGCGGATCCAACGGCGGCAACTATCCTGCCCAGTACTTTATGGAGCACGAGGCCACGCAGGTCGTGAGCTCCAGCTACACCAGCAACGAGTTCGTGCACGCCACCCCGGCCTACGTCAACGAGAACACCCTGGCCGTCGTCGTGTCCATGCGCGGCACCAAGGAGACCATCGTCGCCGCCCAGGTCGCCAAGGACCACGGCGCCAGCACCATCGCCATCTATGTCGACGAGTCCGGCCTCACCGAGGTCTGCGACTACAAGATCCAGTATGACAGCCTGGCCGTCGACGAGTCCTGCATGGGCCGTACCAACTCCGCCGTCGTGACCATGATCGCCATGGAGCTCACGCAGCAGACCGAGGGCTATGCCGAGTACGAGACCGCCATGGCCGCCTTCGACTTGGTCGACCCCATCTATCGCAAGGCCGTCGAGTACACCCGTCCGCTCGCTGCCAAGTGGGCCGAGCAGAACGCCGACAAACCCTGCATCAACGTGATGGCTCAGGGCCCGCTCTTTGGTGCCGCCTACGTCTTTAGCATCTGCAACGTGCAGGAGATGCTGCAGATCGACTCCTGCACCATCAACACCTGCGACTTCTTCCACGGTCCTTTCGAGATTCTGGACAAGCGCACCTCGCTGTTCCAGCTCATCAGCGTTGGCCGCAGCCGCTGCAACGACGAGCGCGGCATCCGCTTCGTCAACCAGTACGGTGGCGAGCGCGTCTATCAGCTCGACGCCAAGGAGCTCGGCCTCAACGACATCAAGGACAGCGTGAGCGAGTACTTCAACCACCTGATCTTTGCCCCGATCCTCAACAACGTGTATATGCGCGCGCTCTCTGCCGTTACTCACAAGGACTACATGACGCGCCGCTACATGTGGAAGCTGGACTACTAGGAGTATTAGTTCCGCCGTTCTACCGAACGGCGGACCAGCCGACGCTGCGCGCCCGGCATTTGGCCAATCTGCCGTTCAATTTCAAAGGCGCGACCAAAAGGTCAGCGCCTTTTCATTTCACGGCACCTTGGCTCAAATGACGGGCGCTCGCTGATGTTGCCAAAACGTCGGCGTCGCCGTGCTTGTTAAGGGATTGGTGCATTGGGGACAGGTTACTTTACACCAAGTTGGCGCATATGAACCTGACCCCTTTGCACCAATGGGTTGTAGCGGTAGAGCAGATTTTTCCGTTCGGCGATTTGTGTCTTGAAAAATGTATATAACGACTATAACGTAGTGTGAAACATATTGGAAACAATACCGAGGAGGCTGCGTTGAAGAAAAGCAATCTGGGCTATGTGCTGGTACTGATCGCCGCGCTTATGTGGGGCAGCATCGGAATCTTTGTAAACGGCATCTCGGCCATGGGCGTTTCGTCCCAGAGCATGGCTGCCTTTCGCTTGTTGGTCGGAGCGCTTATCTTGGCGCCGGTCCTGATGTTTATGGGCTGCCGTCCGGGTGAGGGGTCTACCGTGGCTCAGGGTCCGCTGGCCCTGTTCAAGGCAAGCCCTAAAGAGCTTGTTCCCTGCGCGCTTGTCGGTATCGTCGGTTTGGCCGCCGCCAACACCTGCTATTACGAGTGCATGCGTGAGGTGGGTATGTCTACGGCCTCGGTGCTGCTCTACACCTCGCCGGTGTTTGGTGTCATGCTCGGCCGCGTGCTTTATCGCGAGGACGTGACCCCCAACAAGCTCGTTGCCATTGTCTTTAACATCGTTGGCTGCGTGCTTGCGGTGACCAATGGCGACCTTTCCGGTTTTCATTTTTCGGTTTGGGGTGTCACGTCGGGCGTGATTGCAGGCCTTTGTGGTGCGTCGCTCGCGGTGTTTAGCCGGATAGCAACCAAGACGGTCCACCCGCTGGCTGTCACGTTTTGGGGTTTTGTTTTTGGCGGTGCGGTTATGGCGGCTATCGCGGCTCCGTGGCCGGATGTCGCCGCGGCAATGTCGCCACAGCTGCTGCTGCTGTTCCTTGGCTTTGGGCTCATCCCCACAGCCGTGGCTTACATCTTATATATGCAGGGTCTGTCCATGGGGCTCGAGACGTCGAAAGTTCCCGTCGTAATGTCATTCGAGACGGTCGTCACCGTACTGGTGGGCATTGGTGTCTATGCTGAGCCCGCTGGCGCGATCAAGGTCCTGGGCATCGTGCTGGTGCTCGCGTCCATCCTGATCATGAACACCGACTTCTCCAGGCTGCGCAACAGTGTGTTTGTCGGTCATGTCATTGAGAGCATGACCTTTAAGCCCAATGCGTGGTGGACCGAAAAATCGCAGGACATGGATCTGTTTAAGGAGCGCACCGGCATTGCGCTGGAACCCACCGTGCAGGAAAGCCCCTGGTACTTCGTGCGATAGAGGATTGTGTGCGGCGTCTGACCTGGGGTTATCCAGCCAGCGCCGGCCTATCCAGCCCCAACGTTTCAAGTACGTTAAACCCGTCAACGGTCGATTTTCACCCGCGAACGGTCTTTATACTAATTAGCAATATAAGCAACGTATAAGACGTTATAATGACCATAACGAAAAGGAGGAGGCAAGATGAATCAGATCATTCTCGCATCTCATGGCGGCCTGGCCGCAGGCGCCAAAGACACGCTCGAGATGGTTCTCGGCGACGTGTCGAACGTCCACGTCGTGTCGCTTGCTCGTGACGACAAGGAGCCCATCACCAATAAGGTGGACGCCATGATCGCCACGTTCAACGCGGACGACACCGTCTATGTGCTGACCGATATGCTCGGCAGCTCGGTCAACAACAACATGGTCGAGCTTTCCAAGAACGGCACGAAGTTCACGGTTGTCAGCGGTTTCAACATCCCGCTGGCGCTCACGCTTGCTATGAGCCCCGTCCCCGTCAAGGGTGCCGAGCTCGCAGCCCTCATCAACGAGGCCCGCACCGGTCTGACCAACCCCAACGCACCGGTCGAGGCCGCCGCGGCTCCCGCCAAGAAGGCCAAGGCATCCCGTCACAGCTCCGGTCCCGCCAAGATCGTCCTCGCACGTCTTGACTACCGTCTGCTGCACGGCCAGGTCGTCTTTACCTGGACCACCAAGGTTCAGGCCGAGCGCATCATCGTCGTCGACAACGCTGCCGCCAACGATGACATCAAGAAGGGCGCTCTTAAGCTGGCCAAGCCCCAGGGCGTGCGCCTGAACGTCTTCACCGTCGAGCGTGCCCTCGCCAAGATGGACAAGCTCAACACCCTCGGTGAGCGCGTCATGTTCGTCTTTGGCAACACGGCCGAGATGCTGCAGTTCTGCCAGGGCTACAAGCTCGACGCCATCAACCTGGGCGCCACCGCCAACCACGACGGTGCCGATCAGATTGGCGGCAAGGACAGCTCCGTCTTCCTCGACGCCACCCAGAAGGCCGACGTCAACCAGCTGCTCGACATGGGCATCAAGCTCTATGTCCAGCAGACCCCTACGTATCAGAGCGTCGACATCGACGCCAAGCTGTAATCAACCAGGCTTTTGCCTGACTGAAAGGAGAAGGGTATGAATACGTTCATCAGTGCGGTGCTCGTCGGCCTCGTCGGCGTGTTCTGCATGTGGGACTCCCGCCTGCTCGGTCGTCTTAACTTCGAGCAGCCCCTCGTTGGCGCTACGCTCGTCGGTCTGCTGCTGGGCGATGTGCCCACCGGCCTTGCCGTCGGTGCCGCCGTCGAGCTCGTGTCCATGGGCCTGGTGCAGGTCGGCGCCGCCGTTCCGCCCGATATGGTCCTGGGCGGCATCGTGGCCGCTGCCTTCGCATGCCTGACCGATGCTTCCGCCGAGACCGCCATGACGATCGCCATCCCGGTCGCCGTCCTGGGTCAGCTCCTCGGCATCGTGTTCCGTTCCATCATCGCCGCCCTCACCCATGTGGCAGATAACGCGATCGATAACGGAAAGTTCAAGACCGCCTACCGTATGCACATCTGCGCCGGCTCCGGTCTGTACGCCGTCATGTACTTCCTGCCGATCTTCCTCGCCGTCTTTGTTGGCACCGACCTGGTTCAGGCCATCGTCAACATGGTTCCCGAGTGGCTGTCCACTGGTCTTAACGTTTCGACCAAGATCATGACCGCCTACGGCTTGGCCCTGCTGCTCACCATGATGATCAAGAAGGGTATGACTCCGTTCCTGTTCATCGGTTTCCTGCTCGCCGCTTACCTCAACCTGTCCGTCATCGCGGTCGCTCTGATCGGTGTGTGCCTGGCTGTCGTCTTCATGGGCTTCAAGTTCAACGGTTCCCATGCAGCCGCCGGTGTCGATTCCGACTACGATCCGCTCGAAGACGACGAAGACTAAGGAGGAACACACTATGGCAACCGCAACCAAGGACGTGTCCCTGAACAAGAAGGTCAGCCAGTTCTTCTGGCGCTCCTGGGCCATCCAGGCCTCTTGGAACTACGAGCGTCAGATGAACATGGGCTTCCTCTACGGCATGGTTCCCACGCTCGATCGCCTCTATCCGGATGAGTCCGACCCCAAGCAGCTCGCTGCTAAGAAAGCGGCTTACCACCGTCACATGGCGTTCTACAACTGCACCCCGCAGACGAGCGCTTTCATCCTGGGCCTCTCCGCCTCCATGGAGGAGGAGTACGCCAAGGATCCCGAGAACTTCGATCCCGATTCGATCAACGCGGTCAAGACCTCCCTCATGGGTCCGCTTTCCGGCATCGGTGACTCCTTCTTCCAGGGCACCATCCGCGTTATCGCCTTTGGCCTGGGCGTTCAGCTGGCTCAGCAGGGCTCCATCATGGGCCCGATCCTGGCTATGCTCATCTCCATCGTCCCCTCTGTGCTGATCACTTGGTTCGCAGCCAAGATGGGCTATCAGGGCGGCCACGAGTACCTGAGCAAGCTTCAGGGCGGCGACCTCATGGAGAAGCTCATGTATGTCTGCGGCATCGTGGGTCTTATGTCCGTGGGCGGCATGATCGCTACGCTGATCGGCGCTACCACCCCGCTGCAGTTCGCTGAGGGCACCGTCGTGATCCAGGACATCCTGGACGGCATGATGCCCCAGATGATTTCCCTTGGCCTCACTGGCCTTATGTACTGGCTCATCAAGAAGAACGTCAACACCGGTTGGCTTCTCGTGATCGCCATCGTGGGCGGCATCGCCCTCTCCGCGGCCGGCATCCTGGCCTAGTCGCGACCAAGCGCCTAATCGCTTTCCCCCGGGGGCCTGCCTGGCATCCCATACCCCAGGCAGGCTTCCATCCCTAAATGTGTCAAAGGGACAGTTCCTTTGACACTTCCTCAACGGGCCGGCGACTCGGTCCAAATCACGGTAACCCTGCGAGCGCCCGGCAATGTGGCGCCGCAAAAATCGAAAGGAATGTGTCAGATGTACGAGATCGACCTTAACCTCCCTAAGCAGATCGTCGCTGACGTCCTGTCCAACCACGAGATCCACAGCGTCGCCTTCGTCGGCTGCGGTGCTTCCATGTCCGACCTGTACCCCGCCAAGTACTTCCTGGCCAACAACACGGACAAGCTGAACGTTCAGATCTTCACCGCTAACGAGTTCAACTACGACACGCCTTCTTGGGTCAACGAGCACACCTTCGTGATCACCTGCTCCCTCGGTGGCTCCACCCCCGAGACCGTCGAGGCCAACAAGACCGCCAAGAAGCACAACTGCCCGGTCGTCTCCCTCACCAACAAGGCTGGCTCCGCTCTGACCGTCGACGCCGACCACGTCATCGTTCACGGCTTCCATGCCAACTATGCTGCCAAGGCCGAGAAGCCCGCTTACGCCATCGCTCTTGCTCTCGAGATCCTTCAGCAGACCGAGGGCTATGATCACTACGAGGACATGATCACCGGCCTCAACAACATCTTCGAGCTGATCGAGAACGCTGCTCAGTCCGCCAAGGGCCTGGCCAAGCAGTTCGCTCAGGACTTCAAGGACGACAAGATGATCTACTTCATGGCCTCCGGTGCCTCCGAGAAGATGGCTTACTCTAACGCCGCCTTCCTGTTCACCGAGATGCAGTGGATCGATGCCGCCTCCTACAACACCGGCGAGTACTTCCACGGCCCGTTCGAGGTTTCCACCGAGGGTAAGCCCTACGTCTTCCTCATGTCCGACGGTGCTACCCGTCCGATGGACGCTCGCGCCCTCACCTTCCTGCAGCGTATGGGTGCCAAGGTCGCTCTGATCGACTCCAAGGACTACGGCCTGGCCGACGCCGTGCCGGCGAGCGTCCTCACCTACTTCAACCCGCTGCTGCACCTCGCCGTTATGCGTGAGTACGGCAACCAGATCGCCGAGGCCCGTCAGCACCCGCTGACCATGCGTCGCTACATGTGGAAGCTTTCCTACTAATCACAAGTAAGTAGACCTTACGGGTTGATTGAAAGGGGATGGGGTTTGCGCCCCGTCTCCTTTTTTGCTATCGAAAGGAGATGCGTATGATCAAGGCGGTGCTGTTTGACATGGACGGCGTGCTGGTCGATACCGAGTGGTTCTACAACCGTCGCCGCGTGGCATTTATGGAAGAGAAGGGCTTCCACTTTGACGAGATCCCCGATCTTTCGGGGTCTAACGAGCCCGCCATCTGGAAGGCGCTGGTGCCCGACGATGTTGAGCTGCGCGAGCGCCTGCGCGTGGAGTACAAGCAGGTCTACAGCCCGGACCACCCCGTTCCGTATGCCGAGCTTCTCAACGAGCAGACGGAGCCGGTGATGCGTGAGCTGCACGAGCGCGGCGTGAAGTGTGCCATCGCAAGCTCGTCCTATCGCGAGCTGATCGACGAGCTAGTGGATATCGCCGGTATTGCCGATGTGCTGGACTACACCATCAGCGGTCACGAGTGCAGTGCGTTTAAGCCCGACCCCGAGATCTACCTGCGAGCCATGGAGGCGCTGGGGGTGGAGCCTGCCGAGTGCCTGGTTATCGAGGACTCGCCTTTGGGCATCGAGGCCGGCAAGCGCTCCGGCGCCCGCGTCCTGGCGCTGCGCCCGCACGAGGGCGTCAACCTGGACCAGTCCGCCGCCGACGTCGTCATCGACAACCTGACCGACATCCTACCTGCCATTTAGGGACAGGTTTATTTTGGCAGGTTTTATCTGGACAAATGCCGAATTCGCCGTGAAGGGACCGCTCTCTTCACGGCGTTTTTCTTTTGGGCGGCCTCACGGTCCTTCTGATGGTTGTCGAGAGAGGGTGAATTGAAGCGCCCCCGCACGCTCCATGCTAAAATCGCGGGCATGCCCCACAACTACATCTGCCTTCGAAGGGAGCTTACGTGGCGAACGCCATCGATCAGCTCACGGACCGAGTGCTCGTGCTCGGCCGCCTCACCATCGTCCGCCGCGCCATCACCGCCGTGGCGGTCACCATTTCCGCCGTTCTCCAGACATTTCTGATCCAGGCGTTCATTCAGCCCGCCGACCTGCTTCCGAGCGGTCTTACCGGCGTCGCGGTCCTGCTCGATCGCGTTACCTCGCTGGGCGGTGTTCACATCGACATCTCGCTCGGCATGCTCGCGCTCAACATCCCCGTGGCGCTCCTATGCTGGAGCGGCATTAGCAAGCGCTTCGTCATCTTCTCGATGATGCAGGTCGTGCTCTCATCGCTGTTCCTCAACATCTTTCACTTTTCCCCGTTTTTGGGCGACAAGATCATGCTCATCATTTTTGGCGGCGTGGTCTCGGGTCTGGGTGCTGCCATCGCGCTAAAGTCCGGCGCATCCACCGGCGGCACCGACTTTATCGCGCTGTGGGTCTCCAACCACACGGGCAAGACCATATGGGGCGTCATCTTTGGTTTTAACTGTTTTATCCTGGCGATCTTTGGCTTTATGTTTGGCTGGGACAAGGCGGCGTACTCCATCGTGTTCCAGTTTATTTCGACCAAGACCATCGACAGTTTCTATCGTCGCTACGACCGCGTGACGCTGCAGATCACGACGCGCAAGGCAAACGAGGTCATGGCCGCCTATGTTGACCATTTTCAGCACGGCATTAGCTGCGCCGAGGTCATCGGCGGATACAGCCGCGAAAAGATGTACCTGCTGCATGCCGTTGTCTCGACCTACGAGAGTCAGGACATTATCAAGCTGGTGTGCGACATTGATCCCGGCGCCGTGATCAACGTGTTCCACACGCTCAACTTTGTGGGCGGCTGGTGGGGTGGTCATGTCGACGAACCCATGCCCACGGCCGTACCCGATCCCGACAAGCCCGCACGTATGGCCAGCAGGCGGGCGCACCTCTGCGAGCAGGACAGCCTGCAGCAGGATGACGGGAAGTAGGGTTTTAGCATTTTGCCGGCCAAGCGTAGTCCATCCGAATGAGCCCCTCGAAAGCCTCGTTGCTTTCGAGGGGCTCTCGTTTGCCCAGGTAAAACCTACCAAAATGAAGCTGTCGCTTTTTGGTAGGGAGGGTGTATCGTTTTATCAATATGAGGTAACATGAAACTAGACGTTATATACGTATTAGTTATTTCGATATTTCGATAAGAGTGATCAGATATGCCCGCGCCCAAAAATGCACCGCTTTACCAGCAGATTTACGATGAAATCAAGGATGCGATCGAGAAAGGTGTTTATGCACCCAAGGAGCGTATTCCGTCCGAGCTTGAGCTAGCCGAGCAGTACGACGTGAGCCGCATTACGGTGCGCCGCGCCGTCGAGGAGCTGTGCTCCGATGGCTACCTGGTTAAGCAGCAGGGCCGTGGTACCTTTGTCTCCACGCCGCACATCAATCGTCAGTTCCACGCTTCGACGCTGCAGACGTTTACCGCGCTGTGTGCCAGCAACGGCATGAAGGCGGGCGCGCATGTGGTCGATCGCCAGATTGTGCCGGCACGTCAAAACGAGATGGAGTTCTTTGGCCTGCAAAAGGACGCGCTGCTGCTGCATATCAAGCGCGTGCGTACAGCCGACGGCGAGCCCATCTTTGAGGAGAACATCTTTGTGCCGTTTGACGCCTACCGTGAGCTGTTGACGGCCGATCTTGAGGACAAGTCGATTTTTGCCGAGGTCGAGCGTGTTGGCGGAACGCCGATTGTCTCGGTTGGCTACCGCACGGTCGAGGCCGTTCGTGCCAATACCGAGCAGGCGGCCGAGTTGGGCATTGCTCCGCACGATCCGCTGCTCAACCTGCGTGCCAGCTTTACCGGTCCCAATGGCGAGCCGGTTCTGATGGGTAAGCAGTACTACGTGGGTAGCCGCTACGTCATGGTCATGTAAGTTACGCGGTTTTACCAAACCGCGTAACGGCTCGACGCTGCAAACGCCCCTAGGCGACAATCTGACGTTCAATCGTCGGTCGCGTACCAAAAGTACGCTTCCCTCCTCTTTCACGTCACCTTGCTCGCTTAGGGGCGTTTTCGCTGACTTTTGCTCAACCTGCGGGATTTCCGCGCTTGTCAAGAGACTAGTCGTTGGGGACGTTCTTAAACGACTGGTCATTCAAGAACGTCCCCAATGACTACCCGCAGAATGAGCGTGGCTGACAGCCGGGCGACGCTGGTCCGCGTGGCGGCGTATAATCGGCGGCAGATGACTTGAACGTTAGGAAACCATGACCGATAGCATGCAGCAGATGGCGCTCGACACGCTCGGCGCCTATTTTGGCTACACCTCGTTTCGCCCGGGACAGGACCGCATGGTCGATGCGATCCTTGCCGGTCGCGATGCGTTGGGTGTTATGCCCACGGGCGCCGGCAAGTCCATTTGCTACCAGGTGCCCGCGCTCATGCTGCCCGGCATCACCTTTGTGGTGAGTCCGCTGCTGTCGCTTATGGAGGACCAGACCCGTGCGTTGCTCGCGGCGGGTGCGCGACCCAGCTATCTCAACTCCAGCCTTACCCCGGCCCAGCAAAACACCGTGCTCAAGCGGGCGCGCGAGGGCCGCTACCAGCTTATGTACGTGGCGCCCGAGCGCTTGCTTGAGCCGCGCTTTTTAGCCTTTGCGCAGGAAGCTGCGGCCGAAGGCGGCATTGGCGTGCCGCTCGTAGCCATTGACGAGGCCCACTGCGTGAGCCAATGGGGCCAGGATTTTCGCCCCGCCTACCTGCAGATTCGCGAGTTCATCGATTCCCTGCCGCAGCGCCCCATCGTGGCGGCCTTTACCGCTACGGCGACCGAGCGCGTGCGCGCGGACATTCAGCAGATGCTCGGTCTGCAAAACCCCGCGACGGTGGTGACGGGCTTCGATCGCAAGAACCTCTACTTTGGCTGCGAGGAGATGGGCGACAAAGCCAAGGTCTCGTGGGTGCGCGACTATGTGATCGCGCATTCGGGCGAGAGCGGCATCGTGTATTGCTCGACCCGCAAGACGGTCGATGAGCTGGCAGGCGGGCTTGCCGAGGCGCTGGGTCCCAGCGGCATTCGCGTTGGCCGCTACCATGCCGGCATGGGTAACGACGCCCGCCGCCAAAGCCAGCGCGCCTTTATCGACGACGATATCCAGGTGATGGTTGCCACCAACGCCTTTGGTATGGGCATCGACAAGCCCAACGTGCGCTACGTGATTCATAACAACGTGCCCGAGAGCATCGAGGCCTACTATCAAGAGGCAGGTCGCGCCGGTCGCGATGGCGACCCGGCCAGCTGCCACTTGCTGTGGAACGGCAACGATTTTCGCATGCGTCGCTTTCTGATCGACCGCGGCGATGCTGCCGATGAGACACTTGACGACGAGCAGCGCGCGTGGGCGCTCCAGAATCGATATCGTCTGCTCAGCCAGATGGAGGGCTACTGCAATACCACCGGTTGCCTGCGCGAATATATGCTGCGCTACTTTGGCGACGAGGCCGCGGCCGAGCATACTGCCGCGGCCGGTGCGGGCGGCGCCGCTACGGACGAGGCCGAGGGCTGCGGTAACTGCAGCAACTGCCTCACGCAGTTCGAGGTCGAGGACGTCACCGATATGGCCCGCGCTGCCGTGCGCTATGTGGCCACGCGACCCATGCGCTTTGGCAAGTCGCTCATCGCCGACGTGCTTCACGGCGGCAACACCGAGCGCATTCGCCAGATGCATCTGGACGAGGACCGCGGCTACGGTGAGCTGTCGAGCGAATCGGTCGGGCGCATCAAGGACATCATCGGCCAGCTGTGCGGCCGCGGTTACTTGGCCACCTCGCAGGGGCAGTACCCGGTCGTGGGGCTGGGCCCGCGTGCCGCCGAGGTCGAGGACGAGGCGTTTGCCTTTACCGTTAAGCGTCGTGCGTCCAAGCGCAAGGCCTCGGCCCGCGCCCGCCGTGCGGTGGATCTGCTGCGCGAGGAGGCCGAGCTGGATCAGCGCCCGCGCGTGGGTGACGACGCCGAGCTGTTCGAGCGCCTGCGCGCCCTGCGCAAGGAGATCTCGACCGAGCTGGAGATGGCGCCGTACATGGTCTTTTCCGACAAGGCTCTGCGCGGTCTGTGCCGCCTACGCCCGCAGACGCGCGACGAGCTTATCCAGGTCAACGGTATTGGCGAGAAAAAGGCCGACGCCTTTGGCGAGCAGTTTATGGCGGCGATTGAAGAGTTTGAGTCCGATCATGCACGGGATGGAGCGTAATGATGGCATCCGACGATAAAACCGAGCGCACTGAGCTGTCCGCCGTGCCGCTGTACCAGCAGGTAATGGACGACCTAAAGGGCGAGATCGCGCGTGGCGTGTACGCATCCGGCTCGCGCATTCCTTCCGAGATGGAGCTCGCGAAGTCTTACGGCGTGGGGCGCGTCACCGTGCGCCGCGCCATCGAGGAGCTGTCGCGCGCGGGGTATCTCAACCGCCAGCAGGGGAGGGGCACGTTTGTGTGCGCGCCCAAGCTCAAGCGCAAGATTGTCCAGAAGGGTGACGTCCAGAGCTTTTCCGAAGGTTGCGCTGCCAACGACATGGTGGCCGGAGCACGCCTGGTGTCGCGCACGGTGGTTGCGGCGACGCGCGAGGACGCGGCGTTTTTTGGGGTGGAGCCCGGCTGCGAGCTCATCGTTGTCGAGCGCGTGCGCACGGCAGACGGCGTGCCCGTCATGCTCGAGAACAACGCCTTTGTGCTGGCCGACCATCCCTATTTGCAGACGCTTGCCGACAAGGACCTCACGGACAATTCCATCTTTGCGCTCGTTGCCGAGCATTCGGGCCGCGCGCCGCTCAAGTCCGACCCCTGTACTGTGGAGATTGCGCTTGCCGATGCCCAGGCGGCCTCGCTGCTGGAGGTGCCGGTCGGCGAGCCGCTCTTCTATATGGAGGCATACTTTACCGATGCGGACGGGCGGCCCTTGCTGCTCGGACGCCAAAAGATCGTGGGCTCGCGCTACGTGTTCGACATCTAACGTCCACAGATAGAACAATATAGAACAAGTTTGGTGAAATGACTTCACGGGTGTCGTCGTGCGTGCTATAAATAGGACAACATAGAACGACCGCAGGTACGAGCTGCCGTCGCTCAAAACCGCCACACAAGGAGGAGCATCACCATGAACGCACACGATCTAATTCAGGAAATCATCGAGCGCAAGGGCAAGATCGAGAATGTCTTTTGGATCGCTTGCGGCGGTTCGGTGATCGACCTGATGCCGGCCAACGAGCTGCTCAAGCGCGAGGCAACCACGTTTACCTCGACGGTCTACACGGCGCGCGAGTTTTGCCTGATGGCTCCCAAGAGTCTTGGCGAGAAGTCGCTCGTCATTGCCTGCAGCCACAGCGGCAACACGCGGGAGGTCGTCGACGGCTGCGAGATGGCGCTGGCAGCCGGCGCCGAGGTCGTGGCCATGACCGACTGCGAGGGCTCCAAGATCGATAGCGGCAAGTGGACTACCTGGGTCTATCCGTGGGGCGAAGGCGTGCCGCAGGCCGAGGTACCGCAGGGTATCGGCGCTCTGATCGCCGCCGAACTGCTCGACCAGCAGGAGGGTTACGAGGCGCTTGCCGACATGTACGCCGGCCTCAAGCAGATGGATGCGCTGCTGCCCGCTGCCCGCGAGAAGGTCAACGCCGAGCTGGGCGATCGCTTTGCCGAGCTCTGCCAGCAGCACGAGTTCTTCTATATCCTGGGTTCCGGCCCCAACTTTAGCCAGACCTACGCCATGGCCATCTGCTCGCTCATGGAGATGCAGTGGCAGCACTGCTGCTACATCCACTCCGGCGAGTACTTCCACGGCCCGTTCGAAGCCACCGAGCCCGGCGTGTTCTACTTTGTGCAGCTCGGATCGGGCGAGTGCCGCCCCATGGAGGAGCGTGCGCTCGCGTTCCTCAACACGCACACCGATACGGTCATGGTGCTCGATGCGCTCGAGTACGGTGTGGGCGACGTGCCTGCCAGCGTGCGTTCGTTCCTGGAGCCGATCTTCTTCTACAACATGAGCTGCGAGCTGCGCGCCGCCCGCGGCAAGGTCTTCGACCACAGCCCCGAGGTTCGTCGCTACATGGGCGTCGAGCAGTACTAGGTACCGGGAATTATCTTTTTTGACGGGGTCTACGCTGTGCGCGGGCCCCGTTTTGCGTTGCGGCGGCCGGATCCGTGTCTGCGCGAAAAACGAAGGTGAATACTTTTCCGCGAAGTGAACGACCTATTTTGGACCCCCGAAGCATCCACACTTTTTGACGCCAAAACTGCAGGAAAAACTCAGCGAAACCGCAGGAAACGGCGTCTGAAAAGTGTCGATGCTTCGGGGGCTCGTTTTTGTTCGTTCACTTCGCGGAAAAGTATTCACCTTCGATTCGCAAGGGCACTGCGTGAGTCAAAAAAGCGGGCCGTGCCGGGGATTTCCGGCGCGGCCCGCTTGGTATCGCGCTTAGATTCGCGAGATTGCGGCAGCCAGCGGCCTACTTTGCGTCGTAGGCCTCGGCGTCCCACCAGTCGAGCTGGGCGATGTTGTCGCGGATGTGCTGGCAGCTCTTGTGGAAGCCCTCGAGCTCGTACTCGGACAGGTCGAGCGTGTAGACCTCCTCGACACCCTCGGCGCCGATCACGCACGGCAGGGAGGTGAAGATACCCTCCTCGCCATACTGGCCGGTCATGAGCGTAGAGGCCGAAAGCACGGCGTGCTCGTTGTGCAGAACGGCGGCGCAGACGCGCGCGGCGGAGTTGGCGACGGCGTACTCGGTGCACTGCTTGCCCTGGTAGGTCACATAGCCGCCCTTGCGTGCAAGCTCCTCGATCTCCATGTGGTCGAAGGCGTACTTGTCGGGGTTCTCGGCCTGAAGCTCGTTGAGGCTCTTGCCGGCGATGGTTGCGGCCTTAAAGGCGGCCAGCTGGCTAAAGCCGTGCTCGCCGATCATGTAGGCGTCGATGGACTTGGGGCTCACACCGACCTTCTTGGAGATCTCGGTGCGCAGGCGGGCGGAGTCCAGACCGCAGCCCGAGCCGATGATCTTCTTGGGATCGTAGCCGGTCAGGTGCCACAGCTCGGTGCACACGACGTCGCAGGGGTTGGAGATGCTCACGAAGATGCCGTCAAAGCCGGCGCCGACGATGCGCTTGGCAAAGGTGCGGGCGGCGTCGGTGGTAAAGAACAGCTCGCCGTCGCGGTTGCCGGCGGCCAGCGCGACCTTGCCGGCGGCGTTGACGATGACGTCGCAGCAGGCCAGCTCCTCGTAGTGGTCGTAGCAGTTGACGATCTTGGTGTTGTACGGGACAAACGAAAGGGAGTCGCGCAGGTCCTGGACCTCTGACGTCACCTTGGCCTCGTTGATATCGCACAGGTACAGCTCATCGGCAATGCCCTGCATGAGCAGGCTGTTGGCGACATGTGCTCCTACGTGGCCCTGGCCGACCACACCGATCTTACGCGTCTGGTACATATATGTATCCTTTCGGCCGAGTTTTTCGCGTCGAACCATTGTAGCGTTCTGCTGTTACTTTGCTAGGCTAAAGTGCAGTAGATTTTGGGACATGCCTTAATCTCTACTTTTGGAGTGATTTGGGCCGCTGACGGCATCGCCGAGCGATACACTCGCGCGGATGGGGCCGGTCGTTGTACCATAGCTGCAACTGACTCATAAGGAGCATCCATGCCCATTCGCATCCCCGACGCCCTCCCTGCCGCTGCGCAGCTCGAGAGCGAGAACATCTTTGTCATGACCGAGTACCGCGCGCTGCACCAGGACATCCGTCCGCTGCGCGTGCTCATCCTCAACCTCATGCCCACCAAGATCGCCACCGAGACGCAGATCATGCGCAAGCTCTCCAACACGCCGCTGCAGGTGGAGGTGGACCTGCTGCGCACCAAGACGCACGAGGCCACGCACGTGAGCGCCGGCCACCTGGAGACGTTCTACCGCACGTTCGACGACATCCGCGACATCCACTACGACGGCCTGATCATCACGGGTGCGCCGGTGGAGCAGATGCCGTTCGAGGAGGTCGACTACTGGCCCGAGCTCTGCCAGATCATGGATTGGTCCACTACGCACGTACACTCTACGCTGCACATTTGTTGGGGCGCGCAGGCGGGGCTCTACCATCATTACGGTATCCAGAAGTACGACCTGCCGGCAAAGGCGAGTGGCGTGTTCGAGCATTATCTGGTGAAGCCGCAAAGCCCGCTGGTTCGCGGCTTTGACGACCGTTTCTTTGCCGTGCATTCGCGCAACACCGATGTGCGCCGCGAGGACGTGGAGGCCGAGCCGCAGCTTGAGGTCGTGGCCGTGTCCGACGAGGTGGGCCTGTACATCGTCAAGTCGACCGACAGCCGCCGCTTCTTTGTATTTGGCCACCCCGAGTACGATACCGACACGTTGCGTCTGGAGTACGAGCGCGACGTTAAGCGCGGGCTCAACCCTCAGGTGCCGGCGCATTACTTCCCGAACGACGACCCCACCGCCGAGCCGCGCAACGTCTGGCGCAGCCAGGCTCAGCTGTTCTACACCAACTGGCTCAACTACTACGTCTACCAGACCACGCCCTACGACCTGGCCCGCGCCGGCGAGGAGCACTAGGCCTGTCGGGAAGTGCGTCAGCCGTTAGGCGCTGATGATGTTGGGTAGCGGCAGGTCGTGGGCATCGGTGGGAACGTGGTCGACACGCTGCTCGTCAAAGGCGATGCCGATGATTTGACATGCGGGCGAGAGCGTGGGCAGGTAGCGATCATAGCAGCCGCCGCCGTAGCCCAGGCGCGCGCCGGCGCGGTCGAAGGCTACGAGCGGCACGACGACCATGTCGAGAGCTTCGGCAGATACGATGGGGAAGCGGCTGCTGTCGATGTCCGTGGCCGCAAAGGCCCGCGTGGGGCGGGCGATAAACGGTGCCGCGGACGCATCGTCGGCGGCAACTGCCCGCATGCACATGCGCTGGCCACAAGCTGCGGCATCAATTGCCGAGAGCATACACGGATAGGCCACGCGCCAGCCGCGTTTGGCGGCCGCTGCGGCAAACGCGGCAGGGTCGACTTCGGAACCCATCGCGGCGTAGACGGCAACGGTGTGCGGCGCCGCGGCATCCAAGCGATCCAACAGCTCAACAAGCCGCGCACAGATAACGGCAGACTTCGCCGCCCGCACATCCAAATCAAGAGCATCGCGCCGGGCAATTACCGCTCGCCGCAACTCAGCCTTATCCATCCCAGCCCCCTCTCTCAAACCTACCAAAAAGGGACAGGTTTATTTTGGCAGGTTTTATCTGGACAAACGCCCAAACCACCACGCAAACCATCGCAAAGGGGCAGTTCATGGACACCTTCGTGGTGGTTTTGACGAAGAGCGGGTGTTCGCGGCGGTTTGTCTCGATCTGTAACAGTAACTCGGCAAAATCGGACCTAGATGTTACAGATTGAGACAAAGGGGCGGCGCCATTCGGAAACGTCTCGATCTGTAACATCTGGAGCCAATATTGCCGCCTAGATGTTACAGATTTAGACAAACTGGTGGGACGGGGTGAGCTGCCCCACCCAAGCAGCGGCAAAAGAAAAAGGTAGATTTTCAGGCATGTCCCAAAAATCTACCTTTGCTGTGCGTTAGCCCATCAGGTCGACGACGTTAAAGCCGGCGTTGCTCTTGGCGATGACGTCTCGGCCGCCAAAGACGCACGTTGGCGACTCGGCTGCGATGCGCGTCACGTCGGCGCCGAGCGAGCGCAGCTCACCGGGCGTGGCGGCGAGCATCTGGGCGCGACGTTCCTCGCGTGCGTGCGGATCGAGCCCGGCCAGGTAGGTCGTGTTGCGGCGCTTGGTGAGCGCGTACGGCTTCACGGGCGCGTCCATGCCACTCACGCAGCTCACGATAAAGCCCTCGAAGGCGGCTTCGTCGGGCTCAAAGCTGCCGAGCCAGGCGCCCGCGCGTTCCACGCGCTCAATCGAAGGATCGACCGCCGGGTCGCGGTAGGTGTAGAACGCCGTCTGGCGCTCGCCGGCAGCGCGGAATCCGCAGCCGTACGCACCGCCCTTCACGCGGATTTCGTTCCACAGGTAGTCGTAGGAGAGCGCGTTGGCGGCAACCGCCCAGGCGCCCGTCACGTCGATGCCCAGACGACGCGGGTCGCACGCGCGCGCAGCAAAGCAGATGTCGCTGGGGATGACGAACGCCTCGTGACGGTCGCGCGGCTCCGGCACCACGAGCGTGCCGCTGCCAGCGCCGTCGCCCGCGCCAAGCCCCAGGTCGCCCGCGGCGTCCCAGTACGCGTCAAAGTCCTCATCGCTGCCGGTAAAGCTCGCCATGCAGCCATCGGCCACAAAGATGCGGTCTGCCAGCTCGGCAAGCTTGGTACGCAGCCCGTCCACGCGCTCGTCAAAGTGGTCGAGCAGATCGCGCAGGAACAGATAGAAGTCCACGCCCGAAAGTTGCTCGCGCACCACGGCCGAAGGCGAGCCGTAGCTCATCGCGCGACCGAGCGCCGCCGAGTGACCGTTGTTGATAAAGCCCTGCTCAAGCCCGATGCGAATCTGCGTGAGCACGTCGCGCACGCGGTCGGCGTCGGCATCGAGCAAAAGCGTGCTCGACCACACCTCGCGCGGCAGGCTCGCTAGCGCATCGATCTTCTCGGACAGGGCGCCGGCGCTCACCAGCAGGTAGGGGCGCACGCCGTCCACGTCGGGCTGCGTCATGACCTCGGTCATAAAGCTCAAAAAGCCCAGCTTGCCGGCAAGCAGGTTGTCGAGCTCCTCGGCCGAGTGCTCGCGTGTGGGCAGCTGCTTGAGCAGGCGGCAGAGCAGCGTCACATAGGGCAGGTCTTCAAACGCGACGCAGCTCAGGTCGAAATACTGCATGGCGTAGGCCAAGCGGTTGGTGGGGATGCCGTGGCGCAGGCAGGGGATGGGTGCAGTGGTGTCCACGACGAGCGGCGGCTCGGGGCGTGCCTCGCCAATGTCGGACACGCGCAGACGCGGCAACGTGGCCTTGGCCTCGGGCGTGTCCTCCGCCTCCTGTGCGGCACGCAGTGCGGCCGTGCGCTCGACCACGTCGGCCAGCTCGGCATCGGTCATGGCATCGCGCTTGGCTGCCAGCTCGGCGGCCTCGGCACCCTCCGAACCCTCGGCGGCGTCCACCGGCACCAGCTCGACCAGTGCCATGTGATCGTTCTGCAGCACCAGCTCGCGCAGCAGGTCCTCAAAATAGCTGCCGTCCAGCTCGCCACGCAGCTCCTCGTACACCGGGCCGTACTTGAGCGCCAGCGTCGCGGCGTCGTCATCGTAGAGCCAGGTGCTCAGCGCGTCGCACGCAATGGCCACACCGTCGGCGATACCGTAGTCGCGCTGGCGCAGGTCGTACTCGTTGCTGCTGATGATGGCTTCCAGGCGCTCGCGCGGAACGCCGTGCTCACACAGGTCGCGGCAGGCGTCCTGGAACACGCGGCGCAGCTCGCGCGCTACGCCGGGCTGCGCGTTTTGCAGCATGATGAGCTCGTAGGGCTGCAGGCTCTCGGCTGCGGTGTAGCTCACCACGTTGCCGCCCAGGCCGGCGGCCAGAATGGCCTTCTTAACTGGTGCCTCGTTGGAACCCAGCAGTGCCTCGAACAGGATGTCCGCCGCGATCGTGCGCTTGCGGTCGAGTGCGCTGCCCAGCACAAGACCCAGGCCCACCAGGGCGTTCTCGGGCGTGGTGGCCATCTCGACGCGCTTGTACTCGCAGGTCACGGGCGCCTGCACGTCCAGCGGATTGGGCGCCAGCGCGGACGGGTCCTCGCCGGCGGCAACGGCGGTGTCCATGCGGCGGCTCGCGGCACTCGACTGCGACAGATAACGCTCGTCCAAAAACGCCAGTGCGCGGTCCACATCTAGGTCGCCGTAGAGCGTTATATAAGAGTTGGAAGGATTGTAGTGGCGCGCGTGCGTGTCCAGGAACTGCTCGTAGGTGAGCGCGGGGATCGCGCGCGGGTCGCCGCCGCTCTCGTGCGCATAGGCGGTGTCAGGATAGAGCGCGGCGTTAACAGCATCGTCCAGCACGCTCATGGGGTCGGACAGCGCGCCCTTCATCTCGTTGAACACCACGCCGTTATAACGCAGCGTGCCCTCGCGCAGGCTCGCGGAGTTGTCGCCGCCCTCGCCCTCGACGCCCTGCGGCAGGTCCAGCTCGTAGTGCCAGCCCTCCTGCTCAAAAATGGTGGGCTTGGTATAGATGGCCGGGTTGAACACTGCGTCCAGGTACACGTCCATCAGGTTGTACAGATCCTGCTCGTTGGTGGTGGCAACGGGGTAGATGGTCTTGTCGGGGTAGGTCATGGCGTTGAGGAACGTCTGCATGGAGCTCTTGATCAGGTCGACAAACGGCTCCTTGACGGGGAACTTGGCCGATCCGCACAGCACCGAATGCTCAAGAATATGGAACACGCCGGTGGAATCGGCCGGCGGCGTCTTAAAGCCAATGGCAAAGGCCTTGTTTTCGTCGTCGCACGCCAGGTACAGCAGGCGAGCGCCCGAGGCAGTGTGGCGCATCACGTAGGCGTCCGAGTCGAGCTCGGGCACGGTCTCGCGGCGCTCGACGGCAAAGCCGTGGCAGGTGGTGCCAGGCACCAGCAGTGCGGAGGCAGCGGCGCGCGGGTCGGTTGAGGTGGTGGGCATATGCAGTCTCCTTTGACGCCCCAGCGGGGGCGAATCGAGTCGAATCCTCGAGAGTATACCCATATGGGGCCCTCGACCAATCTGCCGCGCGAGCGTGGATTTTCGGACACACGAGCGTGGATTTTCAGACGCCCGCCGGATGAGCGTGGATTTTCGGACGAAATCGACCGCCAAAAGCCCAAAAACCGTCCAAATATCCACGCGCGGCATCTTTTATCTCTCGTCTTTCACTCATCTCTAATACAAGAAATGACAGATAACTGAGAGATAATTACGAGAGATAGCGGTGACGTATGGAGATGAACCGCAATGGTATTAGCTGATTGTTGATTGTTCTACCTGCAAAAAGATGTTTTAATGAAGCAAATGTTGAACAGTCCATCTCTCATCTCTCATTGATTTCTAAGACGAAAGATGAGTGAGAGACAAGAGATAATTACGAGAGATAACTGAGAGACGAAGGAAATTTATTCGCGGCATTCTCCGCAGAACCGAGCGAAAGGACGTGCAGATGAACGAAAACGAGCTGACCGGTCTGCTTGAGTCTTTAAGGCGTATGGGCTCGGATGATCTTAACGTCGAAGTGAAGGAGAGCGCCACGACGCTTTCCCGCGATGTGTGGGAAACGGTGAGCGCATTCGCGAACACTGCCGGCGGAATCATCGTGCTCGGAGTGAGTGAGCGCGCAGGTTTTGTCCCGGTTGAGAACTTCGAGACCGAGAAAGTGCTCAACCAATTTGTGTCAGGCATGGGTGATGCGGGCGGTCGAGGAAAGCTGGCCAATCCGCCTAAATACACGATCGAGCGAGTGGAGCTTCAGGACGTCATCGTTCTCGTCATTACGATTGAGGAGCTCGATCCGTCGAGCAAGCCCTGCTATGTCATAGAGCGGGGCGCCCAGGGCGGCAGCTACAAGCGCATCGATGACAAAGATGTGCCGCTTTCATCGACCGAGGTGCTCGCATTGGCGTCATACGGTCGAGCGACTCCGAGCGATCGGGACGCGGTGGCGGGTGCGGGCGCGGACAATCTCGACGAGACGCTGGTCGACCGTACGATAGATCGGGCTTTCTCGTTGACGCCCCGGGCAATGCGCGGCGCGCCGGACAAACAAACGAAGCTGGAGCGCCTAAATATCCTTGATTCCCAGGGCAATGTCACCAAGGCTGGACTCCTAGTTGTGGGCACCTACCCTCAGCAGTTCTATCCCAAGCTCTTCATTGACGTGGCTGTCCATGCGGGAACTCAGAAGGGCATGGCGGGGTCGCTGAGGTTCATGGACCGCACAATCTGTGAGGGAACGTTGGGCGAGATGATCTCGGATGCCGTCGCAGCCGTCGCCAAGAATTTGCGGCGAACCTCGACCGTCCAAGGCGTCTCGCGTGTCGACTCGCTTGAGATTCCCGAGGAGGTTCTGCGCGAGGCAATCGCCAACGCCGTAATCCATCGAGAATACGGGGATCGGTTCTGTGGACAATCGATTGCCGTCGACGTCTTTGATGATCGTGTCGAGGTGACAAATCCTGGCGGCCTTTACGGGGGAAAGACTCGCGAGAACTTGTTTGACGGCAGCTCCCGATGCCGTAACGCGACGCTTGTGAAGCTCATGTCGATTGTCCCGCTGCCGGATGGCGCAGGTTCGCCGGCTGAGGGCAATGGCTCGGGCATCCCGATGATGATCGATGCCATGCGCGCGCATGGTCTGGCCGGGCCCCTGTTCTGCCCGGGATTCGATCGGTTCAAGGTCGTACTTTACCGTTCAAAGATCGAGCCGGTCGATCATGGCGGGGGCTTAATTGTGACGGCACTCAAACACTACGGCGAGCTGGGGACGCGCGAGCTGGCAGAGCACACAGGGCTCACAATTTCCCAGGTTAGGTCGCGCGTCAACGCGCTCATTGCTCAAGGCGAGCTTGAGCCCACGGCGCCGGCGACGAGCCGCAACCGCAAGTATCGACTGTCGGAGCGCGTGGGATAGATGCGTTAGTGGACGAGGCGACCCAATAATCGACCCTCGATTGGCGTCCATTAAGGTAAAGCGGTTGTTGCCCAGTCGACGGTGATGCTAAAGACTCGGCTTACGCCGACATGGCCCCGAACCCGTCTATCAAGAACAGCCTAAGAACCAGCTTGATGACATTTCCCGGTTTGACTTCAGCCGTGCCAAAGACGCTGCGCTCGGCGAGTTCGCCGCAGTATGCGTAGATATCGCGGATGAGCTCCGCGCCCGAAAGCGTAAACATGTAGCCTGCGTCCGAAAGTGCATTGGGTGCGGCGGGCAACTTGGCCATGCGGCAGAACGTTTGCAGGTCGGGCGCCATAACGTTCTGGTAGTCGAGGGGGCCGTTGGCATCCTGCGCGGCAAGCTCCAATTGGCGCACAAAATCCAGCGCCGCCGCTAACACAAAGCTCGGCGTAGGCGCATTGACGTCCTGAGTGGTCGCCACAAGCCTGCCCGCCGCCTGCGTGACAAGCCAAGCGACCTCGCGCTGGCAACGCACGGCCTTGCGCGTAACCGGCTTGATGGACGAAGAAGAAACGCTTCCCTTAGGCGGATTCGAAACAGCCACAAGAACCTCCCATGAACGACCCGGCCCAACAAGCCCGGATGAAACACGTGCTACATCAGTATACAGGGGAGTGGGGTGGAAAAACGGGGTCGACAGCGTGAACTGCCGGCTCCGGATTGCTTGCCTTAGAGGCCGTACACTTCGACCATAGCTTCGCCAATGCGATGGGGCACGCCGGTGACGAGTGCGTTGCCCATGCAGAAGGCTCGATGGCCGTCAGTCATGCCCGTATCGGTCCAGCCTTTCGGGAATCCCTGAAGCTGGTCGAGCTCGTCGGGAACAAGACGGCGGAAACGGCCATCGGGACATTCGATGACGTGCTTGAAGCGGCTCGCTCCCGTGCCGCCTTCTCCTGTGAGGATGGTGCGGCTCGGCTTGTCGGTGGCATCCGGGAAGCTCATGGCTCCCTCGGAATACGTGTACGTAAAGCCTGTCTTTTTGATTGTTTGACGATCGAGCTCCTGCTCCTCGATACCTCGATGTTGCCCCTACAAATAAATCCCCTCACCGAGTTGCTTGTGAAACTTGGCGTGATGGTCGCGTGCCCAGGTAAAGAGCGCCTGGTCAAAGTCGGTGTGCGTGGCCGGGGCGCCAAAGACGCCGGCAACTTCGACGCGCACAAACTCCAGTGCCGGCAGCTTGTTGATGGCAGTGAGGGCAAACGGGGACGAGGACTCCTCGAACAGATAGCGGCTGCCTTGCAGCGCGTCGCAACTGGCGCACGTGTTGCCGAGCGACGGGGCTTTGGAGGCTCGCGCGCCTACGGGCTTGTAGCCGCAGCGCTTATGAAGGTAGTCGCGGATCTCGCCCGGCACGCAGCCAAGAGCGGGCACGATGGCGAGTGCGTTGGCGTTGGCCGTGTCGATGGCAATGTGTCCGGCTTCGTTGGGCGCGTGCGCGATGGCGATGCTCTCGTCGTTATCGGTTCGATAGGGAATGCCGAAGGCTGCGACCGAGGTCTCTTTGTGACACTTCCAGCACTCGCGCTTGCCCAGTACTAGATATATATACGGCGCTGAGGGGTCGGATCGGTCAACACCGGGCAGCCACTCGGCAAAGGGCTCGGGGTTGACGCCGCTGGGTACATACCAGATCTTCTTGGTCCGGTCCCATTTGGCGCCCAGCGCCTTGGCTTCTTCTTTGTGCGAAAAGGGGACATCGAGCTCGGTGCGCATGGCGGCTCCTTGGTGCTGCAGGTGCAAGTGGCTCAAGGATACCGCAGGGCGCAGACATCGCGGCGTTTTGCTGAGAAGTTGCGGTGCGGACTGATTGGTTATGCCGATGAATAGATCGGCAAGTAGATGGTCGGCTTTTGGCTAGTTGGGCGGTTGGAGCTGCCAGCTGATTTGGCGACATAAAACAAAACAGCCCAGAGGACATAGCCTCTGAGCTGCGAACATTTGGTGGGCGTTAGAAGATTTGAACTTCTGACCTCTTCCGTGTCAGGGAAGCGCTCTCCCCCTGAGCTAAACGCCCGATCAAGGGTGCGCAAGCGCGCAAGAGATAATATAACGGAGCCTGAACTCGGTGGCAAGAACATTTTTAAAAATCGCTTACATTGTGGAATTCGGGGGCTTTGTCGCATCCATTTCAAAAGAGCCTGCTGCCGCGATTTGGCTGTCGCATAATGCAAGGCCATTGCGGTATCGAGCTATGGAAAGACGCCTGCGGAATTGTCCTACCGATAAGCGGACAAGCCTCCAGCTGGTGACTTCGCCGTGGTAAGGTAAGCCGAATTGTTTCCAGGCTGTTTCGGGGGAGTGGAATGAGCAAAGAGTGTGTCGAGCAGGTCGAAGGCGCAGGGGCTTCGGTGCCGATGACCGATATATCGAACATTGATGTGCCCGAGGGCACCGACGAGCTCAGCCGCAACACCCGTCGCGCATGGCGCGACCGCCTGAACAGCGCTTCGACGCGCAAGATGATCACGGGCGTCTTGGCTACGCTGGTGGGCGGTTCGTTTTGGGGCTTCTCGGGCACCAGCGCGAGTTTTTTGTTCGATACCTACCATGTCGATACGCTGTGGCTTATGAGCGTGCGTCAGATTCTCGCCGGCCTGCTCTTTATGGCTGTGGTTGTCACGCGCGACCGCGCACGCCTGGTCAAGCTTTGGACGACGCCCGCTGATCGCAAGCAGCTGCTGCTCTTTACCGCTTTTGGCCTGCTGTTCAACCAGTTTTGCTATCTTTCGGCCGTGCGCCTGACGAACGCCGGAACCGCGACGGTGCTCCAGTGCCTGCAGCTCGTTATCATCATGGGCTACGCCTGCGTGACCGATCGCCGTATGCCGCGTACTCGCGAAGTCATCGGCATTGGCCTGGCTCTGGGTGGAACCTTTTTAATCGCCACCGGCGGCGACCCCACCAGCCTGAATATCTCGCCGCTTGGCCTGGCAGCAGGTCTTATGTGTGCGGTCAGCGCCGCGTGTATGGCGGTGATTCCCGCCAAGATCCTGCCCGAATACGGCAGCCCCATCGTCACGGGCTCGGCAATGCTCACGGCGGGCGTGGTCTCGTGCGTCTTCGTGCAGCCCTGGGCGCATATGCCGGCGCTCGACGCTGCCGGCATCGAGGCGCTCGCGGTGTTCGTGGTTATCGGCTCGTTTTTTGCTTACATGCTTTATATGCAGGGCGTTAAGGACATCGGCTCGGTGCGCGCGAGCCTCATCGGAACTGTGGAGCCGGTTTCGGCGACCATCACCAGCGCCGTTATGCTGGGGACGGTGTTTTTGCCGACCGACCTTATCGGCTTTGTCATGATCATCGTGATGATGTTCCTCACGGTGTAGCTAGCGCCGCTGCCAAGACGGAAAAGGTGTTGTGCCGCATTTTCGCCAATTGATGTCCGTGTCTGGAGTTTAGCTGTCGATGCTCAAAATGCCATAAACTAGTAACGTTATGGACTTTTTCATTGCGACTCAATTGCGAGGATTTCTTTATGGCTGGTAATCACTTTAAGGGCAGCGATAGCGGCCGCCCTGCAGTTCCGCCGCGTCCGAACGGGGCTGGTAAGGCCGGCACGCCGGGCGGCGCTGGACAGGGCGGTTCCGGTAAGCGCGTGTCCCCGGGCGAGACGGCGATGTTTACCGCTCTGTACGAGCAGTCTCAAAAGGCAAAAAAGACCGGCCGTGCAAGAGGAAATGTCTTTGCGGGCGGTGCAACCTCTGCGTCGCAGCCGAGCGGGGCTCCTTCGGTACCTGCGAACAACGCAGGTGCTGCCAACGCCGCGAATGGCGCCGGCAACGTTAATGCCGGCAAGGCCGACAACAATACTCCCTCTGCCGGTGGCGCGGGGCTTACGGGTAACCTCGGCACGATTTACACCGGCGCCTCCGAGACAGGCACGTTCGCCCGCCTGGATGATAGCGGTGCCGAGTTTGCGGGCTCGGGTTCCAAGGAAGATTATTACGATTTTGGCTTGAACTACGGTAGCGATGCTTCGTCGAGTTCGACCTCTGACGGTCTGGTCCGTCATCGCCATCGCAAGGGCGAGCGCAAAAAGCGTCACACCGGCGCCATTATTGCCGCTGTAGTCGCGGTGCTTCTCGTTGCGCTTGGCACAAGCGGCTTTATGCTGCTTAACTCGGCAAAGACCGTAAAGAGCGAAGCGAAGGAGGCTGTCGAGATCGTCGGTGGCCTTAAGGACAAGGTCACGTCGGGCGATTTTTCGACGCTGCCTGACGACGCGAAGAAGATCGATGAGCTCTGTAACAGCATGAAGGCGGAGACCTCGAGCCCGCTGTGGACGGCGGCTTCGTTTATCCCGGTGTATGGCAGCGATATCAATGCGGCCCGCACCATGATTGACGCCCTGTCCGATGTCTCGAGCAATGCGCTGGTTCCCATGGCCGATAACCTTTCGCAGGCTACGCCCGGCAAGCTGTTCCAGGACGGCATGATTAACGTGTCCGCGCTGCAGGCGGTCGCCGATTCGCTTTCCAGCAGCTCGAAGGTGTTCAAGAGCGCCAACGAGAAGGTCCAGGGCATTGGCGATACTCATATTTCCCAGGTGACCGAGCTGGTCGATAAGGCCAAGGACGGCTTTGCCACCCTCAACGGCGCGGTTGACGCGGCGGAGAAGGTCGCTCCCGTCCTTCCCCAGATGCTCGGCGCCAACGGCCAGACGCGCAACTACCTTATGTACGCCATGAACAACGTCGAGATTCGTGCCTGCGGCGGCTTTGGCGGTTCGCAGGGCCTGATTTCGGTCACCGACGGTCAGATGTCGATTGGCGAGTTTGTTCCCCGCATTGGACTCAGCGAGGATGAGGCGGTCGAGAGCGTCGACGAAGAGGATGAGGCGCTGTTCGGCAACCACAGCAACCTGTACAACTCGGGCAATACCTATTCGCCTGATTGGCCCCGCAACTCGCAGCGTGTCGCCGCGCTGTGGAAGTCCCAGTATGGACAGGACGTTGATGGCGTCATCGGTATCGACCCGGTGTTCCTGCAGTATCTGCTGGGCCTGGTCGGTAACGTGTCACTGCCCGACGGAACGGTTGTCGACGGCACCAACGCCGCAAAGGTCCTCATGCACGATGTGTACTGGAACTATCCGGTCGAGGAGTCGGACGGCATCTTTGCATCCGTCGCCAGCGCTGCCTTCGACAAGGTCCTTGGCGGTATCGGCGATGTCGATGTTACGAAGCTTGTCAGCGCCGTTGAGCGCGGTGCCGAAGAGGGCCGCCTGATCGCGTGGATGAGAAACGATGATGAGCAGAATGCCATCAAAGAGACGGGCATTGACGCTTCGCTGCCCGATCCGGATGATCCGAGTGCCGATCCCGTTGCCGGCGTTTACTTTAACAACCTGAGCTTCTCCAAGCTCGACTGGTATCTGAACGCCGACACTCAGATTGGTCAGGGCGTGAAGAACGGCGACGGCACGTGCTCCTATCACATCACCGTTACCCTGACGAACATCATGACGCAGGAGGAGGCTGGCAAGCTGCCCGACTACGTTGCGGCGAGCGCGCCCGATGCCGCGCGTGACGACGAGCGTCTGAATGTCTCGTTGTTTGCCCCGACGGGTGGCAACATCAGTGACCTTACGGTTGAGGGTACCCAGTTTGGTCTTGGTGCCGCTACGTGGCATGGAATCCCCTTCTATTCGGGCACCGTTGACCTGCATGCTGGCGAGACGACGACGATCACGTATACGCTGACCACGTCGGCCGAGGCGGGGGACAAGCCTCTTACGCTGCGTCAGACCCCTACATGCCAGGCGGCTCGCGACAGCGCGTCGGCGTAGGGTTTTTCTGGTAGCGCAGATAATCGAGTACCATTTTGGGGCGGACAGGCAATCTGTCCGCCCCTATTTTGTAAGGAGAGCGCATGAAGTACTTTGGCACCGACGGCTTTCGCGGTGAGGCCAACGTTGGGCTGACGGTAGAGCACGCTTATAAGATTGGCCGTTTTGTGGGCTGGTATTACGGCGCCAACCGCGAGCGCAAGGCACGCGTCGTCGTGGGCAAGGACACGCGTCGCTCGAGTTATATGTTCGAGGCGGCGCTGGTGAGCGGTCTGGTCGCGAGCGGTGCGGACGCCTATATGCTGCACGTGATCCCCACGCCGGGCGTGGCGCATCAGACCGTGGAGGGCTGCTTCGATTGCGGCATCATGATCAGCGCGAGCCACAACCCGTTTTGCGATAACGGCATTAAGCTCGTCAACAGCGACGGCTTTAAGATGGACGAGGACGTACTGGAGCTCATCGAGGACTACATCGATGGCAAGAGCGAGGTGCCGCTGGCCACGGGCAACCACATCGGCGCCACGGTGGACTACATGCAGGGCCGCAACCGCTACATTGCTTCGCTCATCGCCAGCGTGAACTTTTCGCTGCAGGGCGTCAAGATCGGTATCGACTGCGCCAACGGCTCGGCTTCCTCGGTGGCCAAGCCGGTGTTCGACGCGCTGGGCGCTGACGTGCGCGTGATCAACGCCGCGCCCGATGGTTTTAACATCAACGTCGACTGCGGCTCCACGCATATGGAGCGTCTGCAGCGCCATGTGGTGGAGCAGGGCCTGGACGTGGGTTTTGCCTACGACGGCGATGCCGACCGCTGCCTGGCCGTGGATGAGCGCGGTCGCGTGGTAGACGGCGACCAGATCCTGTACGTGTGCGGCGTGTATCTGAACAAGCACGGGCGACTCTCGGGCGGTACCGTGGTGCCGACGATTGCCAGCAACTTTGGCCTGGTCAAGTCGCTGGAGCTTGCCGGTCTGAGCGCCGTGACCAGCGGCGTGGGCGACCGTCACGTGTATGCCAAGATGCGCGAGGGCGGCTACAGCCTGGGTGGCGAGCAGACGGGCCATACGATCTTTGGCGATATCGAGCGCACGGGCGACGGCATTATGACCTCGCTGCGCGTGATGGAAGTGATTCGTGCCGAGCGCGAGACGCTCTCGCAGCTCACGGCTCCGTGCAAGCTGCTGCCGCAGGCGCAGGTGGCCGTGCACGTGGCGGACAAGGACGCCGCGCTCGAGAACATGGGCGTGCAGAACGCCATCGCCGAGGCCGAGGCTGCGCTGGCAGGCGAGGGCCGCGTGCTCGTGCGCAAGAGCGGAACCGAGTCGGTTATCCGCGTGCTGGCCGAGGCGCCCGACCAAGCATCCGCCGATGCCGCCATGAAGCGCATCGCCAACGCGCTCGAGGCTCTGTAAGGTAGTCATTGGGGACGTTCTTAAACAACTAGGTGGAAAGGGGGCGCCGCGGATTGGTTCCGCGGCGTCCCCTTTGCGTTGACGTGTCGGTTATGCCTTACAGCTCGTAGAGCGTGGTGAACTTGTCCTGCAGGTAGCTGCAGTAGTAGCGGGCATCGAACGCCATGCCGCATGCGCCCTTGATGAGTTCCGGCGCGTCCTTGGCGCGGCCCCACTGCCAAATGTGCTCGCCCAGCCAGGCGCGGACGGGCGCCAGATCGCCGCTCGCACAGGCGCCATTGAGGTCGACGCCGTCGCGGCACATGGCCGGCACAAACATGGCATCGTAGGCGCTACCCAGCGCATACGTGGGGAAGTAGCCAAACGAGCCGCCGCTCCAGTGCGTATCTTGCAGGCAGCCGCGTGTGTCGTCAGGAACGGGAATGCCCAGGTACTCGTCCATAAAGCGATTCCAAAGCGCGGGGATGTCCTTGGCCGTGGCCTCGCCGGCAAACAGCATGCGCTCAATCTCGTAACGCACCATGATATGCAGCGGGTAGGTGAGCTCGTCGGCCTCGGTACGGATCAGCGACGGCTGAGCGATGTTCACGGCGCGGTAGAGCGTGTCCTCGTCCACGTTGCCGTAGACCTCGGGCGCGTGGCGGCGCAGCACCTCGAGCAGCGGTCCCATAAAGGCGCGGCTGCGGCCCACGGTGTTCTCGAAAAAGCGGCTCTGGCTCTCGTGGATGCCCATGGAGGTGCCGCCCTCCAGGCACGTGCGCGCGTAGGCGGGGTTCACGCCCAGCTCGTACATGGCGTGGCCGGCCTCGTGGATGATGCTGTAGACGTTGGAGATGCAATCGTCCTCGTAGATGTGCGTGGCGATGCGCGCGTCGCCCACCGAGAAGCCCTCGCTAAACGGATGCTCGGTAAAGGCAAGCGTGGTGTCGTCCAGGTCCAGGCCGACGAGTTTCATCAGGTCGAAGCTCATGGCGCGCTGGGCGGCCTCGGGCACGCGGGCGTGCAAAAAGTCTGCAGCGGGCTGCTGGCCGCGCTCGCCGATGGCGTGCACGAGCGGCACGACCGTGGCCTTAACCTCGTCGCAAAACGCATCGAAGCTCTCGGTGGAAAGGCCGCGCTCGTACTGGTCGAGCCACACGTCGTATGGGTCGCGCTTGGGGTCCATGAGCTCGGCCTGATGCTTGAGCTGGCTGACGATTTTGTCCACATAGGGCTCAAAGCTCGCCCAGTCGTTGGCCGCTTTGGCCTTGTGCCACACGGCGTCGGCCTCGCAGGTGAGCCTGGTCCAGGCCTCGGCCTCCTCGGTGGGGATGACGCTTGCCTCGCGCTGGTCGCGGCCGAGCACGCGAATCTCGTCAAGCAGCTGCGGGTCGTCGATCTTTCCGCCGGTGACGGTCTCGCGTGCCAGCGAACGTACAAGTTCGACAGACTTTTCGCTGGTCAGGAGCTTATGGTGCTCGCCGGCAAGGGTGCCCATGGCGTCGGCACGGGCGGCGGCACCGTTGGCGGGAGCAATGGTCGCGCCGTCAAACTCGGCAATCTTGAGCAGGTACTCGCGGGTCCACAGTTTGCCTTCGAGCTTGCGGAATTTTTTGACGGCCTTATCGACCTTCATGCCTTTGGGCGTCTTGCCCGCTGCGGGCTTGGCCTTCTTATCGTGCTTCTTTTCCATACCATATCCTTGATCTCGCGAGCCGAACGCCACGGCTGGGCGCACGGCCAGTTTGCACAGCTACCTGCCTTGTACCCAGCACGAACAAAACGGAACGCGGCGATACGCCCACACAATGTGGTATCCTATAGCCCAATGCGTTGACGGAGAGGGTTTTGCCCGCCGCGTCGCCGGCAAGAGAGGGAAGGTCATGGGCTGCAAGCCTTTCTGCGGTGACAAGGGCCAAGCGTTCACTCCCGAGCAGCGACCTCAACGGGCACGCGGCCAGCGGCGGCGAAGCCCCAGTAGGGAAGCCGTGAGCCTCGCGACAAGGGGCAAAGAGTGGGCGCGGCGGGCCAGACATCCGCCGGGTCAAACAAGGTGGTACCGCGGAATTCAACCGTCCTTGGGCAATGCACATGCCCGAGGGCGGTTTTTTGTTACCGAACCGGGCCGCGTTTTCGCAACGTCAGACGGCGGCAGCCGCCTCGGCAAGCGGGGAGCGCGAGAGACGAAAGGGAAGACATGAGTCTGATTGATGATCTGGTCAAACTCGAGGAAGAGGCCAAGGAGCTCGTCGCGGGCGCCGACGACGCCGCAAAGCTCGAGGCCGCGCGCGTTGAGCTGCTCGGCCGCAAGGGCCGCATCACTGGCCTGATGCGCATGATGGGCAAGCTCGCCCCCGAGGATCGTCCCATGATGGGCAAGCGCGCCAACGAGATGCGCCAGCTGATTGAGGGCATGCTCGACGAGCGCACCACCGAGATGAAGGCCGCCGCCCTCAAGCACACACTCGAGCACGAGGCCGTCGATATCACGCTGCCGGGCATCCGTCCGCAGATCGGTCACCAGCACCTGATCAAGCAGATCATCGAGGAGGCCGAGGACATCTTCTGCGGCATCGGCTACACCGTCGAGTCCGGTCCCATGGTCGACACCTCCTACTACAACTTCACCGCGCTCAACGCCCCCATGGATCACCCGAGCCGCTCGGCCCGCGACACCTTCTACGTGGTCGACAACAACCCCGGCAGCGTCGCACACCCCGAGGCTCACGCCCACGGCGAGTCCGACGTGCTGCTGCGCACCCAGACCTCGGGCGTGCAGATCCACACCATGGAGTCGCAGAAGCCGCCCATCTACATGATCTGCCCGGGCACCGTCTATCGTCCCGACACGGCCGACGCCTGCCACCTGCCGCAGTTCAACCAGATCGAGGGCCTGGTCGTCGACGAGGGCATCACCTTTGGCGATCTTAAGGGCACGCTCGACTACTTTGTTAAGTGCATGTTTGGCGAGGACCGCAAGACGCGTTACCGCCCGCACTTCTTCCCCTTCACTGAGCCTTCCTGCGAGGTGGACGTGAGCTGCCATGTGTGCGGCGGCAAGGGCTGCAACTTCTGCAAACACAGCGGCTGGATCGAGATCCTGGGCTGCGGCATGGTCGACCCCAACGTCCTGATCAACTGCGGTATCGACCCCGAGAAGTACACCGGCTTCGCCTTTGGTATTGGCGCCGAGCGCGTCGCGGCCCTGCGCTACGACCTGCCGGACCTCAGAACCCTGATGACAGGCGATATGCGTTTCCTGAACCAATTTTAGGCTTGCCCAGGCACCCCATCTTGGCGTTCAACCGTCGCTCGCGTACCTTTAGTACGCGTCGCTCCTCTTTCACGCCAACCTGGGGCACCTGGACAACCCTAAGGCGAACGTCTTCATTTGATATTTCCTCCCTATGCGGAGATTAAGAACTAGGAGAGCTACATGCGCGTTTCTTACGACTGGCTCAAGACCATGATCGATATTCCGGAGGATCCCAAGACCCTTTCGGACGAATATATCCGTACCGGCACCGAGGTCGAGGCGATCGACACCGTGGGCGAGTCCTTCGACCACGTGGTGACCGCCAAGGTGCTCACCAAGATCCCGCACCCCGATAGCGACCACATGTATGTGTGCTCGGTCGATGTGGGCGACAAGAATCTCGACGCCGACGGCAATCCCGCTCCGCTGCAGATCGTCTGCGGCGCGCAGAACTTCGAGGCCGGCGACCACATCGTCACGGCCATGATCGGCGCTGTCCTGCCCGGCGACGTCAAGATCAAGAAGAGCAAGCTTCGCGGCGTCGTGTCCATGGGCATGAACTGCTCCGCGCGCGAGCTCGGCTTGGGCGGCGACCACTCCGGCATCATGATCCTGCCCGAGGATACGCCCTGCGGCATGCCGTTTGCCGAGTACGTGGGCTCGAGCGACACCGTGCTCGACTGCGAGATCACGCCCAACCGCCCCGATTGCCTGTCCATGATCGGCATGGCCCGCGAGACCGGCGCCATCTTCGACCGCGATTTCCACGTTGAGCTGCCCGCCATCAAGGCCGAGACCGGCCGCGCGACCGACGACGAGCTTTCGGTCGAGATTGCCGACGAGGGCCTGTGCGACCGCTACGTTGCCCGCATCGTGCGCAACGTCAAGGTCGGCCCGTCGCCCGACTGGATGGTCAAGCGCCTTAACGCCTTGGGCGTGCGCCCGCACAACAACATCGTCGACATCACCAACTATGTGATGATGCTCACCGGTCAGCCGCTGCACGCCTTTGACCTGGACACCTTTGCCGAGCGCGATGGCCACCGTCGTGTGGTGGTTCGCGCCGCCCAGCAGGACGAGAAGTTCACGACGCTCGACGGCGAGGAGCGCGTGCTCGACGCCGGTATGGGCCTCATCACCGACGGCGAGCGTCCCGTGGCGTTGGCCGGCGTTATGGGCGGCATGGATTCCGAGATCGAGGACGACACCGTCGACGTGATGGTCGAGAGCGCCTGCTTCAACGCCGGTCGCACCTCGCACACCAGCCGCGACCTGTCGCTGATCTCCGACGCCTCCATTCGCTTTGAGCGCCAGGTCGACGAGACCGGCTGCGTGGATGTCGCCAACGTTACCTGCGCGCTCATCGAGCAGATCGCCGGCGGCGAGGTCGCCCCCGGCTATGTGGACGTGTTCCCCGCGCCCAAGACCATCGACAGCATCAAGCTGCGCTTGGCCCGCGTGCACGCCATCTGCGGCGCCGACATCGAGCCCGACTTTATCGAGCGCTCGCTCACCCGCCTGGGCTGCACCGTCGAGCGCGACGGCGAGGACTTTATGGTCACCCCGCCGAGCTTCCGTCCCGACCTGCCGCGCGAGATTGACCTGATCGAGGAGGTCCTGCGCCTGTGGGGCATGGGTCGCGTCACGGCGACCATCCCGGCTGCCAAGAACCACATCGGCGGTCTGACGCGCGAGCAGAAGCTTACCCGCAAGGTCGGCGAGATCCTGCGCGCCTGTGGCCTCAACGAGACCACGACCTTTGGCTTTGCCGCCCCGGGCGACCTGGAGAAGATCGGCATGTCCACCGAGGGCCGCGGCTGCCCCGTGGTGCTCATGAACCCGCTGGTGGCCGAGCAGACCGAGATGCGCCGCTCGCTGCTGCCGGGCCTGCTGCAGTCTGTGGCCTATAACGAGGCCCACGGCACGCCCAACGTGCACCTGTACGAGGTCGGCAGCCTGTTCCACGGCCGCGAGAACGCCAGCCTACCCAAGGAGACCAAGTCCGTGGCGGGTGTGCTCTCGGGCCAGTGGAGCGAGCAGTCTTGGAGCATGAAGTACCGTAAGCTGCGTTTCTTCTTTGGCAAGGGCATCGTCGAGGAGCTGCTCGCCCAGCTGCGCATCGAGAAGGTTCGCTTCCGTCCCGTCGAGGGCGAGGGCTATGCCTTCCTGCAGCCGGGTCGCGCCGCCGAGGTCCTGTCCGGCGGCACCGTGCTGGGCTGGGTCGGCGAGATTCACCCCGAGGCGCGCGAGGCGATGGGCATCGATGAGGTCGTCGTTGCCTTTGAGCTCGATCTGGACAAGCTGATCAAGGGCGCTCGCAACCAGGAGAACTACCGCGAGTTCTCGCAGTATCCGGCTGTTGAGCACGACCTGGCTATCGTGGTCGATAACTCCGTGACCTGCGAGGATCTTGAGCGCCGCATTACCAGCGCCGGTGGCAAGCTGCTCGAGGGCGTGCGCCTGTTCGACGTCTACCGCGACCCGGTCCGCGTGGGCGTGGGCAAGAAGTCCATGGCCTTTGCGCTTACGTATCGCTCCGACGACCACACACTCACCAGCGAAGAGGTCGAAAAAGCACACCAGAAGATCGTCACCAAGGTGTGCAAGGGCGTAAACGGCGAGGTCCGCGGATAGGTCCTGCACTGGGATATGGGTCGGCGGTGGCTGCCGCCGAGTCCTACGTGACCGCTATGCTCGGTATGAGGCACCGTTGAGCCTGTATATATGACACGCGCATTACATAACGGCGTGCTGCTTTGTCGGCAGTGCGCCGTTTTGATATGATAGCCCGCGTCGTGTTACGAATTTGACAATACGTAACACTGTCAAGGTGATTTAAGCGGCGTTGCAATTCTGTGCGCCGACAACCGGGAGGCGTACATGCACATTCCAGATAACTATCTGTCCCCGCAGACCGATGCCGTCATGGCGGTGGCGATGGTGCCCGTTTGGGTTCACTGCATCAAGAAGGTGCGTGCCACGCTCGATCGCGAGCATATGGCGTTCCTGGGCATCTGCGCCGCATTCTCCTTCTTGCTCATGATGTTCAACGTGCCGCTGCCCGGCGGCACCACAGGTCACGCCGTCGGCGGCGCGCTCATCGCGCTGCTGCTGGGCCCCGAGGCCGCGGCTATCGCTGTCTCGGTCGCGCTGGCGCTGCAGGCGCTGCTATTTGGCGACGGCGGCGTTCTGTCGTTTGGCGCCAACTGCTTTAACATGGCCTTTGTGCTGCCGTTTGTCGCTGCTATCGTGTTTCGTGCGCTCAACAGCCGTCTGCACGACAAGAGCTGGGGCACTTCGGTTTCTGCCATCGTGAGCGGCTGGGTTGGCCTGTGCCTGGCGGCCCTGTGCGCGGCGGTCGAGTTCGGTATTCAGCCGATGCTCTTCACCAACGCTTCGGGCGCTCCGCTGTACTGCCCCTTCCCGCTGTCCGTGGCTATTCCGGCCATGTTGATCCCGCATATGCTGGTTGCCGGTGTGATCGAGGGCGTGGCGACGGCCGCCATCTACGGTTTCATTAAGAAGACGGCGCCGAGCATTATCGTCGGGCCAGAGGCCGTCGATGGCCAGCTTGCTGCCGAGGGCGCTGCTGCCAAGAAGACCTCGCTGGTCCCCACGCTCATTTTGGTCGCCGTGCTCGTGGTGGCCACGCCGCTGGGCTTGCTTGCCACCGGTGACGCCTGGGGTGAGTGGGACGCCGAGGGCGCCGCGACCGCCGTTCAGGAGGCTGGCGACGACAGCCTGCAGGCTTCGGTCGGCCTCGATACCCCGACCTTTGCCGACGCGCTGCCCACGGGTGATTACCTGCAGGCTTATTCCGAGGAGCAGGGTCTTGGCTTTGCCGGTCAGGCTGCCATGTATATCCTGTCCGGCGTGATTGGCGTGGCGGTGCTCACCATCGCATTCCGTCTGATCTCGCTGACGGTCAAGGAAAGCGGTGCTCATGGCAATAGCCGAGCTGCCTAGCTGGCTTGCGACCGAGCAGCGTTACGAGCCCGCGGGGGCTCGGCATCGTGTGATGCAAAAGAATGTCCTGCACCTGGCGAGCCTGCTTGAGCGGGTTCGCCTGGGTGGAGGCGCGCACGAGGGCGGGTCGATGGTCGACCGCGCCCTTTCTTGCGTTTCGGCTCCGGTGCGCCTGGTGGGGATGTTCGTCTGCGTCCTGTGCGTGTGCCTGACGCAGAGTCCGCTGTACCTGATGCTGATGGCGGCAATCGCGTTGGTGCTGGTCGCGGTGCGCCCCGCACGCGGGCTGCGTGCGACCTTTGTACCGGCGCTTGGCGCCGCGGGGTTCGCAGTGGTTCTGGCACTGCCTGCCCTGCTGCTGGGCGCGTCTGCCACGGGCGCCATGCTCAAGATCGCGCTCAAGACGTTTATTAATGTGTCGCTGGTGCTGGGTGTTTCGTGGACGCTTACCTGGAGCCGCATGTCGGCGGCGCTCAAAATGCTGCACCTGCCCGACGAGGTTATCTTTACGTTTGATATGGCACTCAAGCATATCGAGGTGCTGGGACGCACGGCGCACGATCTGTGCGAATCGGTCATGCTGCGCAGCGTCGGTTCCGCGCCCGCGGGTTTTTCGCGTACCGACTCGCTGGCGGGTATCATGGGCATGACGTTTATCAAGGCGATGGAATGCAGCCGCGCGATGGACGAGGCCATGCTGTGCCGCGGCTTCGCCGGCGTGTATCCGGCGCCTGCACGGAGCGGCTTTGGCTGGCGCGATGCGGTTTACGCGGCCGGCGTTGCGTTGCTCGCCGTGTTGTGCGCGGTGCTGTAGCGCGGACGGTCGAACCGTCGATGTGAGTAGGGAAGGGCGACGTTTTGGCAAACGATACGAATAACGCGATGGGTGCGAGCGGTGCTGCCGGCACCGAGGTCACGCCGATCATCGAGTTTCGCGACGTGCTGTTTTCCTATGCGGGTCATACGGTGATCGACGGCATTTCATTGCAGGTGAACCGTGGGGAGCTCGTTGCTCTGCTCGGTCCCAACGGCTGCGGCAAGACGACGATCATGCGCCTTATCAACGGCCTTGAACTTGTGGACGCGGGTGCGTATCTGTTTGACGGGCATGCGGTCGATGCGGCATATCTCAAGGATTCCGCGACGGCCCAGCGGTTCCATCAGCGCGTGGGCTTTGTGTTCCAGAATGCCGATGCGCAGCTCTTTTGCGCCACGGTGGGCGAGGAGGTCGCGTTTGGCCCGGCTCAAATGGGGCTGCCGGCAGACGAGCTCGAGCGTCGCGTCCGCGACGCCATGGAGCTGTTCCAGGTTGCCGATCTGGTCGATGCCTCGCCCTATCAGCTTTCGGGCGGGCAAAAGAAGCGCGTGGCGCTGGCTGCCGTCGTGTCGATGAACCCGGATATCCTGGTGCTCGACGAGCCTACCAACGGACTTGACGAGGACTCTTGCGACATCGTGGTCAACTTTCTACTGGCCTATGTTGCTGCCGGTAAGACGGTCTTGATGAGCACGCACCATCAGGATTTGGTACGACGCCTGGGTGCCCGTGCAATCTTTATCGATCGATATCACCATGTGGTCGAGGCGCCGGTATCGTCGTATGGAACCGAGAGCGGCGTTGTGGAATAGTTGCTGCGTGGAGCGTGCGTAGCCGCCCGCGCGGCTTTGCCGTGATGGTATAGTTATCCAGGTTTTTATGGGGGTGGCTATGCCAAGCTGGAACATTCATATCGCTCAGACGGAGCGTTTGCTGGAGCGCACCGGTGCGCTTGCCAATAGCGTGCGCGACCGCAATGCCTTTTTGTTTGGCTGCGTGGTTCCGGATATCTTCGTGGGCTATATGGTCCCTGGCATCGCCGATCCCATCCCGTACCGCATTACGCACTTTGCAAAGCCCGAGCCTATCCCTAAGCCTCGTGAGCATGAGTTCTGGGATACCTATGTGGCACCGTTGCTTAAAAGTTCGCCCACCGGTGCGCCAGCTGCCGCGACCTCGATTGTCGAGGAGCGCGAGCGACTCAATCGGGTGCATTATCCCCAACGTTACAAGGACGCCGAGCCGGTCGCCGGTCCCGGTGCTAGCGAGCTTTCGCTCGCGCCCGATGACGTGGCGCAGTCGCTGCTCGATCTGACGCTGGGCGTTTGGTCGCATCTGGTGGCCGATACCGTATGGAATACGCGTGTGAATCAGTACCTGGAGGCGCACGGCGGCAAGCCGTGCGAGGAATTCCGCATTAAAAAGCAAGGCGACTTTGACTGGTTTGGCAAGACACTCGGCATCGTTTCGATATCGCGCGCGACCGATCGCCTGTATACTGCGGCGACCCGTTTTGGTCAGTATCCCATCCATAAGGAGTATGTGCTCAAGACCATCGGCGTTATGCACGAGATTGTACGCGAAAACCCCGGCGAGTCCGATCATCCGCCGTATCGCCTGCTAACCGAGGAGTTTTTCGATACAACGTTTACCGAGGTCATCGAGCTAACCGAGGCGGGATTTGCGGCTCGCGTCGAATCGCCCGATATGCCTGCGCTTCCCCTGATTGCTAGCTGCTAGCTGGCCGGCTTGGCGGTGAATAGCTCAACCCAATTGACAAGTAGCTCTTGCCGCAGGGTGACTTCGGCGGCGCGCTCCTGTTTGGTCTTTTGGGTATAGGAAAGTCCAGCCTTTTTATGGATGAGCTCGGCTATGTGGTCGAAGCTCTTCTTATCCTTAATCTGGCCAAAGGTAATTTGGATGACGTCGTAGCCCATGCTTGTGAGCGCGGTGGCGCGCTCGGCATCGGAGAGGCTCGCGGCTTCGCTGTCGTGGGCGGAGCGGCCTTGGCATTCAAGGATGACACCCATGCTGTCGGTGGCGCTTTCGATGAGGATATCGGCGTAGCAGCAGGTTTTGTCATACAGCGAGCGCGCGGCGTCGCTGAGTGGGATGCGCACGTTGTTTGCGATGTTGATGCCCATGCCGCCCTCGTCGCGGGGGAGCGAGATAAGCATGGACGTCTGGACTTCGAAGGGCGAGACGGTCTGCCCTGCCATGCGTTCGGCGGCCCAGCGGAGTTGCTTGACGCCACGCAGGCCTGCGGCCTGCGTGGCGAACGCGGTGATCTCCCCCGCGCTGAGGAGCGGTGCGCGCTTCCACAGGTTGGTGTCATTGCCCTTGGTGTCGACAACGCGCTCCCAACCGCAGTTGGGTGGAATGAGCTTAAGCGAAATAGCTTCATCAAGTTGCCGTTGCGCTCGTTTGCAGGGTGTAAACACAGCAAACGAGCTGCACATCTCATAACACGCCATAAGCAGCTGGTTGCGTGAGACCTGCGTAGCAAGGTTGAGCAGCGTGAACTCGGGCGATGTGACATCAAACCCATGCTCGGTTTGCCTAAACGACCCGGGAGGCGGCTCTTGGGTTAGTAGACGGCTACAAAATAGCTTTCCGTTCGCACGCTGTTTTCTTTCGCTTACGAATCTCCAAACTGGTGTGCCGAGCAAGTCTTTAAATACTGGCTGTTTTGAGTAATGCACCAAGCGATGGTCATGGTCGGGCGGTAGGATTGCCGGATAGAGTCCCAGTATCTGGGGCGGGATGCGGTAGTACTGAAAAGCCGTGGGTCCGCAGGCAAGAAATGGCATAGCGATCCGATCGTTTGGGCGTTGTCTGGGCTAGAAAAGCTATCGGTTTCGGAAGTGCGGGGAAAAAAGAGAAACAGGCCAATCACACGCGATATTTGAGCCAACTTTATCAGGGGTTTTGTTGAAATAAAAGGGCTTGTGCTTGGGGGCAAGCAATTTTTCCCCGCACTT
Organism: Collinsella sp.; assembly: GCA_036551635.1. GTDB lineage: Bacteria > Actinomycetota > Coriobacteriia > Coriobacteriales > Coriobacteriaceae > Collinsella. The sequence continues at coordinate 53,863 of JAXKEA010000036.1, forward strand.
CCGAAAACGCTGCCGATTTGGACCTTGCTAAAACGATTTAGCAGCCCTGTGTGAGGTGTGGTTTTGCCGCTGGGCGAACACTTTTAGCGCTTGGGGCTTTATTGTTTGGGCCTCGAAGGGTGGATTTCACGCTTTTGGTAAAGAAATGGGTGCGTGTTTTACTGTGCGCCGGCATTGGTACAGAAAAAAAGCCCGGAAGGCGAAGCCTTCCGGGCCCTTTGCAATGCAAGTGTGCTTGCAAGTGCGATTTAGCGCACCTGAGCGACGTAAGCGACGTTGGTCGAGGAAACCTTGTCCTCGAGCTGGACGCTCATGCGGGGGTCGCCGGCGGTGGCGACGGTCAGATCGCCGGCCTCGACGTAGCCGAGCTCCTTAGCGGTCTCGATCGCCTTGACGATCGTGCCGTTGACGGTGCCCTGGGTAATCTCGGCCTGGTGCGGGATAACGCCCCAGTACATAATCATCTGCTGGACGGCCCACTCGTGGCGGGAGAACGCGCAGATCGGCATGTTGGGACGGAAGTGCGAGATCAGGCGAGCGGTACGACCGGTGGTCGTCGGCACGGTGATGCACTTGGCGCCAACGGTGGTAGCCATGTTCACAGCGGACATACCCACAACGTTGTTGACGACGCGGGTGCCGTGGGCGTCAGCCGGAACCTCGAGCGGAGCGTGAGCCGGGAGGTACTTCTCAGTCTCGAGAGCAATGCTGGCCTGCATCTTAACGGCCTCGACCGGGTACTTACCGGCAGCGGACTCGCCAGAGAGCATAACGGCGTCGGTGCCGTCGTAGATGGCGTTAGCAACGTCGGCAACCTCGGCGCGCGTCGGGCGCGGGTTCTGCTGCATGGAGTCGAGCATCTGCGTAGCGGTGATAACGGGCTTGTAGGCCGCGTTGCACTTGGCGATGATCTCCTTCTGGATGTGCGGAACGAGCTCGGGCTTGATCTCGATGCCCAGGTCGCCACGGGCGACCATGATGCCGTCGGAAGCCTCGAGAATCTCGTCGAAGTTCTCGACGCCCAGGGCGCACTCGATCTTCGGGAAGATCGTCACGTGCTCGCCACCGTTCTCGCGGCAAAGCTCGCGGATGCCGCGGACGGACTCGCCGTCACGGATGAAGGAAGCGGCGATGTAGTCGATGTTCTCGGTCAGGCCAAAGAGGATGTCCTGACGATCGCGCTCGGTGATAGCGGGCAACGAGATGTTGACGTTGGGCATGTTGACGCCCTTGCGCTCGCCGATCAGGCCGTCGTTCTTAACGACACAGGTCATGTCCTGGCCGTCGACGGACTCGACCTCGAGGGCAACCAGGCCGTCGTCGATCAGGATAAGGGAGCCCTTCTCGACCTCGGAGGGCAGAGCCAGGTAGTCGAGGGAGATGTGCTCAGAGGTGCCGTGGAAATCCTCGGACGTGGGCTGAGCGGTGACGACAATCTTGTCGCCGGTCTTGACGGCAACCTTCTTGCCGTCGACCAAAAGGCCGGTGCGGACCTCGGGGCCCTTGGTGTCGAGCAGGATGCCGACGGGCATACCGAGCTCCTTGGAAATACGACGGACGCGCTCGATGCGACCGTGGTGCTCGTCGTAGGATCCGTGCGAGAAGTTAAAACGGGCGACGTTCATGCCCGCCTTGATCATCTCGCGGATGGTCTCGTCGCTATCGCAGGCGGGACCCATGGTGCATACAATCTTGGTGCGCTTGTACATTCAGACCTCCATCTGACATCGTCTTGCGCTGATAGATAAACCATAAGAAATAAAACTGAGATGATTATAACGAAATGCCGACCGAATACCCCAAAAAATCGACCGTATGCCGAATTAGAAGTTCATTTTTTGCGGAAAAACGGTATATGCAAAAACTTTACCAACCGTTCTAACCGCTGCTATCTGGGCGATATTTCAGTTTGATGATGCGCCGAAGAAAAAACGTTTTATCAATGTTGAACATCACACTGTCTGCACCGTTGCGCCTGTGCCGTGTTTCCAGATGGAATGTTTTGGCTAGACGCGTCGCTTTGGGGTACCATAGCTCCACTATCAACTGCCGCTCAGCACGGCAGCCTTGATGAGCCCTTGCCCTTCTCCTGGGAATTATGATCGGGCATCAATCTGCTGAGTGGCCCGAATCCCAGGAGGGGACTCTATATGCAAAAGGAATACCTGTCCGCCGCGGCGGAGGTGCTCAGCGACCAAGGTGTCGATGAGAACCTCGGCCTGAGCAACGACGAGGCGTCGTCGCGCCTCGCCAAGACAGGCCCTAACAAGCTTGAGGAAGCCGAGAAGACGCCGCTATGGAAGCGCTTCTTTGAGCAGATGGCAGACCCCATGGTCATCATGCTGATCGCGGCCGCGGTTATCAGCGCGCTCACGGGCATGGTCAAGGGCGAGCCCGACTTTGCCGACGTCGCCATCATCATGTTCGTCGTTATCGTCAACTCGGTGCTGGGCGTGGTCCAGGAGGCTAAAAGCGAGGAGGCTCTCGAGGCCCTGCAGGAGATGAGCGCGGCGCAGTCCAAGGTGCTGCGCGACGGCAAGCTCGTGCACCTGCCGAGCGCCGAGCTCGTGCCCGGCGACGTGATTATGCTCGAGGCGGGCGACTCCGTCCCGGCCGACTGCCGCGTGCTCGAGAGCGCCACGATGAAGATCGAAGAGGCCGCGCTGACCGGCGAGTCCGTGCCGGTCGAGAAACACGCCAACGTGATCGAGCTTGCCGCGGGCACCGACGACGTGCCGCTCGGCGACCGCAAGAACATGTGCTATATGGGCTCCACCGTGGTGTACGGTCGCGGTCGCGCCGTCGTGGTCGGCACCGGCATGAACACCGAGATGGGCAAGATTGCCGGCGCCCTGGCCGAGGCCAAGGAAGAGCTCACGCCGTTGCAGGTGAAGCTCGCCGAGCTCAGCCGCATCCTTACCATTATGGTTATCGTCATCTGCGTCGTCATCTTTGGCGTCGACATCATCCGTCACGGCGTGGGCAACGTTCTCACCGACCCGACTGCCCTGCTTGATACCTTTATGGTCGCCGTTTCGCTCGCCGTCGCTGCCATCCCCGAGGGCCTGGTCGCCGTCGTGACCATCGTCCTTTCGCTCGGCGTGACCAAGATGGCCAAGCGCCAAGCGATTATCCGTAAGCTTTCCGCCGTCGAGACCCTTGGCTGCACGCAGACCATCTGCTCCGACAAGACCGGTACCCTTACCCAGAACAAGATGACCGTCGTCAAGCACGAGCTCGCTGCGCCCAAGGAGAAGTTCCTGGCAGGCATGGCGCTGTGCTCCGATGCCCAGTGGGACGAGGAGCTGGGCGAGGCCGTGGGCGAGCCGACTGAGTGCGCTCTTGTCAACGACGCCGGCAAGGCGGGCCTCACTGGCCTGACTGCCGAGCATCCGCGCGTGGGCGAGGCTCCGTTTGACTCGGGCCGCAAGATGATGTCCGTGGTCGTCGAGACCCTGGACGGCGAGTACGAGCAGTACACCAAGGGCGCGCCCGACGTGGTGATTGGCCTGTGCACCCATATCTACGAGGGCGATAAGGTTGTGCCCCTGACCGAGGAGCGTCGTGCCGAGCTCGTGGCAGCCAACAAGGCCATGGCCGACGAGGCCCTGCGCGTGCTGGCGCTGGCGAGCCGCACCTACACCGAGGTTCCCGCCGACTGCAGCCCCGCTGCGCTCGAGCATGACCTGGTCTTCTGTGGCCTGTCCGGCATGATCGACCCGGTCCGTCCCGAGGTGGCCGACGCTATCCGCGAGGCGCACGACGCCGGTATCCGCACCGTCATGATCACGGGCGACCACATCGACACCGCCGTGGCCATCGCCAAGCAGCTGGGCATCGTCGCCGATCGCAGCCAGGCTATCACCGGTGCCGACCTCGACCGCATGAGCGACGAGGAACTCGATGCACACATCGAGGATTACGGCGTGTACGCCCGCGTCCAGCCCGAGCACAAGACCCGCATCGTCGAGGCTTGGAAGTCGCGCGACCAGATCGTCGCCATGACCGGCGACGGCGTCAACGATGCCCCGTCCATCAAGCGCGCCGACATCGGTGTGGGCATGGGCATCACCGGCACCGACGTTACCAAGAACGTCGCCGACATGGTGCTTGCCGACGATAACTTCGCCACCATCATCGGTGCCTGCGAAGAGGGCCGTCGCATCTACGACAACATCCGCAAGGTCATCCAGTTTTTGCTTTCGGCCAACCTTGCCGAGGTGTTCTCGGTGTTTATCGCCACGCTCATCGGCTTTACCATCTTCCAGCCGGTGCAGCTGCTGTGGGTGAACCTGGTCACCGACTGCTTCCCCGCGCTCGCGCTGGGCATGGAGGACGCCGAGGGCGACATCATGAAGCGCAAGCCTCGCAACGCCAAGGACGGTGTCTTTGCCGGTCACATGGGCCTGGACTGCGTGGTCCAGGGCCTGATCATCACCGTGCTGGTGCTGGCGAGCTTCTTTGTGGGCGTGTACTTTGACATGGGCTACATCCACATCGCCGATATGATCGCCGGCAATGCCGACGAGGAAGGCGTGATGATGGCCTTCATCACGCTCAACATGGTCGAGATCTTCCACTGCTTCAATATGCGCAGCCGTCGTGCGTCGCTGTTTAGCATGAAGAAGCAGAACAAGTGGCTGTGGGCTTCGGCCGCGCTGGCGCTGGTGCTGACGGTTATCGTGACCGTGCAGCCGACGCTTGCCGAGATGTTCTTTGGCCCTGTGACGCTTGAGCTTAAGGGCGTTGTCGCCGCGCTGGGTCTGGCCTTCCTGATCATCCCGCTGATGGAGATCTACAAGGCGATCATGCGCGCTGTGGAGAAAGAGTAGGTCGAAAGGCTATCCTTCCCACCGGCCCGACCGCCTGCGGGGTTTCCACGGGCACGTCCTCGCGCTTCGCGCTGCGGGATGTGCCCTTAGGAAACCCCTCCCGGCGTCGGGCCTTCGGATAGTCTCTCGGGACCATTGGCTGAGGGAAAGTGTGTGAGCCGGTCGAGCGTTTGCTCGACCGGCTCTTTTTGTGGGTAAAATACCTGCTCAGTTGTGTGGTTTTGTGCTGGGAGGCGCTTGTGGGCAAGGCTAAGGCTAAGGCGAAGAAAAAGACGACTGGGGCGCGGGCTAAGCGCGATCGTCGTCGGAAGCTCGCGACCGAAGCCCCTGCATCTGCTGAGGAGTTGCTGGCGAGTGTACCGGGGCTTGACGCACTGCAGGATGTTCCGGCGTTCGATGACCTGCCGGTCAATGCGGCTCAGCAGGCTGCATTTGACGACTTTTGCGCACAGGCCGAAGAGCCCGAGCAGATGCAGCTCGGAGCCGTGGTGCGCCTAGACCGTGGGTTTCCGCTGGTGGCAACTGCCGATGACACGTTTCGTGCCGAGCATGCCGTGGGGTTTGCCAAGTCGCGTGGCGAGGACGAGGTCTTGCTGCCCGCCGTGGGCGACCGCGTGGCGGTTCGCCGTGCTCCCGGGCACGACATGGGCGTGATCGAGTGCGTACTGCCGCGCCGTACGAGCTTTGAGCGTTGGCGTGGCCGTGCCCGCGGTGAGCGCCAGGTGCTCTGCTCCAACGTCGACAGTGTGCTGATTGTGCAGGCGCTCGGCGCCGGCGAGGTGCTGCTCGATCGCGTGGCGCGCTCACTGGTGCTGGCGCTCGATTGCGATGCCGAGCCAGTGGTGGTGCTCACCAAGGCCGACCGCTGCGAGGCCGATGAGCTCGAGCGCGATCTGGACCGCGTGCGCCGTCTGGTGGGTCCGGACGTGCGCGTGATCGTGACATCTTCTGCCGAGGGCCTCGGCCTGGACGAGGTACGCGCCTGCGTGCCGGCTGGGAGCTGTGCCATGATCTTGGGCGAGTCGGGCGCCGGCAAGTCGACGCTGCTCAACGCGCTGCTGGGCCACGATGCGCTGGCTACTGGCGGCGTGCGCGAGCGTGATGACCAAGGTCGCCACACCACAGTTGCGCGCGTGATGGTGGCGCTGCCGGGCGACGCCGGCGTGATCGCCGATGCCCCGGGCCTGCGCAGCCTGCCGCTCGTGGGACATGAGCGGGGTCTGGCGCGTGCCTTCCCCGAGATCGTCGAGGCGTCGCGTGCGTGCCGGTTTGGCGATTGCACGCACACCCATGAGCCGGGTTGTGCCGTTCGCGAGGCCGAGGACGCGGGGCAGATCGACAGCCTGCGCCTGGAGACGTTCCAAAACCTGGCGTCATCCATGCGCGTGAGTGCCCAAATGCTCGATCCCGATGTTCATCTGTAATTGATTTTTCCTATGACAGCCGTCACCCAACTGCTTGGGAGGCGGCTTTTTTGCTGCCAAAGCGCCTCGAAATATGCGTTTTGCCGACGTTCTGACCAAAACCTTGCCACGAGCTTGACGGGCTGGTCAGCTTTTGGTCAGCAATTGGTTTGACACGTAAAACCAAGATTGCGATTGCGCCGCTTTGCGCCCTGGTCGCCCAGACAATGGTGGTACGGGCATTTGCCCGGTGCTACCTTGAGAGGAGCGGCCGTGAACAAGAGCAAGCGCATCGCCATCAGTCTGGTCTCGGGCGTGCTTGCCGCGGCGCTCTGCATGGTCTACAGCTCGTCGATCCGCTCGCAAGCCGAGCAGGCCCAGGCCGAGACGTTGGCAAAATACGGCGGCGACCGCGTTGAGGTGTGCGTCGCGGCGCGCGATATCGATGCGGGTGAAACCCTCGACGAGACTAATGTCATAACTCAGGAATGGCTGGCGAGTCTGTTGCCGCGTGATGCGGCGACCGAGCTGCGTCAGGTGCGCGGCGACGTGACGACCTCGCGCATTCCCAAAAACGCCGTGATCTGCAATGTCTACACCAAGGCCGAGAGCCACAAGCTCGAGGTGCCTAAAGGCAAGGTTGCCGTTTCGGTGGCGGTCGATGCCGAGCACTCGGTCGGCGGCGCCACGGGCGTGGGCAGCTATGTGGACGTGTACGTGCAAAAAGATGGCGTGACCGATCGACTGTGCGGCGCGTACGTGATCGATACCAGCGAAGATGCCGGCACCACGCGTGAGGGCAAGATCGAGTGGGTGACGCTGGCGGCAGACCCCGAAGATGTCAAGGAATTGCTGGGAGCCTCGGGAAAGGGAACGGTCAGCTTGACGATTCCCGCCACGGCGCGCGGCAAAAAGAGCGGAGGCGACGAGTGATGAAGGCGATCTGGCTTGCGTGCTGCGCGTGCGGCGATTACGGGCTGCTACAGCAGGAAGTCGAGGGTCGCGATGTGGGCGCGCAGGTGCTTCGCGTGGGCGACCTGGACGGGCTGGTGTCCATGGCGCGGGCGTTTCCGTCGCGCCGCGGTGCCGCCATCATCGCGGCGTCTCTGTTCGATACCGAAGACGTGCGAAAGACCGTTGCGCGCCTGACGGCCGAGGGCCGTGTGAGTCGCGTCGTCGTGTTGATCGAGACGCTCGACCCGTCGGATATCGAAGGGCTGTTTCGCGCGGGGGCGACCGAGGTCATCGCTGCGCACAGTTTGTGCGGCAACGGGCGCGCGGGCGAGGGAACGGTTGATTCCGATCGGCACATGACGATTGAGCCCGATGCTTTTGTTGATAGGGAACCCGGGGCGCCTCGCGCTACAAGAGGCCCGCGTGTTGATGAATATGGAAAAGCGGAAGCCGAGCATGGTCGGCGCCCCCGGGACCCCCTTGCATACGATGACGCTGGAGGGCCGGTACCGTATGGCGATGACGTTCTGGCTGAAGATATGGGATACGTGCATGGCGTAAATCTGGCCGATGAGCTCGACGAGGTCGAGGGTTTTGCCGGGGCTGGCGAGCCGTGCGCCGCTGCGTCTTTGGCTTCGGAACCGCAGTCCGGGCAGCCTGCCATGCCGGTTTGGGCTCAGCGCGTGACCGCGGCGGGGGAGACGGGGGTGTTATCGCCCGCGTCCGTGTCGCCGGTTCCCGCACCGTCAGCCCCTGCGCTGTCGGCGGACGCTTCGATTCCGTCGCGTCGGGCACCGGTCGTCTGCGCCGTCTCGGGTTCGGGCGGTTGCGGCAAGTCGACGATCGTTGCCACCATGGCGCATGCGGCGTCGCTGTTGGGTTTGCGTGCCGCTGTGCTCGACTTGGACCTCATGTTTGGAAACCTATACGATCTGCTGGGTGTCGATGCCCCACATGATATAGCGACGCTTATCGAGCCGTCGGCGGCGGGCGCACTTGCCGAGCCGGATATCGTGACCGCATCGATGCGCGTCGCCCCGGGCGTTACGCTCTGGGGGCCTGTCGCGGCCCCCGAGAGGGCCGAGCTCATGGCACGTCCGGTGGAGCTATTGCTCGATGTTTTGCGTCGCGAATCCGACGTGGTCTTTGTCGACACCTCGGTCTTTTGGGGTGATGCCGTGGCCGCCGCGGTGGCGGCGAGCGACCGTTGCCTGGTCGTAGGCGATGCGGCGGTATCGTCCGCGACATCCACTTCGCGCGTCATTGAGCTGGCGAGCCGCGTGGGCGTGCCACGCACGCGCATGAGCGCCGTGTTCAACCGGTTTGGTGCGCGCGGTGCCGACGAGGACGTCGCCATGCGCTTTGAGATTGCCTGCGCACTGAGCTCCAAGATCCGCATTGCCGATGGCGGCCAGGACTTGGCCGCGCTCATGGCATTCGGTCGCGCCGACGAGGCGGTGGGTCAGACGAGCGCTTTTGCGACCAGCGTGCGCGAGGCCACGCGCGAGATGCTCGTGGAGCTGGGTTGCGCCGTCGGTCCCTGGAGCGATATGGTCGCTGACCGCGCGACCCGCACCGAGCGCCCGCGCATCCGTCTTCCCTGGTCGCGTGAGGGTGATGCGCGATGAGTCTGCAGACGCGGATTAAAGCCGCTGGCGCGGCCGCTGCGGCTGCCCCCGTTGATGCGGGACGCCGCCGTGCCGTTAAACGCCGCACCAAGCGTGCGGTGATGGACCGCATGGGCTACGACGAGGTGGCGCGCATCAGCGCCTACGTCGACCCTGCCCTTGCCCGCTCTGAGCTGCGTCCGGCGGTGGAAGCGGCGCTCAACGTGGAAGAGCCAACCGACTTGGCGACGCCTGAGCGTGAGACCATCATCGACGAGATTCTAGATGACGTGGTGGGCCTGGGACCTCTGCAGCCGCTCATCGAGGACGACACCGTTACCGAAATCATGATCAACGGCTGTCGCTCTGCCTTTTTTGAGCGCAGTGGCGTTTTGTATCCCATCGAGCACGCGTTTGAGGACGACGAGCAGATCCGTGTGCTCATCGACCGTATCATCTCGCCGCTCGGTCGTCGTATCGACGAGCGTAGCCCCATCGTCAACGCCCGCCTCAAGACGGGTTATCGCGTCAACGCGGTGATTCCACCCGTGGCGATCGACGGGCCAATTCTCACCATCCGTAAGTTCTCGGACCGTATCTGTTCGTTGGACGAGCTTGTGGGGTTGGGGTCACTGCCGCTTTGGTATGCGCAGCTGCTGTCGTGCGCGGTGTCGTTGCGGCAGGACTTGGCGGTTGCGGGAGGCACGGGGTCGGGCAAGACCACGCTGCTCAACGCGCTGTCGTGCGAGATTTCCACCGGCGAACGCATCGTGACGATCGAGGATTCCGCCGAGCTCAAGTTTGCACATCACCCACACGTTGTTCGTCTGGAGGCGCGTGAGGCGTCAATCGAGGGCGAGGGTGCGGTGACGATTCGCGACCTAGTGACCAATGCTCTACGTATGCGCCCCGATCGCATCGTCGTGGGCGAGGTGCGCGGTGCCGAGTGCTGCGACATGCTGCAGGCCATGAACACGGGCCACGACGGCTCGCTCACCACGCTCCATGCGGGCACCGAGCAGGAGACCGTGGTTCGCCTGACGCTGCTTGCGCGCTACGGCATCGATTTGCCGAGTGAGCTTATCGAAGAGCAGATCGCCATGGCGCTCGACGGCATCGTGATGTCCGAGCGTCATGCAGATGGCAGGCGCTTTGTGGCCTCATATTCGGGGGTTCGCCGCGGCGCGTCGGGCGGTGTTGAGCTCGAACGCTACGTGACTTTCGATGCCGCCGAACGCACCTGGACGCTCGACCGCGAGCCGCCGTTTATTGCGGAGGGCTTGCGGTCGGGAACGCTCACGCAAGAGGAGGTGGACGAATGGAGATTGCTGTGCCCCTCGTCGTAGGGGGTTTGGCGGGGCTTTCTGTCGCGACGACGTGTGGGCTAGAGCCACGTGTGCCGCGGATGCCGCCGGCGGAGCTGGCGCGCCAGACGCTCGAATCGATGGCGGAGAAGCTGCCGCGTGAGTTGACGGAAAACGACCTGCTGATAAAGATTGCCCGCTCGTGGGCGTCGCTGATTCCCGCAGATCGCCTTGGGCTTGCTATTGAGGGCAACGCGGCTCGTCTGGCATTTCTGCTGCTGTCGAGCGGTGTCTGCAGTGTTTTGCTGGCCGTTGCGTCGTTGTCGCCCATCGGCTTTGTCTTGGGGCTGGTGGCGCCGTTTGGCGTGGGTGCCGCGCGTGACACCTTCGATCGCCGACGCGAACAGCATGATGTAGAAGAGGCCATGCCCGAGGCATTTACAGCGTTATCCATGTCGCTTGCCTCGGGGCATTCGCTGGCACAGGGCATGCGCTTTGTGGGTGCCCATGCGCAAGAGCCAGTGCATACCGAGTTTTTGCGGGTGGCGGCGGCAATCGATTGCGGCATCTCGGCGACCGACGCACTCGATGACCTACTCGTTCGCATCGATGCCCCCGGCCTTTCGCTTGTCACCTTGGCGCTCAAAGTGTCGCAGCGTACCGGGGCTCCGCTTGCCGGCTTGCTGTCCGAGGCGTCGAGCATGGTGGGTGAGCGCATTGAGCTCAAACGCCGTCTGGACGTTAAGACGTCACAGGCGCGTATGTCGGCACACATGGTCGCGGCGATGCCGGCGGGCATGTGCGCGGTGCTGGCTTTGCTTTCGGCAGACTTTCGCCGCGGTCTTGCGACGCCGGCTGGTGCGGGCGCCGTGGTACTGGGACTTGCCCTCAACGTCGTTGCCCTGGTAGTTATCCGGCGCATTATGCGGGTGGAGCTATGAGCGCCCTGGTCGGGGCCGCGGCTTGTCTGTGTGCCCTGAGTGTATTTGCCGCGACAGGTTTGGAGCGTGCGGATGCTTGCAAGATTGCAGAGACGTGCAAGCGTGAAGCGGTACTGGTCATTGCTGCGGGTTACTCGGTGATTGATACCCTGACTGCGCGAATGAAGGGCGCGATTGGGGCGGGCGGCCCGGCGCGGGTGTCGCTCGGTGAGGTGTCCGAGATGATCGACGTGGTGCGCCTGGGTCTTTCTGCCGGCCTTTCGTTTGACGCGGCGCTCGAGATTTTCTGTGCCAATCGTCGGTCGGTGCTGGCCGTTCGTCTTGAACGAGCTTGCATGGCGTGGCAGGTGGGCGTGGGGACGCGCGAGGCCGAGCTGTTGGCTGCCGCGCGTGATTTGGACGTGAGGGCGCTCGAGACCTTTGCCATCACGGTGGGGCAGGCGCTTGCGCTGGGCGCCCCGCTGGCCGAGACGCTGGCTGCTCAAAGTCGCGAGATCCGTGCGGCCCATCGCGCCGCAGTCGAGCGCGAGATCGAGCGCGCGCCGGTCAAGTTGCTGATTCCCACCGGCACGCTCATCTTGCCGGCGTTGCTTCTGTCCATATTGGGCCCGCTGCTGGGAGCAGGCGGGATGATGTAGGGAGGAATACATGAACACGATGACCGACATTGCGGGCAAGGCTTGGAGCTGGGCATTTTGCCGGGCAATCCGCGCTCGCCAGCGTGCCAAGGCACTGTTGCGGGAGGAGAACGCGCAGGGCACTACCGAATACGCCATCTTGGTCGGTGTGCTCGTAGTGATCGCGATTATCGCCATCGTCGCGTTTAAGAGCAAAGTCGAAGAACTATGGAACGCGATCAAAGACGGCATCAACAGCCTGTAGGAGGCAGGCGGCCTGTTGGTTCGCCGCTGGTGCTCGTCTGTTTGCTCGTGGCAATAGCGGTGACGCTTTGGGGGCTGGGTGTTGCGCGACAGCAGCGTCCAGGCGCTACTGCCGATTTGGGATCGGGTTCGGCGGCGGTGTCACAAGCAGAAGGCGCGGGAGATATGGGCGGTCAGAATGCCGCCGTCACGGCTCGTACCTTTTTGCAGGCGCTCGACGAGCGGGCCGCCAGCGCGACGGAGCCGTCTGCAGACAACGCGATCGCGGTTCGGCTCGCATGGTCCGAGGACCGGCCGATGACCGAGGCGGCGGCAGACCTGTTGCGCGCCTACCGCGAGGTGCCCACGGCCCAGCTCGCCCTGAGCGGCTATCTCGATATTAAGGGCAACGTATGGGGCGCCATCGTGCGCGATGGGCGAGGCTGGGTCGATATGGTGACGGTTGCTGCGGATGCCGGCGATGCCTCGTGCCGCCTGCGTGCCGTGCGTCTGGTTCCGCAAACAACGGAGTCAAAGGAGGGGTCGTGAAATGCATGATGTCCTGCGTGAGGAATCTGCTCAGTCGACCGTCGAATACGCCATCGTCACCGTGGCGCTGTTATCGATTGTGCTGGCGATTGCGGGGCTTTGGCGCGCTGGCGCCGATGGGCGCTTGGCGGCACTGGTCGAGCGGGCGGCGTCTCATGGCGTCGCCCCATCGTCGGTTATCGATGCCGCGACGGGTGCCAAGGACATCGCTCTGTATTGATATCGCGTGCGAGGATCGGGCGCAATCTACGGTCGAGGCCGCCTTTTTGCTGCCGACGTTTTTGACACTTATCTTGCTCGCGTTGCAGCCGGTGTGCCTGCTCTATACGCGTGCGGTCATGGAGTCTGCCGCCGCCGAGACCGCGCGGCTTATGACCACGACGACGGTGGAGGACGACGATGACCTTAAGGAGTTCACTCGCCGCAGACTTGCCGCGGTGCCCAACGTCTCGATTTTTCATGCCGGCGGGCCGCTGTCGTGGGATATCGAGTTGGGGCGGGCCGGTGCCGGTGGCGTTTCGTCCGTGTCTGTTGCCGGCGAGGTTAAGCCGCTTCCCGTGATCGGTGCATTTGTGCAGGCCATGGGCAGTGCGGGTGAGGGCGGCTATGTCGAGCTCAAGGTCGACGTCTCGTATCGATCGCGTCCCGAATGGCTGGAGGGAGATTATGATTCATGGATTGCTGCATGGGATTAGGCGCTGCCTGTTGCGGGCGACGCAAGGGTTTGCGGCCCGCCGTCGACCAGGCGCTCGCCGCAAGCGGGGCGGCTTTATGGGCCGTGCCGGTATCGACTTGTTTATCGAAGACGGGGCCTATACCACGCTCTCCTCTGCGGTTGTCATTCTGGTGGTGCTTACGCTGCTGTTTTCGTCGACCGCGGCGATATGGAGCATGTCGCGCGCCGGAGACACCCAGGTGGCGGCCGATAGCGGTGCACTGGCGGGCGCCAACGTGGTGTCGTCCTATCACACGGCCGCCACGGTGGTGGATGCGAGCATCTTGAGTCTGGGGCTGGCGGGGTTTGCCACGATCGGGACGGGCCTGGTCGCCATCCTCATCCCGGGTGCCGAGCCGGTTGCCGGCAATATGGTCGACACCGGGATTGAGATCATTAAAACGCGCAACAAGTTTGCCAAAAGCGCATCGGAAGGCTTACAGAAAATCGAGACGGCTCTGCCGTATCTGATCGCCGCGCGTGCCACGCAGGCGGTGTCGGCGCAGGATACCGATAGTGTGACCTATACCGGTACGGCGCTTGCCGTGCCCAGGACATCCGAGTCTGACTTCGCTGCGCTCGAGGGGTCCGAGATCTCGACCGATGCCATTAAAGACACATCAGATGATTTAGAGTGTGCGGCCGAGGAGCTGCAAAAAGCATCGGAGGAGACGGCGAAGGCCAAAGAGCGCGCCTGGCTAGCGGATTGCGGTGGATCGGATAAAGGTTCGGTCGGCAGCTGTTCGTGTATGTGGGAGCGCGCAAAAAGCCTAACGGATCTCTCCGGTGTTCAAAATCCGCATTACTCATCGAGCGTTACGTGGGAGCCTCAAGTTGCCCTTGATCGCGCGAAGGACTACTACCATTGGCGTCTGACAAATGAGAAGCCCCAAGGCTCGAGTGTCGAGATGAAGGCCGAGTCTGCGGCGCGTAAGGCGTTTTATACCTATGCGAGCGCGGAGGTCGATCGGGCATATATAACCGAGAACGGAGACAGGGTTTCCTCCTATATTCCGCTGCTGCCGCGCAACTCTGATGAGGTTCGGGCGACCGAGCTCTACACCGATGCAGTGTGGCCGACGAGCGTGAACGATGGCAAGGCGTATCTGCATTACGGAACGACCTGCCCTAACTATAAGAAAGGAACGCCGAGCGGATTTGCTTCGGTTGCCGATTACGATGGGCAGGATAAATGCAGCAAATGCCATTTTGGCGTTTCGTCGCTTGGTGCTGTTGCGGCGCCTTCAACCTCTATCGAAAACGGCTTCGAGTATCACTTTGACAAGTTTAAAGACGCTCTGGAGGACTACGTCGACTGTCGCAACAAGGAGCTTGAGCTCGAGCGTCAGACCGAGGACGAAGCTGACCGTGCGGGCAATGCGTTCGATACCGCCATCAAAGAACTTTCCGGTGAGCGCCCGCGCATCGCCCCGCCCGGTCGCAACGGCGTGGTCGCCTTTGCGGTCTCGGGCGCCACCTCCGGTCCCGACGAGCTCAACTCTTCGTTTAACACGGCAGTTGAGCTTGGCGATCGTGGTGCAATTTCTGCTGCAGTGCTGGCGCCTGATGATGCGACGGCACAAAATAACGTTCTCTCGCGGTTTTTCTCGACGCTGGAGGAGCGTTCGGGCGGCGTTGCCGGCGTGCTCGACGGCGTTATGGATGTTTGGGGCCGCCTGCTTGTGGGGTACGGAGACATCCAGGGTGCGGCTGACGAGCTTATGGGAGAGCTGATCGGTGGCTTGGGAGGGGGTAGCGGCGCGTTGGGCTCCATCGCGTCCTGGCTCGGTGACACCGTCTCGTCCTCCGTGGCGGCGCTGGGACTCGAACCGTGCGATTTGCGTCTGCGAAAACCGGTGCTGACCGATACCGCCAATGTCATCAAAAGTCCGGGGTCCGATATTGCTGGCATCTCCAAAACTCAAGATACCCTGCGAAAAATCCCCTTGGGCGTGACTGACCCCAAGGCACTTTGCGAGGCCTTGGAATATCACGTCGAGCGCACCATCAGCGGCGCGGTGTTCACGCTTGCGGAGATCCCGCTGCCCGGCGGCGGCTCCATCCCGCTCACCGTCGATGTTGCCACGCTGGTGGGGGCTTTTGGCGGTGGGTCGTAATGGGCATTCGCACCTGCTTGCATGAGGAGCGCGCCCAGGCGACGGTCGAGATGGCGATAGTCACGCCTGTCCTGCTCGTGCTGGCTCTCATCGCGTACAACATCATGATCTTTGCCGGCGCGGTCGCGCGCTTCGACCGCGTGGTGCCCGACATCGTGCTTGCGCACGCTGTGGCGCCGGGCGGGGAGGGTGACGAGAGCTCCATTGACGCTTCCGCGACCGTTCAAGCTCAGATTCAGGATGCCATGGAGGGATATGACCTACAGGTCGAGGTCTCGAGCGAGCAGGGCACGGCGTCATCGGATGGTAGCCTGCTCTCTCTTTCTGGCACGTTTAGGACCTATACCTGCACCATGCACTACGAGCCGTGGCCGAGTTTGCTGAGCATCGCCGGCGTTTCCCTGGGGGCGCCGGCCGTGCTCACGCATGAACGTGCGGTGACGGTCGATCCATGGCGTCCGGGGGTGGTCATGTGACCGCGGTCTCGTCCTATATCGCCTACGCGCGGGCGCTCAACAGGTTGGGTTGGACGCCGGCCGAGTTTGTGGTGGCGGAGTCGTTTACCGTGCGTCTGCGCGGCATGCTGGGACGGCGGCCAATTGCCGCCAGCGGACTGCCGCTTGTCATGGCGTTTCCGCGCTGTTCCTCGGTTCACACCTGCTTTATGGCCTATCCCATCGACATTGCCTTTATCGATCGCAGCGGCAATGTCCTCGCATGCTACGAAAACGTACGCCCTTGGCGTATGTGTTCCTGTCCCGGTGCCTGGGCGGCACTCGAACGCCCTTCACTCATTGTTTCGCCCCCTGTTCTCCAACGCGTGCCGGCATAAGAATTGGCGACAGTGGACTTTCGTCATACGAAATTGGGTAAGATGGAGGAGAAGATGCATGGATGTTGAGATCCATCCCAACGCCAAAAAGCACCTGACGGAAGGGGTCGATGATGGGCGAGACATATACGACCGCTAGTGGTCAGGTTGTAACGGATGAAATGATTGACGCGTGGTGTGAGTCGTACGAGCGCGGAGAGTTTCCGGATGGCGAACACACCGTTGGTGGAATCGTGCATGGACGGCCCCCGCTCTCAGGTGAGGGGACGGCAACGCTGTCGGTCAAGATTCCTCTGGGAATGAAGGAGGCCATTCGTCGACGGGCGGCTGCCGAGGGGATGACGCCAAGTGAGTTTGCCCGTGCGGCTCTGAGTGAAAAACTTCTTGCTGCCGGCTGATGCCTCTGACGTGCCGATTTATAGAACCGAGGCTGTGCTCAAAAACTTTTTTAAAATTCTCGGTTGACCGGAACGCGTCCTTGGTTATACTAATCAAGCCTTGAAACAAGGCACACCTCAAATGGCTGGGTAGCTCAGTTGGTAGAGCAGAGGACTGAAAATCCTCGTGTCAGGGGTTCGATTCCCTTCCCCGCCACCTTGAATTGACTAGGACCTCTGCAAAGGGGTCCTTTTCTTTTATTGAGGGCTCTGCGGAAATTGCGTCCCGGAATTTGGCTTCAGAGTGGGATGCGCTTTCCGGCGCTTACTTCCGACGTGCGTGCACATCTCGGGCCCGCCCGCCCGGACATTCCTCCCACTTTTGCGCCACTTTGTAGACCGTTCGGTCGCCTGTCCGCACGCGCGGGTATACTCAAAACGATACTTTTCCTATGCAATACGATGCAGGTTCGGCCTGCGCGATTCGAAGGGGGCCGTGATGGAGAGGATTCTCGGCGTTAATCTCTCTGGCTGGTTTATTCCCGAGCCCTGGGTGACCCCGTCGCTCTATGCAGCGACCGGAGCATCCAATGCAGCCGAGCTGCAGGAGGCCATGGGCACCGCTGCCTATAACGAGCGCATGCGTCGCCATTACGAGACGTTTGTGAGCGAGGACGATTTTCGTCGTATGGCGCAGATCGGTCTCAACGCCGTGCGCCTGCCGGTGCCGTGGTATGCCTTTGGCTCGCAGGAGTCCGACGCTTCCTACATCTCGGTCGTCGATTATATCGACCGTGCTATTGAGTGGGCCGCCAAGTACAACATCCGCGTACTGCTCGATCTGGCGACTGTACCCGGCGGTCAGGGCGATTCCAACGATTCGCCCACCACTCCGGAGGCTGTTGCCGAGTGGCATTCGTCCACCAACGGCCGTCACGTTGCGCTCGATGTGCTCGAGCGCCTGGCCGATCGCTATGGTGAGGCCGAGAGCCTGCTGGGCATCGAGCTGTTGGATACGCCGCAGATGAGCGTACGCAAGAGCCTCTTTACCATGACGGATGGCATTCCGGCGCACTACCTGCGCAACTTCTATCGTGACGCGTACGAGCTCGTTCGTTCGCATATGCCCGAGGACAAGATCGTCGTCTTTTCCTCTTCGGGACACCCCGGCGAGTGGAAGCACTTTATGCGCGGTGCCAAGTACAAGAACGTCTACATGGACCTTCACCTGTACCATTACCGCGACGAGTATGCGCTCGACATCACGAGCCCGCGCGGTCTGACGACGGCGATTTCGCGCAACAAGCGTGAGCTCAAAGAGGCGGTCGCAACTGGGTTCCCCGTTTTGGTGGGCGAATGGTCGGGCGCGGCGATCTTCGCCAACTCGTCGGTTACACCCGAGGGTCGCAATGCCTACGAGCGCGTGTTCATCGCCAACCAGCTGGCATCGTTTGCGCCGGCGGCTGGCTGGTTCTTCCAAACGTGGAAGACCGAGAAGCGTATTGCAGCATGGGACGCCCGCGCGGCGCTCGGCACGCTCGAGCGCGGCATGATTGAATAGGTTAATATGACGCAAAACAGCGCCCGCACGGGCAAACTTTATGTGGTCGGTACGCCCATCGGTAATCTGGGCGACCTGTCCCCGCGTGTCGGCGAGGCATTTGCCGCCGCCGATGCCATCTGCTGCGAGGACACGCGTGTGACCTCAAAGTTGCTGATGCACCTAGGCATCTCCAAGCCGCTCGTTCGTTGCGACGAGAACGTGATCGCAAGTCGCGCAGCCGGCCTGGTCGACCGCCTGCTGGCGGGGGAGACCCTCGCCTTTGCCTCGGACGCCGGTATGCCGAGCGTGTCTGATCCCGGCCAGGCTTTGGTTGAGGCGGCGCGCGAGGCGGATGTGCCCGTCGAGGTTATTCCCGGCCCCTCTGCTTGCGTCACGGCGCTCGTATCGTCCGGTATTCCCTGCGAGCATTTCTTCTTCGAAGGCTTTTTGGGTCGCAAGCACGGTGACCGCGTGCGCCGACTGCAGCGCCTTGCCGTCGTCCCCGGCGCGCTCATCTTCTACGAGTCTCCACATCGCATCGTCGCGACGCTCGAGGCCGTGGCCGAGGTCTTTCCCCAGCGCGATGTTGCCGTCTGCCGCGAGCTCACCAAACTGCACGAGGAAGTCTTGCGTGGATCCGCCGCCCAGCTAACCGAGGAGCTGCGTGCCCGTGGCGAGGTAAAGGGTGAGATTGCGCTGGTCATCGCGCCGCCGAGTGAGGACGAGGAGGCTGGTATCGCGCCGGTTGGAGCCGCAGCGGTAGCCCCTGACGAAGCCCTACGCGAGGACATTCGCACCGCGCTCGAGGAGGGGGAGCCCGCCTCTGCGGTGGCAAAGCGCCTGTCTCAGAAGTACTCGCGCCGCAAGCGCGATGTCTATGCCATGGTGCTCGATATGCAATAGATGGAGGATATCCAGCCCTTGCGCTAGAATCATCCCCTGTATGCAACGTTTTTCTGGAGGACAAACCCCATGGATCAAAGCAAGCCTTCGTTCTTTATCACGACGCCCATCTACTACGTCAACGCCGATCCGCATCTGGGCACGGCTTATTCCACCATCATCGCCGACGTCCAGGCTCGCTATCGTCGCTCCGCCGGCTATAACGTCAAGTTCCTGACTGGCATGGACGAGCATGGCGAGAAGGTCGCCGAGGCTGCAGCCAAGCACAACATGACGCCGCAGGAGTGGACCGACAGCCAGGCTCCGCACTTCAAGGAGCTGTGGAGCAAGCTCGAGATCTCCAACGACGACTTCATCCGCACCACCGAGCCGCGCCAGCATCATGCGGTGCAGTATCTGTGGGAGCGCATGAAGGAGTCCGGCTACCTGTATAAGGGCAGCTACGACGGCTGGTACTGCGTGCCCGACGAGACCTACTTCACTGATACGCAGGTCCAGAAGGGCGACGAAGAGTACGGCAGCGTCGGCCAGCACCTGTGCCCCGATTGCCACCGTCCGCTCGAGCGCGTGCAGGAGGAGTCCTACTTCTTTAAGCTCTCTGCGTTCCAGGACAAGCTGCTCAAGCTCTATGACGAGCACCCCGATTTTGTTGAGCCCGCGTTCCGCATGAACGAGGTGCGCAGCTTTGTCGAGGGCGGCCTCAACGACCTTTCCGTGAGCCGTACGAGCTTTGACTGGGGCATTCAGGTCCCGTTTGACGAGGGCCACGTGACCTACGTGTGGTTCGACGCGCTGCTCAACTATATGACGGCCGTCGGCTACGGTGTCGACACCGACGAGGCCCGTGCCGAGCTGGCCTATCGCTGGCCCGCGCAGTTCCATATCGTGGGCAAGGATATCATCCGCTTCCACTGCGTCATTTGGCCCGCCATGCTCATGGCCATCGGCGAGGCCCTGCCCGAGCACGTCTTTGCCCACGGCTTCCTGACCGTGCGCAACGCCGAGACCGGCAAGGCCGAGAAGATGTCCAAGAGCCGCGGTAACGCCATCGCTCCGCAGGATGTTATCGACATGCTGGGCGTCGAGGGCTATCGCTATTACTTCATGACCGACGTCGTCCCCGGCACCGACGGCGCCATCAGCTTCGATCGCATGGAGCAGGTCTACAACGCCGACCTGGCCAACAGCTGGGGCAACCTCATCTCGCGTTCGCTCAACATGAGCGGCAAGTACTTTGACGGCTGCGCGCCCGCCAAGCCCGCGTCGTTCGATGCGTTCGACAACCCGCTGGCAAAAATTGCCGATGGCCTGGTCGATCGTTACATGGCCAAGATGGACGTGCTCGATTACGGTGGAGCTAAGGACGAGGTCATGGAGCTCATCCATGCCGCCAACCACTACATCGAGGACTCCGAGCCTTGGGCACTTGCCAAGGACGAGGCCAAGGCTGACGAGCTGGCGTTTGTGATCTACAACCTGCTCGAGGCCATCCGCATTGCCGCTCACCTGCTGATGCCGCTCATGCCCCAGACCTCTGCCGAGGCCCTGCGCCGCCTGTCCTGCGAGGACGAGGCCGCGAGCGACGACCTCAAGGGCATTTGCGCTTGGGGCCTGCTTGCCGGTGGTCAGCCCGTCGAGAAGGGCGAGCCGCTGTTCCCGCGTCTGGGCTAAGCCGCTGCGCGCCATATCGGCAATTTGCTGTTTAGATGTAAGGGCATGGCCGCAACGGTCCATGCCCTTTTGCTTTACGATGCAGCCACCATGTTAAGGAGGCAACCATGACAACTTCGCCTTTGGCAAACCCCACGGCAACTAGGGAGCTGCTAGAGGAGTTTGGCCTTGCGACCAAGCATCGCCTGGGCCAAAACTTCCTGATCGACAACCATGTGATCGAACGTATCTGTGAGCTCGCTGAGCTTACGGGCGATGAGCGCGTGCTCGAGGTCGGCCCGGGTTGCGGCACGCTGACGTTGGCCCTGCTGCAGGAGGCGGCGTGCGTTACGTCGATTGAGGCCGATCCCGAGCTTGAGCCGGTGCTTGACGCCCACGCCGCCGACTATGCCAACTTCCGCTTTATCATGGGCGATGCGCTCAAGGTGACGCCGGAGCAGATTGAGCATGCCGCCGGTGGTGAACCCACGGTGTTTGTCGCGAATCTGCCCTATAACGTGGCGGCGACGATCATCCTTCAGTTTTTCCAGACGATGCCCGCGCTTATGCGCGCTGTCGTTATGGTGCAAAAGGAAGTTGCAGATCGTATTGGCGCAACGCCGGGCAACAAGACCTATGGCGGCTACACGGCAAAACTCGGCCTGTATGCGCAGGTGACGGGGCGCTTTGAGGTGCCGCCGCGCTGCTTTATGCCGGCGCCGCATGTGGATTCTGCCGTGGTGCGCATCGATCGTGTTGACGGCGTGGTGCCCGAGGGCATCGACCGCGAGTTTGTGGCCCGTGTGATCGATGCTGCATTTGCCCAGCGCCGCAAGACGATCCGCAACTCCATGAGTGCCAACGGCTTTGCCAAGGACGCGCTCGACGCCGCCTTTGAGGCCTGCGGTATCGCACCTACCACGCGCGCCGAGACGCTCGACGTCGCTGCCTTTGTCCGCTTGGCTCAGGAGCTAATCTATGACGCCTAATGTCGAACTCGTGACGTTTACCAAAAAGAAGAAAACGGTGGCCTGCCCGGTGCCGCTGGCGCCGCTTGCCGATACGCATGCGCATCTGCTCTCATTTTGGAGCAAGGAAGTGCCCGAGACGCTTGAGCGCGCCAAAGCCGCGGGCGTCGACCTGTTGGTGACGATGCTCGACCCCATCGCTGACAAACGCAGCGTGGCGGACTATAGCGACTGGCTGACGCACGAGATTCTGCCGATGCAGGATATTCCACAGATCAAATATCTTGCCGGCGTGCATCCGTATGGCGCACCGGACTATACCGACGACGTTCACGCACAGGTCGTTGCCGCACTCGATGATCCCTTATGCGCCGGTATTGGCGAGATCGGTCTGGACTACCACATGGACTATGACGACGATATCGCGCCGGCGCCCCACGACGTGCAGATCGACTGTATGGCGCGCCAACTCGAGGTCGCCGTACGCCGCAATGTGCCGGTAGAGCTGCATCTGCGTCATGAGGATACGGACGAGGAGCGCACCTCGCATGTGGACGCCTACAACGTGTTGCGCGAGGTCGGCGTGCCCCAGGTCGGTTGCGTACTGCACTGCTTTGGCGAGGACCGAGCCACGATGGAGCGCTTTGTGGATTTGGGTTGTTACATCGCCTATGGCGGCGCGGCTACCTTTAAGCGCAACGACGACGTGCGCGAGGCATTTGCGGCAACCCCACTCGATCGAATTTTGTTCGAGACGGATTGCCCGTATATGGCTCCGGAGCCCATCCGCGGTCTTGAATGCGAGCCCGCAATGATCTCCATTACGGCAAACACGCTGGTCAACGACCGTGTCGATCGCACAGGTGAGGACGCCGAAACAATCGCGCAAGCCGCTTGGGAGAATGCCTGCAAACTTTTTCAAAAATAGTTCTTGCGTTCGTGGTGGCGCTCCGTTATTCTAATTCCTGCACGCGGGCGTGGCGGAATTGGCAGACGCGTACGGTTCAGGTCCGTATGGGGGCAACCCCATGAAGGTTCAAGTCCTTTCGCCCGCACCATTAAATGAAAGAGCTCCCAGCAATGGGAGCTTTTTTGTTATGGGTCCATCGCGGGGACTTGAACCTGCGAAGGAGCGAGCGTCAAGAAAACGCGGGGCGTTTTTAGCGAGCTGGCGAG
>JAXKEA010000037.1:0-57204 GCA_036551635.1 Collinsella sp.
CCGCTCATTGTCTCGCGGTGTCGCCGACCCCGTAAATATGAACTGGCCAGGCTCGCCGCCGCGGTTGTCGCACTCAAACCGTGCCGCGTCCCAAAGTTTCGGAACCTCCTGCCATTCGTCGATCAGCCGCGGCACCTCGCCAGAAACGGCAAGCGCCGGGTCCGTCTCGGCACGGAAGCGATTCTCGAAGTTGCGCGACGGGTCCATGAGGAGGAGCCTGGACGCCGCACGGGTCCCGGCCGTGGTTGTCTTCCCGCACCATTTAGGTCCTTCGATGAGAACGGCACCGAATATCCCAAGCATCTGGTCGAGCTCATTTTCGATAATTCTAGCGTAGTACTTTTTTGGCATAGTTTTCACCATTGCTTACCAGCGCGTTTAACCAAATTTACAGTTTTCATTTAACCAGATTTCAATTATTTGATTAACCAGATTTGCATATTTCGGTTAACGAGACAGATTAAACATGAACGAGCCAAGTCAGATGAGAATCATCTACTCGACACCGCGCATGAGCTCCGAAATGGTGATGTGAAAGCCGTCGGTAATCTTCTTGAGATTTGAAAGGCTGACATTGCGCTGCCCGACCTCAATGCTCGCGTAGTAGGAGCGATCCATCTCAATCAAATTAGCGGACGGAGTGCCCGGGCTCGTTGCGCCTAGGGCGCGGCGGGGTCGGCGACGTCGGAGGTGTCGATCTCGCCAAGAATGGCGAGCCGGCTGATGAACGGGATGCCCTCGGGTTCGTCCACCTCGACGCCGCCGAGCACGATGGTGTTGTCACGCATGTCGATTTGGGTCGTGAACACGGCCTGATCGCGGCCCGAGGCGATAAAGCCGATGCCCGCGAGTACGATGCCCGCGGCAATAAGCCCGCCCGCCACGGCGAGGTAAATCTTCTTCGCGCTGGTCATGGTACTCACTCCTTTCTACGCCGCGAGATACGCGGCAGCAGCCCGGAGAGCGTCGCCCCCGCCGCGAACTCCTCATCCTGGACGAGCTGGGCTACGTGCCGCTGGACATCGAGGGCGCGAGGCTGCTGTTCCAGGTGATGTCGGTGCCGGAGGGCAGGCAGAGCATGATCGTCACGGCCAACATAGAGTTCAGCAAGTGGGTGACCGTGTTCGGCGACGACAAGATGGCGGCGGCTGTCGTGGACAGGCTCGTCTACACGGGCAGGCTCGTGGAGTTCAACGGCGCAAGCTGCAGAATTGAATCCCGTGTTTTGTGCTGCTTGCTGGCGTTGCCTGGGCATCGGTGGCTACGTGGTTCAAGGGACGGCGGCGTTGCCGTCTGTTTTTACAAGTAAAGAGGCCCGTTTCCCTGGGGGAAACGGGCCTCTTTTGTTTCTGGGTTCGTGATTGGCGAAGGCGATATGCTCTGGCGGCTATTCTGAGTTCTTGATGTGGCGGGTGGCTGTGGCGGTTATGCCGAGGCCTGCGATGGCGATTCCTGCTAGTGCGATTGCGCTTGGCGCTGGGTCGCCTGTGTTTGCGAGCTTGTCGGCGGTCGCATTTGCTTGCTTGGCGTTGCTCGAGTTCGCTTGCTTGGTGGAGCTTGTTGGGGTGTCTTTGCCGGTCGCGGGTGAGCTGGCGGGCTGTGCCGTCTCGGCCGGTTGCGCCGAGCCGGAGGGAGGCGTTGTCTCGGTGGGTTTCGTTATCTCGGGTGAGGTGGCCTTATCTGCTGCGGCTTTTGCCTCTTCGTATGCTTTGCGGGCGTCGTCATAGGCCGCTTGCGCCTTATCCAAATCGCTAAGGAGCGCATTTCGCTTGGCTATGTCCTCGTCGATGTGGGCTTTGGCTTCCTCCGCCGCACTTTCGAAATGCTCAACCTGTCCTTCCTGGATCTCGAGCCTACGCCGATAGCTGTCAAGGTCCGATTTGCAAGATCCTTCTTGCGCTTCTGCCGCTACGATCTCACTGCGCAACTGCTTAAGATGCTCCATAGTAGCTTTGTCAGGCTCCTCGTCGCCGAGTGCTTCACGTGCCTTGGCATATTCTGCCCGAAGCTTGCTTACCCGGTTGCTGGCCTCATCGTATTTGGCTTGTGCTGTATCGACGTTCGCTTTCATAGCAGGAAGGGGTTCCTTCCATTCGGCGGCTTGCGCCAACATAGTGCCGTAGAGCTCTTGAGAAGCGGCAATGTCATCATCGATTTCCGCAATTGTCTTTTTTGCGGCCTCGAGGTTTTTGAGCGCTTCCTGCATGGCTGCATACGCTTTATCTTTTTCGGTGGTCGCGGTTTCGCTCGAGTTCGCGGTCGCTGTCTGCAAGGCAGCTGCATCGATGGGGGAGCTGGTTTCTGCCGCGATCGCCGTTACGGGGGCGATTCCCGCGGCAAGTGCCAGGGAAAGGGCGATGCCCATGGTTGCTCGTCTTGCTCTTCTTGCGAGAATGTCGTTCATCTCGGCACCTCATTTCAAGGGTCGGCGGCTATTTTGAGTTCTTGAGGCGGCGTGTGGCTGTGGCGGTTATTCCGAGTCCTGCGACGGCGATTCCTGCTAGTGCGATTGCGCTCGGCGCTGGGTCGCCTGTGTTTGCGAGCTTGTCGGCGGTCGTAGTTGCTTGCTTGCCGTTGCTCGAGTTCGCTTGCTTGGCGGAGCTCGGTGCTGCGTCTTTGCCGGTCGCGGGCGAGCTGGCGGGCTGTGTCGTCTCGGCCGGTTGCATCGAGCCGGAGGGAGGCGTTGTCTCGGTGGGTTGCGTTATCTCGGGCGAGGTGGCCTTGTCTGCTGCGGCTTTTGCCTCTTCGTATGCCTTGCGGGCGTCGTCATAAGCCGTTTGCGCTTTTTTCAAATTGTCGAGGAGCGTATCTCGCTTGGCTGTTTCTCCGTCGAGGTGGGTTTTATTAAACTCTACTTCGCTTTCTAAGAAATAAATCAGGCTTTTCTGACTTTCGAGGCGCATTCGGCAGAGCTCAAGATTATCTTCACAACGAGATTCTTGCTCTTGTGCATCCATGATCGCCAGTTCCAACTGCCATCTAGTTTCGTAATCCGTGTGGGGGATTTTATTTAATTCTGCCTCAAGGTCTCTTGTTCGGTTGTGGGCCTTATCGCATTCGGATTGGGCTGCATCGATGTCCGCTTGCATGGTAGGAAGGGATTCCTTATATATGGCAGCTCGCGCCAAATTAGTGTCGTAGTTCTTTTGAAAAATGGCAATTTTAGTATCGATTTCCGCAATTTTCTCGGGACTTGCGGCGTTTTTTGCGGCCTCGAGGTTTTTGAGCGCTTCCTGCATGGCTGCATACGCTTTTTCTTTTGCGGCGGCCGCGTCTTCTGTCTGCGGGGCGCCCGAGTTGCCGTTGGTGGCGCTCGTCTGCGAAACGGCCGCACCGGTGGGGGAACTGGTTTCTGCCGCGATCGCCGTTACGGGGGCGATTCCCGCGACAAGTGCCGCGGAAAGGGCGATGCCCACAGTTGCTCGTCTTGCTCTTCTTGCGAGAATGTCGTTCATCTCGGCACCTCATTTCAAGGGTCGGCGACTAACTTGGTAGCACTAATGTAAATATACCATGCTAGTTGACCCGACACTGGCTGGGTGTGCGCGTATACCCCTCTGAAAACTGAATCCCGTTAGAAATGACGAGTTGTTTACGCTTCTTTTGGGGTGGCGGTACTATCATGGTTCGAATTGAATGTGGATGATGATAGGGAGCGCCTATACATGATTGAGCTGCTCAGGCGTTTTGGTGGTAAGTTTCGCCGGTATATGGTGATTGGCCCTGCGTGTAAGCTGATCGAAGTGATCTTTGACCTGCTGACGCCGCTGGTGATTGCCCAGATGATCGATAAGGGTATTGGCGCACACGATGTCAACGCCGTCGTCCACTACGGTATGCTGCTTGGCGCCATGGCTGTGATCGGCATCTCGTTTACGCTCGTCTGCCAAAAGATGGCGGCGCTCACCTCGCAGGGCATGGGCACCGATATCCGCGGTGCGCTCTACCAGCACATCAACAAGTTGAGCTATGCCGAACTCGACCGCTTTGGCACGCCGTCGCTTATCACCCGCATCACCAACGACGTCAACCAGGTGCAGCTTGCCGTGGCGCTGGGCGTGCGCATGCTCATCCGCTGGCCCTTCTTGGCGGTGGGCTCTATGTGCGCGGCCCTTGCCATCGACCTTAAGCTCGGCATGATCTTTTTGATTTGCACGCCCGCCATTGGCCTGGTGTTTTGGTTTGTCATGGCGCGCTGCATTCCGTACTACAAGCAGCTGCAGGCAAAGCTCGACCGCATCGCGCTCATTTGCCGCGAGGGGCTTTCGGGCGCCCGCGTGGTTCGCGCCTTTGTGCGTGAGGACCACGAGCGCGAGCGTTTTGCCCAAGCCGCCGATGACCAGGCCAATACCGCCATCGCGGTGGGCAAGCTCTCGTCGGTTCTCAACCCCGTGACGTTTTTGGTGATGAACCTGGGTGTGTGCGCCATCCTGTGGGTGGGCGGCATTCAGGTCAACGCGGGCGAGCTCACGCAGGGCCAGGTCATGGCGTTTGTGAACTACATGACGCAGACCCTGACCTCCATCGTGTACGTCGCCAACCTGGTCGTGGTCTTTACCAAGGCAAGCGCCAGCGCGTCGCGTATCAACGAGGTGCTCAATTGCGTGCCGAGCATCGCTGACGAGGGCAACCAGCCGGTCGCGCTGCCTGAGCCGAGCGACCTGACGGGTGGCGCTGTTCCGGTCCCTGCGCTGAGCTTTGACCATGCGAGCTTCTCGTTTGGCGCCGGCGCGGCAAATGCCGTGAGCGATGTGACTCTGGAGCTGCCGGTGGGCAAAACCCTCGGCATTATCGGCGGCACGGGCAGCGGTAAGTCGACCCTCGTTTCGCTTATCCCGCGCCTGTACGATGCGGGCGTGGGCAGCGTGTACGTGATGGGCTCCGACGTGCGCGCCTGGCAGCTCGACCAGCTGCGCCACGTGGTCGCGACCGTTCCGCAGCGTGCGTCGCTGGTGAGCGGCACTATCCGCAGCAACCTGACCTGGCGTGACGAGTCGGCGACCGACGAGGAGCTCTGGGCAGCGCTCGATATGGCGCAAGCGAGCGAGTTCGTGCACAACAAGCCCCAGGGCCTCGACGCCCCGGTCGAGGCGGGCGGCAAGAACTTCAGCGGCGGACAACGTCAGCGCCTGACCATCGCACGTGCCCTGGTGGGCGCTCCGCAGGTCCTGATCATGGATGACTCCGCGTCGGCGCTCGACTTTAAGACTGACGCGGCGCTTCGCCATGCCATTCGCGAGCGCAGCGTGCGCGGTGCCGCCGAGGGCGGGCTGCCGCTGACGACTGTCATTGTGAGCCAGCGCGTCTCGACCGTGCGCGATGCCGACATGATCTGCGTACTCGACCACGGCTCGGTTGCGGGCCTGGGCACGCATGACGAGCTGTACGCGACCTGCCAGCTCTATCGCGAGATCTGCCAGTCGCAGCTGCGCCGCGAGGAGCTCGAGGGCCAGCAGGGGAGTGCGGCGCCCACGTCCGTCCCAAGTCCCGCGTCCGCCCCGGCTGCCCCGGCATCCACTTGCGCAAAGGAGGGCTGCTAAATGAATCCGTACACTTCCTCCGGTTCGGTCGCCACGATGACGGCCAACGTGTCCGGTAACGATAACCTCAACGACCTGGGCGACGGTCCGCGCCAGCCCGGCGATCCCGAGCGCTATCCCGTGGGTGCGGTGACCCGCCGCCTACTGGGCTATGTTCGCCCGCATCGCATTTCGTTTGTAGCGTCGTTTGTGAGTGCCGCCGTCTCGGTGATCTTGCAACTCTATACGCCCATTCTCATCGGCGAGGGCATCGACCTTATCGTCGCCGCCGGGCAGGTGGACTTCGACGCGCTGCTGCCGCTTGTTACCAAACTCGCGCTCGTCGTGGTGGGGGCCGCGGCCTTCCAGTGGCTACAGGGCTATTGCGTTAACCGCCTGTCCTACGAAACGGTGCGCGACATGCGCGTGGAGGCGAGCGATAAGCTCAGCCGTATGCCGCTCAGCTTTATCGACAGCCATGCCCACGGCGACCTTATGAGCCGCGTGGTCAACGACGTCGATCAGGTGGGCGACGGTCTGCTGCAGGGCTTTACGCAGCTCTTCACCGGTGTTATCACCATCGTGGGCACGCTCGCGTTTATGCTCTCCATTAACCTGACCATGACGCTCGTGGTGGTACTCATCACGCCGCTTTCCATTTTTGCAGCTGGTGCTATTGCCAAGCTTTCCAACAAAAGCTTTACGGCACAGCAGCGTATTCAAGGGCAGCTCGGTGGTCATATCGAGGAGTACGTAGGCGAGCAAAAGCTTGTCGACGCCTTTGCCTATGGCCCTAACGCCCAGCAGCGCTTCGATGCCCTCAATGCCGAGCTCTACACCGCGGGCGAGCGCGCGCAGTTTATGGGTTCGCTCTCCAACCCCGGTACGCGCTTTATCAATAACATCATCTATGCCGTGGTCGCTGTGATCGGCTGCGTGGGCGTGATCACGGGCGTGCCCGCGGCGCTTACGGTGGGCGGCGTGCAGATCTTCCTGTCCTATGCCAACCAGTACACCAAGCCGTTCAACGAGGTCACCAACGTCATTACGCAGATCCAGACCGCGTATGCCTCGGCGCGCCGCATGTTTGCACTGCTCGATGCCCGCGAGCAGGAGCCCGATGCGCCAGATGCCGTGGAGCTTGCCGCCCCGCAGGGCGAGGTGACCTTTAAACACGTGGACTTTAGCTATGTGCCCGACCGAAAGCTGCTGCAGGATATCTGCATCGATGCCAAGCCCGGCATGCGTTTTGCCCTGGTCGGCCCCACGGGCTGCGGAAAGACAACGCTCATCAATCTGCTGCTGCGTTTTTACGATATCGATGCCGGCCGCATCGCGGTCGATGGCAAGACTTCGCGCGATTACACGCGCTCGAGCCTGCGTCGTGCCTTTGGCATGGTGCTGCAGGACACTTGGCTGTTCGAGGGCACGGTGGCGGAAAACATCGCCTACGGTTGCCCAGGAGCCACGCGCGAGCAGGTTATCGAAGCCGCCAAGCGCGCGCACGCGCACAAGTTTATCGTGCAGCTGCCAGGCGGCTACGATACGGTGATCGGCGAGGACGGCGGCACGTTTAGCCAGGGTCAAAAACAGCTGCTGTGCATCGCGCGCGTCATGCTCACCGATCCGGCGATTCTGCTGCTGGACGAGGCAACGTCGAGCATCGATACACGTACCGAGCTGCGGGTGCAGGCGGCATTCGACGAGCTCATGGCCGGTCGCACAAGCTTTGTCGTGGCGCACCGCCTGAGCACCGTCCGCAACGCCGACTGCATTCTGGTGATGCGCGACGGGCAGATTATCGAGCGCGGCACGCACGACGAGCTGCTAGCGGCAGGCGGCTTCTACGCCGAGCTCTACCGCAGCCAATTCGCCCAGTGAGCAAGACGCGGGACATGTAACGCAGCGCTAGGGCGCGAGCGTGTCAACGGGGGCAACGATGATGCCCTCGGGCGTTGTGTGGACCGGCATGCCGAACCCGATGACGATGAGTTTGGCCGCGGGAGGCCTCTCGCCGCGTTCGACCAGCTTGCGCTCGAGTCGAAGCAGGTTTGCAGACGCCTCGGGGATCTGCGGGCTTCCGAGTTTTACTTCCACGGCAATCCAAGTTCCATCGCGCCTGTGTATAACGGCATCGACCTCGAGATCGTCGGCGTCGTGGTAGTGGGACACCGATGAGTCATTTGCGGCGGCATAGACCTTAAGGTCGTGCAGGACGAGGGATTCGAAGAGCAGCCCCAGTGTCTTCGGGTCGGATGCCAATGACTCCGGATTTGCTCCGAGCAGCGCAACGGCAAGCGAAGGGTCGGCGAGGTGCCTTTTCGCACTTTGCCGCAGCTTTACCGGCGACCTGAGCGCCGGATGCCAAGCCGGGATATCGTCGATGATGTGTATCCTGCGCAAGGCATCCGTATAGCGCCTCAGCGTACTTCTCGATACATCACCG
This sequence comes from Collinsella sp., assembly GCA_036551635.1. GTDB lineage: Bacteria > Actinomycetota > Coriobacteriia > Coriobacteriales > Coriobacteriaceae > Collinsella. The sequence goes on from JAXKEA010000037.1 coordinate 7,966, forward strand.
CCGAGGTCTTTCTCAAGAGACTTTTCGCCGGCAAGAGTGGATTCGTTGCGCGCAAGCGAAGACAGAAGAGCCCTGACTTTCTCCGGGTCACGCTTCACGCCGTCAACCTTCGAAACGTCCGATTCGCAGACGCCATCGATGTAGGCAGCGGATATTCGCATTGCATCGGCAGTCGTCTTGCCAACCGCCTGAGGCCAACCTCCACGACATAGTAAATCGGCGATGCCGGCGATGCCGTTAATGGATCCAAGTGCCGCTTTGATGGCGCATCCGTTAAGCAGTGATTCGAGCGAGACCGCCCTTGTGGAAACTCCGAGTTCGGCCAGAGTCATTGTTTCCATGCGCAAGCGTGATATGCGCCCGATGCCGCTGTGCATCGGTTGGTCGGCATCATTTGGCGTTGCTGACCCCGTAAGCAAAAACTGCCCTGGCTCACCAGCCCTACGATCGCATTCAAAACGTATTGCGTCCCACAATTTCGGCTCTTCCTGCCACTCATCGATGAGTCTCGGTGTTGCGCCGACTATCGCTTGAGCCGGGTCGATCTTGGCAAGCTGCAACGCGGCAAAGTCTCCGGCTGGGTCGGAGAGAGACAGCGATGATTCGGCGAATTGCTGGGCCGTAGTCGTCTTTCCGCACCACTTCGGTCCCTGAATGAGCACGGCGCCAAAAATGCCAAGATCGCGTTCGATTGAGCGATCGATGCATCTATCCATATATCCATTCATAGAACTCCCCGCCAATCATAGAGCCGTCATGTTATATAGCATTCTACCAGCGCGTGAAACATTTTGACGACAATCTATGACACAATTTGACGATGTCTTGTGAAACAAATTGATGAAATTACGTGACACAATTTGGCGAAGTTTCGGAAACACTTTTAGGCCATCCGTGAAACACTCTGCGGCGGCATTAATCCAAGTGCGCGCGGTCTAAAACCCGTCCAAGGATGTCGCCTGTATCGCCAATCGGCAGAAGGTGGTTTACAACTGTGGTTTTAGTACTAAGATATGCTTCTAATAAATTGCATTAGTGGCTTTAGTTTTGGGGGAAACGAGCAACGTGACTATGACATGCTCTTTGGTGGTTAACAGCAAGAGCGGTAATACCAGGATGGTTTCGGGTGCAATCAAGCGCGCCCTGCAGGCTGCGGGCGTTGAGTTTATCCACGCCGCGGCGTTGAGCGACGATGCGGATGCGGATCAAGTTGCGCTCGAGGCGCAGGGTGCCTGCGCAGCCGACACGGTGCTTGTCGGTTTTTGGTGCGACAAGGGCGCGTGCACGCCTTCAGTCGCAGCGCTGCTCTCCGCCCTGCACGGCAAGCGCGTTTTCCTCTTTGGTACCTGCGGCTTTGGTGCCGATCAGAGCTATTTTCAGCAGATTATCGACCGCGTGTCGTCCAATTTGGCAGAGGATGCCGAGCTTGTGGGCTGGGCGATGTGCCAGGGCAAGATGGGCCCCGCGGTCAAGCAGCGTTACGAGGCCATGCTCGAGCAAGATCCCGACAATGCCCGCTTTAAGATGCTGCTCGACAACTGGGTTGCCGCGAAGGACCATCCCACCAAGGAGGACCTGGACAACATGGCGTTGGCGGCCAAGAAGGCCGTGCTGGGGGAGTAGCTCCCATCGCTGACGGCGGTCGGTTCATCTTTCTAAATGCAACGTCCTCCCGGGCGTCGGGGCACGAAGTTTCCTGCTCTACAGTCCTGCGCAAGACGAAGGCCACATTAAGTGGCCTTCTTTGCGTGCGGAACTCGCGATGAACTTCATGCCCCGTCGTCCGGGAGGGCGCCTCTTTATTGATGGAAGGCCTGATAGGTCGATGGTTCCGTGCCCGGATGCGTCCAAAGTGGGACGGGCTTTCCGGATGGGCAGGCTTTCGAAAAATGCGTCCCGGAATTTGCCTTTGGAATGGGACGTAGTTTCCCGTTGAGGTGCTTTGCGGAAAGTGCATCCCACTCTGGGCGGTCGAAGTGGGACACACTTTCCCAAAGGCGCTCCAACGGGAAATTGCGTCCCATTATTCGGTCAAGAAACGGGATGCATTTTCCCAATGAGAGCAAAACCGGAAAATGCATCCCACAATCAGCCCTCAAAGTGGGACGCCGTTTCCCAATGAGGCTCAAGCGGAAAATGCATCCCGGAATTTGCGCTCAAAGTGGGATGCGGTTTCCGGTTGAGGGTCTAAGGGGAAAGTGCGTCCCAGAATCGACGCTTGAAATGGGATGCAGTTTCCCGATGAGGCACTCGACGGAAAATACATCCCAGAAATGGCCTTTGAGCTGGGATAAGATTTCCGCGGCATCTCGGATTCTCAAAAATGAGACACGCCGTTGGCGAAAATGAGACACGTGATATCGGGCATCGGACGTATCATTTGCAAAAATGAGTCCACTCCACTCGAGTAAAGCGAGGTCCCTCATGTACGTTCCACACCCCCGTATCCGTAGGCTGTCGAAAATCCCGCTTGTTGGGACGGCGGCGCTTGCTGCGTTGATCGCCACGAGCATCGCCTGCTTCACGGCCACGCTCCAGGTTGCCCAGGCGGCAGACGCGCCCGCAATCACCGATATGACCGAGCAGGATTATCAAGCCCTGGGTCTGGGCACGAGCGAGGACATTCCGGCCGATACCGTTGGCCCCTATTCCACTGATACCCCCACGACGTTTGCCACGCGCAGCGAGGTCTATATGGCAGCTAACGGTAGCCATGGCAATCGCTACACTCTGCGCGACAAGCTCGAGAACGTCGAGCGCGGTGACATTGGCGGCAGCAGCAAACTCACCGATGGCTATGGAAGTGTGTGGGGCGCCGCAAAGTTCTGGCAAAACGTCAACAACTTCGATACGAACAGCGATCTCTACAAGCATAGCGACTACGGTGGCGGCACCTGGTCGTACCTAAGCAACAATGAGTCCTCAACAGTACTCGCCAACGACAACAACGGTTTCTCGGGCATTCACGCCACGAGTGTTGAGTTCTGCAGCGACGCCAGCACGGGCAAAAAGAGCCGCGTTGCCGAGCTCCGTGCCTACGGTGACAGTTCCTCCACGACGATTGACGGCAAGTCATACGCCGGAAAGGTTGAGCTGGTCCTCTACTCGTTTAGCAACGGGCGTACGCGCACTCTCGACACACACCTGCCGGTGACGGTCAACACTAATATGATGTACGAAGGCCGTTTTAAGTACCTGGATGCCGGTTACCTGCAAGAGCACGACGCCGTCTTTGATGTCGAGGCGGGCGATGTCGATGGCGACGGCGTCGACGAGCTTTTTGTCTACGCGGGCTGCTATGTCGACGAGAACGGCGTGCGCAAGGCTGTAGTCGACATGTATGACTTGGAGGGCGGCAACTGGAAGCAAAGCGTCGTCAAGATCGATGCCGGTAACGCCGCGGACTACACCACGCACAACAAGGGCGGGAACGACTCCTGGACGCAGCTTCAGTCAGCTCCTGTCGTTTCGCTAGCGGCCGGCGACCTCGATCGCGATTTTTGCGATGACCTCGCCATCGTGGTCTCGGCACCCTACGGCAAGAAGAATATTGATAAGTCGACGCATTGCGAGCTGTTTTCGTGGGATGCATCCAAGGGTGCGCTCGTTCATGTCGATGCTCTGGGCGACGCGGGCGCAATCTCCCTCTCCGCGAACGGCAAGACCATGGTCGCTGCGAATGCGACGTTCGGCACGTTTGCCGCCTACGATGAAGAAGGAAAGAAGACGGGTGAAACCGTCACGGGCCTTATTCTTGCGGGCTATGACTGGCAGCGCAGCGCTTTTGATTACGGCGCTTCTGACGGCAGCAAGGGGCTGTACGGCGCGCTGTACCGCTACGCGTATTTTGACTCAGAGTCTGGCGAGCTCAAGCTTTCCGATTGCAAGGAATACAGAGACGGGCTCCTCGCCTCCTATGGGCTGATGCATGTGCCCAACAGCGCATGGAAGGATAGCGCTCAGGATAAGCGCTATCCGTGCACCTTGGCGCCTATTGCCCTTGCCACTGCCAACCTTGACGGCCTGTCCGAGCAGCTGGCGGTCGACGAGGTGCTCGTGGGCGGCGATGTGTTCCGCGACTTTGCCTGCAACACGGCACAGAGCGGGGCTCAGGGCTTGGGGTCCATGGTCGGAACCATGAGCATGAGCGGTCAGCAATACAACAGCAGCAACAAGCATGACCACAAGGGTATAGAGCAGGTGTGGATCAGCGACGTCAAGGCGGGCAGCGTCTCGGGTTCGGACCGCTATAACGAGAGCTTTATCGCCGTGGTGGGCAAGCACCGCGACGAGGACCTGCGCAAGAACGATGACTACTATTGGATGACCGCCTCGCATTTTTCGCTCGGCGAGAACGGAAAGGTGCGCCGCGGCGAGGAGCAGGTGATTAGCGAGAGCAACCGTCGCGGCACTACCTACGGCACATTTATCTCGCTCGCGCTGCCCGATGTCGACAACGACAGCGTCAAGATCACGTACAAGGACCGCTACAAGGTCTATACCAACCCGCGCGTGCTTGCCGTGCTGCAGGATGCGCCCTATGTTGAGGGTCTGGAGCAGGCATACGGCTATCTGGTGTTGGGCGGCACGTCATACGGAGAGGAAAAGGGCACGGGGACATCCCAGGGCTATACCATTGGCGCCGAGTTGGGCGTTGCCGTCGAGGTGCAGACCGGTCCGCCCCTGGTCGCGATGAATGCTTCAGTCGATTTTGCCGCCGAGGGATGCTATGACTACCGGAGCGAGCGCACGGTCAGCGCAAGCGTAAGCTATGAGTCGCATGCCGGCGAGGGTGACAAGGCCGTGCTCTACACGATTCCGATGGTCTATTACGAGTATGAGATCGAAAATGAGGAAACTGGTGGCAAGGGCGTGATGGCGGCGCCCGTGTCGCTCGGCGCGCAGACCTCGGTCGTTAATGTCGAGGCCTATGACCGCATTGCCAAACAGCACAATATGACGCCGCTCAGCTACTTTTTGACCAACCGGTCGGGAGAACCCGGAACCTATCAAACGACGCTCAACGGCGAGACTCCCGTTGGGGATTCCTTTGGCCTGGGCAAGCCTGGCGTAACGCGCGCCTACACGCACGATGGGTTTAACGGCGCCGCCGCGCAGTCGGGGGCGAGCATTGAGCAGACCATCGAAGTCGAGGAGGGCAAGGAGCAGGAGCTCGAGCTCGGCTTGACGTTGAACGGCAGCGTTGTCATGGGCGCGAAGCTCGCAAAGCACGAGTTGTTTGGCGGCCTGTGCTTTGGTGCCAACGCCGGCTTTACTACGGGTAACTCCTCGAGTGAATCGACCGAATACGGCGGCACCGTCGACAACCTGCCCGAGGCCGCGCAGGGCAAGTACGGTTTTGTGTGGCGTCTGGGCGTCAACGCGGTGGATGTCGACAAGTTCGAGGCAGACTCGGGCAACAAGCTCGGCACCAAGGACACCGACCAGTTCTGGATCGTGGGCTATGACGTTAAGGACGTCGAGATGCCCGACGCGCCGGCCGTGACGGGCTTTACGGCAAACGCCGTCGATTCGACCAGCGTTACGTTTAGCTGGGACGATGTACTCGCAAACAAGAGTGGCTTTAGCTACGGCGTGGGCATGCTGCAGAGCAATGCGGCGGATGTGGTCGTCAATAGCTGGAAGATTGCCGACAACACACAGACCTCGCTCAAGTGGGATGGGCTGCAGCCCAATACGGAGTATCGATTCGCCATCGCCGCCGTTAAGAATGGTTCAACGAACGAAACAGGTATTCGCTCGGCAATCATCACGGTCAAGACCATGCCCGATGGCATGACGATGACCGTGAGCGGACCTGCGGCGGATGCTGCGGAGGGGTCGGATCTTGGATACGACTCTTCGGTTGAGCGCACGGCGGGAAGCTACCTGACGCTCTCGGCGATTGGCCATGTGAAGCAACTCGGTGCCGACGATAGCGAAACAGGGCCGGCACCGACCTATATGTGGTACCGCAAGGGCCGCGGCGAGACAGAGTTTAAGCTCGTGGGTGCCGATGGCAACCTCGCGGCTGGAACGGCCTCAAAGCTCGAGATTGACCTGACCGCAGACGATGACGGTGCGCAGTATTACTGCCACGTGGGATACAACGACGTGGGCCTCGACACCGGCACGACGCTCGTGAATATCGAGGCCGAGGAGACGGCGCCCACAACGGTGAACGCCACCCCGATCCGCACGCGCCGCCTGTTCTCACAGGCAAGTGCGGGCGCCAAGAAGTTCCTGGACCATACGCTGGTAAACACCGCCGGCCCAACCGATTCCGAAGGCTCAAAGGACCCCGAGACTCCTGAGACCCCGACGAACCCGGACAAGCCCAAGTCCGACAACGGAGCTAAGACCGACACCAAGGTTAAGACTACGACCACAGCGAAGAACCTCGCAAACACCGGCGACCAAACATTCGCCCTAGTCGCCACCGCAGCAGCAGCGGGAGCAACGCTCGTAGTGATAGCCCTCATCATGCTGATCAAGCGCCGCAAGACCCACTAGTAGCCAGTCGAACATATCGACAACCCAAAAACCCGGGTAGCCAAAAAACAGGCCACCCGGGTTTTCTGTTGAGTGGAGACTCCGCAAGCGGAAACTGCATCCCACAATTAGTGCCCGGAACGGGACACATTTTCCGTCAAGCCCTCATCCGGAAAATCCATCCCAGTTTGAGCGCCCAGACCGGGACGCACTTTCCCAAAGGGTCCTCAACGGGAAACTGCGTCCCATAATTAGGCCGAGAAATGGGATGAACTTTCCCAATGAGAGCCAACCGGAAACCACGTCCCAGAATCAGCCCCCAAAGTGGGACGCATTTTCCCAACGAGCCTCAACCGGAAAATACATCCCGGAATCCAGCTGAATAGTGGGACACACTTTCCCAATCGGGTCCCAAGCGGAAACTGCATCCCATTCCAGACAAGAATTCCGGGACACACTTTCCGCAAACAAAGAAGGCCACATGACGTGGCCTTCAACTTATATATGTTGCGGATACCCCTATGACAAGCCATGCTCCAACAACAAGGCGTCTGTCCGGGCGGAGGTATGTAAGGTTCATCGCGAGTTCCGCACGCAAAGAAGGCCACTTAATGTGGCCTTCGTCTTGCGCAGGACTGTCCGAGCAGGGAACCTTATATGCCTCCGCCTGGACAGACGTTTCAGTTGTGGCTCAGCAGCTAGCAGCTACTTGATCTTGGTCGTGCCCGGCGCCAGGTTGGGGTCGGTCTCGTTGGCCTCGGTCTGGAAGTGCTCGGTATACACGTTCTTGCCGTCGCGGAACATCTCGTAGTACTGCATCTTGGCGTAATCCTCGCGCGCCTTGGTGGCGGCTGCGGCAGCGGCGTCGTCACCGGTGACGTTGGAGGAGAGCGCCCAGCGCAGGCTGGCGTCCTCGTAGCCCACCGAGTTGATGGCGGGCAGCGACTTACGCAGCGTCATGTGCGCTTTCTGGTAGTCGGTCAGCGGGGCGCCGATCAGCTGCATCAGCTGGGTGGACAGGTAGTTGGTGGACAGGTCGTCGGTCTCGCTCGTCTGGTCGCAGCCGGCAACGTCGTAGTTGGCCCAGATGATGTAGTCGGTCTGCCACAGGCGCTCCTGATGCGTAGCATCGTCTTCGCCGGTAAACCACTTGTCATTGAACTTGGACGGGAAGAACGGCTGGTGGTCGCCCCAGAACACCACGACCACCTTACGGTCGAGCTTGCTCAGGGCGTTGAGGAAGTAGCGCAGCGCCTGGTCGGACTGCTCGATGCACGAGACATACTCGTCGACATCGGAGAGCGTGCCGTCCTCGACGGTCTTGGCGTCCAAATCGGTCGTGTCGATATTCAGGTGCATCTGCTTGTCGACCGGCAGCAGGCCCGTATCGTAGCCCGAGTGGTTCTGCATGGTCACGTCGAAGATAAACTGCGGATCGGCGTTCTGGTCGAGCAGCTCAAGAATCTTGTCGTAGGTAGCCTGGTCGGTCACCATGCCGCGCAGGGTATCGGCGCCCTGGAAATCGTTGATGGACAGGAACTGGTCAAAACCAAAGTCCTTGTAGACGTTCTCGCGGTTCCAGTTGGTTGCGTGGTTGGGGTGCATGGCCGTGGTGGAATATCCGAGCGATTTGAACTGCTCTGCCAGATTCCCGGTCGTTTCCATGTTGTAGATGGTGTAGGGGTACACGCCCGAGCCCAGGTTGGCCATGGAGTTGCCGGTCATAAACTCAAACTCGGTATTGGCGGTGCCGCCGCCGTAGGCGCTCACGTAGAGCTTGCCGCGGCTGAGGCAGTTGGACAGGTTCTTAAAGTACTGCGGGCCTTCGTAGCCGGCGCGCATGTTCTGGTAGATCGAAAGATCCGAGAAGGTCTCGTTCATGATGGCGATGACCGTGGGCTTCTCGCTGTCGAACTGCTCCTTTGCGGCGGCGCGCTCGTCGCTCTTGGCCGCGTCGGACTTGTCGTAGGCCTTGGCGTACTTTTTGAGCGTGGCCTTGGCATCGTCGACGGAGTAGTCGGCGGGTTTGGGCGGCTTGATGGACTGCGCCGCACTAATAAAGGCAGGCAGGTAGCCCTCGCGCCAGTAGCTCTCGAGCGGGCGCCAGGTGTAGACGGTGATGCCGAGGGTGTTGTAGTAGTCGATGAGCGTGACGTGTGCGGTCACACCGCCCAGGCACAGCACGGCGACGAGCAGGTTGGTGAGCAGCATGCGCTTGGCGTTGGCGGCGCCCTTCTGACGGTGCGGTGCCACCAGGCCGGCGTACTCGCACAGCAGCATGGCGATGGCGGTAAAGCCCATGGACAGCACGCAGAACAGTGAGATCGAGAAGGTGTAGCCGGTGCCGGCGACCGCGGCGGCGGTGGAGATGGCCGAAAGGTCGCCCGGCTGGATGGGCATGGATTTAAACGTGATGACGAAGAACTCGGCAATGCCCAGGACAAAGAGGGCAAAGGCCAGGACCGCGGGAGCTGCGCCGTGGCGCTGGAACAGGAAGAACAGGCCGGTCATGAGCGTGGTGATGATGGCCCACTCGAGCAGGATGCACAGGGGGTAGACCCAGGTAAAGTCGTGGTTGGACGATACCTCCATGCCTAGCAGCGCAAAGACGCCGGCGAGCAGCAGGCACAGCACGGCGGCGACGAGTGGCTTGCCCACAAAGGCGCCGCGCAGGCGGGCGAGCTTACCGGTGGGAGCGGGGGCGTCGGGCGCGGCGAACGCAAAGACGCGCGGGGCGATGCGGTCGCGTGCGATGCTGGCCCAAGCGCAGCCGGTGAGGATGGCGTTGGTCAGGATGAGCATCACAAAGGCGAGCGGCTCGTTTTGGGCGACGAGGCCAATGGCGCCCCAAATGGTCAAAAAGACCTGGAAAAGACCGAAGGCGACGCTCCACCCAAGAGCGCTTTTGGCAACGGTGCCCGACTGAGCGCGAATGGCCTTGGCCTCGCGCAAGACAAGGTAGACGGTCGCCGCAAGACCGACGAGCGAGATGGCGGCAGCGAACATGCTGAGACTCCTCACAAACTAAAACCTACGAAAGCGGGGGTTTACCCGATTGTTACTAAGATATGCGCTGCAATTGGTGGCTGCGCACAACAACCAGCCATATTAACGCGCACGTGTGGCGGTGTGGCGCAATGTAGTGGCGGCCTGCGCGATAATGGACGGGAATTACACGGAAACGTAAAGGCTTCTTAAAGAATTAGCGAGGATAGAGCTATGGGCGAGCAGGTTTGTATGACGGGCACCGAGTACTGCGGCGGAGCTGTGGGCGTGGACGCGGGCGGTTATCCGGTCGAGACTACGGGCAATGCGGTGCTGGACATCTTGGAGCATCGTTCGTCTACGCGTGCCTTCGCGCGTGATGACGACGACCGTCCCGTGGCGGTGACCGACGGGCAGCGTGCAGCGATTCTGCATGCGGCGAGTCGCGCGCCGTCGGCGGGCGCCATGATGATGTATTCCATCGTAAGCATTCGCGAGCAAGCTACGCTGGACCGTCTGGCCGACCTGTGCGACCACCAGCCCATGATCGCCAAGGCGCCCTGGGCACTAATATTTGTAGTCGACTATGCCAAGTGGATCGATCTGTTTGAGCACGTGGGCTGCTTTGAGCCCGAGTTTGTAGAGCGCACGGGCAAGGCGCCCCGCCGTGCACCGGGTCTGGGCGACTTTGCCATCGCGGCGCAGGATGCCGTGATCGCCGCTCAAAACGCCGTGGTTGCCGCCGAGGCCCTGGGCCTGGGGAGCTGCTATATCGGTGATATCGTCGAGAATGCCGAGGAAGTTGCCGAGCTGCTCGATCTGCCGCCCTATACCATGCCGCTGTCGATGCTCATCATCGGCACGCCCCGTAAGGAGCGCCCGGCAATCGCGCACCCCGTGGTGAACCTGGTGCACGAGGAGCGCTACTGCCGTGCGGATGCCGCGACTATGGACGCGCAGGTGGCCGAGATGGACGCGATGTTCCGTCCGCATGCTCGCGAGGTGGGGGAGCGCGTCGTGGATATCTACACTCGCAAGCACACGAGCCCCTTTATGGCCGAGATGAGCCGATCCATGGAGTGGTGGTTCAAAAACTGGCTCGGAAAATGACAAATGTGACAAGGGGACAGTCCCTTTGTCGCATTCCATATCGCCGCGGTGGCCTAAAGACTGTATAAATCTTTATCTAGCTGGGAAAACAGTGCATTAAAACATGGGCCGATTACCTATAATCCCCTCGAACGTTAAAGTTGGGAGGAAACCGGCTTATGGAACAAAAGGCCAAGGAGGCAGCCTCGCACGCTGCGATTCCTGTGAGCATCTCGGCGATGCTCGTCACGCTGGGCGTGGTGTACGGCGATATCGGCACCAGCCCTATGTATGTAACCAAGGCGCTCGTTGCCGGCAACGGCGGCATCGGAAGCGTGACGGAGGAGTTCGTGCTCGGCGCGCTCTCCCTTGTCGTGTGGACGGTCACGCTGCTGACCACCATCAAGTATGTGCTCATCTCGCTGCGCGCCGATAACCATGGTGAGGGCGGCATCTTTGCCCTGTACAGCCTGGTCAAGCGCTGCGGCAAGTGGCTTATCATCCCCGCCATGCTGGGTGGCGCCGCGCTGCTCGCCGACGGCATCCTGACGCCGGCCGTTACCGTTACCACGGCCATCGAGGGCCTGCGCACCATCCCGGCGGTCCATGCCGTGCTGGGCGATGACCAGGGTCGCGTCGTCGCCATTACGCTCGCCATCATCATCGTGCTCTTCTTGGTACAGCGCATCGGTACGGCCAAGATCGGTCACGCCTTTGGCCCCATCATGACGCTGTGGTTCCTGTTCTTGGGCGGTACTGGTCTGTTCTTTGTCTTACAGCACCCCGCCGTGCTGCTGTGCCTCAACCCGGTGCGCGGCATCGCCTTTTTGCTGAGCCCCAACAACCATGCGGGCATCATGATTCTGGGCAGCTGCTTCCTCGCCACCACCGGTGCCGAGGCGCTCTACTCCGACATGGGCCACGTCGGCCGCGGCAACATCTACGCTACCTGGCCGTTCGTTAAGTGCTGCCTGCTGCTTTCCTATATGGGCCAGGGCGCTTGGCTTATGAACAACGCTGCCAACCCCGAGCTCATGGGCATTGCCGATCTCAACCCGTTCTACCAGATGCTCGCCCCGGGCCTGCGCCCGTTTGCCGTCGGCCTTTCCACCGTCGCGGCCATCATTGCCTCGCAGGCGCTCATCACCGGCGCATTCTCGCTGGTGTCCGAGGCCAGCCGTCTGGACCTCATGCCGCACATGCAGGTCTTCTACCCTGCCGAGACCAAGGGCCAGCTCTATATTCCCATGGTCAACAACGTCATGCTTGTCGGCTGCGTCATCGTGGTGCTGCTGTTCCAGAACTCGGCGCATATGGAAGCCGCCTACGGCCTTGCCATTACGCTGACTATGATGTGCACCACGCTGCTGCTCTTCTTCTACCTGCACGAGGAGCGCAAGCTCAAGGTCGCGCCGTGGATCTTCGCGGCCTTCTTCCTTTTGCTCGAAGGCTTCTTCTTCGTGAGCTCGCTCACCAAGTTCTTCCACGGCGGCTATTTCACCATCCTCATGGCCGCGCTCATCATGGGTATCATGGTGTGCTGGTACAACGGTACGGCTGTTGAGCAGCGCCAGTTTACGCTGCTGCCGCTGCGCAGCTACCTGCCGCAGCTCAAGCGCCTGCGCGATGACGATCGCTACGAGCGCCTGAGCGACAACATCGTGTACCTGACCAAGGACACCCATACCGACTATATCGATCGCGACATCGTCTACTCGATTCTGGACAAGCATCCCAAGCGTGCCCGCGCCTGGTGGTTTGTGAATGTCGAGACCATGGACGAACCGCACACCTTTGCCTATTCAGTCGAGACGTTCGGCACCGACTACGTGTTCCGCGTGCATCTGTACCTGGGCTACAAGATCAACCAGCGCGTCAATGCCTACCTGCGTCAGGTTGTTCAGGACCTGGCTGCCACTGGCGAGCTGCCGCCGCAGACGCATGACTACTCGGTCTACAAGGACCCGGGTAACATCGGCACGTTCAAGTTCGTCCTGATCCGTAAGCTTCTGGCGCCCGAAAGCGACGTGGAGCCCAGCGAGCGCACGGCCATCACGCTCAAGTACATCATCCGCCGCGCCGCCGGCACGCCTGCGCGTTGGTATGGCCTGGAGAACTCCAACGTGAGCTTTGAGTACGTGCCGCTGTTCACCAAGTTCAAAGCCGTGAACAAGATGCAGCGCCTGGCCCCCAACGAGCGCCCGTAGTCGACGCTTGAGGTTTGGCTGCGAACGGGCAGGCTTGCAATGACAGTGATTGAGTCCTGAGAGGAAACCATGGATGCAAAGGTGCTTGACGGTTGCGATTTTGCGACCGAGCCGGTGCGTGAGGCGCGCGTCGATGCCGCCGAAGATCGGTTCTTTACGAATCGTGCCAACATGGATATGGCCGACCGCGTGATCTCGATCGTGGTGACGGTGCTTGTCGCGGCGTGCGTTTGCGCGCTGCTCGCGCACGTGCTGTTTGTCTAGCGACCGCCGGTTGCAAAGGCTATACACTTGGAACCACCACAAGGGAAACCACCACAAAGGTGCCTGTCCCTTTGTGGTGGTTTTTGTTTTTGAGAGAGGGGCGGGGCGCTGATGGACGTCCGTACGGATGGCGATATTGCCGATAGCTTTTGGTGGCGGCGCACAACGCTGACGCGCCGCACTCCTCTGTATGACGCCTGCGTGTCGGTGGGGCTGCTGGTCGCGGCGACGATTGTGGGCGCGCTGCTCGACCATCCGGGTCTCGCGCCGAGCATCATGATCGTCTATGTGTTCGCCGTTCAGCTGTGCGCCTTCTTTACCTGGAGTCGCCTGTATTGCTTGCTGAGCTCGGCTGCCGCCGTGGCGCTCTACAACTTCTTGTTTGTCGACCCGCGCTACTCGCTGTCGCTTATCGACCGCGGCTATCCCGGCATGTTCTTCATCATGTTCGTGGTCTCGCTTGTGTCGAGCTCGATTGCGTTGGCCCTGCGCCGCGCCTTGGCGCAGGCCGCTGCCAGCGACCGCCGTACGCATATGGTGCTCGAGACCAACCGTATGCTGCAGCGGTGCGCCGATCAGCAGCAGATTGTCCATGCCATGGCAACGCAGCTGGCGCGTCTTTCGGGCTGTCCGGTCGTGTGGTACAGCGCCGACGCCGAGGGCGATGACCTGCTGCCGCGCGCGACTTACACGGCCGTGGGCGATGCCGCGCCGGTGCATGAACTGGCGCCGCAGATGCCGCCGCGGCTCTCGGCGTCCGCCTATGTGGGAACGCCGCTCGACGCCACGTTTGGCGGCTCGGCGTTTTATGGCATCTACCTGACGGTTCGCACAGGCGACGGCTTCGCGCGCTCGGGCGACCCCGCCTCGGTGGTGGGCGTGCTGGCAATCGTTGCCGAGCCCGACGTGCTGACGCACGAGGAGCGAACACTTGCCGATGCCATCGTGAGCGAAGGCGAGCTGGCACTCGATCGCGCCCGCGCCATGGAGGCCCGCGAGGAGGCGGCGGTGCTCGCCAAAAACGAACAACTGCGCGCCAACCTGCTGCGCTCCATCTCGCACGATCTGCGCACGCCGCTTACCAGTATTTCGGGTAATGCCGACGTGCTACTCGACCAGGGCTCGACCGGCACTGCGGTGCTCGATGCCCAGACGCGCCGCGGCCTGCTCCTGTCCATTCGCTCGGATGCGCAATGGCTCAACGCCACCGTCGAGAACCTGCTCGCCATCACCAAGCTCGAGGGTGGCGGTATGCGCCTGTCGACCACACTCGAGCTCATGGACGATATCGTCGAGGAGGCGCTGCGCCACGTGAACCCTGCCGTGCGCGAGCACGACCTTAAGGTAGTGGCGTGCGATGAGCCGGCGCTCGTCAACGTCGATGCGCGCCTGATGGTGCAGCTGGTGGTCAATCTGGTGAACAACGCCATCACCTATACGCCCGCGGGCTCGCATATCATGATTTCGATTAGCGTCGACGATGGACGCGTGGCGTGCTCGGTGGCCGATGATGGTCCGGGTATCGCACCCGAGGATCGCGAGCGGATCTTCGAGTCGTTCTATACCGCCAACCACGGTCTGGCTGACAGTCACCGCAGCGTGGGCCTGGGTCTTTCGCTCTGCCGCTCCATTGCGCTGGCGCATGGCGGTAGCATAGAGGTTGCCGCGGCGGACCCGCACGGCTCGGTCTTTACGATTGAGCTTCCTGCCGCCGACGTTTCGTTTGATAAGGAGTAGCGCTGTGCCGAACTCTGCCGTAAAACCGCTCATCTTGGTCGTTGAGGACGACCCCGCCGTCCGCAATCTTATTGTTGCCGCGCTCGAGGCGCACGGCTTGCGCCATATGGCTGTGGAGACCGCCCATGCCGCTATCGCCGCCGCCTCGTCGCAGACGCCGAGCATTGTGCTGCTTGATCTGGGCCTGCCCGATATGGACGGCGTCAAGGTGGTGGAATCGGTGCGCGCATGGTCGGGTATGCCGATTATCGTGGTCTCGGCGCGTAGCGAGGACGCGGACAAGATCCGCGCGCTCGATGCCGGCGCCGACGACTACCTGACCAAGCCCTTTTCGGTCGAGGAGCTGCTCGCGCGCATTCGCACGACGCTCAGGCGTCTTTCGTATGTGCAGACGGGCGGCGTTGTCTGTGAGGGTTCGTTTGATACCGGTGAGCTGCATATCGATTTTGACGCCGGCATCGCCACGATGGATGGCGAGGAGCTGCATTTGACGCCGATCGAGTACAAGCTCCTGTGTCTGCTGGCGCATAACGCCGACAAGGTGCTGACGCATCAGTTTATCCTGCACGAGATTTGGGGCACGGCAACTAAGAGCGACCTGGCGAGCCTGCGCGTCTTTATGGGCACGCTGCGCAAGAAGATTGAGTCCGACCCCGCGCGTCCGCGCTATATCCAAACGCACGTGGGTATCGGCTATCGCCTGGTCACCCAAGGCTAGCCCGTCACCCACATCCCCGTATGAGTTGCGGTGAAATACGGTTTAAATCTGCCTAATTCCAGGCAAAACAGTCCGTATTCCACCGCAACTTTGTCTATTTGCCCTTGGGCTTGCTGGCGTAGAACTTCTTCTTTTTGGACTTGCCGGCAGGGGAGGGCTTGCCGGCAAAGTTGGACTTGCCGTTGCCGGCCTGCGCGTGCGCGGGTACTGCCGCACGGGGCTTGCGGGCCTCGGGGTTACGCAGTTCCTCGACGCGCTCGGCAATTTCCTCGGCGCTAAAGCCGACCTCGGCCATAGCGTCCTCGATGGGCAGGCGGCGCACGATATAGCAGTGGTGCACCTTCTGGTTGCGCGCGAAGTCCTCGGGAATGGTCTGCGTCGTAATGTCCTCCAGCACGACGCCCGCGCGCGCGAGCTTGCGCGTCTCGGGGCGGAAGCCACGCAGGTTGCAGCTAAAGATGGCGTGGCCGCCCTGTGCGAGCAGGCGCGATACGCCGGCCAAAAGCTCAACATGGTCGCGCTGGACATCCCAGGTGCGGCGGCCCATCTTGGACGAGTTCGAGAACGTGGGCGGGTCGACAAAAATCAGGTCCCAGCGGTTGCGCGTCTGGCGCTGGTCGCGAATCCAGGCGAGCACGTCATCGCGCACAAAGTGATGCTGCGGGCCAACAAAGCCGTTCTGGCGCATGTTGCGCTCGGCCCAGTCCAGGTAGGTGTTGGAAAGGTCGACCGTCACGGTCTCCTCGACGCCGCCATCGGCCGCGTAGCAGGTGGCAGTGCCGGTGTAGGCAAACAGGTTGAGGAAGCGGCGCGCCTGCTTGGCGTGCTCGCGCACCAGGTTGCGCGTGACGCGATGATCCAGGAAGATGCCCACATCCAAATAGTCGTCAAAGTTGACGGCAAAGGTGAGTCCGCCCTCTTCGATGAGCGGCAGGCGACGGCGCGCGATGTTGGCGCGCTCGCCCGAGCCGCCTTTGCCGGCGCCCTGCTTGCCGTACTGCGAGCCGCCGCGCGAGCGCATGCGGGCCTTGGCGTGCACATGCTCGGCGGGAACATCTAGGATGCGCGGCGCGATGGCCAGAATGTCGAGCATGCGGGCCTGGGCTAGCGCGGGATCGATGGTCTTAGGCGCGGCGTACTCGGCGATGACGAGCCAGCGGCCCGGCGTCTGCGGGCAGCCCTCGTACAGGTCGATGGCGGCGGAGTAGTCGGGCAGGTCGGCATCGTAGACGCGGTAGCAGCTCACGCCCTCGCGCTTGGCCCACTTGCGGCGCAGACGGGCGTTCTTGCGCAGACGGTTGGCGAACTGCTCGGACTCGGGGATGAGCACGGGCAGCGGTTTGCCGTCGCCCAGGTCGAGCGTGGCGGCAGGCTCGGGCATGGCGGAAGCGGTGGCTTCATCGTTGACTTCGTTGGCATCCGCAACCTCGGCCTCGGCATCCGCACTGGTCGCAGCTTCGAATGCCGCGGCAGCGTGGTCGAGCGAGGGCCAAACCTCAATAGCCGCCTCCTCGTTATTGGGCATGACGGCGATCGAGCGTTCGGGCTCGGCGTGGAGCGCGCGGGCCGTGAGGCCATCGCGGGTGAGAGCGGCGACCGGCGCCGAAGCGAGCTCGGGGGCGCGGCGCAGCTCGCCGATGAGCGTCATGGCATCGTGCATGAGCGAAAGCGGGGTCTCGGTCGTGTCCGCGACCAGGGCGGCACCGGCGACGGCGCCCGCATGGTCCAGCACGGTGGCGGGCTTGGCGGCACAAAAGTCGACAAAACGCTTGTAGCCGGCGCACTTGACCATGCGCTCGGCAGTCTTGCGGGCGGCGGGGTCGATGTCTACGGCCACGATGCGCGCCTGACGCTCGCGCGCTGCCGCCTCGCGCTCGCGCGCCTCGGCAAGCAGCTGCTCCCACAGAGCGGCGTCGTGCAGCTGCCAGCCCTCAAAGCCCCAGCGCTCACGTGCGGCGCCTGGGGCGCGGTCGGTCAGAATGTTCACGGCTTCCAGTAACAGGCCGCCGCCGGCGCACGAGGCATCGATCAGCGTGGGAAGGGCTTCATTCTCGTAATCGTCGGCCGTCAACTCGCGCTCGCACAGTGCGGTCCAGCCGACCTGCGCCAGCACCAGGGCGGCGTAGTCGGGGCGCAGCACGTGCGCGCCCTCGCCGGCACGAGTCGCTGCGGGCGGCAGACGTTTGAACAGCGGGTCGCCCGAAAGGTCCAGGCTGATGCTCGCGCGGCGCTGGCGCAGCGAAAGCAGTAGGTGAACATCGGGGTCGGCGGCATCGACGTCGGCGCGACGGCCCGTGGCCTCGGCCAGACGGTCGCACAGCGCGTCCTTGGCGCGCAGGGCCGAGAAGCGCGTGTTGCGCAGCTGCTCGGTCACGCCGCGGGCGGTGATGGCAATGGTGGCGCCGGGGCGGACGATGTTCTCCCAGGCGATATCGTAAACGCTATCGTACAGCTCATCGGCATCCTGCGCCTCAAAGCGCCCGAGCACCGCAAACACGCGGCTCGCCAGGCGCGACCACAGACAGGCGCGGTAGCCTTCTTCGAGCTCGCCCTCAAATGTGGCGCGGCCCTTCAGCCGGCGAACATGCGAAAGCCCGAGGCGTTTAAGCTCATCGGCGAGTGCGGACTCAAAGCCCTCGGGGCAGCTTGCGTAAAATTCCATGGGTGACCTCTCTGGTTGCGTCGCTCCATTATATGATGGATACTTCGTTTACTCTCGCCCCCGAAAGGAACCCATATGATTGATGCGTGCCCCGATTCCGCCGTGCTCTTTTTTGACGTGGACGGCACGCTGATGTCGTTCGATCCCGATAACATGACCGACAAGGACTTTTCGGCGGTTCGCCCCTCGCAGGCGGTCGTCGAGGCGCTTCATCGTCTGCGCGACGCGGGACACAAGGCGTTTATCTGCACGGGTCGCCCCCTGTGGCTCATCGCCGATAGCTTGCGTGCGCTCGACCCCGCGGGCGTCGTTGCCATGGCGGGCGCCACGCTCGAGGTCGAGGGGCGCGTGGTGCACGAGGACTGCTTTGATGAGGACATTGTTGAGGAGCTTGCGCGCCGCGTTGCGGACGCCGGCATCGAGGCCCTTTTCGAGGCCAACGCTGCAACCTTTTCGATGGAGCCCGCGGGCGTTGAGCGGCCGTTTTTGATTGGCACGCATGTGGTGCATAGCGTCGAGGAAATGCGCGTCGATGGTCGTCTGCGCGTGGGCAAGGTGTGCCTTAACGCGCCCAGCCTTGCTCGCGTGGCCAACGACGACGGCTTTATCGAGCGCAATTTTGAGCTGTGCAACACCGGCGGGGAAAACCGCGAGCTCAGCCCCAAGGGCATCGACAAGGGCGTGGGCGTGGCGCGGGCGCTGGAGTACCTGGGTCGCACCGATAACGCGCGCACCTTTGGCTTTGGCGATTCGGGCAACGACCTGGGTATGCTCGCCGCCGTCGAGACGGCCGTTGCCATGGGTAACGCCATGCCTGAGGTCAAGGCAGTCGCCGACTACGTGACCGACGACGTCGCACACGACGGCACGGTTACGGCGATGCGCCACTTCGGCTTGATTTAATAAATGGCCGGTTCGCCCTCGATGTGGGCGAACCGGCCATTTGAGTTATTTTGCAAAATAGAGCTTGGGATGACTGCGGCTGCTTTCGATGGCCGCCGTCATGATGCCCTCATTGTCTCCATCAACGATGATGCCATCGAGGTCATCGATCTGCGCGGACTGATAAAAACTGGTCTTTTTGAACTTTCCCTGGTCAACCATCATATAGCCCTGGTTTGAGTTGGTCAGATACATGCTCTTGATCATGGCCGAGAAGTCATGCTCGACGGTAAAGCCGTGGTCGGGATGGAATCCGTCCGCGCTGACAAATGCCTTGTCGGCATGAAGCTTGCTCATGCAGTCGAGCGTTAGCGCGCCCGCGAGATAAAGGTGACCCTTTCGCACGGAGCCGCCTAACAGCACTACCGAAGCATTGGGCAGATTAAAGCTGGCATAGTTTGCGATAGCAAGATCGCCGGTGATGATGGTGATATCGCGTTTGTCCATGAGGGCCTTAGTGAAGTAAAAGGCCGTGGTGCCGATGTCGATCACCAGAACGTCGCCATCGTCAACAAGAGTTGCTGCGGTCGCGGCGATTGCCTCCTTGGCCTCGACTTGGACATTGATGCGCTCTTCGGGATACGAAATGACATTGGAACGAGAAAGCGATACCGCTCCGCCACGTACGCGACGCAATTTGCCTTCCGATTCCAGCGAGACGAGGTCGTGTCGCGCGGTAACTTCCGAAACCGAAAAGCGGCGAACGATGTCGGATACCGAGATATTTGGCTTTTCGGCCAGCCAGTTCATGATAAATCGCTGACGTTCGGCCGGGGAAAGGTCTGAAGTTGATGCCATAAGTCGCTCCTTTTGAACGAAAGGCAAAAGAAATGCCTTTCGTAATCGAAATATAACGTATCGATATGAAAAGAACAAGGCGAAATCGAGCGAACGAGATGAATGACACGCCTTGCTTTTATTTGTAATTAGTAGTTGGCCTGACGTGCAGAATGCCTGCAACAGCCAGTAAAGAGTCTTGCCTGAAAGGTGTTCGAAAAAAAAGTGAGATACGTTCACGCCCGATAATCGACCGTTCACGGAAAGTTGGCAATTGAGCTTTCGATATCTTTTGAAGTAGTTTATAAAAGAAAGCCGAAAAGCTTTTGAAACAAAGAAAAAGGCTTTCGATAGCAATAATGCTAGATGAGAAAGGACCAACATGGCGATCAAGGTGTTTGCCGACGGCGCTAACCTCGAGGGCATGCTTGACATGCACGACAATGGCAACGTTCAGGGCTTCACGACCAATCCTTCCCTTATGAAGGCCGGTGGCGTGACTGACTACCGTGCTTTTGCCAAGACGGTTCTTGAGCACATCACCGATGTGTCGGTCTCTTTTGAGGTGTTCGCCGACGACGAGGCTGGTATGGAGGCCGAGGCTCGCGAGATCGCAACCTGGGCGGACAACGTCTACGTTAAGATTCCGGCGCTCAACACCAAGGGCGAGTCCACCGCCGCGCTGGTCAAGCGCCTTTCCGCCGATGGCATCAAGGTGAATGTCACCACCATCTTCACGCCCGAGCAGGTCGACGAGTTCGTCGATGCCGTCTCTGCCGAGACCCCCTCTATTCTGTCTATCTTTGCCGGCCGAATCGCCGATACCGGTGTCGATCCGCTGCCCCTCATGGCGGAGTCCGTAAAGAAGGCTGCCGTCAAGCCCGCCGCCGAGGTTCTCTGGGCATCCACGCGTGAGGTGCTCAACATCTTCCAGGCAGAGTCCGTTGGCTGCCAGATCATTACGGTCCCCAATGCCCTTCTTGCCAAGCGCAAGAATTTCGGGAAAGATTTGCTTGAGTACTCGCTTGATACGGTCAAGGGCTTTGCCCGCGACATTCAGGCGCTTGGTTTTCATATCCTGCCCGAGGAGTAGGGGGCGAGCATGCTGACCGATCTTCTTAAGCCCGAGCTTGTTGCCTGCCATGTCGAGGCCTCCGATTGGGAGGAAGCGATCAAGGCGTGCGGCAAATTGCTCGTAGACGCCGGCAAATGCGACCAGAGCTATGTCGACGCCATGATTTCATCGGTTCACAAATTCGGTCCCTATATGGTTCTTGAAGAGGGCATCGCCATGCCCCATGCCCAGGCCGATGGCAACGTGAGCGAAGCGGGAATCTGCATCGTCACGCTTGATCCTGCGGTTGCGTTTGGACATGAGGATTTCGATCCGGTTCACGTGCTCGTGGGCATCTGCGCGCCCGACCCCAAGGCCCATCTTGGCTGCTTGGCGGAGCTTTCGCAGATGTTCGAGGATGAGGACTGCGTTGCCAAGCTCAGCGCGTGCGATACGCCCGAGCAAGTTCTGGAGACCATGCGTTCATTCTTTTAGGCCTTAATGGCACGGCGATGCGTCGCCGCTTTTGGATAGACGGGAAAACCGTCACGTGTAGGAGAGGAAGGTTGCCATGCATATCATCACCGTATGCGGAAACGGCATCGGGTCCAGCCTGATGCTCGCTGGCAAAGTCGAGGAGCTTTGCGAGGAGGAGGGCATCAAGGCCGACGTTGAGTCTATGGACCTGAACGGTGCTTCTTCCGCAAATCCGGATCTGTTCATCACCGTTAAGGAGCTCGCTCCCGAGCTTCACGGTAACGTCGTGATCGTTCGCAGCTATGTGAACAAGAAGAAGATCCGCGAAGACGCCCTCGAGGCAATCAAGGCGGCCGCCGCTAACGCCTAAAGCGGCACAAAAAAGGGCGGTTCCCTGTGGAAGAGGGAAACGCGCCCACGTTAAAAAGAAAGGAAGCCCAGATGCAAGTCATCCTTCCCATACTTGAGTTTATCCAATCGATTCTGACCAAGCCAGCATGGATTATGGGCCTGTTCGCTTTTGTCGGCCTTGTCGCGCTTAAGCGTCCCGCCCACAAGGTGATGACGGGCACCCTGAAGCCGATCCTTGGCTACATCATGCTGTCTGCCGGCGCCGCTGTTGTTCAGGAGAACCTTGCTCCGCTGGGTACCTTCATCGAGACCGGTTTCCACATCACCGGCGTCGTGCCCAACAACGAGGTCGTCGTTTCGATGGCCCAGAGCGTCCTCGGCGTTCAGACCATGATGATCCTGATTCTCGGCTACGTCGTGAACATTATCATTGCTCGCTTTACCAAGTTTAAGTACATCTTCCTGACGGGCCATCACAGCATGTTCATGGCTTGCCTGCTGTCTGCTGTCCTGCAGGCATCTGGCTTCGAGGATGTCCAGCTTATCATTGTGGGCGGTATGTTCCTGGGCCTCGTGAGCGCTATGCTTCCCGCCGTCGGCCAGCGTTTCACCGAGAAGGTCACCGATGGCGACGAGATCGCAATGGGTCACTTCGGCTCGCTTGCCTACTATATCTCCGCTGCGGTCGGTACGCTGTTTGCCAAGGACGCCGAGGAGAACAGCACCGAGAAGATCGAGGTTCCCGAGAAGTATGCCTTCCTGCGCGACACCACCATCTCTACGGCTCTTACCATGGCCTTCTTCTACCTGGTGACTGCTTTTGCTGCCTACATTGCAGATCCTGCGGTTGTTGCTGAGACCGCTGGCGGCGACAACGTGATTGTTTACGCCCTGACCTGTGCTCTGTCCTTCGCCGTCGGTGTCACCATCGTCTATAACGGCGTCCGTATGATCCTTGCCGACCTGGTCCCGGCTTTCCAGGGCATCTCCAACAAGCTGATCCCTGGCGCCATCCCGGCCGTCGACTGCGCCGTCTTCTTCCCCTATGCTCCCACCGCCGTCATTCTCGGCTTTGTCGCTTCCTTTATCGGTGGCGTGGTCGGTATGTTCATCGTGGGCGCTACCCTGGGCATCTTCATCATCCCAGGCATGGTTCCTCACTTCTTCTGCGGTGCTACCGCCGGCATCTACGGCAATGCTACCGGTGGCCGCAAGGGTGCAGCTCTTGGCGCTTTCGTCAACGGCCTGCTCATCACCTTTGCCCCTGCTCTGCTCCTGCCTGTTCTTGACGTCTTCGGCTTCAAGAACACTACGTTCGGCGACTTCGACTTCTCCGTTATTGGTATTACGCTCGGCCGCGCTGCCGAGGCCTTCGGTACCACCGGTGTCTACGCGATTCTCGCTGTCCTTCTGATCGTCGCCTTTGTCCCCAACTTCATCCACACCAAGGGCGCTGTGATCAACCACGTTGAGGAAGAGTAATCCAGGCACACTTTAAGCCCTAATCGGGCGGAGCTCCGATAACCGGCTCCTACACGGAAGCGGTGACGTCTCAAATGAGGCGTCACCGCTTTTTGTTTTGGAGTGGTTGTGAAAACGTATTGACGAAGCATCGTCTCTGCGCCGTGAGCGGAATCAAACGCAATGAATGGCAAAAACGTTTTGCTGCTGGGGTGTCGATATAAAAATGGTAAAACCGTAAAACCGTTCGCCGAGAAGATAAAAACCCGCAGTTCACGCCTTGATAAACATAGGTAAAGTGTTTAGCAGTTTACCGGCCTTATGCAAACGAAAGGAATCAGGCAGATGGCAATCAAGGTGTTCGCTGACGGTGCAAACCTCGAGGGCATGCTCGACATGTACGAGAACGGCAACGTTCAGGGTTTCACGACCAACCCGTCTCTTATGAAGAAGGGCGGCGTGACGGATTACCGTGCGTTTGCCAAGGAGGTCCTGGCGCACATCACCGATGTGTCCGTGTCGTTTGAGGTCTTTGCCGACGACGTCGAGACCATGGAGGTCGAGGCCCGCGAGATCGCTACCTGGGCCGAGAACGTCTACGTCAAGATTCCGTGCGTGACCACCAAGGGCGAGTCCACCGCCGAGTTGGTGCGCAAGCTTTCGGCCGACGGCATCAAAGTCAATGTCACCACCATCTTTACGCCCGAGCAGGTCGACGAGATGGTCGAGGCCGTTGACGCCGAGACGCCGTCCATCATCTCGCTCTTTGCCGGTCGTATCGCCGATACCGGCGTCGATCCCATTCCGTTTATGACGGAGTCGGTCGAGAAAGCCGTCGAGAAGACCAACTGCGAGGTCCTGTGGGCTTCTACGCGCGAGCTCATTAACATCTACCAGGCGGAAGCCTGCGGCTGCCAGATCATTACGGTGCCCAACAGCATCCTGGCCAAGCGCAAGAACATCGGTCGCGATCCGTACGAGGTTTCGCTCGACACCGTGCGCGGCTTTGCTAAGGACATCGCCTCGCTCGGCTTCCACATCCTGCCGTAGCGCTAACGCTGACTACGCCGTTGGTTGTCCGCCCCGGCCTTTCCTTTCCCTATCGCTCACGCGCTTCGCGAGGGTCGCGCTAGGCAAAGGAAAGGCCGGGGCTGCCGACACGAACCTGCCGGCAAGTTGGCACTTGGCTTCCATATTCTGTTTTGGACAAAGGTACCCCCGCCTGCGCCGTGCAAAATCGAGAGTATTCAGCAGGGTAAAGGCTTTTACCAGTTGATTGAAGCACGGAACAGCCCCCGTTTTGGCTCTGGTGGCGCCAAAACGGGGGCTGTTTTTGACTTTATCGTCTCTGCGGGGGCGTCCGGAACAGCGGAATTTGCAGAATACTCGCGATTTTACCCATCGCTACCGGGGGAACCCTTGCTTTAGGCGTTTACTTGCCCTGCACCATGGTGAGGGAGATCTTTTTGCGGTCTCGGTCGACCTTTTCGACCCACACCTTGACCGTATCGCCGACGCGCACCACGTCGCTCGGATGCTTGACGAAGCGGTTGGCCAGCTTGGAGATGTGCACGAGGCCGTCCTGGTGCACGCCCACGTCGACGAAGGCGCCAAAGTCGACGACGTTGCGCACTGTGCCCTTGAGCTCCATGCCGGGCTCCAGGTCGTCGATGGAAAGTGCTGAGCGGCTAAAGACCACCTCGGGCGCATCGTCGCGCGGGTCGCGGCCGGGCTTCTTGAGCTCGTTGACGATGTCGATGAGCGTGAGGGTGCCACAGTCCAGGTCGCTTGCCAGCGCCGAGATGCTGCCCAGGCGGCGCTCGATGTCGGGCACGCCGCCGCGACTGAGTTCGCTGGCTGCCACGCCTGCGCGCTCCAGGACGGCCGTGGCCACCTCGTAGCTCTCGGGGTGGACGCTTGTCGCGTCGAGCGGGTTTTTGCCGCCGCTGATGCGCAGGAAGCCCGCGGCGTTGAGATATGCCTTGGGCCCCAACTTGGGGACCTTCTTGAGCTGGCGACGATCGGTAAAGGCACCGTTTTCCTCGCGGTAGGCCACGATATTCTTGGCCACGCTCGGCGTGATGCCCGATACGTATCCCAGCAGGCTCGCGCTCGCGGTGTTTACGTCGACGCCCACACGGTTGACGACGTCCTCCACCACGTGGCCCAGGGTGCGTGAGAGCTCGGCCTGGTCAAGGTCGTGCTGGTACTGGCCCACGCCGATGGACTGGGGCGGAATCTTAACGAGCTCTGCCAGCGGGTCCTGCAGGCGGCGGCCCAGGCTCATGGCGCCGCGCACGGTGACATCCAGGTCGGGATACTCCTGGCTCGCGAGCTCGGAGGCGGAGTACACCGACGCGCCGGCTTCGTTAACGATGGTGTAGCGTAGGCTGGGCGCCTGCTCGGCAATGAACTCCGAGACGACTTCTTCGGTCTCGCGGCTGGCGGTGCCGTTGCCGATGACGATGGTGTTGACGTCGTCCTTCTTGACGAGGCGAGCGAGCTCGCGCTTGGTGCCGGCGACGTCGTGGCGTGGCTTGGTGGGATAGACCACGCCGTGGTCGAGCAGCTTGCCGGTCTCGTCCATGACAGCGACCTTGCAGCCGGTGCGGTAGCCCGGATCGAGCGCGAGCACGCGGGCGCCGCGGACGGGGCGCGCCGAGAGCAGGCCTTCGAGATTCTTGGCAAAGACGTTGATGGCCTCGGTCTGGGCGCGGACGGTGAGCTTGGCACGGGCCTCGCGCTCCAGCGAGGGAGCCATGAGGCGCTTGTAGCCGTCGGCGATAGCGGCATCGAAGATGGGGGCAAACACGCCCTGGCGACGGGGCCAGCGGCTGCCGAGGCGCGCCGTGGCGGCAGCGCCGTCGAAGTTCACGCGCACGCGGAGCTTGCCCTCGCGCTCACCGCGGTCGATAGCCAGCACGCGGTGGTTGGGTATGCGGCGCAGTGGCTCGTCAAAGTTGTAGTAGGGCTCGTAGGGAGTCTTTTCGGCGGGGTCGGTGGCCTCGACGGCGATATCGGCGGTGTTTTGCGTAAAGGCGCGCAGGTCGGCGACGTTCTCGGGATCCTCGGCCACCGTCTCGGCCACGATATCCGCGGCACCGGCGAGCGCCTTCTCGGGCGTGTCGAAGCCAGCCTCCTCGTTGACGTATGCCGCGGCGGCGTCGAGTGCGCTGCCCTTGGCCGAGGCCTGCATGATGATCATGTTGGCGAGCGGCTCCAGCCCGGCCTCGCGGGCCTTCTGTGCGCGGGTCATGCGCTTTTTGCGGTAGGGCTTGTAGAGGTCCTCGACACGCTGGAGCTGTGTGGCCTCGCGGATCTGCTGCTCGAGCTCGGGCGTGAGCTTGCCCTGGGCATCGATGAGCAGGATGACGTCCTCCTTGCGCTGCTCAAGATTGCGCAGGTAGGAAAGACGCTCGTCGAGTGCGCGCAGGGCGACGTCGTCCATGCCGCCGGTGGCTTCCTTGCGGTAGCGCGAGATAAAGGGAATGGTGTTGCCCTCATCGATGAGCTTGACGGCCGCTTCGACGTTGGCGGCCTTAAGGTTGAGCTCGCGCGCGAGCTGGGCGATAAGATCCATGGAACTCCTTGCGTTTAAGGTGCGTTTGCAACACAGGGCTACCAAGGATACCACCCGCCGCTCCACCAAAGCAGTCAATTTGGGACGGGCAAATCATCCCCAAGGCGCCAAAAAGCCCCGCGGGCAGGAAGGCTGCTCGCGGGGCAAAGAAGAGGGGCTTGTTGATAGCGGGCCGAGGGGCTCGGCATGGGGTTTGCCGCGGCCCGCCCTAGGGCATTACAGCTCGACGAGTTGGCCGGTCTCGGCAGCCTCCTTGACGGCGTTGAGAAGCGTGAGCGTCTTGACGTTGTCGGCGGGGGTCACGACGGGCTCGACCTCGCGGCGGACGACCTTCACAAAGTGCTTGAGCTGCATCTTGTGCGGCAGCGCCGGGTCCACGGCCGGGATCTCCATCTGCAGCGGCTTGTGCCAGTTGGAGGCGCCGTCGTAGGAGAACTGGTGCAGGCGGGGCAGCGACAGGGCGCCCTTGGTGCCGCCGATAAAGTAGGCGTCGGCGTCGAAGGGACGGTACTGCGGATCCTCGCGAGCAGTGGCCTCCCAGTTCCAGGGGCTGGCAGTGGCGTCGGAGATGGTCATGCTCGCAAGCGCGCCATCGGCAAAGCGGACGTTGACTACGGCGGAGTCCTCGGTCTCAAAACCGCGGGCGGCGCTGGACTGCATGCCCTGGACGGCGACGGGCTCGCCCAGCAGGTAGCGGAGCAGATCGACGTCGTGCACCAGGTTGACCAGGATCGGGCCGGCACCCTTCTTGCGGCGCCACTCGACATCGAAGTACTCGTCGTTCTTATAGATCATGTAGTGGAAGCTCGACACGGTGAGCTTGCCCAGCTCGCCGGACTCGATGATTTCCTTGGCCTTGTTGACGAAGGGGTTGTGGCGACGGTGCTGGCCCACGAGCACGGGCACGCCGGCGGTCTCGGCCTCGGCGGCGAAGGCCTGGGCATCTTCGAGGTCGTTGGAGATCGGCTTTTCGACCAGCGGCACGATGTTGCGCTTGACGGCCTCGCGGGCGACGCCCAGGTGTAGGTCGTTGGGCGTGGCGATGATGACGGCCTCAGGCTTGACCTCGTCCATCATCTGGGCGGGATCGGTAAAGAACGGCACGCCGGCGGCCTCGGCCGTGGCGCGGGCGCCCTCAAACGCGTCGGCGATGGCGACGAGCTCGGCCTCGGGCTCCTCGGTGACAAAGCGGATGTGGTTGCGGCCCATGGCGCCGGCGCCGATGACGGCAATGCGGACGGGATTGAGCTCAGACATTTCGACTCCTTAATGGTGGTGGCGGTGAATGTGACAAAGGGACAGTCCCTTTGTCACATCGGCAATTACTAAGCGGACTTCTTCTTGCTGTCGGAGACCATCATGTAGACGGTGAGCACGACGGCGATGGCGGCGATCACGATGGCGCCGTAGAAGGACTGCTGGTAGGCGGCGCTGCCGGCCTCGGCGTGATACAGCACGGCGGTGATGGGTTGGCTGATCCAGGTGGAGGCGGCGTAGCCCAGGAACATGATGCCGTAGTTGACGCCGATGTTGCTGGTACCGAAGGCGCCACCGGTGAGCGGCGGGTAGATGACGAGCAGGGCGCCAAAGCTAAAGCCGAGCAGGGCGAGCGCCACGAAGAACATGCTCTGCGTAAAGCTCATCGACATGATGACGAGTGCGACGATGGTGACGACAAGGCTGATGAGCAGCGACTTGTAGGCACCGAGCTTGTCGATGATCTGGCCAAAGGACAGACGGCCGACCAGGTTGGCGCAGGTGTTGACGGAGACGACCACACCGCCGAGAGCGACGGCAGCGGCGCTCGTGGGGTCGGCGAAGAGCTGGACGGCGGCGATGGAGGCAACCTTGCCCACGAGCAGGGTGCCCGCGGTGGCGGCAAAGGCGAAGGTGACGATGAGGACCCAGAAGCGCGGGGTCTTGACCATCTCGCCCGGGGTGAGGTCACCGAAGGTGCCGGCATGTGCGCCACCCTTGGGGGCCTCGAAGCCCTCGGGCAGCCAACCGGCCTCGGGGGCCTTCAGGAACAGGGCGGAGGCGGCGATCATCACAAAGAAGATGACGCCGAGCGCCTTAAGGGCGCCAAAGATGCCCAGGCTTGGGATGAGCAGCGAGGCGAGCACCGGGGACAGCACGGCGGGACCGGCGGTCGAAGCGGCCAGGGTGATGCCGGAGGCGAGACCCTTCTTGTCGATGAACCACTTTTGACCGGTGGTGAGCGCGGGGTTGTAGCCCAGGCCGTTGCCGATGGCGGCGACGAGCGAGAACCACAGGTAGAACTGCCACGGCTCGGTGACGGTGCCGGACATGAACCAGCCCAGGCCGTAGCACACGGCGGCGGCGATCACGACGTTGCGCGGGCCGATCTTATCGGAGATGCGGCCGGCGAAGATGCCCGTCACGGCCATGATGGTCTGGAAGACCGGGAAAGCCCAGGTAAGGGCGCTGGACCACTCGGGGTAGACGGCGAGCAGGTTCTTGCTCACGACGGAATACAGCGCGATGGAGCTGATGAAGAACATGGTGACGCACGCGGCGGAAAGCACGACGGCGCGACCCTTGTTGGAGTTGGTGGAAGCCATTGGACTCTTTCTAATCGATACGGGGGAGGAGCGGTCGTATCCGCGGGTCTCCCTGTTAGGTTGGTTTACTGGTCAGTCGGCTTGGCGACGCCGGACTCATCGGACCAAAGCTCGACACCCTTGTTCTTGAGGTAGTTGTCGGCATAGGCGCGACGGCCGCCGGGCTTGGCGGTGAGGTCGCCCATCATATTGGAGAAGCCACCATCGACCTTGATGGCGTCGCCGGTGGTAAAGTCCGAGCGCTTGGACGCCAGGAACATGACGGCGTTGGCGATATCACTGACCTCGCCGATGCGACGCGTGGCGATCAGGCGGCTGCGGCTCTTTTCGACCTCGGGGTCGGCGTAGAAGTTGGCCGACATCGGGGTCTTAACGAAGCAGGGCTCGACGCAGTTGGAGCGGACGCCGTAGGGGCCCCACTCGGCGGCGAGCATCTTGGACATCATGTTGACGCCGGCCTTGGTGGAGCTGTACACGCCCGAGAACGTCTCGGGGGAGTGGCTGGCGACGGTCGAGATGTGCACCAGGCGGCCCTGGCCGGCCTTGATCATCTCGCGACCAAAGCGCTGCGAGGTGATGAAGTAACCGGTGAGATTGACGTTGAGCACCTGCTCCCAGTCGCTCAGCGGCAGGTCCTCCATGGCGGCGAAGCGCAGGATGCCGGCGGTGTTGACGAGAACGTCGACGCGGCCGAAGTCGGCGATGGTGGCGTCGACGGCGGCCTGAACCTCGGCCTCGTCGGTGGCGTTCATCTTGTAACCCTCGGCGTGGATGCCAAACTCGGCGGCGAGGTCGGCGGCTGCTGCCTTGACCTTCTCCTCGTCCAGGTCGAGCAGGACGACGTTGGCGCCGTTGCGGGCGAACTCGCGGCAAATCTCGACGCCCATACCGCCGAGTGCGCCGGTCACGGCGCAGACATCGCCCTCGAGCTTAAGCCAGTTGCTCATAGGAACTTCCCTTCTTGTGCCTCCCGGTGGGTCGCTCCCATTAACCGACCCACGTGGTTTTCGCTGGTTATCGTATGCTTTGCATTTGCGCAGGTGAATTGCATATTTGTTAGAATGGCGTTAACCGTAGGTTCACACCGTGTGCCGCAATTTGCCTGTGCTGAGCATGTGACCTGCGAAAACGACCCCCTGCGGCACCGTGTGGCCGTACGAGCGAAAACGGAGAGATGACGTGTACGATCGACGACTTGAGGCCATTTCGGCCGCCGCGGAGCTGGGAAGTTTCTCGCGCGCCGCGGCAAAGCTGCGCGTGTCGACGCCGGCGCTCGTCAAGCAGGTATCGGGGTTCGAGGCTGAGTTCGGCATTACGCTGTTCGAGCGTTCGCATTCGGGCGTCAAGGTGACGCCGGCGGGGGCGCTGCTGGTCGACGATGCACGCTCGATCATGCGCCAGTCCGAGGATGCCCTGCGCCGTGCCCGACGCGCAGCGGGCGATGGCGGCGCGGTGCGCCTGGGTGTATCGATGATGTGCCCAGGCCGTCAGACGCTTTCGATGTGGACGGGCGTGCACGAGTTGGAGCCGTCGTTGCGCTTTGAGATCGTGCCGGTGAGCGACCTGTACGACGAGCGCGAGACCGTTATGCGCAGCTTGGGCCGCGAGGTCGATGTGGTGCAGTCGAGCTTTTCGACCCCGCGCTGGGGCGATGCGTGCCAAAAGCTCCTCATCGTCAACGTGCCGTTTTATATCGATGTGCCTCGCACGAGCCCGCTTGCGCGTAAGAGCCGCATCACAGTTGCCGACTTGGAGGGCATGCGCCTGCGCGTGCTGCGCCACGGCAACGACGCCATGGACAGTCTGCGCATCGACCTTTTGGCCGACGGCGGCGTGGACGTGATCGACGTGGACAGCTTCGACTTCGCACTCTTTAACGAGGCCGAGGAGAAAGGCGACGCGGTACTCACCTGCGGCGCGTGGTCGGGCGTGCATCCGGCCTTTGTGGGCGTGCCGTTCCTGTGCGGCCGCGAGGTGCCGGTCTATCTGCACTACCCGCTCGAGCCAACCTTACAAGTGCAAAAATTCGTCAACGCAATGGTCCAACTTCTCAAATAGCCAAAAGAGACACGTCCCAAATTAGCTACCCTTTGCTACGGGTTTAGCGTTCCTCGCGTGGCAGCCCGGCTGCCTCGGCTGCCTTTACGCGGTTCTTGTCGATGTACATGTTTTTGTCGGCCTGGGAAAAGAGTTCGCGCATGGTAGGCGGCTCGTCAAAATCACTGGAAAGCGCATAACCCACCGCATAGCTGATGGGCATGTCGGGGTGAGCCTCGGAATACTCGTTCACGTTCGCACGAACCCGAGCGAGACAGGACTCCACGGCAGCTCGATCGGTATCCCGCAGCACCGCGATAAACTCATCGCCGCCGTCGCGGCCCACAAAGCAGGTCTCGGACGCCACGTGCCCCAGCTGCTGGGCAAAAGAACGGATGTATTCGTCGCCCTTCTCGTGGCCGAAGCTGTTGTTGACCGTATGCAGATTGTTAAGGTCGAAAACGCACACCGCAACGGGCGCCTCCGCGGAGACAGGCTGCTCCTGTCCCAAGATCTCCTCGCACTTATTCTTATTGGGCAGTCCCGTGGCTTCGTCGAGATAGACTTTGCTCTGCAGTTCGCGATTGAGCGCGGCAGTTCGCACCGCGCGAACAAGTTCGACCGCAAAGGTCGCCACCAAGCCCACGATGTCGATGATCACCAAGCCCTCGAGATAGTTGAGCGCCGACGCCTTCTCCTGAGAGTAGTCCTCCGCGAGTCGCGTAGCATCGTCGCAAATGCCAAAGAACTCCTCGCTCATAGGGATGATGTCGGTGTTCTCATAGCCGACTTCGCGCACGCGGATGATCTCGGCGCAAAGCTCATCAAAATAATTTGCAAGCTCGGTCATTTTTGCCTGATACTCATCGTCGTCGAGACGGACGAGGTTGAGGTCGTCACTTCCGTAACGCAAACCGTTGATGTATGAATCCACGGCTTTGAGCAGGTCATCTTGAGGCTGGCCCGCATCCTCGAGCTTAACGATTCGCTGCGTGGTACCGCGCACCAGACCGGCGTAATTGACCACGCGCGCCGTGCCCTGGATATCGGAGACGAGCAGCATAACATTGATGAAGAAGAAGATGAGAACTGCCGTGAGCACCATCATGAGCAGGCGCACCGCCTGGCTGGCCTTCTTGGCGACAGAAGTATTCACAAGTTCACTCCCCTAAATGACAAAAGAGCAGGTAGCACGCAGTGTGCTGAAATTCATGGGTGGTTAACTCTACCATATGGGCCAGCAGCCTCAAACTGCAGCAGACGTTCGTCCAAATTGGCGTGACGCTTGCCTTGTTGTTCTTGACCTGGCTGCGCTATCGGACATGCTTCTGGTCTTGGATCACCATGGGAAAGCTCATCCCGTTTTGTGCGTCTAGAGTGGGATGCGGCTTCCCAAAGGTGCCGTTAGGGGAAACTACATCCCGGTTTACCCCCTTGAAATGGGATGCCGTTTCCCGGAGGGGGTCCAGCGGGAAACGGCATCCCATTCTGGGTCCGAAAAGTGGGATACGGTTTCCGGCCGGCATGAAAAAAGCCTCCGCAGCTCGTGTGGCTGCGGAGGCTTTATTCGTTGCGGCGCGTTGTGTTTGGGTCGTTGAGATGAGTCGATTTGCCCCGAAAGAGGAGGGTATTGACCTTAGGGTCATGCCCGACGAATGAACGGCAAATCGGCCATCTCGGCGGGCCGAACTACTCCAGCTCAAACGCTCCGGTGTAGAGCTGGTAGTAATACCCGCGCTTGGCGATCAGCTCGTCGTGGTTGCCGCGCTCGATGATGCGGCCGTGGTCCAGGCAGATGATCGCGTCGGAGTTCCGCACGGTGCTCAGGCGGTGCGCGATGACAAAGGTCGTGCGGCCCTCCATGAGCTTGTCCATGCCCGCCTGCACGATTGCCTCGGTGCGGGAGTCGATGGAGCTCGTGGCCTCGTCCAGAATCATCGCCGGCGGATCGGCGACGGCGGCGCGCGCGATCGAGATCAGCTGGCGCTGGCCCTGCGACAGCTGCGCGCCGTTGCCGGTGAGCATGGTGTCGTAGCCGTCGGGCAGGCGGGTGATAAAGTCGTCCGCTCCCGCGAGCTTGGCCGCCTTGATGCACTCCTCGTCGGTGGCGTCCAGGTTGCCGTAGCGGATGTTGTCCATCACGGTGCCGGTGAACAGGTTCACGTCCTGCAGCACCACGCCCAGCGAGCGACGCAGGTCGGACTTGCGAATCTTGTTGACGTTGATGCCGTCGTAGCGGATCTTGCCGTCGGCAATGTCGTAGAAGCGGTTGATGAGGTTGGTGATGGTCGTCTTACCGGCACCGGTGGCACCGACAAACGCGACCTTCTGGCCCGGCTTGGCGTACACAGACACGCCGTGCAGCACCTCGTGGTCGGGCGTGTAGCCAAAGTCCACGTTATCCATGACCAGGTCACCACGCAGCGGCACGTACTCGATCTCGCCGGTCGCGCGGTGCGGGTGCTTCCAGGCCCACATGCCGGTGCGGTGGTCGGCCTCCTCGAGCTGCCAGGTGTCGGGATTCACCTGTGCGTTGACAAGCGTCACGTAGCCCTCGTCGGCCTCGGGCTCCTCGTCGAGTAGCTCAAAGATACGCTCGGCGCCGGCAAGGCCCATGACCACGGCGTTGATCTGCTGCGAGATCTGGCCGATCTGGCCGCAGAACTGCTTGGTCATGTTGAGGAACGGCACCACGACGGCGATGGAGAGCGCCATGCCCGAGAGGCTCAGGTTGGGCACGCCCAGCGCCAGGAAGATGCCGCCGGTCAGCGCGACCAGCACGTAGAGCAAGTCGCCCAGGTTCCCGAGGATCGGCATGAGGATGTTGGCGTACATGTTGGCCTTCTGCGAGACCTCGAAGAGCTTCTCGTTGCGCTCGTCAAAATCGGCCTCGGCGGCGGACTCGTGACAGAACGCCTTGACGACTTTCTGGCCGTTCATGACTTCCTCGATATGGCCCTCGACCACGCCGAGCTCGGTCTGCTGCGCGATAAAGAAGCGCGCGGAGTTGGAGCCGAGCAGCTTGGTCATAAAGGTCATAAAGGCGACGCCGGCAATGATGACCAGGCACATCCACGCGCTGTAGTACAGCATGATGAAGAACACGGTGACGATGACGATGATCGTCATGAGCAGGTTGGGCAGCGACTGGCTGATCATCTGACGCAGCGTGTCGATGTCGTTGGTGTAGTGGCTCATGATGTCGCCGCGCTGGTGCGTGTCGAAGTAGCGAATCGGCAGGTCCTGCATGCGGTTGAACATCTTTTCGCGCAGCTTCTCGAGCGAGCCCTGCGTGATGACGGCCATGGCGCGGTTCCAGAAGAGCGAGGAGGCGACGCCCACGGCGTAGATGCAGCCGAGGGTGGTCACGAGCTTCAGAATCTTGGGCTGCGCGGCCGTCCAGTCGCCCGACTGCCACGATTCGCTAATGACCTGCAGCGCGCTCTGGAGAAACGTCGCGCCGATGGAGTTGATGATGGCGCAGAGCACAACGCCGGCGACGACGAGGGGCAAAAGCACGGGGTAGAAGCCAAAGAGCATCTTGATCAGGCGCGTCATGGTGCCGCCCTTGCGGTTGCGCGCGCGCTCGGCGGTAGCTGCCTTACTCATGTGCCTCGCCTCCTTCCTGGGTCTGAGCTTGCGGCGCGGATGCCTCGGTGTTGGCTGCGACGGTCTCGGCCGCCTCCTCGCCCTCGGCACTCATCTTGTTTTGCGAGGTAAAGGTCTCGCGGTAGATCTCGCTCGTCTTGAGCAGCTCGTCATGGTTGCCGATGTCCTTGATGCGGCCACCCTCCATGACGATGATGCGGTCAGCATCCTGCACGGAGCTAATACGCTGGGCGATGATGAGTTTGGTCGTGTTGGGCAGGTAGCTCGCCAGGCCCTCGCGGATCTTGGCGTCGGTCTTGGTGTCGACGGCGCTCGTGGAGTCGTCCAGGATCAGAATCTTGGGGCGACGCAGCAGGGCGCGCGCGATGCACAGGCGCTGCTTCTGGCCGCCGGAGACGTTGGAGCCGCCCTGCTCAATCCAGGTGTCGTAGCCCTTGGGGAAGCCGTCGACAAACTCGTCGGCGCAGGCCAGATGTGCGGCCTCGCGGACCTCCTCGTCGGTGGCGTTTGGGTCGCCCCAGCGCAGGTTCTCGGCGATGGTGCCGCTAAACAGCACGTTTTTCTGCAGGACCATGGCAACCTGGTGGCGCAGCGCGTCCAGATCGTAGCTGCGTACGTCAACGCCGCCGACGCGCACGGTGCCCTCGGTGACATCGTACAGGCGGGCGATCAGGTTCACGAGCGTCGACTTGGCCGAGCCGGTGCCGCCGATAATACCGATGGTCTCGCCGCTCTTAATGTGTAGGTCGACGTCGTCGAGCGCCTGGCGGCGGGCATGCTCGGAATACTTAAAGCTCACGTGATCGAAGTCGATGGAGCCGTCGGCAACCTCGTGCACGGGCTCGGTCGGGTTGGCGATCGTGGGCTCGGCGGCCAGCACCTCGGTAATGCGGTGCGCCGACTCGTCTGCCATGGTTACCATGACAAAGATCATCGACAGCTGCATTAGGCTCATCAGAATCTGGAAGCCGTAGGTAAAGATGGAGGAGAGCTGGCCCACGTCGAACAGGGTGCCCTGGCTCGTGATGATGAGCTTGGAGCCCAGGTAGATGATGACGACGAACGCGCCGTTGACGCAGATGTTCATCATGGGGTTGTTAAAGGCAAGGAGCTTCTCGGCGCGGGTGAAGTCCATCTGGACGTCGCGCGCAGCGGTCGCGAACTTCTCCTTCTCAAAGTCTTCGCGCACATAGCTCTTGACCACGCGCATGCCGGTGACGTTTTCCTCGACGGATTCGTTGAGGGCGTCGTACTTGTGGAACACGCGGGCAAAGATCGGACGTACCTTGTAGATGATAAAGAACAGGCCAAAGCCCAGCAGTGGGATGATGACCAGGTAGACAAACGAGACGCTGCCGCCCATGGCGTAGGCCATGGTAAAGGCGAAGATCAGCACCAACGGCGAGCGCACGGCGATGCGGATGAGCATCATAAAGGCCTGCTGCACGTTGTTGATGTCGGTGGTGAGGCGGGTGACGAGCGAGGAGCTCGAGAACTCGTCGATGTTCGCGAAGCTGAACGTCTGGATCTTGTAGAACAGGTCGTGACGCAGGTTCTTGGCGAAGCCGCAGCCCGCATGGCTGCAGGTGACGCCGGCTGCCGCACCAAAGGCGAGCGACGTGAGCGCGATGAGCATCAGAAGGCCGGCGGTGGGCAGCATCTCGGTAACGGCGGTGCCGTCCTTGATGGCATCGATCATGTCGGCGGTGATAAACGGGATCATCATCTGGCAGATTACCTCGCCAAGCACCAGCAGCGGCGTGGCGATCGTGACCTTCATGTAATCGCGGATGCTGCCCATAAGGGTTTTAATCATCCAGTTCCTCCCAGGTTACGCGGATTTTCTCGAGCATCTCGGCGAGCTGTTCACGCTCGTCGTGGTTGAGGGCACTAAAGGCCTGCTCTCTAAAGCGGATGCGGGCGGCTTGGTCGATGCGGGCCTTCTCCCAGCCGATCTCGGTCAGGCGAATGGTGAGCTGCCGGCGATCTTTTGGATTGCGGCTGCGCTCGATGATGCCGGCGCACTCGAGCTTGGACAGGATTTCGGAAAGCGATCCCGGCTTAAGGTCAAAGTGCATGCCGAGTTCCTGCTGCGACATCTCGCCGTTTTCCTGCTTGGCAAGCAGGCAGACGATGGGCGCCTTGCCGGACACGCCGCCGCCGTGAAAGTGCATGTAGTGGCCGCAAAAGCCTAGGCCGCTCAGGATGCGCTTGGCGAGCTTGTCTTCGCCGTTAACTGCTTCGGGCACGTCTGCCGGCTGCGACGGGTCGCCGCCGGGCTCGTGCGGACGAAGGTTAAGGGGTTCATCGCACATGAATTCGTATCTCTCCTTTCTTTAGTTAGGTAGTGGGATTGTTTTGTGCCTAACTAATCTAGGAGTGGCCGACAGGAATGTCAAGGTACCAAACTGATTGTTACGCGGTTTTCCAAACCGCGTAACGGCTCGACGCTGCAAACGCTCCTAAGCGGCAATCTGGCGTTCAATCGTCGGGCATGGCCACAAGGCCTATGCCCTCCTCTTTCACGCCACCTTGCTCGCTTAGGAGCGTTTTCGCTGTCCGTCCTCTACCTGCGGCGTTGCCCTGGTTGGCACTTGGGGACGTTCCTTTTCTGACGGCACCTAGGGACACTCCTTGTCAAGGCTTTGGTGCAAACTTCCGTCTGCAGCGTTCCCTGCGCTACACTTAGTCGCACTGTGGCGACTATGCGCCGCTCCCGACCCAAGGGGGACACTCATGAAGAACACTCAGCTGCTGCTGATCAACGATATGTGCGGCTATGGCAAGGTCGCGCTTTCCGCCATGCTTCCGGTGCTGTCGCACATGGGCTACCGTATCCACAACCTGCCGACGGCACTTGTGTCCGATACGCTCAACTACCCCAAGTTCTACATCCACGACACCACGGAGTACGTGCGTCAGAGTCTCGCCATCTGGGAAGAGCTCGGCTTTGAGTTCGACGCCATCTCCACTGGCTTTATCGTGACCGAAGAAGAGACGCGCATCATCTCAGACTTTTGCCACCGCCGCGCGCAAAAGGGCACCAAGGTATTCGTCGACCCCATCATGGGCGACAACGGCAAACTTTACGCCGGTGTGCCCGAGTCCACGATCGGTCTCATGAGGCATCTGCTCGAGTGCGCCGACTATGCGGTGCCCAACTATACCGAGGCGTGCCTGCTCACCGACACGCCCATTGCCGAGCAAATCACGCCTGACGAGGCCCACGCCCTTGTGGACGCCATGCGCGCGCTGGGCGCCAAGTCGGTGGTCATTACGAGCGCTGTGGTCGACGGCACGAACGCCGTCATCGGTTACGACCACGTGGCGGGGGAGTACTTCACGATTCCCTTTGACCTGATCCCGGTTTACTTCCCGGGTACGGGCGATACGTTCTCGGCGGTGCTCGTCGGTCGCGTGATGGCCGGCTGGAGTCTGCAGCGTGCAACGGCCGATGCCATGCGCGTGGTGGCAGAGCTTATCGAGCGCAACGCCGACCAGGAGGACAAGTCCGCCGGCCTGCCCATCGAGGCCTGCCTGGATGTGATCGACCATGAGTAGCGCCGGCGAAAGCATCCCCGAGCCCGCGAGCGAGAACAAGCCGCTCGGTGCGCCGCGTGGCAAGCGCCCGCGTATTCGCATTAGCTGCGTGGACCAGCTGGGTACGTGTCGCTGCCACCATGGGCACAAGCCGGGCGACGTCTTCGACTTCGACCGCGATCGCGGCAAGATGTGCTCCATGGCCTGCCACGTGGGCTTTCCCTATATCGACATCCTGCGCTACGGCGGCACCGTGCCTGGCAACAAGCCCGGCACGGCAAAGTTCTGCTGCCCCGAGGTCGATACCCTTAATGTTTGGCTTGCCGAGGTCGTCGACGGGTAGGCAGCCGGTCGAATTCGCTGTGTCGCGGATCGGAATAGCGTGCATCGGACGGATCCTTCGGCGCTCTGAACTAACTGTCTAGCAAGGCTCCCGGCTTCGCCTGCAGCATCCTAAAGCTGCTCGAGTATAGCGGTACAGCCGTCGAGCACATCGCGGTAGGTGGCGTCGAAGTTGCCGGTATACCAAGGGTCGGCGACGTCGCCGGGGCGATTGGTCCAATCGAGCAGGCGTGTAATCTTGCCGTCGGGGTCCTTACCAAAGATGCGGCGCAGGCCGCGGGCGTTCTCGGCATCCATATAGACAATGTGGTCCCAGTCGCCATATTCCGCTCGGCGCACCTGGCGCGCACGGTGCGCAACGACGGGAATCCCGACCTCGCGCAGCTTGGCAACCGTGCCATGATGCGGCGGATTGCCAATCTCCTCGGTCGAGGTCGCGGCGGAATCAATAACGAATTCCGCCTCGCGCCCAGCACGGCGCACCAGCTCGGTAAACACGGACTCAGCCATCGTCGAGCGACAGATGTTCCCATAGCAGATAAAAAGAATGCGTTGCATGAGCGGTTTCCTTTCGATCGTCCTCATCGAGCTCGAGTATCGCATCTACGCCTACGCCCTCGTCCGCTTGCGCTCCCAGCGAGCCAACTTAATCGTCACCAGCGTGAGTGCCCAGGCCACAAGCGAGAATGCGGCGCCCACTGCGCCCACGTACGCAATACCAATGCTGCTTACCACGGCGCCGCCCACCGCGGTGCCAAACGAAATGCCGACATTAAACGCCATGGGTTCTACCGAGCTCGCGAGCACCATCGATTTGGGATGGCGGCTGCGAGCCACGTCCATAAAGTGCGTGATGCACGACACCGAGAACAGGTACATGAGCATCGCCAGGCTAAAGACAAAGACAAGTGCGAGCGGCATGGCAGCGCCTGCGGCAAACAGCCCAAACAATGCCGCCGCCTGCAGCACAAACGTCACAAGCAGCGCCTTCATGCCAAAGCGCGCATCGATCCATCCGCCCAGGATGTTCGAGATCAGGCAGAACACGCCGTAGGCCATAAGCGTGGTACTGGCTTCGACCGTGCCCATGCCCAGCACCTGCTCAAGATAAGGCGTCACGTAGCCGTAGAACACATAGACCGAGCCCACGCCAAACAAAAAGATAAGCATGCCGGTGATGATACTCGGCTCGCGCAGCAGACTCGCCTGCTCGCGAAAGGTGGCGGGCTCGTCGGTTTGCCCAGCGCGCGGCATAAACGCCACGAGCGCTCCGCAGATCAAAACGGCAAAGGTCAGCGCGCCGTACATGGCAACGTGCCAGTCGAGCGTGTCGGCCACAAACTTACCGATCGAGGTCACAAAGACCATCGCCACGGAAAACGCACCATATACTACCGAGATGGCAAGCGAAGTTTGCTGCGGGGACAGAAGCTCAGGGATGTACGTCACGCCCACGGCGAGCAGCGCACCCGAGACAGAGCCCAGGACAATGCGCGAGATAAAGAGCACCTGGAAGTTGGGCGCCAGTGCCATAAACAAATTGCCAAGCACAAAGACGATGCTGTAGCACACGAGCAGCTGGTAGCGGCGGAATCGCCCCGTGCTGAGCGCAAGCACCGGCGTCGCGATGGCGTAGACCAGCGCGAACACGCTGATGAGCTGGCCCGCAGTGGCAAGTGATACGCCGAGTTCCGTCGCCAGGTCGCTTTCGATGCCGATGACCACGAACTCGGAGCAGCCGAGCGAGAATCCCAACAGCACGAGCAGCGCCAGGCAGAGCTTGGTGCGCGCAGGGGAGAGCGCGGCGGCGGTTGACTTACTTTTAGGCGTGGTTGCGGCGATCAAGGTTGTCACTCCAATGTCGCATTGATAAGCGGGATTCAATCCCTGCAACTCTAACAGAATGTGA
This sequence comes from Collinsella sp., assembly GCA_036551635.1. GTDB lineage: Bacteria > Actinomycetota > Coriobacteriia > Coriobacteriales > Coriobacteriaceae > Collinsella. The sequence goes on from JAXKEA010000037.1 coordinate 48,781, forward strand.
CAAAGGGGCAGTCCCTTTGTCACATTGCGCTGCCGGCCAGTCGCCCAAACCATCACAACATTCGGCGAAAATCTCGAAATCGAGGAAAAGCGTCGAATGTTGTGACGGTTTTCGTGTCCGGCGCGGGTGAGCTTCGGTGCCGTCTGGGGGTATAAGACTAGCGAGTGTTTATTTGCGAGGCCTAAGGGGCGCCCCGTATGGATATCGATAACTTTGAATGGTGGTATAGCGAGGGTGAGGCTCCGGACGAGGGGTGGGACGAGCCCGCGCCGCGTGACGTGTCGAGCGACGAGGACGAGACCGGCAACGACGTCGCCGCCGACTCGGACGCCGCCCTCGACCCTGTCGAGCCCCTGACCTTCGAACAAGCTTGGGCCCAGGCCGAGGCAGACGAGGCCAAGGCCGACGCTACGGCCACGCTCGGCGAGCCAGCCGACATGTCGATCTCGCCGGCAAAGACCCCGCAGCCGCGTCACACCATCGATCCCGACAGCACGGCATCCTTCAGTATTCTCGACGTGCCCTCGCAGGGCGCTCAGGCGCCCGCACCCACACGTCGCCCCAATCTGTCTCGCGAGGAAGATGCAGGACGTCGCTCTCCGCTTGGCCCCATCCTTATCGCCTTCATGGCCGGCGTTATCGCATGCTCGGTAATTGGAAACGTCTGGAGCCATGTCGAGCAGCAGCGAAAAGACGCCGCCAGGGTCGAGATGTCTATCGAGCAATCGCTCGGCCGCACGCGCTCGGTACATGTGTCGGTCGAGGTCAAGGACGGCGCGACGTGGGACACCGCGCGCGGCGACAGCCAAATGCTCATCCATATCGTGGGGCGCACGCTCAAAGGGCAGACGATTGACGAGTATCAATACGTCAATTCCGCTGGTGACGGCATCGAACTTAAGCCCGGCGACTACGAGCTCACCGTCGATGAACCGCCCGTCGCCACCGACGGCACGCGCTTCCGCGCCTCAAAGCGCATGGTTCCCGTGAGCTTTAACTCACAGGCGCCCGACACGGTCGACACCACACCGCAGGGTGGGTTCGACCTTTACGTAGATACCCAGTAGGCGCTCGCCGCTCATTCCGCTATGGCTACTCAATAATCGCCTGCCGTCCCGTCCAGCCGCCAAGAGTGGGACAATAGCCCTCGACACTATTGTTTACTTTTGGAGGAAGTAGCATGTCTACCGTCACTACCATCAAGCGCGGCGGCCTCACCGCGGCCATCGATTCCATGGGCGCCCAGCTCACGAGCCTTGCCCTCAACGGCAACGAGTATCTGTGGCAGGGCGACCCCGCCTTTTGGGGCAAGCACGCGCCCATCCTGTTCCCCATTGTGGGTTCGCTGCGCAACAACACGGCAACGTCTGCGGCCGGCACCTGCGAGATGCCGCGCCACGGACTCGCGCGCATCGTCGAGCACAAGCTGGTCGAGGTTTCGGAGGACGGCTCCTCGGTAACCTACGAGATCACCGACACGCCCGAGTCGCTCAAGGCCTTTCCCTTCCACTTTAAGCTCAACATGACCTATGCACTCACCGGCGACGCTACGCTCACCCAGACCTTTGCCGTCACCAACACCGGCGACGTGGATCTGCCGTTCTCGATGGGCGGTCACCCTGCCTTTAACGTGCCGGCTCCCGGTGCCGAGGACGAGGCATTCGAGGATTACGAGCTGGCGTTTACCGAGGCTTGGACTAACGAGGCCCCTATCATCACGCCCGACGGTCTTATGACGTTCGAGGGCAGCTACAAGGCTCCCGATAACTCGGACGTGCTGCCCATCACGCATCGCAGCTTCGATAACGACGCCATCATGTTCACCGATACCCCGGGCTCCACCCTCACGCTGCGCGGCCGCAAGTCGGGCCACGGCGTCAAGATCGACTTTGAGGGCTTTAAGTACATCGGCGTGTGGTCTGCCGCCAACGACGCTCCGTTTGTGGCGCTCGAGCCCTGGACCGGTCACACCACCATGGACACCGAGGACGACATCTTTGAGCACAAGGTCAACACCATCACCTTGGCTCCCGGCGCTACCGATAAACGCAGCTTTAGCGTCACCTTGCTCTAGAGGTTCCGCCGCTCGGTCGATGCTGCGCGCCGTCCAGAGCGATAATTTGTCATTCATAAGGCAAGGCATAGACCTTCTGGTCATGCCTTGCCTTTTTCATGCCACTTGTTCGCTCTGGACGTCGCTCGCCGGCATTGCCAAAACATCGACGTCCCCAATGACTACCGTGCGTCTATTAATTTTTCGAGCTTGTGCTGCGCTGCTGGTCGCTGGCGTATATCCTGTTAACTCGTCAGCATACGATTCAACAGGGAAGGCAGATTATGCATTCTCCCCATCAACGCGACGCGCATCCACAGCCGGTATGCAGCCGTCGCATCTTTTTGGGTAGCGCTCTCGCTGCGAGCGCTTCTGTCGTCGCCGGCACACTTGCCGGTTGCCAGCGCCCCTCCACGCTGGAAGTAGTTCAGCCCACGACGGGCGGCGGTCGCGACGACCTGTCCGATTCCGTGATCGGCAAGGACAAGATCCGCATCGGCATGGAGGCGGCCTACGCCCCGTACAACTGGCAGGTCTCCGAAGCCAGCGAGTACACCATCCCCATCGACAACGTGCAGGGCGCCTATGCCGATGGTTACGACGTGCAGATCGCCATGATCGTCTGCAAGGCCCTCGGTGGCGAGCCCGTTGCCGTCAAGCAGAGCTTCTCGGGTCTTATCGATTCGCTCAACAACGGCCAAATCGACCTCATCATCGCCGGCATGAGCGCCACGCCCGAGCGCGAGGAGTCCGTCGGCTTTTCCGATCCGTACTTCATTGGCTACTTTGGCCTGTTCGTAAAAGAGGGTTCCCCCTACCAAAACGCGACCAAGCTCAGCGACTTTAGCGGCGCTACGGTGCTCGGCCAAAAGGACACCATGCTCGATACCGTCATCGACGAGATCCCGGGCGTTGTCCACAAAAACCCGGTCGACTCGGTCCCCACGGTGTTTTCGAATCTGCTGCAGGGCACCTGCGACGCCGTGACCTACAACACTGAGAACGAGAAGGGCTATATGGCCCAAAACCCGGGTATCGTGCCGATTCAATTTGCCGAGGGCGAGGGCTTTAAACAGGAGGTCACGGCAAACGTCGGCTGCCGCAAGGGCTCGGACAAGCTGCTTAAGCTCATCGACAAGACACTCAAGGGCATTAGCCAAGAGGAGCGCGACCAAATGTGGGACGCGTGCCTCGACCGTCAGCCGGCATAGGGAGGCAGCATGAAAACCATTAATCGCCTGGCCTCCTTTATCAAGGCCGACCACCGTTATGTATACCTGGGCACGAGTGTTATCGCGGCGCTCGGCCTGGCGTTTAGCCAACGCAACCCCACGCCGCTGAGCTTCTTGGCCCCCACCGGTATCTTCCAAGATTGTCTTTGGGCGATCCTGTGGGCGTGGCTCGTCGTGTCGGCGGCGGCGCTGGTCACCAAGCTTATGCACTGGAGCGACTATCGCGAAAAGTCGCCGTTCGCATCTGAGCGTTTCCGTCGTGGAGCACGTTTAGGCAGCTACGTCGTGGTCGCCATCGCGGCAGTTTTCTTTATCGACCGCTGCGTCATGTCGTTTATCGACCTGGTGCAGGTGAGCATTGTCTCGGATTCCAACCCCAGCGACTTTTTGTCGAGCCTGGTCTACATGACCTACAAGAGCGGCGACTTCTTCATTCGCGGTATCGAGATCACCATCGCGCTTGCCACCTTCGGCACCGTCATCGCATTCTTCCTGGCGCTGCTTTTCGTGTTCCTGCGCATTCAGACCTTCGATCGCGTGGACAACGACCTGGTGCGCTTCGTTAAGAGTATCGGCCGCGGCTTTGCGACCGTCTACTCCACCATCGTGCGCGGCACGCCCATGATGGTCCAGGGTCTGCTCATCTATTACGCGGGCTTCACCGTTTTGCGCGGCATGGGCTTCGAGACCGCTCAGGCCAACCAGATTTGGAGCACCTTCACCGCCGGCCTCGTCACCATCTCGCTCAACTCCACCGCCTACATGATGGAAGTCCTGCGCGGCGGCATCGAGTCCATCGATCCCGGCCAGGCCGAGGCAGCACGCTCGCTGGGCCTGTCGCAGTGGCAAGCTATGCGCAAAGTCGTGTTCCCCCAGGGCATTAAAAACGCGATCCCGGCGCTCACCAACGAGCTCATCATCAACATCAAGGATTCGTCGGTGCTCTCGGTTATCGGCGTGTTCGACCTCATGTACGCCACCACCACCGTCGCCGGTGTGTACTATCGCCAGATGGAAGTCTACTGCGTGGCGCTCGTGGTCTACCTGATCCTGACGCTTGTGGCGAGCCGCCTGCTCGAGGCCTTTGGCAAAAAGCTCGGCGCCGAGGCTTCGGTCACGCTGCCCAGCTCCAACTAGGCTCAAGACGAGGAGAATCATCATGGCAGATACCGCCATTACCGGCGTTGCGGCCGCCGCACAGACCAATGAGCCGCTCATCCGCGTCGAGGGCCTGCGCAAGAGCTTCGGCTCGCTCGAGGTACTCAAGGGCATCGACCTGTCCGTCAATCCCGGCGAGGTCGTCACCATCATCGGCGCCTCGGGTTCGGGCAAGTCGACCTTCCTGCGCTGCCTCAACCTGCTCGAGACCCCGGACGCGGGCCACATCTGGTTCCACGGCCAGGACCTCACGGCCGAGCGCTGCAACATCAACAAGCTGCGCGAGGACATCGGCATGGTGTTCCAGGGCTTTAACCTGTTCAACAACATGGATGTGCTCGATAACTGCACGCTCGCGCCCGTCACGCTCAAAAAGATGAGCAAGGCCGAGGCCGAGAAGGTCGCGATGGAGCATCTGACGAGCGTGGGGCTCGAGAAGTTCGCGCACGCCGCCGTGGGTCGCCTGTCCGGCGGCCAAAAGCAGCGCGTTGCCATCGCTCGTGCCCTATGCATGAATCCGCAGATCATGCTGTTCGACGAGCCGACCTCCGCACTCGACCCCGAGATCGTGGGAGAGGTGCTCGAGGTCATGCGCAAGCTCGCTGCCGACGGCATGACCATGGTCGTCGTCACGCACGAGATGGCCTTTGCCCGCACGGTGTCCGACCGCGTGGTCTTTATGGACAAGGGCGTGGTCCTCGAGGACGCCGCGCCGGCGGAGCTCTTTGGCAACCCCAAGCACCAGCGTACCCGCGAGTTCCTCTCGCGTTATCTCGAGGACAAATAACCAACCGCAAGCGCTTATGTGGCAGGGCCGCTCCGGTGGGGCGGCCCTTGTCGTCACAATCGAAAGGATGTCATGGCCGAGGTTTGGCGCTTTTTTGCGCATGAGGATGATTTTGCCGATATAGACGAGGCCGGCGCGTGCGAGCGCCTGGGCCGTGTGCTGTCGTTTCCGACCATCTCGAGTATGGATGCCGAGGCGGTGGACTGGCGGCCGTTCGACGACCTGCGCGCGTATATGCAGCAGGCTTGGCCGCGCGTATTTACGGCGGGTAAGGTCGAGCTTATCGACCATTCGCTATTGGTGACGCTTAGCGGTTCCGACCCTGCCCTCAAGCCCATTATGCTCATGGGCCACATGGACGTGGTTCCCGTGGTACCCGGCACCGAGGCTGACTGGACGCACGCCCCCTTTAGCGGACATGTGGACGATGCCTACATTTGGGGCCGCGGCGCCATCGACATGAAAGACCAAGTCGCAGGCATTCTCGAGGCGGTTGAGTATGCGCTGGCGCACGGTTGGCAGCACGAGCGCACGCTGCTCCTGGCCTTTGGCCAGGACGAGGAGACTACGCAGTATGGCGCAGGCGCCATCGGCCGCGCGCTCGAGGAGCGCGGCATTGAGCTTGAGTACCTGATCGACGAGGGTGACTACCGCATCGTTCCAGCTGCCGAGTATGGCGCGGGCGAGGGCTGGCTTATGCATGCCGACCTTGCCGAGAAGGGCTACGCCGATATCGTGCTCAAGACGAAGAGCGAGGGCGGGCATTCGTCCAACCCCTACGGCGGCACATCGCTCGAGGTGCTGAGCCGTGCCATCACCGCAATCTGCGATATCGAATGGCCGGCGCGCGTGACCGACCTGCTTGCCGCGCAGCTCGTCGAGCTGGGGCTCTATACCGCCGATGAAATTGCCGCCAACGGGGGTGCCATTGTCCGCGATTGCCTCGCCAGCAAGAAGCTCTATCCGCTCGTGACCACCACCTGCGCGCCCACGCAGGTCGAGGGTGGCAGCACCGGCGCCAACGTAATGCCGCAGGATATGTGGGCCAATATCAATTTCCGTATGCTCGAGGGCACGAGCGTGGCCGATGTCGTGGCCCGCTGCCGCGTCGCCGTTGCCGAGGCGGGGCTCGCCGACCGTGTCGAGGTCGAGCTCGGCCCCGGCAGCTCTGAGCCCTCGCCGTCCCCGCGCATCGGTGGTCCCGGTCTCGAGGCGGTTCGCTCCATCGCCGCCCGCTATTTCCGTGATCCAAAGGGGACGGAGGAAAACGGATCATTCGAGCCAGTGGCAATTGTGCCCTCGACCGTGATCGGCGCGACCGACGCTGCCAACTACCAGCGCATTTGCTCCGAGTGCATTCGCTTCTCGGCCTTTGTGGTCGACGATGACGAGTGCGACCGAGGTGTCCACGGCACCAACGAGCGCATTACCCGCCGCGCCTACCTCCAGGGTGTCCGCTTCCTCATCGCCCTGCTCCATACGCTCTAGCCACAAAGCAAGCCCTTGGTGCAATGGGGTCAGGTTTGTTTGCACCAATCATTCCGTGCGGGTTATATGCAGGTTTGCCTGCGCACGCTATCATGTATGGGTTAGACCGCAATTATGTACCCCATACGCGAAGGGATGCGCATGTATCTGAAGATCGACATGCTCTAGCTGGGCTTACCCCCGCAGCGGCGCCCCGCGCCCCATCAATTCTGCCGATTTTCGCCTTCACGCATATAAAGGAGTCCGTCATGCGCGACAAGCTCGAAAAGATCATCAAGGCCTACGAGGAGCTCGAGAAGAAGCTTTCTGACCCGGCCGTCGCCTCCGACATCAAGGAGTTCACGCGTCTCAACAAGGAGTACGCGCACCAGTCTGACCTCATTGCCGCCTCGCGCGAGTACATCGGCGCGCTCGATGACATCGAGGCTGCCAAGGAAATGCTGCACGATACCACCGATGCCGATGAGAAGGAAATGCTCCAGATGGACATCTCCGAAAACGAGGCCAAGCTTCCCCAGCTCGAGGAAGATATCAAGTACATGCTCATTCCGAGCGACCCCAACGACGACAAGAACACCATCGTCGAGATTCGCTCCGCCGCCGGTGGCGACGAGGCGGCCATCTTCGCTGGCGACCTGTACAAGATGTACCAGCGCTTTTGCGAGTCGCGCGGCTGGAAGACCACCGTGCTCGATTCCAGCCCCAGCGAGGCCGGCGGTTTTAAATCCATCGAGTTCAAGGTCGAGGGCGACCGCGTCTATTCCGTCATGAAGTTCGAGTCCGGCGTGCATCGCGTCCAGCGCGTTCCCAAGACCGAGTCCCAGGGCCGCATTCAGACCTCCACGGCTACCGTCGCCGTACTTCCCGAGGCCGAGGAGATCGACGTCCAGATCAACCAGTCCGACCTGCGCATCGACACCTACTGCGCCTCCGGCCCTGGCGGTCAGTGCGTTAACACTACCTACTCCGCCGTGCGCATCACCCACCTGCCCACCAACACCGTGGTGCAGTCGCAGGAGCAGCGCTCCCAGATTCAGAACCGCGAGGTCTGCATGCAGATGCTGCGCGCCCGTCTGTACGAGATGGAGCTCGAGAAGCAGCAGGCAGAGCTTGGTGCCGAGCGCCAGAGCCAGATCGGCCACGGCAACCGTTCCGAGAAGATCCGTACCTACAACCAGCCCCAGGACCGCGTGACCGATCACCGCATCGGTTTCAACTCCACCTACAACGGCGTCCTTCTGGGCGATCAGCTCGGCACCGTCATCGAGGCACTCGCCGCCGCCGAGCGAGCCGAGAAGCTGGCACAGGCTGTGTAGGTTCCGCCGTTCTACCGAACGGCGGACCAGCCGACGCTGCGCGGGCCGCATTTGGACAATCTGACGTTCAACTTCAAGGGCGCGACCAGAAGGTCAGCGCCCTTTCGTTTCACGTCACCTTGTCTCAAATGCGACCCGCTCGCTCATATGACCCAATCCGCTGTCAAGAGCCACAATGGCCCCGCCGACCGCTTGCAATCGGTCGGCGGGGCCTGCCGTTGAACCCGTCCCGGTCCGCCCCCGGCATGCCGTCGACGCCTTCGGCTCAGTCTCATATCCGCGGATACCGCTCTGGCGGCCCGCAATCCTCTCCTTCGGCGGGGGTTCCCCAAGTCTGTCGACGCGAATGCGGCGACCGCCGCGCGCACAGCGAGAACGGGGGTATCCCCG
>JAXKEA010000038.1:0-11766 GCA_036551635.1 Collinsella sp.
CGCGCCGGAAGGCCCCGAGCTCGCGAAGATGCGCAAGGCGATGCGGGTGACCCAGAAGCAGGCCGCCGAAGGGCTCGGCCTGTCCGCGGCCGCGCTCGGTCACCTGGAACGGGGAAGGCGGCGGTCGACGAAACTGGAGAGGAGGTATTACGAGCTCCTGTGCGAATTGAAGGGAGCGCTCCCGCAAACTGCCTCTTGACAACTTATAGGAGCGTCGGTTTTGTTGCAGAAAATCGGGTTGCGCTCGGAGGTTTCCGGTTTTTCCCCGCACTTCCGAAATGACGACTCCGCATCGAGGGTTCTAGCAACAATGGTGATATCCACGACAACATCCAGTCGTTGTAAAAACGTCAAAGAGCCGTTGTCGGAAACCGAACAACGACCCTTCTTTGTCATCGCCTCACGTAGAGTCCACGACAACTGCATCACTGAGAGAATCTTACCGTAATGTTCAACAACCGAACAGGGCAATGATCAGGAATGTGGTCGGCCGGCCCCAAATTCAATCTAAATAAAACTAGGGGATGCCCTCCGTTAGGAAGGAACCCCCTTGCAAAACAATGGTCTATAGCAGGCCTTCGTTTTTCATTTAGAATATCATACCGCAGCATCAATTTTTTTGAAGAGCGGTTGGACACAAATAGATTGAGAACATTGATCGCCGCAAGCCCGCCTACAAGAGAACAAGCGAACGTCGTTCCTCTACTTCGAGGTCTTTACCCTTAAAGACCTCTCCGAGATGATTCTGGCCAGCAGGGCGATCCATTAGAAGCGTCTTTAGTGTACGGAATGAGCATCTACGCCTACTAGTTCTTGCCTATCTACTACATGTTCACAGCGCAAGAGAGCGACATCGTTGACAACGCTGTCGCGATTACCAGGCAAATGATCGATGAGTTCAGGTACGTCGAAGGCTGCATCGGCATGGTGAAGCATGTCCGCCTTGAGCGGCTACCAAATCGAAAGATCAATTCTGGAAATGGCATTTCCCTGCACGGCCCCGTCTTTTCGGCACCGTGCTCTAAGCGTAACTGGCGAGGTATTCCAAGGCATCCAGTACAACCTCATTATCAAAACGACTAAACTCGCGTCATTACACGCATGAAAAAAGGGCAACACTCTCTTGTCGAAAGCGTCACCCTTAAAGCTCCCGAAGAGCTTTTGTATTATAAGTCGATATCTTACACCATCTTAAGAAGACGGAGAGACCTATCTAGGCCTGTCAGACAAATACGCAGACTTCCCTGCATTAAAGATTGTCTACAGCATGCGTTCTGGCAATAATGACAGCATCCAGCGGTCAATACAAATAAAGTCGGAGAGTATCCTTCGCAAGAAACATCCCCTGGTGCGATCACCCTGGAGCAGAGGCAACGATGATCTCGCTAGTGACAACAAGTCACTTATAATTTCAAATTACCTGACCTATTTAAATCGCGCAATGCCCCCTATCACAAAGCTAATTGTTCATGGCCGTGTCCGTTGGGACGATAGCCACAAAACGAGTACAACTCCGACCCGTTCTCAGTTCCTGGACAGACAAGCTCGTCTTCCAAAAACAGATGATTAAGACAAACAGGGTTCTTGGAATGTTCAAGACACAGGTAACGTCCAGCTTTACTGGAATAATGCCAGCGCCCATAGTCGACAATCATTGATTTAAGTGCGTTGGCGGAGCGCCTTCCAAAATATACCCCTCGAATTGCCAAATTTCCATGCGCGACATCCGGAGTCATTCTTAGATTAAGTCCTCTGCCACCGCCCACAGGGCTATAAGCAACACAGGGCTCGTATGAATAAAACTCATCAACGATTGCATTGCTCAGTTGATAGGTAGTCTCACCGTGAGCTTCAAAGGGGCAAGAAAACTCTTGATGCAAATAGTCATGCAGCAGGCAGTATTGTCCGAATGCGGCCGGGCTTTGCTCAAACAGCCTACGCACTTCGGAAGGAATATAAACACCAATACCAATGGCTTTAATAGGGCTAGCGACCTCATACGCTATCAAAGCAAATTGGTCACCAACGTTCACCCTGGCTTCGTCAAGCGTAGTGACTGGGTCACCGCAATTGACATATAAATAACTCTCACCGGGTTTGTTTAATCGCCCAAAATTGGTCACACAATTATTCGGTGGCTCCCACAGTTGACCCTGGTCAATAAACTGAGCTCCATAATCGAGAGAGGAAGAGACACTTCGCGCGCGAAAAACGGTAGCCCCCTTAGGTAGACTAACGTATTCAGGAAACTGCAAGTACATGCCATCAACACGAAGCTGGTTATGCAATATTTCTTGAGCATTTTCATAGCGATCATCAGCCCAAAGAGAACTTAGAGCTGGCAGCCTACATTCAAATTCCGCCTTTTCCAATGCAGCAATAAAACCATCCAAGTCACCTTGAATACAATTAAATGAGTCCTAGGCCCTTTCGACACCACCTATATTGCGAATCAGCACCGCCGCCCACCCGACCGAATATTGCCGTTCGGCACCGCCATTAAATGCCTTCCCGCGCATCCCCGTTACGCTCGGGCTGCCATGCAGTCCAGAGAACGAGGAGGTTCCACATGGCGAGAAGGATCAGGGCCAGGGAGGTCCTGAGGCTGAGGTCGGTGAACGGGCTTTCGCAGAACGCGATCGCCCGCACCGCCCACGTCTCGAAGCACAGCGTCCAGGACGTGCTGGAAGCCGCGAGGGAGCGGGGCGTCTCCTGGGAGGACGTCGAGGGGATGTCCGAGGAGGCCGCCTACGCGCTGCTGTTCCCCGGCAGGGGCGACGCCGGGCCGGTGCACGCCGACCCCGACTGGGCACGCGTCCACCGCGAGCTCGCGAGGACCGGCGTCACGCTCAAGCTCCTGCACGCGGAGTATGCCGACGGGTGCGCGGAGGCCGGCGCGCCGTCGATGTCCTACGACAGGTTCTGCAAGCGCTACCGCCAGTACACGGTGTCGCGCAACGTGGTGAGCCGCGTCGGGCACAAGGCGGGCAGGAACATGGAGGTCGACTGGTCGGGGCCCACGATGCGGCTCGTGGACCCCGCGACCGGCGAGGTCAGGAAGGTGTACCTGTTCGTGGCCTGCCTCCCGTTCAGCCGGTACAGCTACGTCGAGCCGACGCTCGACATGAAGCAGGATACATGGCTGCTGTACCACGTGCACGCCTTCTCCTTCCTGGGAGGCGCGACGCCCTGCATCGTCCCCGACAACCTGAGGACCGGCGTCACCGCCCACCCCAGGGCCGGGGAGCCGGTCCTGAACGCGGCCTACGAGGAGCTCGCCGCGCACTACGGCTCCGCCGTGATCCCGGCGAGGGTCAGGAGGCCCCGCGACAAGCCGAGCGCCGAGAACGAGGTCTGGGCCGCCGCGACCTACGTGATAGCGGCGCTTCGCGACGAGGTGTTCACCGACATGGCGGCCCTCCGCGCCGCCGTCGCCCGGAGGGTCGCGGAGCACAACGACGCGCCGTTCGCCAAGCGCGAGGGCTCGAGGCGCGAGGTGTTCGAGGAGGTCGAGCGCCCGCTGCTGAGGCCCCTACCGGCCGAGCCCTTCGAGGTGTGCGAGTGGGTCTACGGCCGCAAGGTCCAGGCCAACTGCCACGTCGCGTACGCCCGCAACTACTACTCGGTGAGCCACCTGCTCGTCGGCTCGACGGTCGACCTGCGCGTCACCGAGGGCAAGGTGGAGGTCTTCTCCGGCGGCGAGCGCGTGGCCACGCACCCCAGGTTCCCGTCCTACGCGAGGAACCGCTACTCCACGCGCGGCTCGGACATGCCCGAGGGCAGGGCGTGGTCGGACTGGGACGCGCCGCGCATCCGCGCCTGGGCCTCGAGGGTCGGGCCCTCCTGCTCCGAGCTGGTGGACAGGGTGTTCGCCTGCTACGAGTTCGACGAGCAGGGCTTCAACGCCGCGCTCGCCGTGCTCAGGCTGTCCAGGCGCTACACCCCGGCGAGGCTCGAGCGGGCGTGCGGGATGGCGCTCGCGACCGGGAAGAGGTCGCCGCGCTACCGCGACGTCGAGCCCGTGCTGAGGTCGGGGCAGGACAGGGCGCCAGCCGGCGAGGCGTCCGGGGACTGCGGCTACGTGCGCGGCGCCGGCTTCTACGGGGAGGAGTGAGCATGGACGTCAACGCGGAGACCGCCCGCAAGCTCAGGGAGATGGGGGCGGCCGAGCTGCTCGCCGCCCTCTCCGCCCAGGACGAGGCCGTGTGCGCCGGGATGGCGTTCGCCGAGCGCGTCCAGATGGCGGTGGACGAGGCGCACTCCGACTTCATCACGCAGAAGGTCCGCAACCTGACGAGGAGGGCCGGCCTCAGGTACCCCGAGGCCGACGTCCGCTCGGTCGACTTCTTCGAGGGCCGCGGCCTCGACAGGGTGGCGGTGGCCGAGCTCGCGACCTGCGGGTTCGTCGGGCGCGGCGAGAACGTGGTTCTCCAGGGCCTCACCGGCACGGGCAAGACCTACCTGGCCTGCGCGCTCGCGAAGGCCGCCTGCGCCAGGAGGGTGAGGTCGTGCTACGTCCGCCAGCCCGACCTCGAGGACCTCTGGCGCGAGAGCCGTGACCGGCCCGGCGGCGAGCGCAAGCTCGTCCGCAAGTACGGGGCGTTCGGCCTGCTCGTGATAGACGAGTGGCTGCTCGACAGGCCGGACACCGAGTTCAGGTCGATGCTGCTGGAGCTGATGGAGCTGAGGTACGGCACGGCCTCGACCGTATTCTGCACCCAGTTCAAGAAGAAGGACTGGCACCCGAGGCTCGGCGGCGGGGTGCATGCCGACGCCATCATGGACAGGATCGTGCACAACGCGGTCTGGGTCGACATGGGCGAGGCCAACATGCGGCAGCGCCGCGGATAGACCGGTAGCAATAAAAAAGCACCGGGGCCAGTGTCGGCCCCGGTGCCCAAGCGCGATATCGGCGGTGCAGTTTCGCGATATTCAACAGCGCTCAAGCGAGCAAATACTCAATTAAACATTCTCGCAATAACTGAGCTATCGAGGGGCTGACCAAACTCTCCAGCAGAAATAAACATAGAACGATGCAAGATGTAACTTCCTCCAAACAATCAGGCGCACACAGGTCAAATTAACTCGGTTATTTCAAAATAATTTTACCCTGCAGAATAACCGAGGATAACCTGTAGCCAACACCACCATCCAACCCATAACCCACCTCCAGCCCCCATTTGCCCATGAAGCTGATCGCCGCCGAGTCCGACATCGCCGCCAGGACGATCTACTGCGGCCCCATCGACGCGTTCTACGACTTCAGGCTGGGAACGCTCGAGTACCGCAGCCTGCGCTTCGAGACGGAGACGCTCGACGAGGCCGACCACCAGGGCGTGGCCGTGGTCAACTACACCGAGCGCGAGATCCCCTACACGCGCGTCATCGAGCACAAGCACTTCGAGTTCGGCACACAGGACAGGACCGTCATCACGCGCGAGTACCCCGCCGACTGGAAGCCCGGCGACGAGCCCTACTACCCCATCAACGACGCCAGGAAGGAAGCCCTGTACAGGCAGTACGAGGAGCTGGCGGCGCAGGAGGGCGACGTGGTCTTCGCCGGTCGCCTGGGCGGCTACAAGTACTACGACATGGACAAGGCCATCGCAGCCGCCTTCGAGCTCGTCCGAAACGAGCTGGGCGTGGAGCCGACTGAGGTGTAAGGATCCAAAACGAGCCCTTCGCGAGCCGTAAATGTCACAAGCAGGCATGTCAACGCCGGCAGCAGCAATTTCGACCCTGCCGGCGTTTTAGCACGGAGACAGAGTTATCTGTTTTATCCATTATCCTACCGAGGTTCTAAGAAAAGAAGGGCTGCCGCAGAAGCCAAATTCGGAAGTATGCGGCAAATATCAAACATGCCTAGCACATTGGAGTCCCTTAATGCTTCTACCTACGGTTTCTTTACATGAAAAGGCCGGTGTGCTCGGGAGTAGCAGAATTTGCCGCATACTTCCGGAAAAGGGTCCAAGGAAAACCCTTTAGAACAAGCGGATACCCAAGCCCCGCATAGCCGCCTTACCCCAAATGTCATTCAGCCTCTTGGGCCAATTAGCAATAAAGAAAAGGCAGGTGCAGCAGGCGCAAAGCATATCCTTATTAAGACGATAAATCTCTTTGTTTAAAAGCAAAGAATGATTAACCCCAGCAGCCATCTCAGCCAAATCATCGACGTGCTCTAAATCAAAGTCAGTCTTTTGTTCGTTAGTTATCCCCAAAGCCCTCACGGCATGAACGGCAATTACGCCTGCGAAGGTATAACCATTCATACGCCCAATATCCGCCAGCGAATCTCCTCTTCGAGCGACCCATTCTTTATAAGACGGATGGCCAGAAATGACCTCAGGAGGAACAACAGCATCTTCCAATGATAGGTATTTGAGTTGATCGAAGTCGCGGTATGCTTCGACCGATGGATAGTTAAGAAATAGCTGGCCCATATCAGTGCTATCACAGTAGTAGTCCTGCATATTCTGCAGACGCTTAAAATCATGTCGATTGTCTTGAGGGTCTAGATCAAATATAAGCAAGGTATCAGTAAAGTTAGTTTCAAGCAGTCGCGCTGCCTTGCGCTTATCCGGAAGCAAGTCAGCAACAAAATCCACAAGCTCGAGCCCGTCAAAATCACAGTCATATTCTTGAAAGAGCTTATCCAGAAAATCATGAACGTTAATCTCGACAGGAACAATTTGATAATCATCCGCGAGCCCAAATGATTCAAATAAGCGTCGCATCAGTTTAGGCTCGCGTTTAGCGCCTTCAACAATGAGCAGAATGTTCTTTTCGGACGAGCTGTACATGACTAGTCAAACTCTCCAGCACGAAGAAGCTTCTCTATGTTGTTTCCAAGCCTCAGCTCACGCTCCGTGGAATCAGCTAACGTTCGAATGCCATCTTTTGCAGAAATTTGATAGACACAATCGGGTCTCATGACACCGTTTTTTACAAGCGAAGTATTGTGCGTCGAGCACAGAATCTGACAGGACGTCTTAGATGCGAAAAACTTTAGAAGACTCTCAGCCATCTCAAAGTGGCAAAAAGCATCAAACTCGTCAATAAACAGAAAGCTTGCCGATTCCTTCAGCTCTAACTCTGAAAAGAGCTTGACCAAGGTTCTCGTACCGCTTGAGCATGCCTCTACAAACGGAACGTATCGCATGGGATGATCAAAGTAGAGAACGGGCGTACCGTCGGGCTCTTTAACAACAACAAGGTTCTCATCAATTCCAAAGTCGCGAATAAACGACTGGAAATGAGCGACTTTGTCTTCACGAATGATTCGGTCTATAACTCTTCTTGTCTCGAAGCCTTTTAAGAGAACATCGTCCATTCGAATCAGCCTCATACGCGAGACAAAATGGCGCAATTCGGCCAAAACACCCAAAACGTCAGTCGGAAGGCTACTCGTAATGTATGCCAGAAGACTCAAGGAAGAATCGGAGAACTCAAAGTTGACCCCATCGGCCCCGATTCGATCAAAGTGTTTTTCTTCGAATACTCCCTTGTTATTATTAAAATCAAAAATGCACTCGCCATCGATTGCGAGACTCTCATGAAGCCATGTCTGTGGAGCAATCTTCTCATAGCTGTAGCGAATCTCACGACCGTCGAATTCAAAATCATAGGTAAAGCGAGCGGTACCTCGACCGCAGTCCGCATTTAAATACAAACGGTCTTCCTGATCAGAGAAATCCAATTGCTTCGAAAACCCAAGAGTTATATCGAACAATGATGCTCCGAAGTTCGATTTACCAGATGCATTTCTTCCGATAAGAAGTGCAGTCGTCACGATTCCACGCCGTACATTGTTTTCCGCAAATTGATAATCACGCGAAGCTGAGAAATCAAACGTAACCGGAACCGAAAAATTCCTGTACCCATCAACAGTAAATCGCTTTAGCATTTGAGCCTCCAGTCTCTTGCCGTAATTATATTACGGCAAGAGACTGGAGGCTCGCATTAAATATGCCATTGCGGAAAAGCTATGTAACCAAAACCTATATGAGACATTCCTACAGCATGCGTTCTGGCAATAATGACGGCATCCACGACAGCATTCAGCGGTCACTACAATTAGAGTCGGAGAGTATCCTTCGCAAGAAACATCCCCTCCCCAACAAAATCCAGAAAGTTACCTGATGTTGACTGGGGTTCCCGTAAAATAAAGCCCAACAAAATATGTGCGGAGTGCTGGACTGGAGCCGCCTTCGGACCTTATTGGCTGCTCACCGAGAGGCTCCGCTATGAAACGACCCCTTTACTACCTGCTCTGCGCGATCGCGTGCACGTCCATGGTCAGCGCGACGATGCCCATGGCAGCTATTGCAGAAGCCATGCAGCCTCAGGCGACCGCTGAGCCGCAGGCGCAGGCCGACACCGCAACCAGCGACACGGACGAGGCCGAGGACGGCGCCAACACAAACGCGTCCGCAGCAAACACTGCGACAAGCAACAGCACCGTCACCCCCGCCGGCACCACCCAACCCGCCCCCGCGGACACCAACACCGCAGGCGCCGCAGCAACACCCACCACCGCCGCCGCAACCGGCACCCCCATCCCATCCCTCCTCGCCCAAACCACCCCCACCCCCGAGGCCATCACAACCGCAGCAGAAACCACCTACGCCCACTCCGCCACGGCAACCCAAAACGGCGTCACCTTCACCGTCTCGTGGAACGACGCCCCCGCGGGCACCGCGACGACCTTCCACGTAACCCAGACCAACGGCTCGTCCCAGGCCAAGGCGCGCATGGACGTGCCCACCTATTGGGACGGCGGCAGCCAGGAAAGCGTCTGCGACCCGTCGCGCCAGACGTGGGCCAGCTACTACAACCTGGGCGCCACCGGCCACGACTTTACCTTCGACTTCACGGCGTCGGGCACGTACCGCATCTACTTCTACTTTATGGACAACGACAGAAACGACCCCCAAAACGACAAGGGGATCTACTACCTGCGCACCACGGCGGAGGTGACCGTAAACGACGCCACCCGCCCGAGCGTCACGCAGATCGTCAACAACGCCGTGACCCAGTGCAGGCAACAGACAAACGGCTCGGAATACGACATGGCGCTTTGGCTCCACGACTGGACGCTCGACCAGCTGGAATACGACCACAGCCTCAACTGGTGCTCGGCCGAAAGCGGCCTCACGCGCCACCAGGGCACCTGCGAGAGCTACCAGCGCATCTACTCCAAGCTCCTTGACGCCGCGGGCATCGCCAACGGCCGCATCACCGGCAACGGCCACACCTGGAACGCCGTAAAGATCGACGGCAAGTGGTGCCAGATGGACGACTACGCCTACCGCTCGACCGACCTATCCAACAATTACTTTGTGCGAAATGGAAAGGCCGATGAATGGGCCGAGAAGTATGCCGATCGCATTCAGCAGCACCTAGATGCCTTTCAAAGCAGATAGTTTTTGGAATGCGCCAACGAATGCACCATTACAGTTTGGAACGCCCGAACAGTCCTATGTTTAGAATCACCAAAGTGCGAACACTAGAGCTTTAACTAACATCCACCCGAAATCGTCAATACGAGACACAGGCGGTCCAATCAATTAAACAAGTGAATTGAAATTAAAGACCTTAGTTGACTCAACAGGGAAAAAACGATCTGATATCGATTTCTCGTCTTCTGCAGCCACATTAGCAACCTCATAGAAACGTCGAACCAAATCACGACGTCGCTTCTGATAAGCCCTGGCAGCCACCGTAGAGCGATCGGGTAAATCATAGTCGAAAATATAAAGCCTGCATGTCGAATCTGACAACCTGTCAGCCACTTGTCGCCAAATGTAACCATCGCTTTCTCCCAAGCTGCAGCCATATATACAAATGCTATCGGCTTTAGCTATCAGTTCACTCATCTCAGCGGTTTTCGTATTGCCATAAATTCCGTAGTTCTTTTTTTCTTTAACCCAAAGCTCTTGAAAATCCACCTTAGAGGAATAAACGGAAGATGTAATCTGATCAGAATCTGAAACGCCAAATATAATATTGGTAGCAGTGCCCGCGTCATTGATTTCTCCGTGAAGATGAAGAAGCGTGCCTTGATAAAAGAACTTAGGCGAAGTACCGACAACCAACTTACCAAAGGGCTGGTCTTTCCCAATCTCATCCCAAAAACGATTGACGGTATTCGTATAGTTTAAAACCAGAACGTGCACAGTCACGTCTTCAGAAGTCGACATCAAAGCGGGGAGCCCTTTTAATGCGTCAACAGCAGTGAGTCTCGTATAGAAGCTGCTAATTGATGCTCGAAATTCCTGAACTGCCTCCTGAGGAAGCTCGACAGGTATACGACTGGACTCTCTAAATACGTAATCTAAAAACTCATCTTGAATATTCTCAAATGTCCGATGAAATAATTCTTCGTCGTCTTCATAAAACGCTGATGCTCTGCCTAGAAGATTTTCCAAATCACACCAAAGTTCAGACGCTCGTTCTGGGCTGAATCCCTCAACTCTTTTTACAAGCTCATCCCTATATTTGTTCTGAACGCCATCTTTAAAATAGCGATTCTTCAAAAAAGAACGGTAATCAGTTGCGAGACCAAGGTTCCGATCAAATCCATTCCCAATGATCCAAAGAAGATTTAGCATTCAATACCGTCCGATTTAATAACAGAGATTAGTTTTGCTGCGCAGTACACCATGCAATATAACGCATGAAGGGCTCTGCCATCAGCGAGCCCTTCATACACCATCGGTTCATTCAGATAGTATAACTGGATGTTAAAGCATGGACATGTACCCCTTAAGCTCTTCCTCCCAGTCGGGCATGTGGAACCCGACCGACTCGAGCCTGGACAGGTCGAGCGCGGAGTGGACCGGGCGCGGGGCGACGGGGCCGGCGGCGCTCGCGTAGTAGTCGGCGGTGGCAACCGGCACGACCTTGTCCCCGTTGCCGTTGGCGGCCTCGAAGACGGCGCGGGCGACGTCCGCCCAGCTCTTCACGGCGCCGGAGCCGGTGCAGTCGTAGGTGCCGTAGGGGGCGTGCGTCCCCAGCACGTGGAAGATGGCCTCGGCCATGTCGCGCGTGAAGGTCAGGCGGCCCAGCTGGTCGTCGACGACGGTGACCTTGTCCAGCCCGTCCTCGGGGTCGGCGACGCGGTCGGACAGGCTCTTCATGGTCTTGACGAAGTTGTGCCCGTCGCCGATGACCCAGCTGGAGCGCATGATGTAGTGGCGCGGGCACCCCGCCACGGCGATGTCGCCGGCGGCCTTGGTCTGGCCGTAGACGGACAGCGGGCTGAGGGGCTCGTCCTCTGTGTGGACCTCGGCCGTGCCGTCGAAGACGTAGTCGCTGGACACGTGCACGAGCGTGATCCCGTGCTCGGCGCAGGTGCGGGCGAGGAGGGCGGGGCCGGTCGCGTTGGCCTTCCAGGCGGTGGCACGGCCCTCGGGGGTCTCCGCTTTATCGACGGCCGTGTAGGCGCCGCAGTTGATCACGGTGCCGTAGAGCGACCAGTCGTACTGCGCGTAGGCGTCCGGGTCGGACATGTCGAAGGTGTCGATGTCGCAGAAGTCGAAGTCCTTGGCGACGCCGCGCTCCTCAGCGAGTCTGCGGACCGCATGGCCCAGCTGGCCGTTGCAGCCGGTGACGAGGGTGCGCTTGGGCGCCATCGGGACGACGTCGGCGAGCATCGGGTGGCTGAGGTCGGCCTCGGATACGGTGGCCTCGGCGAGCGGGATCGGCCACTCGATGGCGAGCTCCGGGTCGGCGAGGTTCACGAAGGTGTAGGTCTTCTTGAGCTCC
>JAXKEA010000039.1:0-37870 GCA_036551635.1 Collinsella sp.
CGCGCCGGAAGGCCCCGAGCTCGCGAAGATGCGCAAGGCGATGCGGGTGACCCAGAAGCAGGCCGCCGAAGGGCTCGGCCTGTCCGCGGCCGCGCTCGGTCACCTGGAACGGGGAAGGCGGCGGTCGACGAAACTGGAGAGAAGGTATTACGAGCTCCTGTGCGAATTGAAGGGAGCGCTCCCGCAAACTGCCTCTTGACAACTTATAGGAGCGTCGGTTTTGTTTTTTGTTTTCCCGGCATGGTTGAGGGTATCCAATTAAACATAGTAGATAGGCCCATTTTGTGGCATACGACCCATTCAAGCCCTATCTCGAAGGCTAAAGAGAGCCTCTCATCCACGCTTGCGAGCGAAAACCAAATAGAATGAAAGGCAAATGAAAAGCCCGTTTGACGAGCGGAGGACATATGCGCGACGTAGCCGAAAGCGACTGGAAGCTGTTTAAGAAAATGCTTCCTCAATGGCAAGAACGTTATATGGAAAAGCTCATCGGCCAGTACGTTGAGATACTGAATGGCGACAGCGAAGCGTCCAGTAGATTTTGGGCACTAGAAGAGAGCCTCAATAGAAACAAGCTGTCCTCAGGCGTAATTGCAAACGACATTCGCCGCAGCACAATGCACCGCGAGATAGCCAATTTGCTTATCGACAGCGTGATTACCCTTGACGACCTTGACGGTTTTACCGAGGACATTAAGAGCTATGCGCAGCACTGGATTGGCCAGTAAGGGCACTGAGTGACAAATATCCCCAGCAAAACGGGGCAAACGCCGGACCACCTAATGGTTGTCCGGCGTTTGCCCAGATAAAACCTGCCAAAATAAACCTGTCCCTTTTTGGCAGGTTACTCGGCACTCTTGAGGGCGCCGACCATGTCGATCTTGTTGAGGGTACGATTGGTGGCGAGATTGACGATAAACGTAAAGCCAAAGGAAAGCACCGCGGCGAGCACGTAGCTTAGCGGCTCGACCTCGACGTCAAAGTACAGCGACGGCATCTGCAAAATGTAGGTAAAGCTCTCGGCCAGCAAGCCGCCTAGCGGCACGCCCAGAGCGGCGCCAATCGCCGTGAGAATCAACGTCTCCTTGTTGACGTAATGGTGCACCTCACCACAGCGGAAGCCCAGCACCTTGATGGTCGCCAGCTCGCGTTCGCGCTCGGAGATGTTGGTGTTGGACAGCGTAAACACCACCACAAACGACAGACACGCTGCCATAAAGGTCACGAGCACCACGACCGAATTGATAATCGTAAAGTTCGCTTCATAGTTTTCCCAATGCTCGGCCGTACTCGAAATCGTGAGCCAGCCGTCACTCTTAAGATTCTTGCTAAACGCAATCTGGTCAGAAGATGAGCCCTTAAGCAGCACAAAGATGCCGTTAAGGCGTGCACTTCGACCGAACGCGCGCTCATAGGTGCCCTGCGTCATGTAAAGCGTGTTGCCCAGATAGTTAAGCGAAATGTCGCTGACTTTGACCTTGGCAACATTGAGCGACGAATCCTGGACGTGAGCCGTATCGCCCGGCTGAATCCCCAGCACCAGCTGTGAACTTTTGCTCAGATACACGTCTCCGTCACGCAAAGGCAGCGGTTCTTTGGACTCATCCTCCAGACGCACGTAATCGCCCAAGTCACTCGTGCGGTCATCGGGCACCACGATCAGCTGCACAGTCTCGCTCTTGCCGCCAAATGTAAAGGTGACGTTGTCGGTCATAATCGGCAGCGTCGAAGTCACGGTCACGTTGGAATCATTGGACGCGCTGCGCCCATCCAATGCCGCGCACGTCTGTGAAAAATCGTCGGGATTGGCGACCGCCAGCAGATCGTAGCGCGTGACGTGGCCGTACTGCTTGGGCGACAGCGCGACCGACGTATCACGAATGCCCATGCCGCAAATTACAAGCGCCGTGCAGCCCGCGATGCCAAAGATGGTCATAAAGGCGCGCTTTTTGTAGCGGAACAGGTTACGCGCCGCCACCTTGTTCAAAAAGCCCATGCGACGCCAGATAAAGCCGATGCGCTCAAGCAAGATGCGCGAGCCGGCACGCGGGGCCTTGGGACGCATAAGCGAGGCTGGGGTCTCGGACATCTCGTGGCGGCAGGCGATAATCGTAGCGCCCACCACGCCCACGGCAAACAGCGCCACCGACACGAGCGACGACACGATGTCGTACGAAAGCAGCATCTGGGGCAGCGAGTACATGTCGTCGAACACCGTAAACAGGAACAGCGGCAGGCCCACAAATCCGATGATGTTGCCGAGCACGCCGCCGATCAGACACGCCCACAGCGAGTAGTCCACGTATTTGGACAGAATACGCCCACGTGAATAGCCGAGCGCCTTGTACAGGCCAATAAGCGTGCGCTCCTCCTCGACCATGCGCGTAGCGGTGGTAAGGCTGATGAGCACGGCGACGATAAAGAAGATAAACGGGAACACCGTGGCGATGGCCTCAATTGACGAGCTATCGCTTTCCACGCTCGAGTAGCTTGCGATATTGCCGCGGTCCTGGATGTACCACGTACATTCGCCTAGATCGGAAAGCTCGGCGCGGGCATCGGCGAATTGTTGGTTGGCGGCGGCGCGGCGCTGGTCCAACTCGGCCTGAGCTTGGACGCGCTCCTCGCTGCCCTCGGCCATACGGTCGATGTTGCCCTGTTCAATCCCAAAGAGCATATTCGCCTGGCGTTCGGCCGCATCTAAGCTTGCCGGCGTGTCAACCGTCAACTCCTGAGCACGTGCCTTCTCACGCTCCTCGCGGATCTTCTCGATATTGCCCTTGACCTCGTTGATCTTTGTCGTGTAGGCGTCCGAATAGGAGCTGAGGCTCTTGGCTCCCTCGACGATCACGTGGACCGAGGAGTAGGAAGAAGATGTCGCGGCGTCCTCGTTCACATAGAACTTATAGTCCGCAGCCGAAGCAGCGCGAAAGGCGTTGACTGTCGAGTCGGAGCTCACGTCGGTGGGATCGAGGACCTCGGCCGTAATGGTGTAATCGCCCGCGGCAAACTGGTCCTTGGCACTTTGGTTCGACGAGCTCGCGTCATTGGCGGCAAAACTCACCGTATCGCCGAGCTTTTTGCCCGAAGCCTTCAGGAACTTCGAAGTCACCGCGACCTCATCGGCGCTCTCGGGCAAATCACCGCTCACCAGCACCGGTTGATCGATATTCTCCTTGGAAAGACTTTGCACGATCACGCGCTCGCGTGTTGTGCCCACGGCGGTGTAGGCGGTCTCGGTGTAGATACCCTCGGCCGTCTCGACGCCGTCGACCTCTTGGATAGCCGCAAGATCGTCGCGCGTAAGGCCATAGGTCGACTGCACGTTAATGTCATAGACATTCTGCTGGTCAAAATAGGCGTCGACCGAATCGCGCAAATCTTCGCAGCCTGCCTTAAGACCGCACATCACGCTCACGCCAAGCGCGGTGATGACCACGATAGACAAGAAGCGCTTAAGACTGCCGCGGATTGTACGGTAGATGCCACGGCGAAAAACCGTCGGCACCATATCGTTTGAGCTCTGAGCGGTGCGGTAGGTCGCAAACTCCCGGTCGCGACCCGCGCGCTCCGTATCGTGGTTTTGGCTGTTTTGGCGGTCCTGGTCCATGGGCGCTACCACTCGATCGTCTCGATAGGCACGGGATTTTGCTGGACCGTCTCGCTCTCCACGCGACCACTCTTAAAGCGGATCAGGCGATCGGCCATGGGCGCGAGCGCGGAGTTGTGCGTGATGATGATGACCGTAATGCCCTGCTTGCGGCAGGTATCCTGCAGCAGCTGCAAGATCTGCTTGCCGGTTTTATAGTCGAGCGCGCCCGTGGGCTCGTCGCATAAAAGAAGCTTGGGGTTCTTTGCCAGTGCGCGGGCGATGGACACGCGCTGCTGCTCGCCGCCCGAAAGCTGTGCCGGAAAGTTGCCCAGGCGCTCGCCCAGGCCAACCTGGCGAAGCGTCTGTTCGGCATCGAGCGAATCGGGGCAGATTTGCGCCGCGAGCTCGACGTTTTCGAGCGCCGTCAGGTTGGGGACCAGATTGTAGAACTGGAAAACAAAGCCGACGTCGGCGCGGCGGTATTCCACGAGCTGCGCCTCGTTGGCGGAGCTCACGTCACGCCCGTCCACCGTCACGATGCCGGAAGTTGCCGTGTCCATGCCGCCCAGGATGTTGAGCGCCGTAGTCTTGCCGGCGCCCGAGGCACCCAGGATAATGGCGAGCTCACCGCGCTCAACGGTAAAGCTCGCACCGTCGAGCGCGTGAATGCGGGCATCGCCCTCGCCGTATGCCTTGATGACGTCTTTGAATTCGATATAAGCCATCGATCGGTTCCCATCTGGTCGGATAACTCTTTAGTATTACCCATTTCACGCCGACCAAAAAGGGACAGGTTCATTTTGGCAGGTTTTATATGGGGAAACGACAGCCATAGATGAGGCGCCGGGGAGGCAGAGAAATCATCGACGGGGTCAGGCCGACCGCCAAACACAACGCACGCATCTCTATCTGTCAGCAAAATCATTCGAACAGCTGTTCGTTTCTATGATATGATTCCGTTATCTAAGCAGGCCAATACGCAGAAAGGCGGCCAACATGGCGTTCGACTTTAAGAAGGAATGCAAGGAGCTCTACAAACCTGCAAGCAAGCCGAGCATCGTAACTGTCCCGCCTATGAGCTACGTTGCCGTTCGCGGAAAGGGCGACCCAAATACCGAAGGTGGCGAGTATCAAAACGCCCTGCCGCTGCTTTACGGCATCGCCTATACCGTCAAGATGTCGAAGAAAGGCTCAAGTAGTATCAAGGGCTATTTCGACTTTGTGGTACCGCCGCTCGAGGGTTTCTGGTGGCAAGACTCCCCGAGCGGCGACATCGATTATGTACGCAAGGACGATTTCAACTTTATCTCGTGCATTCGCCTGCCCGATTTCGTCACCCGAGATGACTTTGACTGGGCAGTCGCGGAAGCCACGACCAAAAAGAAACTTGACTTTTCTGCCGTCGAGCTGCTTAAAGTTGACGAGGGCCTCTGCGTTCAATGCATGCACACCGGGCCCTACGACAACGAACCGGCGACCGTAGGCGCTATGAATGAATACACGACCGAGCAGGGCTATGTCCCCGACTTCTCAGACACCCGTTTCCATCACGAAATCTATCTCTCCGATCCACGCAAATGTGCACCGGAGAAACTTAAGACTGTGGTTCGTCATCCTATCAAGCGCGCTGAATAGCGTGGAGCGTCATCTCACGCGCTAGGTTTTAAGCCAGCCAACCAGCCGCCTCCTAGGCCGTCCGGTAATTATCTTGACGCGGCCCGTCGCATCTTATAAGTTTGTTTTGCTAAAGCTGGAAAGCCTCTCAACGATGCGCAACTCCAGCTCTTTTTCTATCAAGAGGCTTAAATGAAATACCGGAAGTCGCGGATATCCATCAACGAACAAATAGCACTATTGACAGAATACAGGGGTCTTAAGTGCTCTGATCAAAGCGAACTCGAGCGAGCTTTGGTCGAAGTCGGCCACTACAGACTGTCGGCCTACTGGTTTCCCTACAAAACCAAATGCAAGTCCGGGATTACCATCTTTCGCGAAGGCACAACATTCGAAACCATCATCTACACGTATGAATTTGACCGAGCCCTCCGGCAGTTAATGTTTGATGCGGTCGGCAGAATTGAGATCTACCTCAAAAGCAGAATTGCCTATCTTGCCTCTGAGGAACGCGGGCCTTTCTGTTACCCAGATGTCGCCATAACGAGGCTCAACTTGGCATGTCCATCGCGCTTTGCGCCGCGCTGGGCTACGCAGCCGTCTTTGGCAGCGCCACCAATACGCTGCTCGCACCCATCCTGATTGGCTGCGAAGTCTTCGGTTTCGGTAATCTGCCGGCATTCTTCATCGTCTGCGTCGCGGCTTACCTGTTCAACATGGATAAGTCGATCTATGCCCTGCAGAAGCGGGCGTAGAAAGATGTCCAAGCAAGTGGTCTCAACCGGAAACGGCATCCCACTCTAAGGCTGTATTCCGGGACACGGTTTCCGTTTGGGACGCCATTCGGAAAGCGCATCCCGTTCTTTCACGGCGTCTTGGCTATGCAAAGTGCTCGAACGTTATTCCTCGTACGCGCCCTCGAGCCGAAGCAGCCACTCCTTGCGGTCAAGCCCGCCGGCATATCCGTTAAGCGAGCCGTCGGCGGCAACCACGCGATGGCACGGCACGATAATCGAAATGGGATTGCGGGCGACCGCAGCCCCCACCGCACGAGGAGACACAACGGGAGCCTCGTTTCCCGGCACACGATGCCGAGCTGCAATACGCTGGGCAATCTCACCATACGTAGCGACCTCGCCACGCGGGATAGAAAGCAGCTCAAACCAAACCTCGCGCTGAAACGCCGTACCAATCATATGCAACGGCGGCGTAAACCGAGGCTCCTGCCCCGCAAAATAAGCATTCAGCCAAGCCCAAGAACGCTCAAGCACCGAAGAAGCCGCGCCATTTGCCGGACTCACCGAAGACATCCCACCGGTACCAGAAACCGCATCGGCACCTACGACATACTCCGCATCCTCTTTGAGCAGCGTAGAGCCAAAGTGCTCCTGACCCTCAAACCAAAGCCCCGTCAAACCGCGGCCATCAGCGGCAAGCAAGATTTCGCCCAAAGGCGAAGCAAACGTCGTCGTGACCACCAGCGGCTCCTTTCAAAACTCCGCACCATAATACCGCGAATTGTGCAGACAACCTCGCAGATACGTCCGGACAGACTCGATTGTCCAAGAGAGGGCGTTTTCCCTCTCAATATCGGCCGATACCGAGTCGCAACGCCCAAAACGATGTCCGGCAAAAACGAAGGTGAATGGTTTTCCGAGAAGTGAACGAGTAAAACTAGGGCCCCGAAGCATCCGCATTTTTTGACTGCAAAACAGCAGGATTCATGCGATAAAACCGCAGGAAATGGCGGCAAAAATATGCCAATGCTTCAAGGGTCCAAAATAGGTCGTTCACTTCTCGGAAAACCATTCACCTTCGATTCGGCCCCACCCCAAAGTCCCCGCAGGCAGCAGGCGCGAAGCGCCGAGGCCGCCGCCGGGACCAGGGCCCGCAACAACCACGCGCCCCCACATCAGCCCAGCGGCCCCGACCAACAACGGCCCCATCGCAGACCGCTCACAGCAGCGTCACCGCAGGCGGGGGCCGGGCTTAGTTTTCAGAACACTCCGCAGACCAGTGTGGCGCCTTGTCCGCGGCTCCGAAGGAGCAGGACAAGGCGCCACACATGGTCGAGGACGTTCTGAAAACTAAGCCCGGCCCCCGCCGGACAGGTCACACTACTCGCAGAGCAGCTTAGCGATCTGGACGGCGTTGGTTGCCGCGCCCTTACGGATTTGGTCGCCGCAGCACCAGAAGGTGATGCCGCGCGCAGCCTCGGGGTTCGAGATGTCGCGACGCACGCGGCCGGCCCAAATCAGGTCCTGGTCGGACGTGTCCATCGGCATGGGGAAGCGGTCGTGTGCATCCTCGGCAGCCATATCGTCAACCAGCTTGACGCCGGGAGCGACAGCCAGCGCAGCACGAGCCTCCTCGACCGTAATATCGCGCTCAAACTCGAGCGTAATGCTCTCGGAGTGCGAACGCAGCACGGGCACGCGCACGCAGGTGCAGTTCACGCGCAACTCGGGCAGGTGCATGATCTTACGGCCCTCGTTCTGCAGCTTCATCTCCTCGGAGGTAAAGCCTTCCTCCTTGACGCCGCCGATCTGCGGAATCAGGTTGCTCGCCAGCTGGGCGGCAAACGCGCGCGGCTCGGGAATCTCCTCGCCGCGGCCCAGGGCGGCCAGCTGAGCCTCGAGCTCGGCCATGCCGGGAGCGCCGGCACCCGAAGCCGCCTGATACGTCGAGACGATCATGCGCTTCACGCCGGCGAGCTGATGCAGCGGCCACGTGGGAACCAGGCCGATGATGGTCGCGCAGTTGGGGTTGGCGATTAGGCCGTGATGCCACTTGATATCGTCGGCATTGATCTCGGGCACGACCAGCGGTACCTCGGGATCCATACGGAAGGCATGGCTGTTGTCGACCACGACGGCGCCGCGCTTGACGGCCTCGGGCAGCAGCTCCTTGGCGATATCGTCGCCGGCGGCTCCGAGTACAATATCACAGCCCTCAAAGGCCTCGGGGCAGGCCTCTTCGATCACGATCTGCTCGCCGCGGAACTCAACAGTCTTGCCCGCGGAGCGTGCACTTGCCAACAGTTTGAGCTTGTCGACCGGGAACTCCTGCTCGTTGAGGCACTCGAGCATCTGGGTGCCCACGGCTCCCGTCGCGCCCAAAATAGCAACCGTGTACTGTTTCATGCTTCCCCCTTTAAAGGTTGTGGCTTTTGCCCGCACGCCGAGCAGGCCGATTATTGTTGCCAGTGTATACAAGAACGGGGCAGGCACGAAACCCGCCCCGTCGAAACGAAACCGAAACGAAACGCCCCGCCGTAGATTTTTGAGGCGAGTCCCAAAAATCTAGCGAGATAGCAGCTACTTGTGGAGCGCAGCCAGAGCGGGATCGACCGGCGCGGAAGCCTCCAGGTCGGAGACCTTCACAATGCCGTTCTCATCGGAGAAGGCACGGTAAATGGTCCGAATCGCCAGGTCGAAGTCCTTCTCCTCCACGCCAATGATGATGTTGATCTCGTCGCAGCTCTGCGAAATCATACGCACGCTCACGCCGGCCTGGCCAAGCATGCCAAACAGGTGGCCCGAGATGCCGGCACGACCGCGCAGGTTACGACCGACGGTCGCGATAAGCGCCAAGCCCTCGACAACCTCGATCTCGAGCGGTTCGACCTCCTGCTGAATGTCGCCCACGAGCGAGTACAGCGAATCGTGAACGTCCTGCTCCTGCACCACGGCGCCAAAGCGGTCAACACCGGTGGGCATGTGCTCGACGGAGACGTCATAGCGCTCGAAGACCGAAAGCGCACGGCGCATAAAGCCGACGCGGGGCTTGGTGCGGTCGCGGGCGACGTTGATGGCGACAAAACCGCGCTTGCCGGTCACGCCGGTAATGATGGGCTCTGCCTCGCCCTCGTCAGCCGTCTCGCTAATGATGGTGCCGGGGTCCTGCGGCGCATTGGTGTTCTTGATGACCAGCGGAATACCCGCCTCACGCACGGGGAACACGGCCTCCTCGTGCAGGACGCTTGCACCCATGTACGAAAGCTCGCGCAGCTCCTCGTAGGTAACGCGGGCGATGGGCTGAGCCTCGGGAACAATACGCGGATCGGCGGAATAGAAGCCCGAGACGTCGGTCCAGTTCTCGTACAGGTCGGCGCCCAGGCACTTGGCCAGGATCGAGCCCGAGATATCGCCGCCGCCACGGTCGAGCAGCTTGATCTGGCCCTCTCGCGTCGCGCCGTAGAAACCGGGCATAACAAAGCCGCCCTGCTGGCCGTACTCCTGCACCAGCTCGGAGGTGCGATTCATGCTGAGCGTACCGTCGTGATGGAACGCCACAACCGTCGCGGCGTCCAGGAACGGCAGGCCCAGGTACTCGGCCATCAAGCGAGCGGTGAAGTACTCGCCGCGGCTCACGAGCTCCTCGGTAGAGTAGCCGCCCGAGCGGGCGCGCTCGGCAAAGGCCGCGAACTCCTCGCGGATGGGATAGGTGAGCTCCAACTCGTCAGCGATATCAAAATAGCGCTGGCCGATGTCCTCGAGTAGTTCCTCGCACGACACGTGATACTTAACGTGCGCGTTAACCAGGTAGAGCAGGTCGGTCACCTTGGTGTCGCCCTTAAAGCGGCGGCCGCAGGCAGAAACCACCACAAAACGGCGGGCAGGGTCGGCATCGACGATGGCCTTAATCTTCTTGAAGTGTTCGGCGTCGGCGACCGACGAGCCGCCAAACTTGGCAATCTTAATCATGGGCTTGAGGTTACCTTTCTAAAAGCCTCTGCAAACCTGTTTTGCGCGCTCTGATACCATGGTTTCACCGATTGGGACCAAGGCATCCGAGGAGCAGTGTTATATGGGAACTTATCATAGTACACGAGGACGCACTTTATCGTGCTCAAGTAAGGTGGCAATCCGCACCGGCATCGCTCCCGACGGGGGTTTGTTTGTCTCGGACGAGCTCGGCACCCAGCAGGTCGATATCAGCTCGCTTGCAGATAAATCGTACTTTGAAATCGCTCAAGATGTGTTGGGAATGTTACTGAATGATTACACGGCCGAA
This sequence comes from Collinsella sp., assembly GCA_036551635.1. Taxonomy (GTDB): domain Bacteria; phylum Actinomycetota; class Coriobacteriia; order Coriobacteriales; family Coriobacteriaceae; genus Collinsella. Next base: position 10,223 of record JAXKEA010000039.1, read on the forward strand.
GAAATTTCGGCGTGTGTCGACGAGGCATACCGCGGCACGTTTGCGAGTGAAGAGGTTACGCCGCTCGTCAAACTCGACGCTGCGCCGGGCGCTGATGCCCCTCAGACCTATGTGATGGAGCTCTTTGGCGGCCCCACGAGCGCCTTCAAGGACGTCGCCCTGCAGATGCTCCCCCGTCTGATGGCCCGCACTTCCGCCAAGGACGGCGGCGCCGAGCGCATCATGATCGTCACCGCCACGTCGGGCGACACGGGCAAGGCCGCGCTCGCCGGTTTTGCCGACGCGCCGGGCACGGGCATCACCGTTTTTTATCCCGAGGGCAAGGTCAGCCGCGTTCAGAACCTGCAGATGTCCACGCAGGAGGGCGATAACGTCGCCGTCTGCGGCATCCGCGGCAACTTTGACGACGCCCAGAGCGCCGTCAAGCGCATCTTTGCCGATAAGGAGCTTGCCGAGCGTCTGGAGGCTGCCGGCACGGTGCTTTCGAGCGCCAACTCCATCAACGTCGGCCGCCTGGTACCGCAGGTCGTCTACTACTTTGCCGCCTATGCGCAGCTGCTGCGCGCCGGCGCTATCGAGGCCGGCGACGCCGTTGAGTTCTGTGTGCCCACCGGCAACTTTGGCGATATCCTGGCCGGCTACTACGCCAAGCGCATGGGTCTGCCCGTCGCCAAGCTCGTCGTGGCGAGCGACAAGAACAACGTGCTTGCCGACTTCCTGACCACCGGCGTTTACGACCGTAACCGCCCGTTCTTCACGACCATCTCGCCGTCGATGGACATCCTTATTAGCTCCAACCTGGAGCGCATGCTGTACTTCCTGTCCGACGGCGACTGCGAGCTCGTTGCCGGCCTTATGGAGCAGCTTGCCCAGACGGGTCGCTACGAGGTTCCCGCCGACCTGCTGGCAAAGATTCAGAGCGTCTTTGGCTGCGGTTGGGCCAGCGAGGACGAGGTCCGCGCTGCCATCAAGAGTTGCTGGGATGCGAACGGCTACGTGATCGACCCGCACACCGCTTGCGGCTATCACGTCTTTGAAAAGGTCGCCCCCGCCGAGGGCGCCAAGGCCCGCGTGCTGCTTTCGACCGCCAGCCCCTACAAGTTCCCGCGTGCCTGCTGCGACGCCCTGGGCCTCGACGTTCCCGAGGATGATTTTGAGGCTATGCGTGTGCTCGAGCAGGCCACCAACACGGTCGCCCCGACCCAGCTCGCCGAACTCGAATCCAAGCCCGTCCGTTTCGAAGACGTCTGCGACGTCGATGAGATGGCAAGCTACGTCGAGTCCGCAGCAAAACGAATGAGCACCAACTAGATCCCTTATTAAGCGCCGGCGAAAGCCGGCGCACCTTCTATTTATTTAGCTTTCGGAATGATGACGAGCATGCGAGCGGGTCTGGCCGTTTAGTTCGTCGCGAGTTCCGCACGAGCCGGAAAGCACTTAATGTGCTTTCCGAGCGAGCCAGGACTGCCCGAGCAGCGAACTAAACGGCCAGACCCGCCCAGGAGGACCCACATGATCAAAATCACCGTCCCAGCAACCAGCGCCAACTTGGGCATCGGCTACGACACCCTCGGCATGGCCGTCAGCCTCTACTCGCACTTCACCTTCGAGCGCGCCGACAAGCTCACCATCACGGGCTGCCCCGAGGAGTTCCAAAACGAGAATAACCTGGTCTACGTGAGCTTTGTGGATGCACTGGCCGCATGGGGCGAGCCGGCCTTCCCCGTCGCCATCGACATTCAGACCGACGTGCCCGTCGCCCGCGGCCTGGGTTCCAGCTCAACCTGCGTCGTCGCTGGCATCATGGCGGCCGCCGCGCTGACGGGCCACACCGTCGACCGCGCCGAGCTCGTCCGCATTGCCACCGAGGTCGAAGGGCATCCCGATAACGTCGCCCCCGCTATCCTGGGCGGCGCCGTCTGCTCCTTTACGCCGACCGATTCGCTTCCCCAGTGCCTGCGCTACGAGGTAAGCGATCGCTTGCGTTTTATTACCGTAATTCCGCCCTACGAGGTTCACACGAGCGAGGCGCGCAAGGTCGTGCCGCAGGAGATTCCACTCTCCACCGCCGTATGGCAAATGGGCCGCATCGCCGGCATGACGCGCGGCCTGGAGACCGGCGACCTTGACCTGATTGCCGCCGCCAACGACGACCGCATCCAGGAGCCCTATCGCCGCCGCCTCATCCCCGACTACAACGCCGTGCGCGACACCTGCCTTAACGGAGGCGCCAAGACCATCTGGATCAGCGGCTCGGGTTCGACCCTCATGGCCGTGACTGACGACACCATCGTGGCAAAGTTCTTGCAGGTCAAGCTGCGCGAGCAGTTCCCCAAGTGCGATACGCACATTCTGACGTCCGACACGGAGGGCGCCCAGATCGAATACCTGTAGTCGCCGTCCCGTATACTCGCCGGGGAGGCCAGGGGCTTTGCCCCCAAATCGTCCTCGGACATGGCAGGACCCCCGCTGCGCACTTCGTGCGGCGGGGGTCCTGCCGTCCTGCGGAAAGATTTGAGGGCAAAGCCCCTGGCCTCCCCTACGTTAACTTCGCTGGCGGCGGCTACAGGAACCTACGCTCTGGAAAGTCGCCGGGCTGATTTTTTGGCTTCTATTTGATAAAGGCGCACTTCCCAGCATCTCATTCGCCTTATAGCTCTGTTTTAATTTCTAATTGATGATCGATACGTGACGTCATCTAATTATCTTCGCTACTCAAAACAGCCCCAAGTTTACGTACTAGCGTCTCAACAGTAATTCCGAGTGCGTCCGCATAGACAAACTGCTCATAAACCCTAAGGCTGCGTTCCCCGGTCTCGACCTTTGAGATGAACGACTGAGGTACCCCCAGTTTCTTTGCGAGTTCAACCTGAGTGATACCTTGCTCCCGACGAATCTGGGAAAGGCATTTTCCGCATGTCCTGTTAGCATCAACGTTCATGCCGTTTACGCTATATTCCATTTTGATATATCCCAAACTGGGATATATTTATGTCACCAGCCATTCCGCTTATCAAAAATGCCCATCGCAGATTCATAGCTAGGAAGGAGCCTCGATAAACATGAATGACGAGATGAAGGAGCCCGACGAGGAAAAGGCACTCAGCGAGTCCGACGAGCGGAAGCCAGATTTCAAAGCCGAGCAGTTTTCTGATAGTGCTAGCGACACCCCTTCCTCTGAAATTCCGCCATCAAACGAAGAGGACGGCGCACGCAAAAATGAAGAAAACGACTCACTTCTAACGCGGGCCATTCATAAATTAGGCAATAAAAAACGAGCGGCAATCGCAGCTGCCGTGGCAGTTGTCATCATCTTCAGTTTGCCCATACTGTTTCCTCAGTTGTTTTGCGCTCACAAGCTATGGGCCAATGCAACCTGCACACGCCCTCGCACATGTAAAAGTTGCGGCAAAACCGAGGGAGAACCTCTCGGGCACGAATGGGAAGAAGCAACTTGTACGACACCGAAGACCTGCCAGCGTTGCGGCGAAACGAAAGGGGAGCCACTCGGACACCAACCGGGCTCGTGGACCAAAGAAGTCGACTACGTAGATGCCACTTCGAAGGAAATACGAGAATGCGAGAGATGCGGAGAGGTCGTTGACACCCGCAACGAGAAGGAAATCACATCTTTTCTTGGCGACGGAAAGTTTTCAATTTCACCTGAAGGCTTTATTGATCGACTTAACGAGGAATTCTCCGATATCCCCAATTGCAGCAGTATGAATGCGGATTACGAACTAGACGATAGCGGCATGGGGCTCGAACTTCAGATCAAAAACGGTTCAAAGATTGCCGGTATTGGAGGCTTCTTTTCGGACTCGAGTAACCCGGTGCTACTCAGCTATCTTGGATCCGAAAACTGCTTCAAAAACATAGTCATGTACTTCGAAAACTCCGACTATGCCGCGGCGACAGCATTGGCAACTATACAAGCAATCGATCCAACACTTTCGTTTTCAGACGCCAAGGAAGTTGGTGCTGCCTGCGTAGATACGCCAACTGTCAAAAATGGAATTACGTACGCAATCGTAGCTTCGAATGGAGAGTACTGGCTAAGCGCTCGAATTGAATAATTTTCTTTGATTACTAAATTCAGACGCCTCTTACTCGCGACATATTAAAACTCAACCCCTGGCAGCATCGTCAATCAAAAATTGCCCCGCCGAGCACTTTAGCTTGGCGGGGCATTTCAATATGAAAGCGGATTTAAATATCAACAAGTCCTGCACGCTCCAACGAGACAGCCGGCTTCGCTGTTCTAATTGCTCGAAGTGCATCTTGAGCAATCAGCGGCTTGCATCTCTTTTAGGCTGCGCTGGTTTCTTTGTATTCGAAGACTGGCTCTAGGAGATCTTCGATGTTGCAGTGAAGGGCTTTTGCTATGGCTCTTACGCTTGTTACCGAAGCTTCATTGATGTTTCTCTGGCGCTGCTCGTACATTTGGATTGAGCGGAGTGACACACCCGATTCGTATGCTAGGTCTTGTTGGGTTTTCTTAAGCTTCTTTCTTGCTAACGCAAGTTTTGTTTGCCTGGACGCTTTCTTCGCCATATCGCAGACGAGGCGAGCCACGCGTTCCTCCGAGGCTTCGTGCCAGGGATAGTACAGACTGCGCAGTGCGTCAAACGGAACGACATGCAGCAGGTCTTCGAAAGACTCCCCTAAACGCCACTGCAGATATGCCAGTATCCAGCCTGTCCAATACTCTGGCGTCTTCTCAAAACGATAGGTGCGATCCGGTATAGACCCGCTCTGATAGCCCGACCTTTCGGCGATAAGCGCGAATAGCTCAACACCCGATTTTCCCGATACGACCCATGCGTTGCCACGCTCAAACTCACGGGCTACGCCGCTCAGGCAAAAGAGTTCAGCGACCTCGGACCCTTCCGCTCCATAGTCGTTCACGGCATAGTCGAAGCAGTCGCCGAGGTTGCTCATTGCATCCTCGAGGTAATAGATGGGATATGTTCTACTCGGTCCACAATTCGTCAACTCTTGGATCATCTAAATCAACCCTCCCTGTCATTAAATCCCTAATGTAGACACCCTCAGAGTCGAATCCATTCACAGTTTCCAGGTACTTGCGCCGCGCGTTCTGTTCTCGCTTAAAGCGCTTGGGATAATACTCAGATCCCAACGCCTGCCTCCATTCGCGGAATCTGATTGCTGAAAACGCACGCTCACTCATAAGAGCGTATTGGATGCCTAGGTCTCCTAAAAAACTATCACCTGGGTGATATAGATGAGAGCTTTTGAGGGGTTGCAGCCCGATTAGAGGCAGGCCTCGGCGATGCGCTTTTTGAGTTCGTCGATGCCGGTGCCGGTTTGGGAGCTTGTGATGATTACGTTCTCGGCCGGGACGTTGAGCTGCTTTTTGATGGCTGATGCCTGGCGGGCCTGCTGGGTGCGGCTGAGCTTGTCGGCCTTGGTGAGGCAGACGATAAAGTTGAACTCGTTGCCCTGAAGGTAGTCGATCATGTCATGGTCGAGTTTGCTCGGGTCGTGACGAATATCCACCAGCGACACGACCAGGTTAAAGCTGCGCTCCGAGTCGAAGAAGTCGCCGATAAGTTCTGCCCAGCGGTCACGCTCGGCCTTGGAACGACGGGCGAAACCATAACCCGGCAGGTCGACGAAGTGCACGTCGTCAGCCTCAAAGAAGTTGATGTTGCTCGTCTTGCCCGGTGTGCTCGAGACCTTGACGAGGTTCTTGCGGCCAAAAAGCTTGTTCATGATCGACGACTTGCCCACGTTGGAGCGGCCGACGAAGCTCACCTCGGGGCAGGTGGACTCGGGAATCTGCGAAACCTTGCCATAGCTGGCAACGAACTTGGCAAGCTGGTAGTTAATGGAATCGGCCATGGACACTCCTTGGTCGTAGGTTCTTACAAAAGAGCGCGCTAATAGATAGCAGCGATACGGCGAACGATATCGAGCGTAATGCCACTCGCGGTACGGGCATACTCGAACAGGTCGAACTCGCGGTCGCAAATTGCATCGTACGCCTCGTCACAATTATCGCTGATAGCGCGCAGCACCAGGCAATCGACACCATTTTTAGTTGCGACATGAGCAATTGCCGCGCCCTCCATGCCGACACAATCGGCGTGCGTCGCCTCGATAGCGTCGTTGCGCATGGCGGCGCCCGTCACAAAGCGGTTGCCCGTGGCAATCGTGCCGACCAGGAATTGTTTGGCTCCCTCGTTCGAAGCGGCTGCATTTGTCGAAGCGTTGACAAAGCCACGCTCAGCAAGCACATCGGCAGCAATATCGACCAGCGCAGGCGTCGAGTCAAACTCCTCGAGCCCCGGTGCAGACTCGGCGATAAGCGCGGTATCGGTATCCAGATAGCGCAGGCGTTTGCCGATGACCACGTCGTCGATATGGAGCTTGGGGTTCAAACCGCCCGCGATACCCGAAAGCACAACTGCCTGCGGAGCATACTTGCTAATGAGGTGCTGTGTTGCGGCGGCAGCGTTTACCGTGCCCATGCCCGCCGTCGTGGCGACAATCGACAGACCGTCGAGCCCGCCGGTCACAACGTTCAAGCCCGCCTCCTGTACCATGCAAACGTTACTCAACTCTTCCTTAATCTGCATGATCTCTTTTTCGAGTGCACCGATAATCGCGATGGTAGCCATGCCATTCCCCAAACCTATACGTAATTCTCAACCACGGTATGGTACCAGCATTTTGTTTGACCTCGTCAAACGAACACGCTAGGCCAGCGCAGCTCGCGTATCAAACAGGGCCTTTGCAATCGCAGCCGTAACCTCGCTCGAGCGGTCGCTCCACGGCATCGATGTCATGATGCTCATGACATAGGTACGGCCATCGATGTCGATAAGGCCCGCATCGCATGTCGAATAGCAACCATCCTCGCTAATCCAGCCTGCCTTGTTGCGCACCAAGGCTTGGTCGTCCGCAATGCCGTCACGAATAAACGATCGGGCCGTAGAGGCCAGAAGGCCCGACAGCCATTGTGACGTCTCGGTATCATGGCTCAGATACTCGCTCATCTCGCACCACAACTTGGCCGAGGTGCGCGGGCAATAAGTGGGAAAATCACTCATCGGATCGAGTGCGGTATCGTAATCGATGCCAAGACCGACAATCCAATCCTCGTAACCGACACGGTCAAACGCCGCGCGTAACGCAATAAACGAATCGTTGTCCGAATTAACGACCGAGGCCTCGATGAGTTCGCGAACCGTCAGCCAGCCCATACTGTAGCCGCCATAGGTGCCCAGAGTATCATCGAGCGATACTTGCCCTGTCTCGACCAGGGATTCACAGACGTAGAGCACATAGAGCGCCTTATAACTACTCGCACCGTAAACCTCGACATCGGCGTTATACGTCACGCCCTTGCCACTTGACAGGTCGTAGAACACCACGCCCACATCGCCCAATTCCTTGGCCTGATCAAGGGCATCTTGGAGCGCGGCGAGGCTCTCATCCTCCAGGGCGGGGATCTGGTCATCAACCAGTGAGAAGGTCTGCACGGTATCGCCTGAGGGAATATCGTTAAAGTCCGCCTTCGAAAGCCTCGTCTTGAGGCTCGCTGTCGACAGGGTTTGACTTGCGGTGGCTTTAGATTCAGAGACCTTTTTGTTTTGCGTCTGTACCGTTGACGCATCTGAGTGTGCCATTCGCTCCGACGCGTAGGTTTTGGCGGTAATTCCGAGGATAATAACCGCCAACGTTAGCATCCCAATGGCGGCAATCTTCGTCACGCGGATGCGAGCGTCAGCGAGGCCACGCGAAGGCGTGCCCTTCGTCCCATATCTGCTGCCATGCTGCGGCACATACTCGTCCCGCGATGCGTTGTTTCGCACGTGGTCTCCTGACTGCTACCGTTCATATACGAGCAGCATAATACCGAGCAGGCATTTCTTTCCAAAGATATTCAGCGGCGTTTAAGGCGTCTTTAAAGAAACCACAAGCATATTTATCCAAATGGCACGATTCTGTTGCGCATCTCCGCCCAAAACGCAGTTGCGGTGGAATAGTTCCTGCTTGGGCGGCATAAGCCGAAAAACAAGAACTATTCCACCGCAACTTGACGGGACTCTTTGGCAATCAACTTGGTGTCCAGGGGCACTCATTTAAGTCTGTCCCCAATGAGTGCCTGAAAATGGCTCGCTAGCCGATGGCGTTTTTGAGTTCCGCGCGGCGCTTTTTCATGCCCGTCATGACGGCGTTGCGCAGCTCGGGCATGCGCGCGGTATCCATCTGGGGCACGCCCTCGAGCTTATAGGGAATACCCAGCTGCTCGTACTTGACGACACCCATCGTGTGATACGGCAGCATCTCCAGGCCGACCACGTTATGCCATGGAGCGATTAGACGACCGAGTGCCTCGCACTCCTCTACCGTGTCGGTAATGCCCGGCACCACCACGTGGCGAATAACGACCTTAATCTTGCGACGCGCGAGCTCATCGCCAAACGCCAGGATGCGTGCAGGATCGCATCCGGTCAACTTTTTATGCTCGACGGGATCGGCGTGTTTAATGTCGAGCAGCACCATGTCGGTCTCGTTGAGTACGGCATCGAACTTCTCCGGATGCTTGGGATCAAACGCATAGCCACAGCTGTCAAGGCAGGTATGCACGTGACCATCGGGGCTGTTGTGCATTGCACGGAACAGGTCTGCCAAAAACTCGGGCTGCAGGAGCGGTTCACCGCCCGAAACGGTAATGCCGCCGCTACGGTAGAACTCATGGTTGCTCTGGAACTCGTCCATCAGATGCTCGACGGTCACCATCGTGCCGCCGTTAACCGACCAGGTATCGGGATTGTGACAATATGCGCAGCGCATGGGGCAGCCCTGGACAAACACTACGAAGCGGATGCCGGGACCGTCGACCGTACCCATCGTCTCGATTGAATGCACGCGACCCAGGGCATATGCAGAATCCTCGGGATGAGCGTCCACACCCTCAAGCGTCATCTCAGCCATTCCCGCTACCTTGCCTCTCTTTGGTTTTCGCCAATTAAAATGCCAGAGCCATTCTAGCCCATATGCATGATGGCGAAACGGTTTAGCGGTCAATTGGGTTGTTCTATTTGGCCCTACGCAAGAGCGGCGGGAAGGTTGTCGCAACCCGCCCGCCGCCGAGGCAATAGAAATCGATAGACGCCAGGCCTTACGCTTTAAGCGTGAGCACCGCACCGAAGGCGGTCGGGCCGCAATGGCTCGAGATCACACCGCCGACCTGAGTCCAGGTAACGTCCTCAAAGCCCAGGTCGTGCGCATAGACTTCCATGTCGTCGCGCAGCTCCTGTGAAAGGCCCACCGAATACGCCAAGCCAAAGTGCGAGTAGTCAATCTCGCCTTTCGCAACCATGTGGTCAATAAAGGCGCGGGCGCATTTGAGCATAGAGCCGCGGAACTTCTTAGTCGCCACGAACTTGCCGTCCGTCACCTCAATACAGGGCTTGATTTTGAGCAGGTGGGCGCCCAGGAACGCGACGTTGGACAAGCGACCGCCCGCCTTAAGGAAGGCAAGGTCCGTAGGAACAAAACCCAGCAACACACGGTCCATGACGGAGTTCGCGAAGGCGAAGATCTCGTCGACGGTGGCATCGGGGTGAACCTTAATGTATTTGGCGGTCTCGACGACAACGAGCGACTGGCCCACCGAGACAAAGCGCGTATCCATGGAGAACACGTAGTCGCGGCCCTTAGCCGCAATCTTGGAGGACTGATGCGAACAGGTCGTTGCCTCGGAATACGCGAGATGCAGAATAGTCGCGTCGGGCTGCTCGGCATGAATGCGGTCATACACGTGAGCAAAATCCGCAGGCGCGCAGCCGCTGGTCTTGGGCATCACGCCAAACTCGTTGCAGCGCGAATAAATCTCGAGCGGATCGATCGAGCCGTCCTCGACGGTCTCATCACCAATCGTGACATGCATAGGCACGCGCACGATACCGTAGCGCTCGCAAAGCTCTGGCGTCACATCCGAACCAGACTCAACCACGATTACGTACTTGCCCATTATCATCACGACCCATCTCAACGTCGACTTTCCAATATCAAGCACAGTCCACCGCGCTGTTGCGCAACAGCCTCCAAGCGCCAAAGAGACGCCGCCCCTTGCACACAACAAAGGACAGCGTCTCCCTGGAAAACTCCGTGCTTATCTGTGATTCTACACGGTTTACAACAATGTGTTACTTACTCCGCAAACGGTCGCTATACGCGATAAACGGTAGTTGGCCGCGGCAACTGCGATTCATTTCGCCCAGCAAGTCCAATCGTGCCCCATGCACGGTTAATGCACGAGGCGGTAGAAATTCATCGATGCCGCACCCTCGGCATGCAACCCCATCGCCGAAACCGCCGGCGAATAGGTACGGCTCGTAAGTGCCGCCTCGCCGCCATTTGCAAAAATCTCGACAATCGTAGTGTCCGAAAGCACGCGCAGGTCGCGAAGCTCGCTGAGCTCGATCGACCTCTGGTCGCGCCCATAGCCTTCGTCACCCATGTCGAGGGTAAGCATCCCGCCTGCATAGCGCACAAAGACACCCTTGCGGATTTCGAGCTCGACCATCTTGGTGCCCTCACAGGAAACCACAAGATCAAACAGGCGGCCCGGCTCCTCAACGGTTTCACCGCCTGTCGCGCGAACGCAGTCGCCGCGCATCCTCTCAATCTCGTGCGCCGGCTGCTGGCAGAGCTTACCATCGCGCATGCTCAGCTCTCGCGGCACCGTCAACGCGCACTGCCACCCGCGCGCCACCGTCGGGTTTTCTGCCGTCGCATCGGGGCAACCCGACCATCCGATCATCAAACGCCGGCCTGCAGCATCCTCAAAGGACTGCGGAGCATAGAAATCAAAACCGGCATCGACCATCGGGGGCATGCCCTGCCCGACGATTTTAAAGCTCGGCGCCTCCCAATCGGCCTCGATAGGGAACCACACGCACTGATGCGGATTGCGGTAACGCCAACCATCGGCAGGCACACCCTGCGGACAGCAAACGAGAATAAGCTCGCCATCGAGCTCAAACAGATCGGGGCACTCCCACATAAAGCCAAAGTTCTCGTCCAGCTCAATGCGCGTCGCATAGCTCCAGACCCCTAAATCACGCGAAGTATAGACAAGCACGCAGCCACGGTCGTCTTTCGTACGAGCGCCCAGAACCATGTAGTAGATACCATCGTGCTCAAGGATCTTGGGGTCGCGCACGTGCGTACCGATATCGTCGGGGTAATCGACTGGTCCAACAGCCATGCGCTTCTCGCCCAATTCGTCGGGATTCTCGGCAACCATATGAATCTGGTTTTGCTCACGGCCCGTCAACACGTAGTCGTAATCATCGCGGTCAAAATGCTTGACGTTGCCGGTATAGAAGTAGTGAATCTTGCCATCACGTACAAAGGCAGAACCAGAATACGCTCCGCTCGAATCCAAATCGGAATCGGGGAACAGCACGGGGCCGTGATTCTCGTACGTCACAAAATCCTTTGTCGTCAGATGGTTCCAAAGCACTGGACCGCCATGCGCAGCATCGAAAGGATCGTATTGATGATAGATGTGATACGTATCACCAATCTGAACCAAACCGTTGGGGTCGTTGAGCCAGCCAAGCTCAGGCTCCACATGGAACAGAAGCCTATCGGGGTCGGACGCGATGCGAGCCGCCGTCTCATCCTGTCCGGCACGCCACTGCTCATAGTCCGCGCGTGTCACCTTGTTTTTTTGATTTAACATCGCCGTTGACTTTCTCGTCTATGGGGAAGGACGCTCGACTCACACGAGTCGAACGCCCTTCCTCAAATGGACTTATCCGCACATTGCACTGAATGGCTCAACTAGAAGCTGACATCGAAGCCAGCGCCAGCGCCCTCTTCATCGGTGGTCGGCACGCCCTTTGCCTTGTTGTAGGCAAAGATCAAGACGATCGGCACGATAAAGGCGATGAGATTGCCAGCCACATACCACACGAGGGTCTCGGGCGTGACGATGAGCAGGCCAAGCACGCCGGTCAGACCCTGACCGATAGCGCGCACCTCAAAGAGCTTGACGAAGGCACCGCCGCAGCCTGCACCGATGCATGCGCAGATGAACGGAATGATCGAATAGCGCATGTTTGCAGCAAAGATAGCGGGCTCGGAGATTCCGACCAGCGTCGGGATAAAGGACGACATGCAGATGTTGCGCTCTTTGGAGTGCTTCTTGTGAATGAGGTACATACCGATGGCGCCGCCGCCCTGGGCGATGATGGAAACCGACCAGATGGCCTGGATGTAGTTGAAGCCAGTCGTGGCAACAAGGTTTGCCTCGATACCCTGGATGAACTGATGCGTACCGGTAACGACGAGCGGCTGCAGGAACGCGGCGAAGACAAAGGCACCAAAGACGCCCATCCTGTTGTACAGGATATCGATTACGCCGGCGAGGACGTCACCGATCAGGTTACCGAGCGGGCCGAACACGGTGAACAGGGCGACGTTAGCAAGAATCAGGGTAACGGTCGGGACAAAGACGAACGAAACGACCTCGGGGATGTACTTCTGGGCAATCTTTTCGACCTTGGCCATAAACCAGGCGGTCAGAATTGCAGGGAACACGCCGCCCTGGAAAGCAACCATGGGAATGGAGAGCGGACCAAAGTTCCAGTACTCAGCACCCGTCGGGTCCATAACGAACGTGTTGCGGTTCATAAGGCTCGGGTGAACCATGACGATACCGACGAGGATGCCCAGGATCGGGTTACCGCCAAAACGCTTGACTGCGCTGTACATAACCAGGACAGGCAGGTAGTCGAACGTGGTGGCGATAATGGCAAAGAAGCTTGCGAGGTTCTTGAGGAACTCGCTGTGATCGGCGAGGCTGCCCTCCATGCCAAAGAGGCCGTTGGCAACGATCAGCGACTTAAGGCCGATGATGATTGCAGCGCCGACGAAGGCGGGAATGATGGGGATAAAGATGTCCGAGAATACCTTGAGGACCGAGAAGAACTTGCCCTTCTTGTCCGCCTCGGCGCCCTTGACCTCGGAAGCGCTGATCTCCTTAACGCCCGTCAGAGCCATAAACTCATCGTAAACCTTGTTGACGGTACCGGTACCGAAGATGATCATGAGCTGGCCGCTGTTGTACAGCACGCCCTTGACGCCATCGATGTTCTCGAGCTCGGCCTTGTTGTATTTGCTCGTATCCTTGAGCACCAGACGCAGACGGGTCACGCAATGCGTGGCGCCCTCGATGTTCTCCAGTCCGCCGACGTTGTCGACGACTTGCTGGGACACTGCCTTGTAGTCCATGTTCCTCTCCATTCCTTTTCTAAATCATAAAACGGTTCGTTGCCGCTACAGAGACGCGATCGTTGCGTTTGCGCACTTGAGCGCACCGTCGGTGACGGTAAGCGCCACACCCTGGCCCTGCTTGTTGCAGAAGCGAGCGTTGAGCGCAACATCATCGACAAAGATGGTCGCGATGTCGTCGTCGACGACCAGACGCACATGGTGAGTGCCCTCGCCCTTAAAGAACAACGGACGCTCGAGGCCCATGTTGTTGACCTGGAACCACGGGTACTGGGGAGCCGGCGTGAACTCGAGCTTGCCCTCGCGCAGGTTGGCGCGGAACTCATAGGCAAGACCAGTCTCGGCGTCCTCGGCGAACTTGACCGAGAAGCCGGCAGCGTTACCGCCGAGCTCAATGTCGGCATCGAGCAAGTAGGTGGAGCCGGCATCCGCGGCGAGCACCTGCTCGACCTTGCCCGACTCGCAGGAAAGCTCAAAGGTCTCGACTGCCTTAGCCTCGCCAAAGGCGCCAAGCATGCTGTCGGGGAGCTTGGTGCCGAGCGTTCCGTCGGCACGCTGAACGATCTCGAGGGGCATAAAAGTGCCACCCCACAGGTAAGAGCTGGGGTCGCCGCCCTCGTCGCGCGTCGGGACCCAACCAAAGAGAACGCGGCGCTCGCCATCGAATGCGGTGCGAGCGGCGTAGTACGCGCGGCCGTCGAAGGAGTCGTCAGCGGGGGTAATCCAAGGACCGTTGATGGACTTGGACATGCGGTAACGGGTCTTGTTGCCGTCGCTGTACTCGGAAAAGACGAGGTACCACCAGTCGCCCATCTTAAAGAGATCAGGCATCTCAAACATGGTGTACAGGCCCGGGTTCCACCAGTCGCCCTGGAACTCCCAGTTGGTCAGATCCTTGGAGGTGAACTTGACCAGGCGGCCGGTCATCAGACGCTTGTCCTCGCCCACACGCGTGCCGAGGATGAGCATGTACTCTTCGTTCTCCTCATCCCAAAGCACAAAGGGATCGCGCCAGTTGCGGTCATCGTAACCCTCCTGGGGCGGAAGCAGCGTCTCGGCGATGTTCTTCTCCCACTTGACGGCGTCGTCGCTCGTCGCGTGAAGAAGAACCTGCTTCATCAAACGTGCGCGGACCTTATCGCGATTGCAACCAGTGTAGAGCGCATGGTACTTGTCGCCCACCTTAAACACCGTGCCGGCATAAATGTACTGGTCGACTTCCTCGTCGCCGCCGCGCTCAAGGCTCTCGCCAAAGTCCTTGTAGTTGACGAAATCCTTGGTCGTAGCGAGTGCCCAGCCAAACGGCTCTCCGAAAGGTTCGGGGTTACGCGTGTCACGCTGATGATAGAGATAGAACGTGCCGTCCTCGCCGTACGGCATGATGTCGCCTACCCAAATTCCCTCAGGCTGGTAATACACCTTGTGCATCCGAGACTTCCTTTCCACGACATACTAACTCGGTACAATGGCAAGATATGTCAATCGTTTTCATATGTCAAACGTTTTCACACCAATACGTCTTTTCGCAGTTCCAGTCGTCGGCAAACGGTTGACATATGCCGGTGAACGGTCATCAGAGGCGTTTGAGGAATTCTTTTGGCACGGGATGAACTACGCGGTTTTGCCCTCAATGAGTTCAACGGGGAGCTTGATATTCGATTCGGGATTATCGCCGTTAATAAGAGCGATGATGGATTGCGCCGCGAGCTCTCCGATGCGATCGATATCTTGACGTACGGTTGTTAAGTCAGGCATAAACGTCATAGTTCGGCGGGCACCATCCGCGCCCACGACCTTAATATCGTCTGGAGCGCTCAAGCCGCGCTGCTTCATCACGTTGAGACAGATGGCCGCCATCGTATCGTCTCCCGCAAAGATGCCGTCAATATCGGGGTTCTCATCGAGGATCTTCGCAACGACCGCGCCCTTTTCGTCGTCGGGCTTAACGAACTCAACCTCACGGACAAGCGCGGACAAACCGGCCTGCTCAACAACATCGAGGTAGGCATCGGTACGCTTATTGGCAGGCATGCGCATGCGGCTATTGCTGCGCAGGCACAGGATACGCCTGCAGCCGTCATCAATCAGACGGCGCGTGGCGAGCTCGCCGATGCCATAGCTGTCACTTGCAATCTGGACAGAGCCCTCGCCGAGATCGCAGTCGATGCCAACCAGGCTCAAGCCCATCTCGGCATATGCCTCGGCACCGATATTGAGGGAGTTGACGATGACACCGTCGACCATATTGCGGCGGAGCATGTCAATATAGGAACGCTCAAGATCGGGTCGATTGGCGCTGTTGCACAGCAACATCTTAAAGCCGTTTTCCGCTAACGTGCGCTCGACCGCCTGCACAACCTGAGCATGGAACGGGCTGCTCACAAAGGGAACGATCATACCGATAAGATTCAGGCGACCGTTGAGCATGGCACGGGCGATATCGTTGGGCGTATAGTTGATGCGCTCCATCGCGGCATGGACCTTATCGCGGGTCTCTTGGCTAATATAGCCGCGATTATTAAGCACGCGAGATACCGTAGTAGGCGAAACCCCCGCCACCGCTGCAACTTCCTTGATGCCAGGCTTAGCAGAATCCTTAGAACGAGCGCCCTCGCGAGCCATAGCACCCTCCCCCATCAACATGTCAAACGTTTACATACGAACAAAGCATACCCCAACAACAGCGGGAAGACGGTAACAGCACAAGTAAGTAAACGACTCATCCAAATAATTAGGAGAGTTCCGCCTAAAGGGTGACTACACAGGACCCCCGCCGGGCCGCTTTGGGTTACTTTCCAAAACATTTCCGCAGGATGCAAAGGGCTCCGCCGCGCGAAGCGCGCAGCGGAGCCCTTTGCATGTCCGAGGACGTTTTGGAAAGTAACCCAAAGCGGCCCGGCGATCCTGCGGGAGTTAAACCCCTTTAGAACTTGTCGTGGAAGGTACGCGAAATGACCTCGTCCTGCTGCTCCTTGGTGAGCGTGTGGAAGTTCACGGCATAGCCGGAAACGCGGATGGTCAGCTGCGGGTACTTCTCGGGGTGAGCCTGAGCGTCAAGCAGCGTCTCACGGTTGAAGACGTTGATGTTCAGGTGGTGGCCACCCTTCTCGGCGTAAGCGTCGAGCATGTGGACCAGGTTATCGGCCTGAGTCTCGGAAACTTCAGAAACCTTCATAATGTGTCTCCTTCGATCGATAGGCGCCGGCCGAAACCGGCGCGCTAATCAGTAATCGTTATTGTTAGTATAGCACTAACAATAGTTACTCGCCCAGCTGATCAAGGTCGATATCGCCAAAGAACACCTGGTCCTCCTTGCCGAGCGCACCCGGGATGATGGAGAAGGTGTTGGAGATGCCGTCCTGAGCATCGCGGAACGGGAGCTTGGAAACCGAAGACAGCGAAGCGATGGCGCCGTGGCTATCGCGCTTGTGCATGGGGTTAGCACCCGGGGCGAACGGCTGGCCAGCCTTGCGGCCGTCGGGCGTGGAGCCGGTCTTCTTACCGTACACGACGTTGGAGGTAATGGTCAGAACCGAGGTCGTGGGCACGGAATTGCGGTAGGTGTCGTTCATGCGGATGTACTCCATGAACTGGTGCACAACGTCGTGAGCGATCTGGTCGACGCGGTCGTCGTCATTACCGTACTTGGGGAACTCGCCCTCGGTCTCGAAGTCGACGATGATGCCGTTCTCATCACGGACGGGGTGGACCTTAGCGTACTTGATGGCGGACAGGGAGTCAGCCACGACGGAAAGGCCAGCGATGCCCGTAGCGAACCAGCGGTGCACGTGCTTGTCGTGCAGAGCCATCTGGATGCGCTCGTAGCAATACTTGTCGTGCATGTAGTGAATGATGTTCAGCGAGTTGACGTACACGCCAGCGAGCCACTTCATCATGTCGTTGTACTTGGCCACAACGTCGTCGTAATCGAGCGTATCGCCCTCGACGGCGCGATACTTGGGGCCGACCTGCTTCTTGGAGACCTCGTCAACACCGCCGTTGAGTGCGTACAGCAGGCACTTGGCCAGGTTGGCGCGGGCGCCGAAGAACTGCATCTCCTTGCCAATGCGCATGGAGGACACGCAGCAGGCAATGCCATAGTCGTCGCCGTGGTAAACGCGCATGAGGTCGTCGTTCTCGTACTGGATCGAGGAGCTGGCGACAGAAGTCTTGGCGCAGAACTTCTTGAAGTTCTCGGGCAGACGGGTCGACCACAGAACGGTCATGTTGGGCTCGGGGCTGGTGCCCATGTTCTCGAGCGTGTGCAGGTAGCGGTAGCTCATCTTGGTAACGAGCGTACGGCCGTCAACACCCATGCCGCCGATGGACTCGGTGACCCACTGCGGGTCGCCGGTGAACAGGGCCTGGTACTCGGGGGTACGGGCAAACTTGACCATGCGGAGCTTCATGATGAAGTGATCCACGAACTCCTGGATCTGCTCCTCGGTGAAGGTACCGTTGGCAAGGTCGCGCTCAGCGTAGATGTCGATGAACGTAGAGGTACGGCCGATGGACATAGCGGCGCCGTTCTGCTCCTTAACGGCAGCGAGGTAGGCGAAGTACATCCACTGGATGGCCTCCTGCGTGTTGGTAGCAGGGTTGGAAATGTCGAAACCATAGGTCTCGGCCATCATCTTGAGCTCGCCGAGGGCGCGGATCTGCTCCTGCAGCTCCTCGCGATCGCGGATGTTGTCGGCGGTCATGACCGTCGGGGTGGAAGCCTTCTGGGCCTCCTTGTCCTTGATCAGGTAGTCGACACCATACAGGGCGACACGACGATAGTCGCCGATGATGCGGCCGCGGCCATAGCCATCGGGCAGACCGGTGATGATGTGGGCCGAACGGCAGGCGCGCATCTCGGGGGTGTAGACATCGAAGACGCCGGCGTTGTGGGTCTTGCGCTCGAAGGTGTAGCGCTCGACAACGTTCTCGTCGACCTTGTAGCCGTGCTGGCTGGCAGCCTGGCAAGCGATGCGGATACCACCGTTGACGTGCAGCGCGCGCTTGAGCGGCTTGTCGGTCTGGAGGCCAACAATGGTCTCCTTGTCGCGATGGGCATTATCGATGTAGCCAGCGGGGTGGCTCACGATACCCGTGACGGTCTTGGTGTCCATATCGAGGACACCGCCCTGCTCGCGCTCCTTAAGCAGCAGGTCGAGAACCTCGCCCCACAGCTCCTTGGTACGCTCGGTCGGGCCAGCGAGGAACGACTCGTCGCCCTCGTAGGGGGTGTAGTTCTTCTGGATGAAGTCTCGGACGTCAACCTCTCCCGTCCAGATGCCTTCCTTGAAGCCTTCCCATGCCTCCTGCATTGTGTAACCACGCTCCTAGTTACGTGTAATGCGGCGCTCTCTCACACCGCTGCTTATTGAATTCTTGAATTATCGGCTTGCACTACCGGCTTCTTCCGTTCTTCACCACACGTTGGTACAGGGAAAAACGTTTGTCCACCTTGGAACTGCAACCCAAAACCCAAGATTTCACCCGTTTGAGAAGGATAACATAGCTACCCCCTTCATCAGGGCTGTTATATGTTTCTTTTTTTATATCATAAAGGCGTTTTTTACAAACCCGCAGGAAATGCGAGCGCGAACAACTACCGTTCACCGATTTGTATGGTATTTTTCCTTGCCTTTGTACGACGTTCGCTCTAGCTGTTATGCCAGCTTTAGCAGGGTAAAGTGTCCCAGAGACCCTACAGAAACTGCAGGGCGGCCACGGGATCCCCCGTGGCCGCCCTGTGGCGTAGCTAGTTTTTAGCTTTGATTGCCGCTTGGCATTAGGCGGCTGCAGCGGCCTTGTCGGTCGTTGCCTTGCTGTTGCCCTGGCCCTCAAAATGCTTGTAGCACCAGCTGGTGACCAGCGGGGTCAAAATAGCCGTCACGATTGCGCAGGCAGCAACCTGTGCCGTAGCCGTCGCAAGCACGGCGCCACCGTACAAGGCCCCGTTGACGCTTGCCATGGCAGCAGGCGTGGCCACATTGGCTCCGGCGCAGCTCGAAATGGCCGCACCTGCGACACCCGTACCGCCCGTGAGCTTATCGACCGCGATAACGGGAATTGCAAAGACCACCGAGCAGATCACGCCGAGCAGAATACCGGGGAGACCGCCATTAATGAGCTGGCCAAAGGTCATGGTCGAGCCCATGGCAAAGAAGACGAGCACGATGATGGCGGAAAGTGCCGGTGCCATCATCTTCTTAAAGCTGGGGAACAGGTTACCCAGAATAATGCCGACGACGATCGGCAGAATGGCACCCACGAGCGACCAGCCGATCGGGGCCTGGCCGGCAGCGCCGAGCACGATCATCGTGACCGGAGGGCCGACAACCAGCGTGGTGATGGCGACAGCGCCACGCTCAGCCTCGTTGCCCATGGTACCCATCAGACCAGCGTACATAGCGTTGTTGGCGCCGGTGCAAGCCGCCAGCATCACCATGGCAGAGATGCCAAACAAGTTGTCGTTGAACACATAAAGGATGAGCAGCGACATGGCAACGACCACGATCTGCTTGACGGCGATGATGATGGCGCCGCGGGCAGCGGCGGCAGGAGCGCTCTTAAACGAAATCGTCGTACCGACGATGAGCAAAAAAGCGCCCACGAGCGGGCCAGCGCCCTGCTGGGTCATGCCAAGCGTAAAGCTGCCGAGCGTTTTGAACAGGTCGGGGAATAGCGTGTTGAGCAGACAGCCCAACAGAAGCGGCACCAAGATATTGGCGCCCGGGATGGAGGACATCTTAAAGAACGGCTCCTTTGCCGCCGGCGCCTCCACCGCAGCCGATTCACTCATATATATCTCCTTTGGATGCATGCGAATCGTAGCCGCATGCGCCTATATCAGAAAGAAGGCGACGGTCCCGAGTCGCAGGAGCCGTCGCCGAATAATCGTCGCGGAGTATTACCCGTCCAGAACGATGCCACCGTCGCAGTCACCGATCTCGCCGTTCACGAAGCTGGCGAGGTCGGAAGCGAAGAACAGCACCATCTGCGCAGGCTCGCTGGCCTGGGCGGCGCGGCCCAGAGGAATACCGTTGATGATACGCTGAGAGTTCTCGTCAGAGAGAATCGAGGTCATATCGGTCAACGTGAGCGACGGGCACACGGCGTTACAGCGGACGCCAAACTTGCCGCCTTCCTTGGCGACTGCCTTGGTCAGGCCGTTGACACCGGCCTTAGAGCTCGCGTAGGCCGCGGTGCCGAGCAGGCCGCCACCGATCTTGCCAGCGACAGAGCTCACGTTGACGATAGTGCCGGCATGGGCCGCCTTAAAGTGCGGGTACACGGCGTTCATCATAGTGAAGGTACCGTTGAGGTTGATGTCGATGGTGCGACGCCACTCGGTGTCATCGATCTCGTCGAACTTCTTGGTGCTGATGACGCCAGCGCAGTTGATCAGGATGTTGGTTTGCGGCAGGTCCGTAAAAATCTGCTCGACGGTCTCGCGCGCCTTGGGTGCATCGGCGACATCGAGCTGATAGAACTTGTTGCCCTCGCCAAGCTCGGCCACCGCGGCCTCGCCCTTAGCAGCGTTCCTTGCGATGAGCGCGACGTGTCCGCCGCCCGCAACGATGCCCTTGGCAATCTCGAGGCCAATGCCCTGAGTGCCGCCGGTAACGATCGCGGTTTTGCCCGTGAAGTCAAATGCCATGACTCCAACCCCCTTGATTCAGGTGTCTCCTTGCGGGAAGTTGGAGCATCGCACGTGGCGATAAATGAGTCCCAGTCGTCATGGTGGTGACAACCCCTCGCCTAACCGCGTGCATGATAGTTCTTTGAAACGCTTCAGCAATTGAATGATTTTAAGTCTTTATGCGCTCTTTATATTGCCTAGCGACCAAGTAGATTTTTGGGACATGCCTAGAAATCTACCGAATGGAATGCTTGGCGGGGGTATCATCTTTCACCGAAAATAGTTTCTAGTGTTAGGGGTTTTCGGTGGAAGATACCGATTTCCATGAGCTTGGGCGTCAGCTCTTTACCGAGTTTGGAAGCATGCACCAGCGCGTTTCGCGCTTTGCCGACCAGGCTCTGGGTGGCGAGATGGCCGTCATGCGCGCCCTCATGCGCGCCGGCGGCTCGCTCACGCCGAGCGAACTCGCCGATCGTGCCTGGGTCTCGAGCGCCCGCATCGCCAATATCCTGCGCGCCCTCGAGGCCAAGGGCTGGGTCGAGCGCGAGCACTCAAAGACCGACCGTCGTCGCGTACACGTCACGGTGACCGACAAGGGATTCCAGGTTATCGAAATCAAACGCCGGGAATTCGAGGACCGCACCGCGGCCTTCCTCGAGCAGCTCGGCGAAACAGATACCCAGGAGATGGTGCGCCTTCTGAGACGTGCCAACGAAATTATCGACCGCAATCAAGAAAGGAGAGATGCCGAGTGAGGATTCTCAAGCTCTTTAAAAAACATATCCTGGCACTGTTCGCAGCTATCGTACTTATCGTAATCAGCTGCAACGCCGATCTGGCGCTGCCTACCTATATGAGCGACATCGTCGACGTGGGTGTGCAGCAAGGCGGCATCGCGTCGCCCGTGCCCGACACCATCCGTGCCGAATCGCTCGACGACCTCGAACTCTTTATGAGCACCAAGGACGCCAAGGCTGTGGAGGCCGTGTTTAGCAAGGCGGACAATAACGGCATTCGAACGTACAAGGGCACCGAGGAGGAGCGCGCCGACGGCGGCAAGATTGCCGACATCATGAGCCTGCCCGAGACTGTCGTCCTTTCGTTCAACCAGGGCATCGATGCCAACTCCATGGGCGACATGACCGGCGCATCTACCGAGGCAAGCGATGACGGCGCCGCTCAGGCCATGCCCACCCCCGAGCAGATGGCGGCGATGACGCCCGAGCAGCTCGCCGAGATGCAGCAGAAGGCCGCTGCGGCGCAGAACATGCAAAAACAGATTGATGCCGACGGTGGCAAGATCACCATGAAGAGCCTGCGTCTAGGCGTTGAAGGCGGCCTAATCGACCAGGGCAAGCTCGTCGAGGGCGCCAACCAAATGGCGGACAAAATGGGCTCCATGTCGGGCTCCATCGTCACCCAGCGCGCCGTGAGCTATGTACAGGACGAGTACAAGGCGCAGGGCATCGACCCCGCCGACGTGCAGAACGCCTACCTGAGCCGCATGGCGACCACGATGTTTGGACTGTGCCTCGTGTCGCTCGTCGCCACCATCCTGACCGGTGCCGTGGCTTCGCGCACCGCCTGCTCCATCGCCCGCGACCTGCGCCGCGAGACCTTCAACAAGGTTATGCACTTCTCGCCGGCCGAGGTGGGCAAGTTTAGCCAGGCCTCGCTCATCACCCGCTGCACCAACGACATTCAGCAAATCCAGATGGCCGCAACTCTGTTTATCCGCATGTGTCTGATGGCCCCCGTCATGGGCATCGTCGCCGTCATGCGCGTCCTGGCCAACCATACCGGCCTGGAGTGGACCATCGCCGTTGCCATCATCGCGGTCTCGGCCGTCGTCGGCGTGCTTATGGGCCTCACCATGCCCAAGTTCAAAAAGATGCAGAGCTTTGTTGACCGCGTGAACCTTACCGCCCGCGAGCTGCTCGATGGCCTGATGCCCATCCGCTCGTTCAACCGCGAGGAGCATGAGCTCGAGCGTTTTGACAAGGCTTCGCTCGACCTGATGACCACGCAGCTCTACACCAACCGCGCCATGAGCTTTATGATGCCGCTCATGATGCTCGTCATGAACTGCATCACCGTGCTTATCGTCTGGTTTGGCGCGCAGGGCGTGTCCGACGGCGTGATGCAGGTCGGCAACATGATGGCGTTTATCTCCTATACCATGCAGATCGTCATGGCGTTTATGATCCTCACCATGGTTTCGGTCATCCTGCCCCGCGCCGAGGTCGCAGCCGAGCGCGTGGAAGAGGTCGTCACCTGCCCTACGAGTATCAACGACCCTGTCTCGCCCAAACTGCCTGCTGCCAGCGCGCCGCGCGGCGAGCTCACCTTCCGCGACGTGAGCTTCCAGTATCCCGATGCCCGCGCCGACGTCATCAGCGGCGTGAACTTCACCACGCATGCCGGTCAGATGCTCGGCATTATTGGCTCCACGGGCTCGGGCAAGTCCACGCTCGTGCAGCTGATTCCGCGCCTGTACGACGTCACGGGCGGCAGCATTTCGCTCGACGGTATCGACGTGCGCGACATGACCCTTTCCGAGCTGCGCCGCCGCATCGGTTATATTCCGCAGCAGGGTCGTCTGTTCTCGGGTACCGTTGAGAGCAACCTCAAGTTTGCGGGCGACATGGTGAGTGACGAGGATATGCGCCAGGCAGCACGCGTCGCCCAGGCGGAGGACTTTATCGCCGAGCGCGAGGACGGGTACGACTCCCCTATCAGCCAGGGCGGCTCCAATGTTTCGGGTGGTCAGCGCCAGCGTCTGGCCATCGCCCGCGCGTTGGCCAAAAAGCCCGAGATCGTGGTGTTCGATGACTCGTTTAGTGCCCTCGACTACAAGACCGACGCGCGCCTACGCGAGGAGCTGGCCAAAAACGTTACCGACGCCGCGCTCGTGGTCGTAGCCCAGCGCATCGCGACCATCATGCACGCCGACCAGATCATCGTGCTCGACGACGGCCACGTAGTGGGCACCGGCACGCACGAGGAGCTGCTGCGCAGCTGCCCGGCGTATCTGGAGATCGCACAGTCGCAGCTTTCCGCCGAGGAGCTGGGGCTTACCCAAGAAGAAATTGCAGCCGTCATGGAAGGAGGCGAGCGCTAATGGCAGACGAGACCAAGACTCAGATTCCCAAGCCCACCCGCCAACGTGGTCCCATGGGCCGCATGGGCGGCATGCGTCGCGGCGAAAAGGCCAAGGACTTTAAGGGCACCATGAGGCAGCTGCTCGGCTATATCGGCCAACACAAGATTGCCGTGTTTGCCGCCGTCGCCTTTGCCGTGTGCTCGGTCATCTTTAACATTGTGGGACCCAAGGTGCTCGGCCAGGTTACGACCAAGCTGTTCGAAGGCCTGGTCGCCAAGGTCAACGGCACCGGCGACGTTGACTTTGACTGGATCGCCAAGACGCTCGGCTTTTTGCTCTGCCTGTATCTGGCGAGCTCTGTCTGCAGCCTGGTCCAGGGCTGGCTCATGACCGGCGTCACGCAAAAGATCTGCTACCGCATGCGCAAGGAAATCGCCGCCAAGGTTGCCGTCGTGCCGATGAGTTACTTCAACGGCCACAGCAAGGGAGACGTACTCAGCCGCATCACCAACGACGTCGATACGCTGGGTCAGTCGCTCAACCAGAGCGTGACGCAGCTCATCACGTCGGTGACGCAGATTATCGGCGTGCTCGTCATGATGCTTTCGATCAGCCTGCCGCTTACCGGCGTCACCGTGCTCACGCTGCCGGCCGCCGCGATTATCTTGACCGTGATGATTCACTTCTCGCAGCCGTACTTCCGCGAGCAACAGCAGGTTCTGGGCGCCGTCAACGGCATTATCGAGGAGGACTTTGCCGGCCAGAACGTCATTCAGGTGTTCGACCGCGCCGAGGCCTCGATTGAAGAGTTCGACCGTCAAAACGACCGCCTCTTTATTAGTGGCTGGCGCTCGCAGTTCCTGTCGGGCCTGATGATGCCGCTTATGAGCTTGGTGGGCAACATGGGCTACGTGGGCGTCGTCGTGGTGGGCGCGCAGCTCGCGCTGACCGGCAATGCCACGCCCGGCGACATCCAGAGCTTTATCCAGTACGTTCGAAACTTTACGCAACCCGTGCAGCAGCTGGGCAACGTGAGCAACACGATGCAGTCGATGGCCGCTGCCACCGAGCGCGTCTTTGAGTTCCTGGCCGCGCCCGAGGAGGAGCAGAAGGCCGGCGCGCAGATTCCCGAGAAGCGCCCCGGCCACGTGGAGTTCGACCACGTAAAGTTTGGCTACACGCCCGACAAGACCATCATCCACGACTTTAGCTGCAAGGCGCAGCCCGGCCAGACCATCGCCATCGTCGGCCCCACCGGCGCCGGCAAGACCACGCTCATTAAGCTGCTGCAGCGCTTCTACGACGTGGACGGCGGCTCGCTGCGTGTCGAGGGCGTCGATGTGCGCGACTGGGACCGCGCGGCACTGCGCGGCGAGTTTGCCATGGTGCTGCAGGACACCTGGCTGTTTAACGGCACCATCCGCGAGAACATCCGCTACGGACGCCCCGATGCAAGCGATGCCGAGGTCGAGGCCGCTGCACGCGCCGCACGCTGCGACCACTTTATCCATACGCTCGCCGGCGGCTACGACTTTATGATCAACGAGGAGGGCACTAACCTGTCGCAGGGTCAGCGCCAGCTCGTGACCATCGCCCGTGCCATTTTGGCCGACCGCCCGGCGCTGATTCTGGACGAGGCGACCTCCAACGTCGATACCCGTACCGAGGAGCTTATTCAGCGTGCCATGGATGCGCTGATGCAGGGCCGTACCAGCTTTGTTATCGCGCACCGCCTGTCCACGATCCGCAACGCCGACGTGATCTTGGTAATTCGCGACGGTGACATCGTCGAGAAGGGCACGCACGACGAGCTGCTCGCCCAAGGCGGCTTCTACGCCGACCTGTACAACTCGCAGTTCGACGAGGCGGCGTAGATACGGCCGCAGAGAAATGATGACGCCCGAGAACGGGGGCGCAGGACAACCTGCGCCCCCGTTTTGTGTCCTTCGAGCCTCGAAACGCTTTCCTGAGACCTCATTGACGGCGCTTTCCAGACCCCGTGGGCAAAAAAGGGCAAATATGAGTACTGTTACCTTTTTAGTAACAGCCAAAACCGCCTCAAACGACCTCTTTGCGGCCTCTATACGCCTTCAAATTAATCAAAACGCCCGTTAGCAGGCTTCTGCGTGCCAACGTTAATGAACATATTTATTACTTTGTCTATTATCTCGCTAGACGGATATGTTAGTAGGTTAGCAACAGTACTCATATTTGGCATTTTTTGCCCACGGGGTGTTTCCTGGGGAACCGATAATAGCCTTAGTGTCCCGCGCGACGCCACTCCCTCCCGGTATCCGCCGACGTTCCCCCATATAAAACCTGCCAAAATAAACCTGTCCCTTTTGGCAGGTTTCGGGGTGGCAAGGGCTTGCACTTTAGCGTGCGACAGCGGATAATGCCGAGCATTCGAGAATACGCTTATTGCTCTTTCTATAGATTGAGGAGGCCCCTATGGCCATGGAATTCAAACGCAGGCTGCCGATCCCCATGGAGATCCGCGAGGAAATGCCGCTTTCTGCCGAGCTTACCGCCAAAAAGCAGGCATTTGACGCCGAGGTCGCCAAAGTCTTTACCGGCGAGGACGCACGTAAGGTGCTCATCATCGGCCCGTGCTCTGCCGACCGCGAGGATTCGGTGCTCGAGTACATGAACCGACTGGCCAAGACCGCCGAGGAGGTCAAGGACAAGCTCATCGTCATTCCGCGCGTCTACACCAATAAGCCGCGCACCAAGGGCACCGGCTACAAGGGTCTTCTGCACAACCCCAACCCCGAGGCTCCCGACGACCTGCTCGAGGGCGTCAAGGCCATCCGCCACATGCACCTGCGCGTCATCGAGGAGACCGGCTTCTTTACCGCCGATGAGATGCTCTATCCGTCCAACTACCAATACCTCGTTGACCTGCTGAGCTATGTTGCCGTGGGCGCACGCTCGGTCGAAAACCAGGAGCATCGCCTGGTGTCGAGCGGCATTTCGGTACCCGTCGGCATGAAGAATCCCACTGCCGGCTCTACCACCGTTATGCTCAACTCCATTTACGCCGCCCAGGCGCACCAGAGCTTCATCTTCCGCAACTGGGAGGTCGAGTGCGACGGCAATCCGCTCGCGCACGCCGTTATGCGTGGCTACATCGGTCTCGATGGGCGCACCTACCCCAACTACCACTACGAACACCTGGAACGTCTGGCTGAGCGCTATACCGAGCACGCCGGCTATGCCAATCCGGCGGCGGTCATCGACTGCAACCACGACAACTCGGGCAAGCGTCCGCTGGAGCAGTATCGCATTTGCAAGGAGGTACTCGACAGCTGCCGCCGCAACGAGTCCATCTCCAAGCTGGTCAAGGGCTTTATGATCGAGTCCTACCTGGAGGACGGCAACCAGCCGGTCGACGGCGGTGTCTTTGGCAAGTCGATCACCGACCCGTGCCTGGGCTGGGAAAAGACCGACTACCTCATCCACGAAATCGCGGAGCGGGTTTAGTTACGCGGGCCGCATTTGGACAATCTGACGTTCAACTTCAAGGGCGCGACCAGAAGGTCAGCGCCCTTTCGTTTCACGTCACCTTGTCTCAAATGCGGCCCGCTCGCTCATATGACCCAATCCGCTGTCAAGAGCCACAATGGCCCCG
>JAXKEA010000040.1:0-1610 GCA_036551635.1 Collinsella sp.
CACGTCACCGTCCTGGACAAGCTGACCTACGCCGGCAACCCCGAGAACATCGCCGGGCTGCCCTCCGACCGCGTTGAGCTCGTCGTGGGCGACATCTGCGACGCCGAGCTGCTGGACAGGATCGTCCCGGGCCACGACGCCATCGTGCACTACGCCGCAGAGAGCCACAACGACAACTCCATCGCCGACCCCGAGCCGTTCCTGCGCACCAACGTGGAGGGCACCTTCCGCCTGCTGGAGGCCGTCCGCAAATATGGCGTCCGCTACCACCACGTCTCCACCGACGAGGTCTACGGCGACCTGGCGCTCGACGACCCGGCGAAGTTCACCGAGGAGACGCCGTATCACCCGAGCAGCCCGTACTCGAGCACCAAGGCGTCCTCCGACATGCTCGTGCGCGCCTGGACCCGCACCTACGGGCTTCGCACCACGATCTCCAACTGCTCCAACAACTACGGCCCCTACCAGCACGTGGAGAAGTTCATCCCGCGCCAGATCACCAACATAATCGACGGCGTGCGCCCCAAGCTCTACGGCCGCGGCGAGAACGTCCGCGACTGGATCCACACCGAGGACCACTCCTCGGCCGTCTGGGACATCCTCACCAAGGGCCGCATGGGGGAGACCTACCTCATCGGCGCAAATGGCGAGAAGAACAACATCACGGTCCTGCGCATGATCCTCACGGCCATGGGCCGCGACCCCGAGGACTTCGATTGGGTCGCCGACCGCCCCGGCCACGACCGCCGCTACGCCATCGACTCCACCAAGCTCCAGCGCGAGCTCGGCTGGAGGCCGGCCCACACCGACTTCGCCGAGGGGCTCAAGGCCACCATCGACTGGTACGTCGAGAACGAGTCCTGGTGGCGCCCGGCCAAGGAGGCCACCGAGGCCAGGTATAAGGCCCAGGGGCAGTAGGCCGAACCCCGGCATCCCGCACCGCGGGGCGCCCCGGGCGGACCGCAGGGCATGGGGATGGTCCTGCGGCCCGCCCGGGGCGCCCGCAACCACCGTATAGTCGATAGGAGCTTTTCCCACATGGCAGACATCGCATTCGAGAAGGACCTCTCCGTAACCGAGACCGGCATAGAGGGCCTCAAGGTCGTCGACCTGGCCGTCCACGGCGACTCGCGCGGCTGGTTCAAGGAGAACTGGCAGCGCGCCAAGATGACCGCCCTGGGCATCCCCGACCTCCGCGTCGTCCAGAACAACGTCTCATACAACGAGAAGAGGGGCGTCACCCGCGGCATCCACGCCGAGCCCTGGGACAAGTTCATCTCCGTGGCCCGCGGCTCGGTCTTCGGCGCCTGGGTGGACCTGCGCGAGGGCAGCGAGACCTACGGCAAGGTGTTCACCTGCACGCTCGACCCGTCCAGGGCCATCTACGTCCCGCGCGGCGTGGGCAACTCCTTCCAGGCGCTGGAGGACGGCACCGCCTACACCTACCTGGTGGACGCCCACTGGTCTCTGGAGCTCAAGAAGACCTACACCTTCGTGAACCTCGCCGACCCGGAGCTCGCCATCGAGTGGCCGATCCCGCTCGCCGAGGCCACCGTATCCGAGGCCGACCTCAGCCACCCGATGCTCGCCGACGTCGTCCCGATGGCGCC
>JAXKEA010000041.1:0-2543 GCA_036551635.1 Collinsella sp.
CATTGTACTGATGCCGTTACAGAACAGAAAAGGGTGCTGTCCTACTTTGCTGACGACGTTGCATTGAAACTCGACTCATGCCATGTGTTCTACACTCCGAACGTGGGGATCCGAGGCGTATCCAGCTACGAGCACAACTTCGATTTCCTGTTCCAGCGTAGCGCTAACCATCCGACCCGGTTCTGCCAGGCACCGAACCGATTCGACAAGGACGCCGTGAAAGACATCATGTTCGGTTGGGATGACACGAAGAAGGATTCCAAGCGCAGGGATTCCCGGCTGATAGTCATCGGCGACGACCGGCAGACGCCGTTGCAGCGCGGCGCGCTCACCGCGTTCCGCAACTACGGTGTGCCGTTATCCCCTACTCCAAATTGGAAGAGCGGGCTCCCGTGGAACTCGCCGCGTAGCTTCCGAGCCATATAAGGACTCATCCCGACGACTCACCGCGAGCACCGGGATGAGTCCTTGGTTCTTGTGTTTCGCCATATGATTGAGTCATGTCGGACGACAATGTCCGGCACGAAGGGAGACCAATCATGAAAAAGGCAATCGCGCTGCTTGTTGCGGCGATGTTGCTTACCGGCCTGTCCGCTTGCGGGGGAAGCACTACGGCCGATGCGCCGGCCAAATCCGATGGCACGTCAAAGACCGAGACCAATAAGGAAGAGCCCAAACCCCAGCCGGCCGATCTGACCGGCACATGGAAGCAGACCAATTCCAACGACCCGAGCTCATACATGGAAGCTACCATCAGCGGCGACACCATCGAGGTCGACTGGATCGGCACCGACACCAAGAGCCTCTACTGGAAGGGAACCTATCAGGCACCGGCCGCAGCCGGCGATTGGAAATGGACCAGCCAGGGCGACATCGAGACCATGGCCAGCGCGCTCCTCGCCTCGCAGGATGCCACCAAGGACTTCACCTACAGTGAGGCGGACGGCGTGAGCTGGGAGACCACCGCGCTCGGTACCACCATCACCGTCAAGACGGCCAAGCAATAAATCCCGTGTCGGGCGGATCAAGCCCTAAACACGAAACCGCCCCGGTCGCTCTTTGTGAACCGCACCCCGATTGTTGGACTGGAGTAATTCATGTCCGATGATTTGGAGGTGCGGTTTTCTATGTCACGGAAACGCAGGGGTTCATACGATGTCGAGTATATGAGAATCGTCGTCGGGTTGATTCGCGATGGGATCGGCGCCAAGTCGCTCGCCCGCCGGCTTGGCGTGTCCAAGGAAACCACGAGAGAATGGTTGCTGTCATACCGAATCGGCGGAGAGGCGGCGCTCATGGGCGAACGCGAGGGCAACAGGAAATACGATTACGAGACGAAGCTCGCCGCTGTGCTCGACCATCTGGAACGTGGGATGAGCAGGCCGGAGGTCATGGAACGTTATGGCATCGCCAGCCGGACGTGTCTGAAACAGTGGTGCCAGGACTATCGTCGCGGAGGGCCGGAGGCGCTGCGCCCGAAGCCCAAGGGCAGGCCGAAGGGCGCGAAATCCAAACCGAAACCGGCTCCCACGCGCGAACAGCTCCTCGAGGAGGAGAACGCGTATCTCAAGGCGAGGGTCGCGTATCTGGAAAAAGCCCGCGCCCTGCTGGCGTCGAAGCCGACAACCGGGAGAAGTCGGTGATCGTCTCGACGCTGGCGGGGCTCGGCCATCCGCTCCGGTGCCTGTTGAAAATCGCGGGATTGGCGAGAAGCACCTACTACTATCTCCTTTCGCATCCCGAGCCGGTCACCCGGCCGGATATCGAGCCGATGGTCGCTGAGGTCTTCCATCGCACGCCCAACGGGTGCGGCCACCGGCAGGTGCGCATGTGCCTCGTATACGAGTTCGGCGTGCGCGTGAGCCATAAGAGCGTGCTCAGGGTTATGCGCCGCATGGGATTGAAGTGCGCCATACGCCGCCCGAACCCATACCGCAGATACAGCTCATACCAAGGCGATACGGGCGCGAAGCCGCCGAACCTGCTGGAACGAGACTTCGCGGCCGACCGGCCGTGGGTGAAGCTGGGCACGGACGTCACCGAGTTCAGGGCAGCGGGCGGCAAGGCGTACCTCGCGCCCATATACGACATGGGATCCAAGGAGATCGTGGCCTGGGACGTCAGCCGGCACCCCGACCTCGCCCAGCAGCAACGGCTGCTCGCCATGCTCGAGGAGAAGCTGCCCGAAGGCGCCGATCCCATACTCCACAGCGACATGGGCTGGCAATACCAGCACGACTGGTGGCGGAACAGGCTCGGGGAACTGGGCATCCGCCAGTCCATGAGCCGCAAGGGCAACTGCATCGACAACGCCGCCACCGAGCAGGTGTTCGGCCACCTCAAGGACGAGTTCTACACCGGCCGCGAGTTCGCCTCGTACGAGGAGTTCAAGAGCGAACTGGACGCGTACATCATCCACTGGAACACCAGACGACGCCAGATACGACTGGAGGGACACACCCCGGAGGAATTCCGGAACATGTCCCTCACAGCCTAATCAGGTACCCTTAATAAACCACGTCCAACTTCCGGGGCGCAGTTCA
>JAXKEA010000042.1:0-2048 GCA_036551635.1 Collinsella sp.
GACCCTCCAGGACATCCTGGACGGCATCATGCCCGGCATGCTCGGCATGATCGCCTTCTGGCTGTACTACTGGCTGCTGTCCAAGAAGATCAACCCCATGGTGCTGATCGTGGCCACCATGGTCGTGGGCATCATCGGCGCGTTCTTCGGCGTGCTGGCGTAAGTTCCTGCGTTTTATCTTGCCCCCAAGGGAAACGGCGACCCGTTGCGGTCGCCGTTTTTTATTACCGAAAGCTAGCTGGAGGTGCTTCGTGATTCGATCTGACAATCCACCCGATAATGGCGTGAGCGGGGCGATGTATCTATTTGGCACGGCGCTCTTGTGGAGTTTTATCGGCATCCTCGTTCGCGCCAATTCGCAGTCAGCTCTTTTGATCGGTGCCGTTACGGCAATATTTATGGCGCTCTTTATCCTGCTCGTCGGCAGGCCCGTCCTCCGCGTCAGCCGTCTTATTGTCCTTGTGGCCGTCTGCAACTTCGTGACGGGCACCACGTTTAACTTTGCCAACCAGCTCACGACGGTCGGCAACGCGATCGTCCTGCAGTACACCTCGATGATTTTCGTTATCGTGTATCAATCGCTCGCAACTCGCACGTTGCCCTCGCCTGCGAAGATTGCCTCCGTGGTGGTTGCTTTTACGGGTATGGGACTTTTCTTTTTAGGTGATTTGAGCGCCGAGGGCATGCTCGGCAACCTACTTGCCGTCATTTCGGGCGCCACCTTTGGGCTGTGTTTCTTTTTGAACTCTCGCCCCGATGCGTCGCCCATGGTTTCCTCGCTCATCTCCTGCGGTATCTCGATGCTGCCGATCGTCTATTTTGCCGGGGCCCTAGACTCCGTGAGACCATTTGAGTGGGGGCTCATGCTGGTGCATGGCCTTTTTTGCAGCGGCCTTGCGAGCGTGCTGTATGCCAAGGGGATCGCGCGCACCAATGCGTTTGCAGCCAACTTAGTCTGCATGAGCGAGGTCGTGCTCGCTCCCTGCTGGTCGGCGCTCCTCTTTGGCGAGGTCTTTCGCTGGAACGAGCTTTTGGGCGCGGCGATTATCGTTTTGGTGATTGTAGGCAACTTGGCATGCGATGCCTTTGGCGATGGCTTTTTGGTGGCGCTTGTCCGCCATCGAAACAAGGAACGTGCCTGATGGGATGCGTCTGCCGTTTACGGTAAAAAACACCCCGCTGAGCGAGTGGTATTAAATAGTAAGAACCTGCATATCTATAATTGGTATCAAATCATTTGTGCCTGGCATGGGTGTTAGCAGCACACCAGGTACGCTTCGAGCCGTGGAATCGAACTCCCGGAATTGATATCAACAACGCGCGCGACGGGAGTGACGACGGTTCGAGATTCCTTATTGGGAGGAATTATGCTTGTCCAAGCAATCCTCGTCGGCTTAGTCGGAGCGTTTGGATGCCTCGACTACCAGCTCGGCACCCTCTACGCGTTCCGCCCCATCGTCCTGTGCCCGCTCGTGGGCCTGGTGCTGGGGGACCTGCAGACCGGCCTTGCCGTCGGCGCCAGCCTGGAGTTGCTGTTCATGGGCTCGATCTCCATCGGCGCCTACGTACCGCCTAACGAAACCGTCGGCGGCGTGCTCGCCTGCGCGTTTGCCATTCAGCTCGGTCAGGGTACCGAGACGGCCATCGCGCTCGCCATGCCTATCGCCGTCCTTTCGCTGACGATCGGCAACATTACGGATGCTGGATTCTCGATCATTGTTGACATTGCTGACAAGTGCGCTGCCAAGGGCAACCTCAAGGGTATCTACGCGGCACATTGGAGCATGGGCCTCTTTGGCTGCCTTGAGTACTTCCTGCTGTGCGGCGGCGCATTCTACCTGGGCTCCGACGCCATCCAGGGCCTACTCGACTTTATCCCGTCTTTTGTGATCGATGGTTGCGGCGTGGCCGCCAACATCCTGCCTGCCATGGGCTTCGCCATGCTCGGCCGCCTGGTGCTCACCAAGCAGCTCGTGCCCTTCTACTTCCTGGGCTTCCTGCTGTGCTCCTACGCCAACGTGCCCGTCCTGGGCGTCGCCCTGATCGCC
>JAXKEA010000043.1:0-56085 GCA_036551635.1 Collinsella sp.
TCCATTATTTCTTTGAAATTCTTCAGATCATAATCCGTAGCGTTTTCCAAAGCTTTACAGACAATCAATTCTTCGTGCGTGAATTCTGTAAGTGTTTCTAAATGGTTTGCAAGAATTAGACCATAAATAACGCAAACCTTTCGGCTTTGGGGTAAAGTATCCGGAGCCAACGATTCTAGATCGATTTTTCGAGAAAGGTGCCCGCGTGCTCAAAGCAGTCGTTTTCGATATGGACGAAACGCTTCTCAGCATCAACCTCAACGCGTTCATCCTTCGCTATTTTAAGGATGTCTCTTCGATGCTCGCGGATATCGGGCGCCGCAGCCGCGGTGGCACGATGGCGCGCCTCGGCACCATCCTGGTCGACCTCAACGCCAATCGCCGCAGCGGCACGGACAACCGCACCAATCTTGAGTTTTACCAAGAAGAGGTCGAGCGCCGATGCGGGATCTGCCTCTCCGATCCCCTCATCTACGAGGCGTTTACCTACTATGACCGCGAAGTTCTTCCGTACAAGAACGACGATATCATTAACGCCCACGCCATGCCGGGCGCACACGCCGCGCTCCAGGCCGTACAGGACGCAGGGCTGCGCTGCGCGCTCTTTACCAACCCCAGCTTTCCCCAGGGGGCCATCGAGTGCCGCATGGGTTGGGGCGACCTGGCCGACGCCCCCTTTGAACTCGTGACGCACATGGGAAACGCCACCCGCTGCAAGCCCGATGCCACCTACTATCTAGAGCAGCTTCAGGTGATGGGGCTCGAGCCACACGAGGTCCTTATGGTGGGCAACGATCCCAAGCGCGACTTCCCCAGTCCCGCCTGCGGCATTCAAACTGCCTATGTTGGCCAGGGAAAACCCGGCCGAGCCACCTGGCGCGGAACCATGGAAGACTTCGCCCGCGACTTTAACGCCGTAATCGAAGCCTTCTACGAACACCAAGTAGCCGACGAACTGTCGTAGGACCCCTCGCTCCAAACCAAATATCGCCGCAGGTTGAGCACAAGTCAGCGAAAATGCCCCTAAGCGAGCAATGTGCCTTGAAAGAGGAGGGCATAGGCCTTCTGGCCATGCCCGACGATTGAAAGGCAGATTGCCGCTTAGGGGCATTTGCAGCGTCGACTGGTTACGCGGTTTGGTAAAACCGCGTAACTAGCACACCTGGGTTTTGCCGATCATGATGTTGAGGATCTCGATGTCGGTGTCCTTCATGCCCACGCGGCCTACGTAGCCCATACTGGCGATTGTTTGCTCAACGGTATCTTGGATCAGGCCCTCGCCGGCGCGGAAGCCGCGACCCTGCATGGCCATATCATGGCCCAGAATCGCCGCATCGACGGCAGCCGAGATCTTGGCGGCACAGCTCGCCTTGGCGCCGTCGCACACGATGCCGCCCACGTTACCGAGCGTGTTCGAGACGGTCGCGCCAATCTGTTCGCGCGTGCCACCGCACAGCCAGGTAATCGCAGCGCCGGCGCCGCACGCAGCGCAAATAGCACCGCAAAACGCCGAAAGCGCACCAATATAGCTCTTGATATGCACGGCGATAAGATCGGACAGCATCACGGCGCGCACCAGGCGCTCGTGGTCGCAACGCAGGTACTCGGCATACTCCATGACGGGCAATGCGCAGGTAATGCCCTGATTGCCCGAGCCGCACACAATGGCGACCGGCAGCGCGCAACCGTTCATGCGGGCGTCGGACCCGGCGGCCGCACGGGCACGGGCGCGGCAGGCGACGTCATCGGCACGAGCACCCAGCAGCGTACGGCCCACCTCGGCGCCCCAAGCGTGCGCGAGACCCTCGGCACTGATCGCGCCATTCAGCTCAATCTGACGCTCAACGGCAGCGCGGGCGTCCTCAATGTCACCGTCCTCGATAAAGTCGATGATGGTCTCGATCGACATGGGCGTGTCGGCGTTATCTGCCGCACGCTCGGCCACCACGCGCTCGGCGCAGGCGGCGCACTCCCCCGCCGACTTACCGCATACCGGAATACCGTCGAGCGTATGGCACGTGACATTAGTGTGGTGATCGGTAATCTCGACGACCGCGGTATGGCCCCCGGCCGTCGCAGTCACCTTGATGTAGAGGTTGGGCACACCCTCGACAAGCGACACATCGCAGTAGTCCGCATCGGCAAGCAGCTCGGCCACGCGGGCGCGGTCCGCGTCATCGACGCTCTCGAGCACCTCGAGCGCGCTCTTGGCGTCGCCGCCCACGGCACCCAGCACGGCCGCGGCCTCAATACCGTGCATACCGCCCGAGTTGGGCACGGTCACGCTCTTGACGTTCTTGATGATGTTGCCCGAGCAGGCAACATCCATATGATCGGGTTCGCAACCGAGCGTCTGGCTCGCCAGCGCCGCTGCATAAGCAACGGCAATGGGCTCGGTGCAGCCGAGTGCACAAACAAGTTCGCGGTTCAAAACATCGCAAAACGCGGCATCACGAAGGGAATCGGCAGGCATAGGTATCTCCTACTTGTATAACGGGCTGGGCTCTCAATAATAATTAGCTCTTTTATTTGATAACAATGCATCAAAAACCGCAACCCAGGTTCCGGTAGACGGCATTCAGGCGCAAACTGACGGCATTCATTCATGAGAAACCGGTCTTGTTGCATGCTAAAGCGTTTGACCAAAAAACGCCCAAGCGTTTACACAAAAGTCGCGCTATCATGCAGTCGAACGCGGTAAAACCTTTAGCAATCTCGCCGCACAGACCAGAGAGGAACTATCCATGAAGATCGGTATCGGTAACGACCACGCCGCCGTCGAGCTCAAGAACATCATCTCCGAGCACCTGAAGGAGCGCGGCTGCGAGGTCGTGAACTTTGGCACCGACACCTCCGAGAGCTTTGACTACCCCATCGCCGGCTACAAGGTGGGTAAGGCCGTTGCCAACGGCGACGTCGATCTAGGCATCCTGATCTGTGGCACCGGCGTCGGTATCAGCCTGGCTGCCAACAAGGTCGAGGGCGTACGCGCCGTCGTGTGCTCCGAGCCCTTCAGCGCCAAGCTCTCCCGCATGCACAACAATACCAACGTGCTCGCTTTTGGCGCCCGCGTCGTGGGCTCCGAGCTCGCCAAGATGATCGTCGACGAGTGGCTCGACGCCGAGTTTGAGGGCGGTCGTCACGAGCGTCGCGTTAACCTCCTCAACGAGATCGATCACACGCGCGCCCTTAAGATCGTCGACGAAGCCTAAACTATTCAGTGCCACAAGCTAACAGCAGGGGCCCGCTCGGAACACATGTCCGAGCGGGCCCCTGCATAGATTTTGGAATAAAAGGGCGCCGCGGATGGAGTTCCGCGGCGCCCAAGCCACACGCTAACAGCTTTAAGGAGTCAAAGCTGGTTTAGCCAAAGAAGCGCTTGATCTCAATCTCGGCGTTCTCCAGGCAGTCGGAGCCGTGGATCACGTTGGCGTTGACATCGACGGCAAAGTCGCCGCGGATGGTACCAGGAGCAGCCTCAAGCGGGTTGGTAGCGCCCATGAGGGTGCGCATCTTAGCAACAGCGGAGAGACCGGAAACGACCATCTTGACGACCGGACCGCTCGTCATAAAGTCGCAGAGACCGCCAAAGAAGGGCTTGTCGGCCAGATGGGCGTAGTGCTCCTCGACGGTAGCGCGCTCGAGCGTGGTCATCTCCATGCGCTCGATGACAAGGCCGCTGCGCTCAATGCGAGCAACGATCTCGCCGATCTTGCGGTCGCGCACGGCGTCGGGCTTAATCATGATGAAGGTCTTCTCGATAGCCATAAAAGTAGCCTTTCAAGTAGGTTCGCGCGTGCCCAAGTCCCATTCCGGCACCCGCCTGGACTGCATCGTAACAGAGTTTTAGCTGCAGTTAAACAAAAAGCTGTTTATTGAAACGT
Organism: Collinsella sp.; assembly: GCA_036551635.1. Classification (GTDB taxonomy): domain Bacteria; phylum Actinomycetota; class Coriobacteriia; order Coriobacteriales; family Coriobacteriaceae; genus Collinsella. Next base: position 3,885 of record JAXKEA010000043.1, read on the forward strand.
TGCAATTTATTAAAGCGCTCCATATGTGTCACTTCTGTTTCGAAGCCCGATTAGAGTACCATCCGACCGCCCATCAACCGCGCCGAACAGAGCAGGCGGTCGGTTGCCGCCCGCGAACGTATCCCCTTCACAACCTGCCCAAAGGTCCTACAGAAGTTCTCGACAAGCCCCTCCCCCATAGCAACAAAATACGGGCTCCCACATCAGCAGGCGCCCGTAAAGCGAAAACGATTTATCAATACATGGCCAAAACGGCTTCAGCCAAACCTCTACTTTGCCCCGTGACCCATCTCGACGACCTTGGTCAGCGATCCAAACACGCCCTCGTCAGCCACGAGCTGTGCCTCGGCACGCTGCAACTGCACGGCAACGGCGGCAGGAGCGGTGCCGCCCTCGGTCGTGCGCGCGGCGACTATCGACGGGATATCGAGCGCCTCGGTAATGTCGCGCTCAAAGAGCGGGCTTGCCTCCTGGAACACCTCAAACGGCAGGTCCTCAAGATTGCAGCCGCGCTTCTCGCACATCAGGACCAGATGGCCCACCACGGCATGTGCCTCGCGGAACGGCAGGCCACGCTTGGCCAGGTAATCGGCAACATCGGTGGCGGCAAGGTGCCCCACGCCGCACTCGCGCGCCATGGCATCCTCGTTGACGGTCCAAGTCGAAATCATTCCGGCCATAACGGACAGGCACTGCATGAGCGTATGGGCGGTATCGAGCGCGCCCTCCTTGTCCTCCTGCAAGTCCTTGTTATAAGCAAGCGGCAGGCCCTTCATGGTTACCAGCAGCTGCACCAGGTTGCCGTACACGCGACCGCTCTTGCCGCGGATAAGCTCGGCAAAGTCGGGGTTCTTCTTCTGCGGCATGATGGACGAGCCAGTGGAGTACGAGTCGGAAAGCGTGATAAAGCCAAATTCGGAGCTCGACCACAGTACGATCTCCTCGGAAAGACGCGACAGGTGCATCGCCATGACGGATCCGGCGTAATGCAGATCGAGCAGAAAATCACGGTCGGAAACGGCATCGAGCGAGTTGGGGATCACGCCCGCAAAGCCAAGTTCGGCAGCCGTCATCTGGCGATCGAGCGGATAGCTCGTACCGGCAAGCGCAGCGGCACCCAGCGGGCAGTTGTCGGCAGCATCAAAGGCGGCCTTCAAACGCGTAAAGTCGCGCGCGAACATCCAGGAATACGCCAGCAGGTGATGCGACAGCAGCACGGGCTGAGCATGTTGCATGTGCGTGTAGCCCGGCAGAATCACCTTGTCGTACTTCTTGGCCGCATCCACCAGCACATGGCGCAGCTCAAGATTGGCCTCCATGAGCTCCTTGGCCAGCGCCTTGACGCCCAGGCGCGTATCGGTCGCCACCTGGTCGTTGCGCGAACGCCCAGTATGCAAGCGCTTGCCAGCCTCGCCGATGCGACGCGTCAGCTCGCTCTCGATGGACATATGAATGTCCTCATCGTTGATGTCGAAGGTAAAGTTGCCGGCATCGATATCCTGTTCGATTCCGGTCAGGCCCTTGGCAATCGCCTGCTCGTCCTCGGCACTGATGATGCCCTGGGCGGCCAACATCTTGGCATGCGCCTTAGAGCCGGCGATATCCTGCTTATAGAGATGTTTGTCGACCGGCAGCGACGCGCCAAACTCCTGCGTGACCTCGGCCACGCCCGCCTCAAAACGACCGCCCCAAAGAGCCATGGAACCGTCTCCTTTCTCCAAATACCAAAACAAGCGTCCAAAGCAATGTGCCCTGTCGCTAAAGCGATTTATCAACCGCTAGTTTTACACACTCCCTGCCGCGCGCGGGGCCATGTGGCTAATTTGCAAAGAAGTGACGCACCATGCACTTGGCGCCCAACGTCTCCCTCCGGATGTTGCCCTGCGAACCATCGATCCAGGCCTTCAGGCTCATAGGAACGTCCTCGACCCTTACAGCATCGAACTCGGGCGCGAGGGCAAGCAAAGCATGCGCGATAGCATTGAACATAATGGATACTCCTCATATATATAGGCACAGAGCCGCCAAATTGATAGAAGGAGCCCCGCCGGACAACCCCGGCGGGGCTCGGACTCAGCCGCAGACGCGGCATCATATATGCGGGCGGAACGTAGGGGCCACCGATGTTAAGAAGTGTCAGCAAGCATAACGAAAGGTAGGGACCCCGTGCGCCCGTTATGTATCACGCGGATGGGCCGCGCGGATACCAAGGGAAGGAGGCGCTAGGCCTGGGCAGCAGCAGAGCTGGGGCCCTGGACCTTTGCCCACGTCTTGAGCGACAGCGTATCGATCTCGATAAAGCCGGCGCTGGCCTTCTCGTCAAACGTGGTGTCGCGGTCGTAGGTAGCCAGGCCGTAGTCGTAGAGGCTGAAGGGACTCTTGCGGCCGACGACATGGCAGTTGCCCTTAAAGAACTTCAGACGGACAGTGCCGGTCACGAACTTCTGGGTATCGGCCATAAAGGCGTCGAGCGCGTTCTTGAGCGGGCTGTACCACTGGCCGTTGTACACGGCGGTGGCCCAATCCTGCTCGAGCTTGATCTTGGTCTTGAGCAGGTCGCCCTCGACGCAGATGTCCTCGAGCGCCTTGTGGGCGGTGATGAGCGTCAGGGCGCCGGGAACCTCATAGCACTCGCGGCTCTTGAGGCCCACCAGACGATCCTCGACCAGGTCAAGACGGCCAAAGCCGTTGTCGCCCGAAATCTTGTTGAGGGCGATGACGATCTCGGAGAGCTTCATCTTCTTGCCGTCGACGGCGACAGGCTTGCCGGCCTCAAACTCGATCTCGGTATAGGTCGGGGTGTCAGGCGTGTCCTCGGGGTTCTTGGTCATAACCCAAGCGTCATCGAGCGGCTCATTCCAAGGGTCCTCCAGGTGACCGCACTCGATGGCGCGACCCCACAGGTTGTCGTCGATGGAGTAGGGGTTGTCGTTGGCACCCTCGGGAACCGGCACGTTGTGGGCGTGGGCATAGGCGACCTCGTCGGGACGGCACTTCAGGTCCCACTCGCGAACCGGGGCGATAACCTTGAGCTCGGGGTCGAGGGCCTTGACGGCGGCCTCAAAACGGACCTGATCGTTACCTTTGCCAGTGCAGCCGTGGGCGACGTAGGTCGCGCCAAACTCGTGGGCGACCTCAACAAGCTTCTTGGCAAGCAGCGGGCGAGACAGGGCGGAGAGCAGCGGATACTTATTCTCGTACATGGAGTTTGCGGCGATGGCTTTGGTCAGGAACTCATCGGAGAACTCGTCGCGCAGGTCGAGCACCTGGCAATCGAGAACGCCCAGGTCGAGCGCCTTCTGCTTCTTGGCATCCAGTCCGGTCTCTTCCTGGCCCACGTTGCCGCAGACGCAAACGACATCGAGATTCTTCTCGTCCTGGAGCCACTTGACACATACGGATGTATCAAGACCACCGGAATATGCGAGAACGACTTTTTCCTTGCTCATGGCTGTTTCCTTTCGCCCTTGGTAGCTAGTTAGAACATCGGTCAGTTGCAAGTCATTTCAAGGTCATATACCGTGCAATATCAGGTTAAATAGCAAAAATCAGCACATACATGCCCTAGAAACATGCAGCAATGTCGTGCTAAAACCCAACGACCTCAAAATGACTCTGTTGAGGCAATTCGCCCCATGCGGACAGAGACGATTGTTATCGTCGTCGGGAAATTGCGCGCTGGCGTCGGATGGCATTGTCTGCAGTGGTGATGATCTTTACGAACTGCATCTGCCTCTCCTTTCACGTATCGCCGGGCGCAATTCAAATATCGTAAACGGTACCTTTTACTCGGTAAGCGGTTGTTTTTCCGTCTCCGTTTTCGATGGTCGCTATATTACGCTAAAGTGCCCGCAGCACAAGCGACAAATTCAAATTTCTGAAAAGTTTTTTCATTACTTTGTGAAGCGTGGTGCAAATACGCACCATTCCTGCGAAAATACGCTCGACTACTAGTTGATGGTTATAACGTCTGAAACAATCTCGAAACGAAAGGCGCATTTTTATGCAAACTTACGAATCGGACGCCAACATCGGCAACATTAAGATTCTCGCCGTCGATATGGACAAGACGCTGCTGACCGACGAGCGTGTGCTGCCCCAGGGTCTTGATGAGCGCCTGGACAAGCTCGCCGACGCCGGCATCGTATTCTGCCCCGCCAGCGGACGTCCCGCCCCCAAGCTCGAGGAGATGTTCGAGGGCATCAAGAACCGCCTCGCCTTTTGTCCCGACAACGGAGCTTGCGTGATCTATCGCGGCAGCTATATCTATAAAAGCAATATTGACGTGGAGCTGTATCAGCAGGTCTTGAACCGTGCCTCGGAGGATCCTCGCGCTGTCCCCGTCCTGTGCTGCTTCGACGAGTTCTACGTGCTTGCCCGCGACCATCAATACCACGACGAGATCAGCGTCTACTACAACACAATCAACTACGTAGACAGCTTTGAGGGCATTGATTTCGAGTCCAACAAGATTTCGGTCTTCTTCCCCGGCTACGACGCCGAGCCCGCTTTCCGCGAGACCTATAGCCCCGAGTTCTCGGACAAACTCTACGTCACCAACGCTGGGCGCGAGTGGATCGACTTTATGAACCTGGGCGTCGACAAGGGCGCCGGCGTCGCTCACCTGTGCGAGCACCTGGGCATCGATATTGCCGATGCTGCCGCCGTGGGCGATACCTACAACGACATCCCCATGCTGGAGCGCGTCGGGCATAGCTTTATCGTGGACAATGCCGAGGAGCACATGAACGCGCACGCCAAGTGGCGCATTCCGAGCAACAACGACGGGGGCGTACTGACGCTCATCGACGCCATCTTGGCGGCTCGTTAACGCAACCTGTCGGACCTGGCCGGGCGACGCGGGTAAGTTTTTCGTTCGGTCAGGTCCTGGGCTCGCTCGAAGGCCACATTAAGTGGCCTTCGGCTCGTGCGGAATCTACGAAAAACTTACCCGCGTCGCCCGGCCAGGTCCTGCGGTGACTTGCTTGCCGCATGGATGGCGTCTTGGCGTCTGGATACTTGGCTGATAGTTTGGAATGAAGGGGGCTCCTTGTTGGCAAGGAGCCCCCTTCTGTTTTGGTTACTTTGGGGTTGTTGGTATGTCTTTACTTGGCGTCGGCCCAGGTTATGCCGGTGCTGGCTTCGGCGATTAGGGGGACGCGGAGGTCTACTACGTGCTCCATGACGTCGCGGACCATGGTGGTTAGGCGCTCGACTTCGTCGATGGGGCACTCAAAGTCCAGTTCGTCGTGCACTTGCAGGATCATGTGGGCGGCAAAGCCTTCCTCTTCCAGGCGGCGGCTTACGCGGGCCATCGCGATCTTGATGATGTCGGCGGCGGTTCCCTGCATGGGATGGTTCATGGCCGTGCGCTCGCCAAAGCCGCGGAGTTGCGGGTTTTTGGCCTTGAGCTCCGGAATATGACGACGGCGGCCGTACATGGTCTCGGCGTAGCCCGTCTGCTTGGCGCGTGCCACCACGTTGTCGAGGAACGTGCGCACGCCCGGGTAGGCCTCGTAGTAGCGGTCGATCATGTCGCGTGCCTCGGCCATCGAGATATGCAGCGACTGCGACAGGCCGTAGGCCTGCTGGCCATACACGATGCCAAAGTTCACGGCCTTGGCGCGACTGCGCAGGTCGGGCGTTACCTCGGACACCGGCACACCGAACACGCGCGCCGCCGTCTCGGCATGGAAGTCCTCGCCCTCGTTAAAGGCGCGCACCAAGTGCTCGTCACCTGAGAGATGCGCCAGCAGACGCAGCTCGATCTGCGAGTAGTCCACCGCCAAAAAGACGCTTCCCTCGCCTGCCGAAAACGCCGTCTTGACGGTACGACCCAGCTCCGAGCGCGTCGGGATGTTCTGCAGGTTCGGGTCGCTCGAGGACAGACGCCCCGTTGCCGTGATGGTCTGGTTGTACGTAGTGTGTACGCGACCGTCACCACGGCGTAGCGGGCCCAGCGTGTCCAGATAGGTGGACTTGATCTTAGACTTCTCACGCCAGTCCAAGATCAGACGCACGATTTCGTGGTCACGCGCAAGGTCGCTCAGCACCTTGGCGTTGGTCGAATAATAGCCGCGCTTAGTCTTCTTGAGGCCCTTGGTCGGAAGCCCCATCACATCAAAGAGCACGTGCGACAGCTGCATGGGACTGCCAATATTAAAGGTCTCGTCACCCGCCAGGTCGCGAATACTGCGCTCAACCTCGGTAATCTGGGTCGCCAGACCCTCGGACAGACTGTGCAGACGGTCGGGGTCCACGAGCATGCCCGCGCGCTCCATCTTGGCAAGTACCGGAACGAGCGGCATCTCGATGCCATCGAACACGTTGGCGGCATTCTCACGGGCCATGCACTCGCGCAACGGTGCCACGAGCGCCAGCGTCAGAGCCGCAGTACGGGCGGCAGGCGCCGGAGCGTCCTCACCGGCACCCTCTGCGCCGCGCGCCGCAGGCAGCGCCATCTGCAGATACGTATCGGCAAGATATGCCTCATCGAACTCGGAGCGATCGGAATCCAGCAGATAGGCAGCGACCACGGTATCGAAGATACGCGTGGAATCGGTAGCGAGCGGATCCATGAGCTCGGGCTCAGAAGAATCGACGGGCGAAAGCTCGTGCAACAGCGCCTTCATATCCGGGCTCGCCACGCGACCCTCCATAAACAGACGCGCGAGCACGCCGGCAATCACGCCGTGAACGAAGTTGAAGCCCTCAACCTCAGCCGCCGCACAGCTGTCGCCCTCCTCGAGCGCGAACAGGCCCTTGGACGTCGCCAACCACAGCGTGCGCGTCAGTCCAAAGAGCGCGCCCTCTTCCTTGTCGTCGTCCACCACGGCGGCGACCCACTCGCCGGCATCAATCGCGCGGGAGACCTCAGCCGCAACGGCACCAAGCGCGTCGGCATCGCCGGCGGCTGCACGAACCATAGCAGGTATCTCAACCACACTGGAGGCAGCAGCAGCCCCGCCCTCGCCGCCGACCAGCGCCAAGAAACGGTTCTGCATGGCGGTGATACCAAGTGTGCCCAGCGCCGCGGACACTTCGTCGGCAGAAAACGCCGGGAAGGACGTTTCGTCAAAGTCGAGCTCGACGGGCGCATCGGTGCGAATGGTTGCGACCTTGCGGCTCAGCAGCGCATCGTCGATGTGCGCACGCAGGTTCTCGCCCATCTTGCCCTTGACCTCGTCGGCATGCGCGATGACCTCGTCCAAGCTGCCGTACTGTGCGATGAGCGCGCTCGCCTTTTTGGGGCCGATGCCCGGTACGCCGGGAATGTTGTCCGACGTATCGCCCTTTAGACCGTAAAAATCGGGCACGAGCGCCGGCGTAATGCCGTGATACAGGTCGTCCACGCTCTCGGGCGTCATGATCGCCACGTCGGACAGGCCCTTGCGGGTCGAGACCACGTTGACGTGCTCGGTCACGAGTTGATACATGTCGCGGTCGCCGGTCACCAGCAGCATGTCGCAGCCGGCCTCTTCACCCAGGCGCGCCATGGTTCCCAGGATATCGTCGCCTTCCCAGCCCTCGGACTGCAGAATCGGCACGTTGAGCGCGGTGAGCAGCTCCTTGATCATCGGAAACTGCGCATGCAGATCGGGGTCCATGGGCGGGCGTTGCGCCTTATACTGCGGCAGCATCTCCATGCGCACGCGCGGTTTGCCCTTGTCAAACGCCACGACCACACCGTCGGGGTTAAAGGCATCGATCATCTTGAGAAACATGTTCAGAAAGCCGAAGATCGCGTTGGTGGGGCGACCGTCCGGCGCGTTCATGGTCGGCGGCACGGCGTGGAAGGCGCGATGCATGAGCGAGTTGCCGTCGATAACGGCAAAGGTGCGGCGCTTGTCAGACATATTGAATACCTCGCTTTGGGCTGGGCACGGTTTGCTCACTCCAGTTTACACGCTCCCCGCCCCGCGGCCACCTCACATCAAGCTCCCCCGCCACCGTGAGCCCGCGCGTGATACGATGGCTCACGGTACATCAACCAGCACGATCGATCCGAAAGGAGCCTGCGTCATGGAGCGTCCCTGCGCATGGAAAAAGTACACGCCACAGCAAATCGAGGAGCTCGAGGAGCTTTGCCGCGGCTATAAGCAGTTTTTGAGTGAGAACAAGACCGAGCGCCTGTGCGTCAAGGCCGGCATCAAGATGGCCGAGGAGGCGGGATACGTCGACCTGGAGACCGTAATCGCCGCAGGCCGCGAGCTTAAGGCAGGCGACAAGGTGTATGCCGCTAACCACGGCAAGGACCTTATGCTCGTCAATCTGGGCACCGCCCCGCTCGAGCAGGGCTTTAACATCCTGGGCGCGCACGTGGACTCGCCGCGCCTGGACCTTAAGCAGAACCCCGCCTTCGAGGCCGGCGACATGGCTTATCTCGACACGCACTACTACGGCGGCGTCAAGAGCTACCACTGGGTAGCCTCCCCGCTCGCACTCGTGGGCGTCATCTGCAAAAAGGACGGTACCACCGTCGACATCAATATCGGCGACAAGGCGGACGATCCGGTCTTTACCATCTCCGACCTGCTGATCCATCTCTCGAGCGAGCAGATGTCCAAGCCCGCCAAGGACGCTGTCGACGCCGAGATCCTCGACGTGATCGTGGGCGGCCGTCCCGTCAAGTTTGACGAGGACGACAAGGACGCCCCCAAGGAGCCCGTCAAGCAGATGTTCCTGGATATCCTCAAGGAGCAGTACGACGTCGAGGAGGAGGACTTCCTCTCCGCCGAGATCGAGGTCGTGCCCGCCGGCCCCGCCCGCGACATGGGCCTCGACCGCTCCATGATTCTGGGCTATGGCCATGACGACCGCGTCTGTGCCTACCCCTCCATGCTCGCCCAGATCGACGTCGCCAACGTGGAGCGCACGAGCATCACGCTCATCGTCGACAAGGAGGAGATCGGTTCCGTGGGTGCCACCGGCATGACGAGTCGCTTCTTCGAGAACACCGTCGCCGAGATCATGACGCTCGCCGGCGAGGATAGCCCGCTGGCCCTGCGCCGCGCGCTCGCCCGCAGCCGCATGCTCTCCTCCGACGTGTCCGCCGGTTTCGACCCGGGCTATGCCGGCAAGTTCGAGACGAAGAACGCCGCCTTTATGGGTCGTGGCCTGTGCTTTAACAAGTACACGGGCAGCCGCGGCAAGGGCGGTTCCAACGACGCCGATGCCGAGTACGTGGCCCTCGTCCGCGACATCATGGACGAGGCCGGCGTGGACTTCCAGACCTGTGAGCTCGGTCGCGTCAACGCGGGCGGTGGCGGCACCATTGCCTACATCATGGCCAAGTATGGCATGAACGTCATCGACTCCGGCGTTGCCGTCCTGTCCATGCACGCCCTGTGGGAGGTCGCCAACAAGGCCGACATCTACGAGGCCTATCGCGGGTACAAAGCCTTCCTCGAGCGCGCCTAACCAACCCTTGTAAGGCGCACCAAACCAGCCCTTTATAACTTGCGGTGGAATACGGACTAACCTGGCCTTCAACCGGCTCGCGCAGACCGTATTCCGCCGCGACTTTTTTGGCAGAGGAGAGTTCATGCTCCAGGTCATCGTTTCACCCGCCAAGCAAATGCGCGCGGCACAAGATGGTTTTGAAGTTCAGGGGATTCCGCCCTTTGCGCGCGAGACCGCTCAGCTGCACCATGCGCTCTTGGACATCGAACGAACCGAAGGCGACAGCGGCCTACAAGCTCTGTGGAACGTCAGCGACAAGCTGCTGGCCCCTTGTCTCGACATTTTGCATGAGTTCGAGCCCATCTTGGGGAACGGCGATCTCGACAATCCCGCACTCGCCCGTCACCTCTCCCCCGCCATCATGTCCTATCACGGCATTCAGTACCAGAGCATGGCACCCGAGGTGATGGATTCAGTGCAGCTCGCATGGCTGCAAGACCATCTGTGGATCCTCTCCGGCCTCTACGGGTGCGTTCGTCCCTTCCATGCCGTCGAACCGTATCGACTGGAGATGGGCGCGAAGCTCGCCGTTGACGATGCCCAAGACCTCTACGCGTTTTGGAGCGACAAGCTCGCGCGGGCTATCGCCCCGGCAGGCTCAAACACCACGATCGTCAATCTCGCCAGCGTAGAGTATGCCAAAACCGTTCTGCCCCACCTCGCGGACGACGCCATGGCCGTCACATGCCTTTTTGGCGAGGGTATCCGCAACGGCAAGCCCATCCAGCGCTCGACCGCCAGCAAAAAGGCGCGCGGCTCCATGGTGCGGTGGATGGCAGAAAACAAGCTCGAGGATGCAAGCGAACTTACCGCATTCAACATCGGCTATCGGCACATCCCCGAGCTTTCAGACAAAAACACCCTGGCATTCATGAACGCGCAGGCACAATAGGCCCGCCGTTTCCAAACGCCCCGTTACTCCGCCAAGCCATCGGCCTTTGCAATCTCGCTCGTTGAGCCATCTTGGTAGGTAACCTTAACGCGCTCTACGTCGGATACCGTAACGCCCGACGGAGGTTCCAGACGCCACTCCGTCAGAGCGATATCCATGGTCGTGGGCACATCGCCCTGATCTTTGAGCTCCACCGTCAGTGTTTTGAGCGCCTCATCAAACGTCACGCGTTCGATTTCCTCGCCCGGAATAGACCCGCCGCTCAGCTGCAATTGCACAAACTCGTCGCGCAGATACCAGTAGTCGCCCGGCGCGGCCACCGTGTTACCGCCAGTGACCTTCACCGTCATGATCGGCAGGGCATCGTCGGCCTCAAACTCCCATGCAGCGCCGCCGCGACCACCAAACGTCCAGATACAAAAGGCAATCACCAGCACGGCAAGGATCGCAAAACCAATCGCGACAAGGCCATGGTGCGCACGGCCCTCCTCGGCCGATACGTCCCATTGCATCTCTCGATATAGATGCTTGTCTTCCATGTTCGCCTCCCCACGGGCATGCTCATCGCGTCAATCGTACCCATTCGAGCTATACTTGAGCCCACCACATAAACGGGGAGCTTGCAGGACAAGACGGCAGGCTGAGACTGGGCGCGCCCGCCCTGACCCGCAAACCTGATATGGGTAATGCCAACGAAGGGAGCCGTGCCAATGAGCACACAGACCGAGCCCAAGCTCGTCACGCAAATCGACTTCGCCCGCGCTGGGCAGATCACACCTCAGATGAAAGAGGTCGCCGAGCGCGAGCATCGCGACCCCGAGTACATCCGCGAGCGCGTGGCAGACGGCCGCATCGCCATTCCCGCCAACATCGTGCATATCAAAAAGGGCATGCGCGCCTTTGGTGTCGGCGAGGGCCTGTCCACCAAGGTCAACGTGAACTTGGGCATCTCGGGCGACAAGGCCGATGCCGCCGAGGAATGGAAGAAGGTCAAGATTGCCGAGGACTTTGGCGCCGACGCCATCATGGACCTCTCCAACTCGGGCAAGACGCGCCAGTTCCGCCAGCAGCTCATCGACGAGACGCCGCTTATGGTGGGCACCGTCCCCATGTACGACGCCATCGGCTACATGGAAAAGCCGCTGGTCAAGCTCACCAAGGACGACCTGCTCGAGGTCGTTCGCGCGCACGCCGAGGACGGCGTGGACTTCATGACCATCCACTGCGGCATCAACAAGTCGGTCATCAAGACCTTTAAGGAGACCGGCCGCCTCATGAACATCGTCAGCCGCGGCGGCTCGCTGCTGTTTGGCTGGATGGAAGTCACCGGCAACGAAAACCCCTTCTACGAGTTCTACGACGAGGTGCTCGAGATCTGCCACGAGTACGACGTGACGATCTCGCTCGGCGATTCCTGCCGCCCGGGCTGTCTCTACGACTCAAACGATGCCACCGAGACCGCCGAGATGATCGAGCTGGGCAAGCTGTGCAAGCGCGCTTGGGCCGCCGGCGTCCAGGTTATGGTCGAGGGACCGGGTCACATGGCGCTCGACGAGATCGCCGCCAACATGAAGCTGCAGAAGCGCCTGTGCCATAATGCGCCGTTCTATGTGCTGGGGCCGCTGGTGACCGATATCGGCGTGGGCTACGACCACATCACCGCCGCCATCGGTGGCGCCATCTCGGCGAGCTCCGGCGCCGACTTCCTGTGCTACGTGACACCCGCTGAGCACCTGTGCCTGCCCAACGCCCAGGACGTGCTCGATGGCCTCATGGCCACCAAGATCGCCGCACACGCCGCCGATATCGCCAAGAAGGTGCCGCACGCCCGCGATCTGGACGACAAGATGGGCCAGGCACGCCGCAAGCTCGACTGGGACGCCATGTGGAAGTGCGCCCTCGATCCCGTCACCGGCAAGAAGCGCTACGAGGAGTCCCCTGCCGCCACCGAGGGCACCTGTACCATGTGCGGCAAGATGTGCGCCGTCCGCACCGTCAACAAGGTATTCGAGGGCACGACGATCGACCTTGGCATGGAGGACTAGACTCCTCGCTGCGATCGCTTCTAGCGGCGAGCCGGCGCCCCTCAATTGTTGACGTGTGAACATTTGCTTACATTTGCGTAAAGATTGCATCGCCCGCCCGGGTTCGACATAGAGTCGGCCCGGGCATCTTTATAATGCTGGCTTAAAGACCCATTTGAATCCGACCGAACAAGGGAGCGAACATGGATCGCAGTAAGGTACCCGCCGTCCTGTCCATCGCAGGATCAGATTCCAGCGGTGGTGCCGGCATTCAGGCCGACATCAAGACCATCACGGCGCACCGCCTGTATGCCGAGACGGCCATCACCGCTATCACCGCACAGAACACCCTGGGCGTCACCGCCGTACAGAACATCTCCCCGGATATTGTCGCCGCGCAAATCGATGCCGTTTTTGACGATATCCGACCCAGCGCCGTCAAGATCGGCATGGTTTCCTCTGCCGAGATTATCGAGGTTATCGCCGACCGCCTGGGCGCCTGGGACGCACAAAATATCGTCGTCGACCCCGTCATGGTCGCCACCTCGGGCGCTCGCCTGATCGCAGAGGACGCCGCCGAAGCGCTTACACGCCGCCTGTTCCCACTGGCGACCGTCATCACGCCCAATATTCCCGAGGCCATGGCGCTGCTCGATTACGAGGTCGATTCCGAGCGCACGCAGCAAAATGCCGCTATGCTCCTCACCCGCCGCTTTGGGTGCGCGTCTCTCGTTAAGGGCGGGCATTTTGTCAACGAGGCCAACGATGTGCTAGCAGAGCCCGCACCGCTCGATGACGAGGGCAACCACCTGGGCGATCCGCTCACCACGTGGTTCCGCCACAAGCGCATCGAGACCGGCAACACGCATGGTACCGGCTGCACGCTTTCGTCCGCCATCGCCTGTGCGCTGGCCCAGGGTATGGATCTTGCCGATGCCGTCAACGCCGGCAAGGCCTACCTAACGGGCGCCCTCGCCGCCGGCCTTGACATGGGCAAAGGCTCCGGCCCTGTCAACCACATGTGGCAGTATTAAGATTCACAGCCCAAAACCACCGCAAAGGGGACAGGCACCTTTGCGGTGGTTCCCACAAACATCTCGATCCGTAACAGTTAGAGTCCATTTTTCGGCCCACCTGTTACAGATTGAGACATTCAAATTCCGCTGAGAAGATAATCTCGGTCTGTAACAGTAACTCGGCGAAATCGACCCTAGATGTTACAGATCGAGACAAACGACCGATATCGACCTAAATAATCTCAATCTGTAACATCTAGCCCGTTTTCGGCCTTACAACTGTTACAGATCGAGACAAAGCAACGAAACAAGCCGCCGCAAGGGGAACTTCTGTGGTGGCTTGGGGTCGCGCTACTCACCGAGCATCTCTTGGAGCTTGGCTGCCACGGCATGTCCCAAGCTCTCGTGGCTTTCGGGCATCATATGCAGATAGTCGATATCGCCCGGCTCGGCAAACTCCGCTGCATTCAAAAAGTCGCAGCCAAACTGCTCAGCCACATGCGCGTAGTACTCACCAAAATGTTCCGAGGCCTCGACAGAGCGCTCGTCAAAGTCGGTCATGTACACATCGGCGATTTGCGGCTTGATCTTGATAGGTGCCATCAGCAGAATGCGCGGGCAGGGCGCGGCATCGGTCCATGCAAACGCACGGACGGCGCGAATTAACGCCATGGCGCCGCGGGCAATATCGGAAGCCGTCACGCCGAAGACCGTCTTGCAATCGTTAGTTCCCAGCATAATAACGATCGCATCCAGCGGCTTATGGGCCTCGAGCAGCATCGGAAGCGCGCGGATGCCGTTAAGATTGGTGTCCAGATGGCACATGTCGTCGCGTACCGTCGTGCGGCCGTTGAGGCCTTCTTCAATTACATGCCAGCCCTCGCCTAAGTCACGTTGGGCCACGCCGCACCAGCGCACATCCTGCGCATAGCGCACCGCGGTGCCGTCGCGCATGCCCGCTGGATCGTAACCATAGGTGTTGCTGTCGCCAAAGCATAGAACGTTTTTCATCTTGAGCTCCCCATTCGGTAAAAAGCCGACGGGGGGCGATCCCTCCCGTCGGCTTGGCATATCACATCGCGCGCACCGATTACAGGTACTTGCGCCAATCGTCCTCGTCCTCATCATCCTCGGTAGCGGCCTGGGCCTGCTCGGCGGCGCGAGCTGCCGCAGCGCGAGCGGCAACCTGGGCATAGGACTCCTCGTTGCGCTCGGGGAAGTTTGCCAGCACGTGCTCGAACTTGGCAAAATCCTCATCCCAGCGCGTAGAAGGCACGGCAAAAAAGACTTGCTTGACCTTAAAGTCGCCCGACGCGAGCTCCTTGCGGAAGAGCTCGGCCACGGCCTCTGCGTCAAAGCCGTTGTTGTCGCAGCCCCAAGCGCCCAGCACGAGCTTCTCGCGACCCAGCTCGTCGCAGATGGCAAGCACAAAGCGAATGCGGTCGCGCAGGGCATCCAGCAGAGCATCGTCGCTCACGCGATACTCCTGGCGGGCGCGCTTAACGTTGGGCGCGGCGGCCACGATCACGTCGGCGTATGCATGCACGTGGTTGCGGTCGAAGCGCACCGCAGGCACCACCAGCGCACGGTTTCGGTAAAGCTCGCAGTTGATGTTGCGGCGACGGTTCTCGCCGTACCATTTGCGCTGCTTATCGAGAACGTTGTACAGATACGAATCGGCGCACAGCGTGGCCTCCTGGCCCAGATAGCCCTGAATATAGCCACCGCCCGGGTTGGTGAACGAGGCAAAGGCGAGCACGGCCATGTCGCAGAACTGCGCATAGCCACGACCGTTGTCCAAGATGGCCTGCGTGGCGGAGGCATCGAGCACGGTGACCTCGGGCAGAACCGGAGCGGGCTCCTCAGCAGGCGCGGACTCAGCTTCGGCGATTTCCTCGGCAGGCTCCGCGCCCTCGACATCCTCGGCAACCTGTTCTTCGGCGACCACAGCACTCTGAACCTTGGCCTTCATCGCCGAGACAAAGCCGGCAGGCATACCATCGAACTCGCGCACGCCGGCAAGCGAACGCTCGATGTCCTTGGCGCAGGCCTCGGACACAGCCGCCACATGGCGCTCGGCGGCCTTGGCACGCGCCTCGCGCTTGGGATTGGGCTGACCCGCTCGGTTAGACCTGCGGTTACGGTTCCTGTTGTCGACATCTGCCATACGTGGCCACCTTTCCTGTCGCTGCCGCTATCGGCTTTTTCCCATCCATCATACCCCGCCGCGCACAAAAAAGACGGCCCCGAAGGACCGCCTTTCGCATCGATTTGCCCGCACGGCAAGCACCGCCGCAATTCGCCACTAGTCGCGACGGCCAAGGATGTTCAGGATGCGCAGGAACACGTTGATAATGTCAACGAACAGATTGGACGCCATGAGCACGGCGTTGGGCAGCGTAGGCGGCACCGTCGTGGCAACATAGGTGTCGTAGCCAATAAAGCCGGCGAACACCACGATCACGATCAGGTCGGTGATGGACTGCGAGACGCCCATGAACATCAGCACGATCTCAACCAGAATAGTGGCGAGCAGAATGCCAAAACCGATGCCATATACGCGCTGGAAAAACTTGGGGAAGGTCACGCCCAGCGCGCCAAAGACAAAGGTGATGGCGGCCGTGGCGATAAAGGCAGTGTTGATGGTGGGCAGGTCGTAGTTGGCAAGGCCAAACGACGCGGTCAGGCCAAAGGTACTCGCAAAGATTACGTAGCCCACAAGGGACAGGCCCACGGACTGCTTGCTGGCGGCGGCCGACATCATGACCATGCCGACGATGGTCAAAATAAACGAGCCAAAGACCAGCGGCAAGGCTGCGCCGCTCATCATCATGCGCGCAAACGACATGGTGCTCGTAAAGTAGGCGCCGGCGCCCATGGCGCAAAAGCCCAAGAAGATCAGGGCAGACATGACAAGGTTGTACGCGCGCGGCGACATCTCCTTGGCACGGCTTGCACCGGTCTCGATGGGGCCGTTCTGATAGCCCTGGATATCGTTCATACTTCGTCCTTTCACAAAGCGCCGTGAAAGACGGCGCAGCAGATGACAAGATTCCTGCCATTGTACCCGAACGCCGTGCGTCCTTACCTACGGCGCTCGCCCTCAAGCGTACGATCAAACGCCCAGACCCACCAACGCATCACGTGGGCCTGCGAGCCGTCCGGCCGTCCGTACGCCTGGTCCTCCAGATACAACTCGGTCGCGTGCCCGCCAAAACGCACCTTATAGGTTGCCGTACGAACGCCGTGGACCGTCAGGCCAAAACCAGTGGACGAGACGATCTCGTCAATCGTAAAGCAGCGACCGTCGACCCAGCAGACGGTAACCGGCACGACTTGTCCGCCCGCGAGGATGCGAGCCACGACGTCCACATACTGCTTGTGCACGCGCCGAGTTTTGCCATCTGTCTGTCGATATTCCATACTTCCCATTATCGAACGCATGTTTGCATATTGTAAAGCGAACAGACTGTGGTTTTGGAATGTCGGAGCGAACGCGCGTGTCCGCATGGCGTGATAGCAAAAAGAACACCCACGGTCAACAGGGCTAATATTCAATTTTAGTGCCAAAAAATTACTTCTCCCATCAGAACTCGGCAAAGAAACCCGCAGGAGGTGATACGATTTATCATGTTTTTGTAACGTGTCTGCAAACTTCGAGAAAGCCCATATATGGACGTAACGTTCTCAACTTTCCTCGGCCAAATTGTGTCGAACCCAGTCCTTGCCGTCACCGTGATCCTCGCGCTCGGCGCCATCTTCGTCAATGGATGGACCGACGCGCCCAACGCCATCGCGACCTGCGTCACTACGCGTTGCATGCCCGCCCGCGCCGCCATTCTCATGAGCGCCGCATTCAACTTCCTCGGTGTGCTCATCATGACGCACTTTAATGCGAGCGTCGCCAATACCATCTCGCATATCGTCGACTTTGGCGGAAACAGCACCATGGCGCTCGCCTGCCTGTGCGCGGCCCTGTTCTCCATCGTCGTCTACGGCGCCACAGCGTCGCGTTTTGGCATCCCCACCTCGCAAAGCCACAGCCTTATCGCCGGCCTGACCGGTGCCGCTATCGCCCTCGGCGGCGCGAGCAGCGTCAACGTCCACGAGTGGATGAAGGTCATCTACGGCTTGGCACTCTCCATCGGCCTGGGCTTTGTCATGGGCTGGGTCCTGTGCAAGCTCGTCTCGATTCTTTTCGCCGCCGCCAACAGGCGACGTGCCAATGTCTTCTTTAAATACGCTCAGATCGCGAGCGCTGCGGCCATGAGCTTTATGCACGGCGCGCAGGATGGACAGAAGTTCATCGGCGTGCTCTTTTTAGGCGTGGCCTTTGCCAGCGGCCAGACGAGCGTCGGCGATGCAGGCATCCCCATCTGGATTATGCTGCTGTGCTCGGCCACTATGGGCATCGGCACCAGCGTGGGCGGCGAGCGCATCATCAAGTCCGTCGGCCAGAGCATGGTCAAGCTCGAAAAGTACCAGGGCTTCTCCGCCGACCTGGCGGGCGCCGCGAACCTGCTGCTTGCCACCCTTACCGGCATCCCTGTGTCCTCCACGCACATCAAGACCTGCGCCATCATGGGCGTCGGTGCCGTCAAGCGCCTCTCGGCCATCAACTTCGGCGTCGTCAAGGACATGATGTTCACCTGGTTCTTCACCTTCCCCGCCTGCGGACTCATCAGCTTTGTCATGGCCAAGCTGTTCATGATGTTCCTCTAGTCAAACCGAACGTCCATCTGGACCGCAACACTTCGCCCACCCGTCTTCGCCTCGAAAGGACCCACCCATGGCAAAGAAACCCGATTCGTTCTACTTTGACAACTACGTCGCCTGCGCCGACCTTGCTGTCCAGGCCGCAGAGTTGCTCATCAAGATTTTTGAGAACTTTGATCCCGCGCAGATCCACGACATGCTCGAGGAGATGCATGCGATTGAGCATGCGGCCGACAAGAAGCACCATGAGCTCGAGGATGCCTTGCTCACTGCCTTTATCACCCCGCTTGAGCGCGAGGATCTGGACCTGATGAGCTGCTCGCTCGACACTGTGCTTGACCGTATCGAGGGCGTCGTGCAGCGCGTCTACTTCACCAACATCCAGAGCATTCACCCCGATGCCATCGTCATCGCTCACAAGGTGACTGACGCCTGCCGCGCCATGAAAGACCTGATGGTCGAGCTTCCCAACTACCGCAAGTCCAAAACGCTGCGCGAGCTGGTCATCCAGATCAACACCATCGAGTCCGAGGCCGACGAGCTCTACATCAACGCCATGCGCAACCTGCACGTTAACGGCAAGGATCCGCTCGAGGTCATCGCTTGGCGTGACGTCTACGCCTTCCTGGAGTACTGCGCCGACTGCTGCGAGACTGTGGCCGATATCGTGGATTCGATTGTCATGAAGAACAGTTAATTGGGGGTACATGTCCCACCGGTCGCGGGCCCGACCACTGATAACCTTTTTCACTCCGGCTGCAAGCAGAGTCGTTCAAAAGGTTATCTGTGGTCGGGCCCGCTCCCTTATGTACCACCATTGGAACTTTGGCTGATAGGTTTAGCGCAATGGGGGGGTTTGGCTGAAGGGACCTTTGGTATCCGTTCGGACACTTTGGCCCTTGATGAGCGTTTGGCTGATTGCTGCTTTGGGTACTGTTTGGGTTACTTTGGGTTTGTTTGATTTTTAATTGTTGGAGGGCTTGTATGTCTTATTTGGATCTGGCTCGGGGTCGGTATTCTTGTCGCGAGTTTGAGAATCGTTCCGTTGAGCAAGCTGTGGTGGATGCCATTGTTGAGGCTGGGCGGATTGCTCCTTCTGCTTGTAATAATCATCCAACCCGTGTGATGGTGTTGGATACGCCTGAGCTTCTGGAGAAGGCAGCTGCTTGTCAGCCTCGGTTTGCTCGTGATGGGTCTATCTTTGGCGCTCCGCTTATCTTCCTTATTTGCAGCGTTACCGATGATGCCTGGGTGCGCCCGTATGATCAGATGAACTCGAGTGCCATCGATACTTCGATCGTCTGCGATCAGATGATGATGGAGGCCACCGAGCAGGGCCTGGGAACGTGCTGGGTATGCCATTTTAAGCCTGGGGTGGCACAGGAGCAGTTCAATCTGCCCAAGGGCGTCTATCCCTATCACATGCTCGTCTGTGGATATCCTGCCGACCACATCGCCGATCCCGAGCATCGCGAGGCCCGTACCATTCCCCTCTCCGACTTCCTCCTCAAGTAGGTTTTGGGACATGCCTTAAAACCTACCCTTGACCGCTCACCCGTTCGCCGAGTTCTGCGCCATTATGTGCAGGGCTCGGTTTTTTATGTTACGCACTCCGGCACAGTCATAAAAAAGGACCCGCAAGCTGCGGGTCCTTTCTAGGCACTAAATTGTAGGCCGAATGTTAGTCCAGGTCGTCGGCAGCAAAGTTGTCGATCGGGGCGAAGGGATCGGCCACGGGGACAACCGGGTCAGCGACGGGCAGCGGCTCGGCGGGAACAGTCACTGCAGGAGAAGCGGCAGAACCAACCGGCGTGGAAGCCATCAGATCGGCCGGGAAGGAATTCTGGGCATCGTCCATGAAGTGCTGGATGAGCTTGAGATACTCTGCCTTGAACTCCTCACGGGAAGCCTTGAGACGATCGATCTCCTCGAGCTCGGCCTGCTTCTCGGTCAGAGCCTGGCGGATAACCTCGCGGGCCTTGGCGTCAGCCTCGTTGCGGATACGCTCAGCGTTCTCGTTGGCATCGTTGACGATGGTCTCAGCGGTCTGCTGGGCAGCGATCAGGGCAGCGGAAATCTGGCGCTCCTGAGCGGAGAAGTCAGGGGCGGGAGCAGCCACGGGGGCGGCAGGAACGGCCTGGGCGGTGGCATCCTGAGCCTGGGCAAGCTGAGCCTGCGCATCGGCAAGCTGCTGCTCGGTAGCAGTCAGACGACCCTTAAGGTCGACGATCTTAGCGAGCATAGCGTCAACCTCGGAGGACAGCGTCTCCAAGAAGACGTCGACCTCGGCAGGATCGTAGCCACGCTTGGCCTCAGAGAAAGTCTGAGCCTGGATGTCTGCAGGGGTAATAGCCATAACAAGTCTCCTTTTTCATCGCCTCGGCGCTACACGCCCGACGTAAGTTACTAAGTCAGTTCTACACGAGTATACCTATAAGAAGCTGCAGAACCAGCCTCTGCACCAACTGCAACGCAATAATCGCAACGACCGGCGAAAAATCGATACCGCCCATCGGCGGGATGAAACGACGGAACAGGTTGAGCCACGGACCGCACACGCTATCAAGCACCGCGGCAATATCCTGAAGCAAACCACCCTGCTTCATGGGAATCCACGTCATAAAGCAGTAGACGACAATGAGCGTGGAATAGAAGTTGAACAGCGTGTTGACCAGCTGGACGATAGTGTAGATGTTGATGGGAATCTCCTCGTCTTGTCTTTACTTAAGGTAGCCGTCGGCACGAAGCTTCTTGAGATCGGAATCTTTGACCTCGCAACCGGCGGGCAGCACCATGAACACGCGGTCGCCCACCTCCTTGACCGTGGCACCCAGACCGCAGGCAAAGCCGTAAGAGAAGTCCAAGACGCGCTTGGCAACTTCGGTGCGTACGCCCACAAAAATCAGTGCGACAGGCTGCTTGGTGCGAACGCGGCGCACCACGGTCTCCACGTCGTCATAGCTCTCGGGGCGCAGGACATAGGCCGGCAGCTGCGGCGTGGCGTTGATGATATTGCTCGCATAGGCCGAGGCATCGCTCGGTGCAGGCGCGGGTGCAGCGGCGGCACGGGCGCGGGTATTCTCGGCGTAGCTCGACGGCGTGTCATAGGCACCAGGACGATAACCGCTCGCAACACTGTCCTGCGAGCGCGAAGGCGGGTTATACGTCGTGGCATGGCGGGAGTCATCGCCGACCAGCTGACCGGAGCGCGTATACACGGCAACCGACTCAGCTTCACCGCGGCGCGTCTGGCCAAGCAGGCCGTTGCTCGGCTCGTCTTGGGTGTAGAAGCCCTCGCCCGAAGCACCACTGTAGCCGTTGTTCTGATAGCCATCGTCGTAGCCGTCATCGTAGCCGTAGTCGTCGTCCTGGCCATAACCCTGGTCGTAACCCTGCTGGCCGCCCAGGTGCATCTTATTTTTAATCTCGTCAAGGAAGCCCATGGTTGTGTCCTCTCGCGGTTTAGTGCAGGCGCCCCGATAATCAGTGCGCACTTCAGAGCCTTATTTTACTGCAAACTCCGGGCTAAATACTACCCTGCCCAGGCGAACGAGCGTAGAGCCCTCCTCAAGGGCAGACTCAAAGTCCTCGCTCATACCGCAGGAAAGCTCAGGCAGGTTCAAATCGGGATGCGCCGCCTCCAGCTCATCCCTCAGCTCACGAAGCCCCGCAAAGGTGCGGCGTGCCACATCCTTATTCCCCCGGGGCGCCATAGTCATAAGCCCCTGTACGCAAATTCCCTCAAGTTCTGCAAGCTCACCCGCGGCGGCGCGAATCTCATCGGGTGAAAAGCCTCCCTTCGACTCCTCACCACTCACATTGACCTCAATGAGCACACGCTGGGGGCCGACGAGCTCGCCTGCCTCAATCTTGCGAACAGCACGGCTCGAGATCGCCTGCGCCAGATGCAGCGAACCCACCGAGTGAATCAGCTCGGCTGAGCCCAGCACCGCATTGATCTTATTGGTCTGCAGGTTGCCGATCATATCGAAGCGCACCTCGGGCAGCTCCGGATGCTCCGCCAGACCCGTGAGCTTGCGAACCAGCTCCTGCGGGCGGTTCTCGGCAAAATGGCGATACCCCGCCTGGATGGCGGCAACGGTCTCATCGACACCAACGGTCTTGGACACGGCAATGAGGCTCGCGGCGTCGTGGGGACGGCCCGCGCGATCGAGCGCCGCATAAAAACGTTCCAGAATCTGCTCGCGGCGAGCGCGCATCAAGTCCAAATAGTTATCCATTGCCAATCGCCTCCGCTGACAGCCAAACAAGTAGTCCCATGCTAACGCAAGAGCGCGGCCCCGCATGTGCAAGGCCGCGCTCACTTAGGTATTTACAATCTTTCGACGAACGGGGTTACTTACTCCTCGTCGTCCTCGCCATCGTCCTCATCCTCAAGATGATCGAGCAGGTAGCGAAGAACCTCGCTGACCTCGTTAACGGGCACCTTGGCAACGTAGCGTGCATCGACGGCGGGCCTCATGATAACACCCTCGCCCGAAGGCACGCGCATGCTCTCGAGCTCATCCTCATCAGTGCAGGCGATATCACCGGCAGTCATACGCTGTCCGGTCAACAGGAAGGTCAGACGGCAGGCGGCATCGATGGAAATCGAGGCGATGCGATCGAGGTAGCGCGAAACCATGATGGCGCGGCGCAGGTCGTCATAGTTGCTGTCGTCGTCCATAAAGTCGCCCGTATCCATACGGTTAAAGGTGCGGAAGAACTTCTCGTAGGCGGCGTGCACTGGCTCGTCCTCGACGGCATAGTTGCAGATGATGGACATGTCGTTGGTGACGAGCGCAGAAAGCGAAGAGCCCAGCACCTGGTAGACGGCCTCAGCCTCGGCCTCGACCGTGCCGACAAGCTCCTTGGGCAGCGAGATGTCGGCCTTGATCATATGACGCGTGGCACGGCAGATCTGACGGACCTTATCGGTCATGCGTTGCAGGTTAAAGTCGACGTAGATGATCGTCTGAAGCAGGCGGAAGTCGGAGGCGACCGGTGACTGCGTGGCAATCAGGTTGTAGCAGACGGCCTCCAGGTTGGCGCAGCGTGCGTCAATCGAAAGCGTGCGCTTCTTGGTCTTGGTGGCGAGCTTGCGGTCGTCGGTCACATAGGCCTTAACGGCATCGTGGAGGGCCAGATCGACGGCCTCGTAGATGCTCAGCATCTCGTGACGGGCCTCGATGAGCTGACGGGAAAACAGTTTGCGCATGGTTCACTCCAATCAGTTGGGTGCGGTCATGCCGCCCGCACAGTGAATACGCACCGGACCAGGTCCGATCGGATTGGGACTAGTCGCACCGATCAGCCAAAGCGGCCGGTGATATAGTCTTCCGTCCGCGAATCTACCGGGCTTGTGAAGATCGCGTCGGTTTGACCATACTCGATGAGCGTGGCGGGCTCGCCGGCAACTTCCTGCAAGAAGAATGCGGTGTAGTCGCTGATACGAGCTGCCTGCTGCATTGAATGCGTGACGATGATGATCGTCATCTCGGGCGCCAGCTCGGCCATCAGATCCTCGACCTTAGAGACGGACGTGGGGTCGATGGCGGAGCAGGGCTCGTCCATCAGGAGGACATCGGGTTGCACCGCAAGCACGCGCGCGATGCACAGACGCTGCTGCTGACCGCCCGAGAGCGCCAAACCATCCTTGTTGAGCTGATTGGATACCTCTTTCCAGAGGTTGGCGCGCTTGAGCGATTCTTCCACGATGTCATCGAGGTCGCTTTTGCTAGTCACGCCCTGCAGACGAGGGCCAAAGGCGACATTCTCGTAGATGGATTTGGGAAACGGGTTGGGCTGCTGAAAGATCATGCCCACGCGACGACGGAGATCGACCGGATCGACACCCTCGGCATAGATATCGTTGCCGTCGAGCGTCATGGTGCCCTCGACGCGCGTGCCCTCAATCAGGTCATTCATGCGGTTGATGCAGCGCAAAAACGTCGACTTGCCGCAGCCCGAAGGGCCAATGAAGGAGGTGATGGCGTTTTTGGCGATGTTGAGGTCAAGCCCCGTCAGCGCATGAAAGTCACCGTACCAAAAGTTGAAATCCTTGGCCGTAATGGCCGCTTGCTCCAACGCGGGAGCGGACTGATAAACGGACATGGGACTCCTTAACTAGCGACGCTTGCGCGACAGGAAGCGCGCAAACAGGTTGAAGGCCAAAATGATCACCATCAGCAAGAGCGCGGTGCCGTAGGCTGCGTTCATGTTGATGCCGTCGTTGGCAAGCAGGTACAGGTGAACGGTCATGGGACGACCGGAATCGAGCGGCGAAATAGGTAGATTGATGGCCTGGCCCATGGTGTAGAGCACCACGGCGGTCTCGCCGATGGCACGGCCGATGGCAAGGACGATGCCCGTGGCAATGCGGCCAAAGGCCGAAGGAAGCACGATCTTGGAGACGACCTGCCACTTGGTAGCGCCCAGGCCGTACGCGCCCCAACGGATATAGCGCGGAACGGCGCGAATGGCCTCCTCAGTGGTGCGCATGACGATGGGGAGCATCAAGAGCGCAAGTGCCAGAGCGGCAGAGACCATCGAAAGGCCCAAGCCCATGGCCTCGACAAACAAGGCGTAGCCAAACAGGCCCATAACGATGGAGGGCACCGAAGCCAAAGCGTCAGCAGCGTAGCGAATGAGCTCGACGACTTTGCCCTGCTTGGCGTACTCGGCCAGATAGACGGCTGCCAGCACAGCGATCGGCGTGCAGATAAGCATGGCGAGCGCCGTCACGTAGACGGTCGAGACGATCGT
Organism: Collinsella sp.; assembly: GCA_036551635.1. Classification (GTDB taxonomy): domain Bacteria; phylum Actinomycetota; class Coriobacteriia; order Coriobacteriales; family Coriobacteriaceae; genus Collinsella. The sequence goes on from JAXKEA010000043.1 coordinate 28,760, forward strand.
GGGCCAAATTCCGCCCTCGGCGTTGACGCCCTGGGGCCAACCGAAGATAAAGTCGAGCGAGATGTGTGGCAGGCCGTTAATGACCACGTAGGCGATGATAGCGACCAGCACCAACGTGGTGATGTAGGCAGCGGCACGAAACACGCCGAGCATGATCTTGTTGGACAGGTCCTTGTTGATGCGGCCCTTCTTGCCGTGGGAAAGGGCACGCTTGATGCGCTCGCGCGACGAGGTCGTATCGACCGTCGTGTCAACGGAATCGGACATAGCCTACCCCCTCTTCTTCTTGGAAATCAGACGGACGATGCCCACCAGCGTGGCGGAGATAATAAACAGGACCACGCCCATACCGAACAGCGCCGAGCGGTGCAGACCCGAGGAATAGCTCATGTCGAGCGCGATCTGGCTTGTGAGCGTCGAGATGGGGCTCGCAATGCTGTCGGGAATAACCGGAGCGTTACCTACGACCATGAGCACGGCCATGGTCTCGCCGATGGCACGGCCCATACCCAGCACGATGGCATCCACGATACCCAGCTTGGCGGCAGGTAACACGACCTTATAGATGGTCTGCCACTTGGTGGCGCCCATGGCATACGATGCCTCGCGAATGCCCATGGGAATGGAATTGAGGGCATCGATGGTGAGCGTGGTGATGGTAGGGACGATCATGATGGCAAGCACGAACCACGCCGTCAGCGCACCAAAGCCAAGACCACCGGTCAGTTGCGCGATAAACGGGCGGATGATGATCATGCCGAAAAAGCCGTAGATGATAGAAGGGATGCCGGCCAGCAGGTCGACGGCAGGGCTGATGAGCTTGCGCACGCGCTTGCTGGCAATCTCGACCAGGTATACGGCCGTACCCACACCTAGCGGCACGCCCATGGCGAGCGCACCGACGGTCACCAGACCTGAGCCGGCAAGCAGCGACATGATGCCGTAGTGGCCCTCAGAGGGCGCCCACGTAAAGCTAAAGAAGTCCGCCAGACCGATGTCGGTAAAGACGGGCAGCGCCGAGTACGTGGTAAAGACAAAAATCAGGATGACGGTAACGACCGCCAAGAACGCGCAGGCAAAGAAGATCCACTGCAGCGCCTTCTCCTTGATATAGGTACTGCGCGATACGAGCGCCAGCTCGCGCTTCTTGGGCGTCTGAACATTCTGCTCAGTCTGGGAGTTTTCCTGTGCTTCCATGCTACTCACTCCCCTTCTCGTCGTTGGTGACGGGGATAAAGCCCGCCTCGCGAATCTGCTTGTCCATCTTTTCGGACGTCACGTAGTCGATGTAATCCTGCGCCTGCTGCGAAGGCGCACCCTTAACAAAGAAGTAAAGGTCGCGCGAGATGGGATAGCCGCCGCTCGCGACCGTCTTCTCGGACGCCTCAACATGATTGACCGAGACGGCCTTGACCGAGGTCTTGGCGTTGAGGCTATCGACAAAGCCCAGCGAAATATAGCCGATGGCCCCGCGCGAACGAGATACCACGTCGCGCACCTGGCCCGTGCCCGAAAGAACGGCTGAGCGGCGATCGAACGGGGTACCGTCCATCACGATGGTGCGGAAGGCCTCACGCGTGCCGGACGCCTCGTCTCGGTTGATAACCTGAATCTTCAGGTCCTCTCCGCCGACTTCCTTCCAGTTGGTGATCTTGCCGGCGTAAATATCGCGGAGCTGCTCGGTCGAGAGGTTATCGACGGGGTTGTCGTCGTTCACGATGATCGCGATACCGTCGTGGGCAATGACGATGGGAGTCAGGCCCAGATCCTGTTCGTCGGCATTGAGTCCACGGGAGGAGCTGGCGATATCGGCCGTGCCGGCGCTGACGGCCTCGATGCCAGCGGAAGAACCCAAACCGGAAACGAGCACGTCGATGCCGGTCTCCTCCTTAAAGCCCTCGGCCGCAATCTCGGCGATAGGAAGGCAGGTCGTGGAGCCGGCGACGGTAATGGAAGAGGTAGAAGATCCCGAAGAACAGGCACACAGCGTAAGCGTAAGCACAGCGGCGCTCAGGACCGATACGATCTTTCTCATAGCATCACGCCGATCGCAGCATGGCGCCCACAAGTGCCGTTCTCGTTACGGTAGGAATAAAAGCGGTCGTTCTGACGCACGGTCGAAAGCTGGGTATCCACGATATTATCCGCGTCGACACCGACATCTACCAGCGCCTCGCGAATGGCAGCGGAAAGATCGAGCATGCGAGAAGTACTCGCATCGATGCAAGAGAACTCGGCGGCAAAGCGATCCATGAGTTCCTGGGATACCTCATATTCGTCACCCAAGATATGGGGGCCGATATAGGCGGAAACGTCGCTCGCATCGCAGCCGGCAGCATCGCAAAGCGCCTGGCACGCCCTGGCGGAAATACGTGCAATCGTACCCTTCCAACCGGAGTGCACCACGGCAAATCCGCCAGGGGCCACCAGCACCACGGGAACGCAGTCGGCAAAGCAGAGCAGCACGGGCACGTTATGCGCCGTACAGACGATGGCATCGCAGCCCTCGGCAATCTGCTCGCGGACGTCCTCAAGGTCATCGGCGCCGTTCGAGGTCACCGCAACGATATGGTCACCATGGACCTGATTGGGAACGAGCAGGTTGTGCTCGCACTCGGCGGCACCCATAGCCTCGAGCGCGCGACGACGATTTTCTTGAACAGCAAAGGGGTCATCGCCAACATGCGAGCCCAAGTTGAGTGAGGAGTACGCATCTTCGGAAACACCACCGGCGCGCTCGGTGAAGGCAAAGCGAACATCGGATGTCGCGCCTTCCACCAACGTAACTCCATCATGGTCGACACGCGAAACGTTGTCCGCACGTGCTGCCATACTAAAGCCTCCTAATAACACAAGTACCGCGGCATCGCCGCTACAGCCCGCGTTTATACGGCTGTCATACTTCTCTAAAAGGATACCTGCTGCGCTGGAGGCAATCGTAAAGGGAACGTAAAGAGATTGGAGGTTCTAGTTTACAAAGTCGAAATAAAAAGGGCGCGTCCATACGGACACGCCCCTGTGCACAACAATGCAAAGAACGACTTAGAAGCTACCGCGCTTCAGGAAGTCGGGAAGCTCGAACTGATCGTTGCCGAAGTTAGGAAGCTCGGTGCCACCGACGTTGCGGGTCGGAGCGGCCTGAGCCGGGCTGGTGGCCGGAGCGGTGCGCTGCGGCTCAGCGGAAGCAGCGGCCTTGCTCTGAGACTGCTGAGCGGCAAAAAGCTCGTCCTGACGGTTGACGTTGGAGTCGGAGAAGCCCGTAGCGATGACGGTGATACGCACCTGATCGCCCAGGGACTCGTCGACAACGGTACCGAAGATGATGTTGGCCTCGGGGTCGACGGCGTTGGCGACAACGTCGGCGGCGTCGCTGATCTCCTGGATGCCCAGGTCCTTGGAACCGGCGATGGAGAGCAGCACGCGCGTGGCACCATCGATGGAGCTCTCGAGCAGCGGGCTGGAGATGGCCTGCTGGGCAGCGTCGACGGCACGGGTATCCCCAGAAGAGGTACCGATACCCATCATGGCGGTACCGGCCTGCTTCATGATGGTCTTAACATCGGCGAAGTCCAGGTTGATGATACCGGGGACGGTGATGAGGTCGGTGATGCCCTGGGTGCCCTGGGAAAGGACGCCATCGGCGATCGCGAAGGCCTCGAGCATGGTGGTCTTCTTCTCGGCGATGTCGAGCAGCTTATCGTTAGGGATGACGATCATGGTGTCGACGCAATCGGAGAGGGTCTTAATGCCCTCCTCGGCGCTCTTCTTGCGCTTGCGCCCCTCGAAGGTGAAGGGCTTGGTCACGACGGCGACGGTCAGCGCACCGACCTCGTTCATCGCGATATCGGCAACGATGGGAGCAGCGCCGGTACCGGTGCCACCGCCCTCGCCGCAGGTGATGAACACCATGTCGGCGCCAGCGAGCGCCTCGGCAATGTCGTCGCGGGACTCATCGGCAGCCTTGCGGCCAACCTCGGGGTTGGCGCCGGCGCCCAGGCCGCGGGTAAGGTCGGTGCCGATGTGCACCTTGATATCGGCATCAGAGATCGCGAGTGCCTGAGCATCGGTGTTGATGGCAACAAACTCGACGCCGCGGATGCCCTCTTCGATCATTCGATTGACCGCGTTGGTACCGCCGCCGCCGACGCCGACCACCTTAATGACGGCAAGGTAGTTGTTGATCTCTGTCTCGTGCATGTCGGTCCTCCGAACAAAGGTTATAGCCATAGCATGGGTCGACCCCTGCGCACATTAACCTTCAGGTTGAAAGTAAATGCAAAGGTAAACCGTATTATGTTTGCACATTATGAACGTATCAGTCAAATAATTGACCGTGAAAACCAAACAAACCAGATAAACGGCGTGGTATGGCCCCTCAACAAAGCATCAACCAGCGCTACGAGGTCGGAGCATTCCTAAATGTGTAGTTGCCCGGAGAGCGCACATTGATATACGTTACGCCCTCTACCTGCGAAAGCAACTTGGTGACTACGCGTTCCTTCTTGGCGATATCGTCCGAATCGCCCAGCGACACCTCAATGCCGTTATTGAGGTTTGCCGAGATGGCTTCGACCGAAGGCGTGGAAATATCCTTGACTTGTCCCAAGAACTCGCTCGAAAAACCACGCACATAATCCAGGCCGGCCTTAACGGCCTTGGAGTTCACCGCCTGGCCGGAAACCGGAGCGACATCCGCCGAGACATCAGTCAACAACACCGCGCCATAATGCTTGGCGAGCGCCAGCGCGGCATCGATTCCGGTCAAGGTATTTGAGCCCTGCCCTGTCGTGATGACGTTGCCCTGGTCGTCCACTTCGACCGACGTCGACAGCGGGGCGATCCAGGTGTCATCGTCTCCGATAGCCCAGGCAAGGTCGTCGGAGCTGATATACGCAATGGCGATAACTTTACGCTCCGTCGGCGTGATGATAAGCGTATGGGGAAACTGGCGCTGGACATCCACGCCCGAAACCCACGGGTTCTGCTTGAGATCCTCGGTAATCTGGTCGGGATCGACGTTAAAAAGCGACGTTCCCTCGGGCAAGTCGATCAGCTGGATAGCATCGTGCTTCGTCACATGCTCGCTGCCTTGAATCTGAATATCAGTGGCAGTAAACAGTCCAGAGTTGATCACCACGACGGCAACGACGACGAGCACGGCCAAGACGGCCAGAACGCCGCCCACGATTTTGCCTTTGCCTGTAACGACAGAAGCGGCGTCTGATGTTTTATTTGCCATCGCTCCAAGTGAAGATAACGGGTTGAAACCTTTTTTACTCGAAGGCTTCTTGGCGGTAGCCGGCACCGATGTCAGCGAGCGCGGTTTCGATGCGCCCAGCGTGAGACCTGGACGCGCCGCCTTAGTTCCCGTCGAGGGCTTGGGAGCTGCCATGGGACGGGCAGGCTTGGCGCCCATAACAGGCTTTGACGTCACCGAGGGACGCGAGGACTTTTTTGCGGCCGGACGATTACCGAGCTGCGAGCCGACGACCGGACGACTGGTCTGTCGAGCATGCCCGACAGACTTAGAGTGCGCGACGGTATTGCGTTGAGGTTTGGCAGGCGCGCCGGAACGCCCTCCGGCGCGGCGGAAGGTGGGTTTCGATGCTCTAGAAGCCGAGGAATTTAACTTCCGGTCTGAGCTCGATGCCATACGCCTCCCTCACCTTTCCGTGCACATGTCTGATAACCGCGGCAACGTCATCGGCCGAGGCAGTTCCGTTATTAACGATAAAATTAGCGTGAACGGGCGAAACTTCCGCGCCGCCAATCGAAAAACCCTTTAATCCACAATCCTCGATAAGCTTGCCCACACTCGCATCGGGCGGGTTGCGAAAGACAGACCCGCAGGATGCGCGACCCATGGGCTGCGTACGCTTGCGCCTTGTAAGGTACCGCTCCATGCGCTCGCGAATGTCGGCCTTGGGCGCCGGTTTAAGCTTGAGCACGCACTCGAGGATGATCTCATTGCGGGGAAGGCTACATTCGCGGTAGCCCCAAGAGATCTCGGACCCCGCATAATGCTTGATACCGGATGCCGGGTCAAACGTTACGACATCCTCAACCAGCGAGCCAATCCACTCGGTCCGCGTGCCGGCATTCATAGATATCGCACCGCCGACCGAACCAGGAATGCCAACGGCAAACTCAAGGCCCGAGAGGCTACGCGACAGGGCATCGTTGACCAGGCGCGCAAACATCACGCCCGCACCGACCGTCAGCGTACAACCGTCATCGGCAACAACCGTGCGCTGGAACTCACGTCCGAGCGAAATGACGGCACCGCGATAACCGCCATCGGCAACCAGCAGATTGGAGCCCTTGCCGATGATGACCCACGGCACCTGCTCGCGATCGAGCACCGCCACGGCGCGGCGGAGGGCATGATAGCTATGGCACGTCACAAAGAGGTCGGCCTTGCCGCCGATACGATAGCTCGTATGACGCGCAAGGCGCTCGTCCTCGATCACATCCGTGTCGATCATGCCCGAGAGCGCCATGACGGCGTTAAACAGACCCATTAGACTTAAGCGTCTTTCTTGGCAGTCAGATACTCAATGAACTCGGGACCGACGGTCGTAACGTCACCGGCACCCATGGTGAGCAGCAGGTCGCCCTCGCCCACCATCTGCTCGAGCTCCTGATTGAGCTCAAGACGGCTGGAGCAGTACACGACCTCCTTGCCAGGATGCTTGGCGCGCACGGTATCGGCGAGCATCTTAGAGGTGACACCCGGAATGGGCATCTCGCCAGCCGAGAACACATCAATCAGCAGCAGCTTATCGGCATTGGCAAATGCATCGGCAAAGTCGTCGCACAGGGCCTGCAGGCGCGAATAGCGGTGCGGCTGGAACACGACGTCGACGTGCTTGTAGCCCAGCGACGAAGCGGCAGCAAGCGTCGCCTTGATCTCGGTGGGGTGATGGCCGTAATCATCGACCACGGTGATGCCATCGATATCGCCCACGTGGGTAAAGCGACGGCGGACGCCCTCAAAGCTCGAGAGCGCCTTGGCGGCGGCGTCGATGTCAAGGCCCAGGACATGTGCGACGGTGAGCACCGCCGTGGCGTTGAGCATGTTGTGGCGACCGGGATTGCTCTTGATCTCCACAGCATGCTCAGTGCCGTCCTCAAAGCGAACGTTAAAGTCACTCTGGATGCCCTTAACATCCGGGTGCATGCAGACGATGTCGTTGCTCTCGGCAAAGCCGTAGGAAAGCACGTGACGGCCCGTCGACTTGGCGAGCTCGACCAGATGCGGGTCCTCACCGCAGACGATGACAGTGCCGTCCTCGCCCACCAGGCTCATGAATTTGGCGAAAGTCGCCTCGATCTCCTCGATACCCGAGTAGTGATCGAGGTGGTCGGCCTCGACGTTGGTCACAATGACTACGTTGGGGTTCAGGAACAGGAAGGAGCTGTCGGACTCGTCGGCCTCGGCGACAAAGTAGTCGCCCGAGCCGTTCTTGCCGTTCGTGTCATAGCCCTCGACGATGCCACCGATCAAGAAGCTCGGATCCAGACCCATGCGGTCGAGCATGGTGGCGCACATCGAAGACGTGGTGGTCTTGCCATGCGTGCCGGCAACAGCGACAGTCGTGTAGCCGTGGCCCAAAGCAGAGAGCATCTTGGCGCGGGGCCACACGGGAATACCAAGCTCGCGAGCGCGCACGAGTTCAGGGTTGGACTCCGGAATAGCGGTGGAGACAACAACCACGTCGGGCTTGACCTCGTCGATCGTGGCGGCCTCATGGCCCACATGCACCTTCACGCCAGCGCGGGTAAGCTGGCGGATATAACGTGACGTCTTAAGGTCGGAGCCGGTAACGGCATAACCGCGCTCGTGCAGAACGAGGGCGATGCCGCTCATGCCGGCGCCGCCGATACCGATAAAGTGGGCGCTCTTAAACTCGGGCGCGGAGGTTGCAGTCTGGGAATCAGCCATGTGCTCGTGTACTCCTTGCGTAAACACTGCCTGTAACCCGTTAACTGTACCGCACCTACCGCATCAGCGCGAGGGCGACCGACGATATCCCGTCTAACTAACGCAAACCCTCTACCGCATCGGCCAGAAGAGCGGCGGCCCTATCCTGAGCCAGACCACGCGCCGCCTGACGCATGGCCTCGCGCGCCGCCGCATCATCGACCAGGTGCAGCAGCTCATCGGCAAAGGCAGAACCGTCGATATCGGCATCGGCGCAGAGCACGCCAGCCCCGGCGTCGACCAGATAACGGGCATTGGTGGTTTGGTGGTCGGCCGTCGCATGCGGATACGGCACGAGCACCGATGGCACGGCAAGCGCAGCGATCTCGGCCACGCTCGATGCGCCCGAACGCGAGAGCACCAAATCGGCAGCAGCCAGCATATCGCCCATGTTGTCGATGTAAGGCTGGACGCGGTAACGCTTCGCCTCCTCGGGCGTCAGCGCCAAAGCGCGCTCGGTCTCCTCAAAGCCGTCGGCACCCGTCGAATGCAACACATAGAGGTTCTTGCGCGAAAGCAGCTCGTTTTTGAGCGAAGCCACGCGCTCGTTGAGGTGCTGGGCGCCAAGTGAACCGCCAAAGACGAGCAGCAGCGTAGCGTCTTCGGGAACGCCAAGTGCCTTGCGGCCGCGAGCGCGATCGCCCTCGATCACCGAGCGACGTACGGGGTTGCCGGTCATGAGCACGTGGTCAGGGTCACCTTCGCGCTCAAAGACCGAACGCGCTGCCGGCACCGAGATGCACACGCGGGCGGCGTGGGAGTTCATCATCTTGTTGGCCAGGCCCGGAACAGAGTTCTGCTCATGCAGCAGATACGGAACGCCTGCGCCCTTGCACCACCCCAGCAGCGGAACCTCGACATAGGCACCAAAACCAATGGCGGCATCGGGCTTGCCGACCTTTGAGAAATGACTGGCGAGCGCACGCTTGGCCTTGTTGACACGCCACAGCGAGGTCAGCGCCGTCCAAGGACGGGAGCGGTCGAAGCCCGTGACCGTAATGGGCACAAAATCAAACCCAGCCTCGGGGACCAGACGACCCTCGAGCTTGCGCGACTGGCCCACGAACACAACGTGGTGGCCACGGTCACGCAGCTCTTCGGCCAAGGCGAGCGCGGGGTTGATGTGTCCTGCCGTGCCGCCGGCTGCAATAGCAACGGTCATTTTATCGGTCATGGTAGTCCCTTCGTACACGCGGTCCCTGGTCGTCGGTACGCAGACGCGCCGACGGGTCCGAGTTCAAATCGATTCGATTATATCCGCCGCCCGCATTGCGAGGAGTGGGGCGCTGAGGACGACCTTGCGGTGCCGTTCGCTGACGCGGGCGGGCTGCCGGCTCGGTCGCAGAGCCATCCAGGACGGTAAAACCGTTACGCGAAGATCGCTCGCCGCGCACGTGGGGCACGCCGGCGGTACTCTCATCCATAACGGCAAAGCTCTCACGGCGGCGGTCATACTCATCGCGGCGGGCGCTCTCGTACGAAACGCGCAGGATCAACCCGGCAAGCATGAGCGACACAATAATCGACGAACCGCCGTAGCTAATAAACGGCAACGGTTTGCCCGTCATGGGAAACACGTTGAGGATGCCCAGCGCGTTAATCAAAAACTGCACCGCGAGAATGACCGCGGAGCCAGACGCCATGAGCGCGCCCCGACGATCGGTCGCCTGCTCGGCAATGCGAAACGCCGAGTAGATCAGCATCGCAAACACCAAGAAGAACAGCACGGTTCCGACAAAACCGACTTCCTCGCCAATGATGGCCAAGATGTAGTCGTTGTGTGCCTCGGGCAGATACGAGTACTTCATGGTTGAGTTGCCGATGCCACGGCCGAACAGACCGCCCGAGGCAAAGGCCATGATGGCAAGCGTGGCCTGATAGCCGTCACCATACTCGTCGGCCCAAGGGTTCAAGGCAACCTGAATACGCACCATACGGTACGGCTCTGCGACAAGCGCAATCACGATCACGAGAATGCCGAAGATTAGCACGCCGATGATAAATCTGGGGTCGAGACCCGCAAACAACGCCATGCACATGAGGGTCAACAGGATGATCAGGACAGTACCGAAATCGGGCTGGATAAAGATCAGAAAGAGCGAAATGCCCAGGTAGATGCCCATCTTGCGAAGGAATTCGTTGATGTTGCCACCGGGCGAAAAGAAGCGATCAAGCATGATGGCCGAATACGCAATGGCAAATGGCTTTAAAAACTCGGAAGGCTGGAACTGAATACCGGCGATGTTGAGCCAGCGCGTGGCGCCACGGCTGCCGCTGCCCACCAAGAACACCAGAAGCAGTAGCCCTATCATGCCGATAAGGAAGATCCTGAGCACGTCTTCCCCAAACCAACTGTCCGGCAAGATGCGCACGATGGCAATCAGCGCCAGAACACCAACCACGGCAAACGCGGCCTGTCGACCCAGGAAAAACGTCGCCGAGCCATTCTCGTGCAGCGCCTCGACCGAAGACGCCGAGTACACCATCAGCAGACCAAAGCACACCAAAGTAAACAGGCAGGCCATAAATATCAGACGGGGGCGCATGATGCGGGCGGGAACGCCGGCAATATAGCGTTCGCTAAACGACTGCCCGCCGCGACCGGAACGCGGTGTGCTGCGCCGCGAGGAAGCACGGTCCGAGTCGGGCCTCCTCATACCTTGTCGGGGGCTCTCCTCTCTCACCGGCAACCCCTATTCCATTTGCGATTTCGCCGCAGCGGCAAGCTGGGCCACATAGTCCTTAAACACGCGGCCGCGCTCCTCATAGCCCGAGAACTCATCGAACGAAGAGCAGGCAGGAGAAAGTAAGATCACGTCGCCACGGCTCGACAGCGAACGGGCAACGTCCACGGCATCGCGTAGGTCATCCGCTTGGGCGATATCCACATCGCCACCGACATCGGCCTCGTCCATAGCGGCGGTAAAGCGCTCGCGCGCGTCGCCAAAGCAGACGACCGAGCGCACGTTATCCATAACAACGCGCGCGAAGTCCGTGAGCGGCGTGCCCTTATCGTGGCCGCCGAGCAGCAAGATCACGTTGTCATCGGGAAATGCCGTCAGTGCCTTCTCGACCGCGTCGGTGTTGGTCGCCTTGGAATCGTTGACGTAGCGCACGCCATCAATCTCGCCGCACGGCTCCACGCGGTGCTCGAGCGGCTGGAACGAGGCCAGACCGCGGCAGACACCATCGACATCGGCACCGACTGCCAAGGCAGCCGTGGCAGCACAAAGGGCATTGATATCATTGTGATGGCCCGAGATCTTGAGCTCGGATGTAGCGATGAGCGGGGTCTCGACGCCCTTCAGGCGCACGATCATCTTGCCATCGCGCACAAAGGCGACATCCTCACCCTCTGGCTCGTCAAAGGCAACCTTGCAGATGCGACGACCCGGCGTGTAGATGTACTCATCGAACTCGTGAATGCCGGCATCTTCGACGTCGACAACCGCCAGATCGTCATCGACCATATTGTCAAACAGTTTGATCTTGGCAAGCGCATAGTTCTTATGGCTCTTATGCCAGCCCAAGTGGTCGGGAGTGATGTTGAGCAGCACTGCCACACGAGGGTGGAGCTCGGTGGTCGTAGCAATCTGATAACTCGAGAGCTCGGCCACAAACCATTCGTTGTGGGCTCGGCCGTCAATCTCGTTGACCGGCGGCTCGCCGATGTTGCCGACAGCTACGCTGGCCTCGCCGGCAACCTTGAGCAGATAATCAGTCAGCGACGTGGTGGTCGTCTTGCCGTTGGTGCCCGTGATGGCAATCCAGTTATCGGGCGACAGACGATAGGCAAACTCTGGCTCACCCATAATCTGAGCGGCATGTTCGCGCCCGGCCTTAAAGAAGCCCGAGAACTCCGAGATGCCCGGGCACGTCACGCATACGTCATAGGCGCCCTCGACCTGTTCGGTCCCATAGACAAACGACGCACCAGCAGCCTCGAGCGCACGCGTGGCGTCATTGGGCTCAGAGGTGCCGCCGCCATACACGGTAACGGCACTTACGCGCTCGGGATGCGCCAGCGCCCAGCGGGCGACATCGAGACCGGACTTGCCCTGACCCAAAACGAGCAGGCTAAAGACATCAGCAAGAGGCATGAAAGACCACTATCCCAACTGGAAGAACAGAGCAAGGCCAACGGCGCCAAAGGCCGCAGCGATAATCCAAAAACGGATGACGACCTTGGTCTCGGCCCAGCCCTTCTTTTCGAAATGATGATGGATGGGTGCCATAAGAAAGACGCGCTTGTGCGTAAAGTGGAAGTAGACAACCTGAATCATGACCGACAGGGTCTCAACGATAAATAGGCCGCCGATGATGAGGGAGACGACCTCGGTGTTGGTCATGATGGACGTGCAGGCAAACGCGGCGCCCAGGGCAAGCGAGCCGGTATCGCCCATAAAGATGCTCGCCGGATAGCAGTTGAACCACAGAAAGCCCAAGCAGGCACCGGCACACGCGGTGCAGAAGATGGACAGGTTCACGTCTCCGTGCAAAAACGCCATGGCAGCCATGGCGAGCATGGCGATCATGGAGGTGCCGCCAGCAAGACCGTCAAGGCCATCGGTCAGGTTCACGGCATTAGAAAGACCGGCAATCATCAGCCAGCAAAAGACAATGTAGAGCCACGGGAACGAAAGGCCGCAGATGGTGGTCGAAAGAACACCGAGGTCAATCGTCAGGCCGCCGGGAAAACGAATCTCGGGGACGACGCCGCACCAGTTGACGGCAAGTACCGTAAAGGTGACACAGATAATGGTTAGGCCGATCATCTTGGCATGAGGCGTCAGACCGAGCGAGCGCCCATGCGTAACGGAGGTCAGGTCGTCGATCAGGCCCAGCACGCCTGTCGCCAGCGTGGCGAGCAGCACGAGCACGAGCTCGGTGGTGAGCTTGCCCATCAGCAGGCAGGTCAGCGAAATCGCGACGAGAATGACAACGCCACCCATGGTGGGCGTTCCCTGCTTAACCAAATGACGCTTGGGGCCGTCGGCACGAACCTGCTGGCCGATACCCTCGACCTTAAGTAGCTTGATCCACCACGGCATGAGCAGCAGCGCAATGGCAGCGGCGATGCCAAGCCCCAAAAAAGCCTGATACGTTGGATACGAGGGATTGCCGAACATGGGCTAGCACACACCTTCCACAAAGCGGTCGAGCTCAACAAAGCGGGAACCCTTGACCAGTACAACATCATGTTTTTCAAGCGCGCCGCCCATGCGGTCGAGCACCTGCTGATAATCGGAGAACACCTGGATGCGGTCCTCGTCCATGCCCATCATGCGCGCGGCATCGGCCATAAGCTGGGCCAGCTCACCACCCACGCACGCCAGCATGTCGAGCTTCTTGGCGGCGGCATAGGCGCCCACGAGCTCATGCATGCGAGGAGCCTCATCGCCCATCTCGCCCATCTCGCCCAGGATCGCCATGCGAGACCCCGTGCACGAAAGCGAGCACAGCAGATCGAGACCAGCAGCCATGGATTCGGCGCTGGCGTTATAGGAATCGTCGATGACGCGGGCACCGCTCTTGGCGCGCTTGATCTCCTGGCGGTGCCCGGTGATCGTGAGGCCCCTAAAGGCAGCATCGATCTGCTCGGGCGTCACGCCCAGGCGATAGGCAACTGCGGCGGCCTTAACGGCATTTGGGACGGACTGCACGCCGGGGATGGCAAGCATGGTATCGGTCGTCTCACCCTGGCCAAAATCGAGCGTAAAGACCGGACGGCCCTCGTCATCAACACGAATGTCGCGGGCACGGACCTCATCATCGTCCGAGACGCCGGCCAGCATCACATCGATACCAGCAGGCTGGGCGAACGTATCGCGAATGAACGGCGTAAAGTCGTCCTCACCGCCCAAAACCAGCAGCGGCAAGAAGTCGCCGGCGGCGCACATACCCTGGACAATCTCGGCCTTAGCGCGGGCGATGTTCTCGCGGCTGCCCAAAATGCCGATGTGAGAGGTACCAATCTTGCTCACGATGGCAAGATTGGGATTGGCGGACTGGGACAGGCGCTCAATCTCGTGGAAATGGTTCATGCCCATCTCGAGCACCAGGACCTCGGTATCGGCCGGAGCGGAAAGCACCGTGAGCGGCATGCCGATCAGGTTATTGAAATTGCCCTTGGTGGCCCAGACACGATAGCGCTTGGCGAGCACGGCGGCGAGCACGTCCTTGGTCGTCGTCTTGCCGATGGAACCGGTAATACCAACGACCAGGCAGCCAAGCTCCAGACGGTACGCGTGCGCCAAACGCAGCAGAAAGTCCTCGGGATCATCGGTCAGCAAGATGGCACAGCCCTTGTCCTGCGCCAGCGAGACCAGCTCGGCCTCGGGCTCACGCGTCATCACGACGGCGCCGGCACCCGACTGGACGGCACGGGAAGCAAAATCATTGCCGTCGACGTTTTCACCGGGAAAGGCGACGAAAATCGTCCCTTCCTCGACCTGACGCGAGTCGATAACGCACCCGCGGCATACCCGATCGGCTTCTCCCGTCACGGTTCGGGCCCCTGTTGCGGCCGCGAGGTTGTTGACGGCGATCTCTATCATTGCAGCTCCCCTGTAAACCTAATAATGCTATCGGCGTATTGTATCCCAGCGCCGCACATGCGTGGTGCAGGGCATGTGAACACCCTCATATGGGACAACAAACCACGCCCCAAAGATTGTAACCCCCTACTTCGTGTGCGGGATACCCAGCACGTCGAGCGCGTTGGCCATAATGGACTGGAACGGCACCGCAGCGGCATCTGAGCCGCTCGGCGTTCCGTCGAGCGTGATATAGCACAGCACCTTGGGCGATTGTGCCGGCGCAAAGCCCATAAAGGACGACATGTAGTTCTCCTTGAGGTAGCCGCCGTTCTCGTCGGCTCGTTCGGCCGTACCGGTCTTACCCGCCACGTCATAGCCGTCAACCGCGCCGCCAACGCCCGTTCCCTCGGACACGACCGTCTGCATGCACGATGTCACCTGGGATGCGGCGTCCTCAGAAATCGCGCGTTCGCCTTCGCCCCAGTCCTTCTCGTCGCCTTTGCTGGACTTATAGAAGTGCGGGGTCATCATCACGCCGCCGTTGGCGATGCCGCCCACGGCACGTGCGATCTCAATCGGCGAGACGGACAGCGCCTGTCCAAAGCTCATCGATCCCAGCGTGGCGCCGTCATACTGGTCACGCTCCTTGACGATGCCCAGGCTCTCGCCCGGAAAATCGACACCGGAGCTGTGACCGATGCCCCACTTGTCCACATAGGCGGCAAAGTCGTCGGCACCGATCTTGCGCCCCACCAGGACAAAGCCCACATTGGACGAACGGCGCATCATCTCGCGCACATCCATGGTCATGCCATAGTCGCGCTTATCGGCATCGGTAACGGTATCGTCGCCCACCTTGATGCTCGCCGGCACCTCAAACGACGTACTCGATCGTACGACGCCCAAGTCGAAGCCGGCGCCCGCCACGAGCGTCTTAAAGACCGAGCCGGGCTCGTAGGCGTCAGTGACCAGGCGCAGGTTCATGTCCTCGGTCTTGGCGTTCTCCAAGTTGGTCTGATCGTACGTGGGATACGAGCACGCCGCCAGAATCTCACCGGTCGTGGGGTCCGTCACCAGGGCCGAGCCGTTCTTTGCCTTGGTCTTCTCGACCGCCTCGGCAAGGGCGTCCTCGGCCGCGCGCTGGATATTGACGTCGAGCGTCGTCACGATGTCCACGCCGTCAATCGCCGCCACCTTTTTATAGGCGCCGCCCGCGATATAGCTATCGTCTCTCGCTCGCTCGCGAACC
Source organism: Collinsella sp. (assembly GCA_036551635.1). Lineage (GTDB taxonomy): Bacteria > Actinomycetota > Coriobacteriia > Coriobacteriales > Coriobacteriaceae > Collinsella. The sequence continues at coordinate 44,532 of JAXKEA010000043.1, forward strand.
AGCGAACCGTTCGTTCCGGTCAAAAGCTTGTTGTACTGTTTCTCGAGGCCCGTCAGGCCATCGTTATCCACATTCACCACGCCCAGCACCTGCGACGCCAGGTTGCCATACGGGTATACACGCTTCATGGCCTGCTCAAAGAGCACGCCGGGCAGGTTCTTCTTCTCCAGCACCGCAGCATCGTCTTCGTCCACTTGGCGCTTGATATACACCCAGGTGCCATCGGACTCGACGAGCTTGCGGCAGGTCTTTTTATCGATTCCAGTTGCCTTGACCAGCGCCGACACCGTCTTGTCAACATCCTCGACAAGCTGCGGGTTCACGGCGATGTTGCGACATTCGACCGACGACGCCAGCACGTTACCGTTGCGGTCGTAGATGGTGCCGCGTTTGGCATAGAGGGTCTGCGCAAGCAGGCGGCGCGCATCGGCACGCTCGCGCAGTTTATCGGCTTCGACAATTTGATAGTCGGCAAGGCGAAAGACGCCCAAGCCCAAGCCAAGCCCAATGAATCCCATGACGGCTTTGCGGCGAGGCAGAGGCGCGCCTGTGAGCCATTCGGTCGACGAACTCTTGCGCGACCTGGTGTTATGCACTTGAGGGCCGCCCGAGCCGCGAAGTCGCGACGCCGGGTCGTTGCCACGGGACTGCCCGGCGTTGTAAGATTGCCGACCCGTTCCTTGATAACCAGAACGTCCCCGCGACGAGGGACGTCCAGAACCGCGGCCCCCATCGGAACCGCGGCGATAGTCATTTGTCATACTCAGCTACCGTCTTGCTACTGAGCGGTCGCGGTCGCGTTGGCGCCCGCGGCTGCATCCTGCGAAAAGTCAAGTGTAACGCTCTCGCTGGGCTCCACCATGCCATAAGCGCCCGCAAGGTCGCGAATGCGCGTGTCGGCGCCATAGACCGAATGCATGACCTCCAGGTCGGAGCTCTCATCGGTCGCCTTTTCGAGCGTGTTGGTAAGCTCGGCGTTGCTGTTGAGCACCTGGGCCGTAACGCCGGCGAGCGCCACGCGGGCGACGCCGATCGTCATGAAGATAGCCGCAATGATGCAAAACGTTTTAAGAACGCTCATGAAAACCGGGCTTACCGCCTGGTTTGCCTGACGGCCCGCGCCCGTGTAGACATCAAAGCGCGGCGTGCGCTGCTCACGGGGAGCAACGGGGGCCTGCGGCGTCTCACGATAGGCGGGCATGGCGTTCATATCATAGGCGAGTGCTGCGCTTGAAGTGTTGTAGCCCATGATATGCCGCCTCCCATCCCGAGTACGTTGGTAGTGTGTTTAAGCTTCGTTTATGGTGCGAGCGGGAGGTCCAATATCGCGCGGTCGCGCCTACAGACGCTGCGCCACGCGGATTTTGGCTGATCTCGCCCGAGGGTTGCGCTCAACCTCATCAGGCTGGGCAACCAAGGGTTTGCGAGTGATGACCTTGAGTATCGGCACGTTGCCGCACACGCACACCGGAATCTCCGGCGGACACGTGCACCCCTGGCTCATCTCCTTAAAGTGGTTCTTTACGATACGGTCCTCGAGCGAGTGATACGAGATGACGCAAATACGCCCGCCCGGGTTGAGCCACCTGGTGGCGGCATCAAGCCCTCTCTCGAGCACATCGAGCTCGTGATTGACCTCGATGCGAATGGCCTGGAAACTTTTCTTGGCCGGGTGTCCGCCATGCCGACGAGCGGCAGCCGGGATACCCGCCTTGATGATCTCGACAAATTGGCCGGTGGTTTCGATCGGTTCTTGCTCGCGGCGGCGCACGATCTCGCGCGCGATCTGCGAGGCGAACTTCTCTTCGCCGTAGACGCGTAGAATCCGGGCGAGGTCGTGTTCGTTGTAGGTGTTGATGACCTCAGCTGCGTTTAAGGTGTTATTACCCGGATCCATCCGCATGTCCAATGGGGCATCCTCGTTATACGAAAAGCCCCTGCCAGGGATATCGAGTTGCGGTGACGAAACGCCCAAATCGAACAGGAAGCCATCGACCCCGGGCACCTCGGCCGAGCAAAGCAGCTCGTCCAAGTCGCCGAAGTTGCCCTTCAGCAGCTGGTGCGGAACTCCGGGAACCTCGCGGTCCAGACGGGCGCCAGCGGCCTCGAGGGCCATGTCGTCCTGATCGACGCCGAGCAAAAGGCCCGTCTCCCCCACCTGCGCGGCCATCTTTACCGAATGGCCGGCACCGCCAAGGGTGCAATCGCAGACAACGGAGCCGCTCTTTAGCCGCAGCGACTCAAGCACTTCGCCGAGCATGACAGGTTCATGCCGATATTCTTGTGTCAAGATCCCACGCTCCATCCGTTACCCGTGCCTTGCCCTTACGAGAAGAAGAGGTCCAGCAGGGCCTCATCGTCATCGTCCTCATCGGCCGCGGCGCGATCCCAAACCTCAAGGTGGTCGTAGTTGCCCACAACCGTGACCTCGCGGTCGAGGTTCGCCTGCTTGCGGAGAGACTCGGAAAGACCGATACGACCGGCGCTGTCCACATCCATCGACGTGGTGCGCTTGTTGATCGCCCTCATGAGCTTCTGGTCATTAATGTCACGCGGGTTAAAACCCTCGTGGCCCTCACGACCCGCGAAGAGTCCTTCGACCCACTTATCGAAGGCCTCGGCAGAGAACACGTACAGAGCATCGACATCCAGGGCTTTAAACACGCGAACGTGCTCTCCAAGCTCCTCGCGAAGGGGTGCAGGCAGGGATAGACGACCTTTTGCATCGAGATTGCGCTCGTATGCACCAGTCATTCCCATGTGCGCCCTCCCCTCGGTTACTCAGATGGCACGTACGCGGGGAACCGCCCCGCCTGTCGACGTCATCAATAATATGGGGAACCGCCCCATTTTTCAACACCTTTCCCCACCCCTTCCCCCACCCCGCCCCACCATTCCACCCCCAATATGTTGTAAAACACCCCCGAGCATATGTTCGAAAACACAATATGTTGTGTTTACAGCAAAGGCGGGATGCCACCTGTGGCACCCCACCTTTCAACCTCAACCTTCAAGTTGACCTTGAGGCGATTTTTGCGTCCTTTTACATGGCGTTCACATCGCCCCCAAACTCCCCCACCCAAGGCACGTGCGGCCCACCACCGCGACGACAAGTGGCGAAAAATGGGACGGGCCCCAGATTGCCCATGCGCGCGCAAAAGCACGCCGCAGCAATCTGGGGCCCGTCCCCAAATACCTATAAATATGCAGGCCAGCGATGTGTTAACGATGCGCCAGCGGATGCGCCGCCAGATAGACCTCGGTCAGTTGCGTGCGGTCGACATGCGTGTAGACCTGCGTGGTCGAAATATCGGCATGGCCCAAAATCTCCTGCAGCACACGCAGGTCGGCACCGCCCGCGAGCATGTGGGTGGCAAAGGAGTGGCGCAAGGTATGGGGATGGAGCCCCACCAGCCCCACCTGACGCCCATACCGCTCGCATATCGCATGCACGGCCTGGCGCGACAGGCGACGTCCGTTCTTATTTAAAAAGACCGCCGAGGTCTCGGTTCCGCGGGCATGGGCCGCCAAGCGAGAACGTCCCTCAGTTACATAGAGCATCAGAGCTCGCGCCGCGCTTCCCACCAGCGGGGACAGGCGTTCCTTTGAGCCCTTACCGCGAACGAGTACAAAGCCATCGTCAATATGGATATCGCCCACATCGAGCCCCACCAACTCGCTCACACGCAAACCGCATCCGTAGAGCACTTCCAAGATGGCATGGTCGCGCAAGCCCATCTCGCCCTCGGGGAAGTCTTGATCGAGCAGAGCCGAGACATCCTCCACCGATAGATACTCCGGCAAACGCTCAGCCTTTTTAGGCAGGCGCAACGCCGTCGTTGGATTTTGGGCTACAGCCCCATCGCGCACCAAAAAGGCATGCAGGCCCTTCACGGCTGCAAGCGCACGCTCCACCGAGGCATCGGAATAGCCCCCATCGCGACGGTCGGCGACAAAGCCCTCCACGACCTGACGAGTCACCTCTTCAAAAGACGCAATACCCGCCCGCTCCAGATAGGCGCAGTACGTCGTCAGGTCACGACGATAGGCCGCAATCGTGTTGCGCGCCAAACCCCGCTCGACCGCGAGGTAATCGAGATACTCCCCCGCCGCCACGGCGAGCGACGAGGGAGTAGCTTCGGTATGTTCCTTATTCGCCGGCACCCTTAGTCCGTAGCGAGGTTCATGGGCGTCACCTGCAGACGGTCGACACCCTCGTGCTGGCCGATCGAAGCGCGTACGAACTCGCGGAACAGCGGCTGCGGGTTGGTCGGGCGGCTCTTGAACTCGGGATGAGCCTGGGTTGCCACATACCACGGATGCACGTCGCGCGGCAGCTCGACCATCTCGACCAGGCGCTCGTCAGGCGACAGACCCGAGATAACCAAACCGGCGTCCTCGAGCTGGTCGCGGAAGGCGTTGTTGAACTCAAAGCGGTGACGGTGACGCTCGTAGACGAGTTCCTCGCCATATGCCTCGCGAGCAAGGGTATCGGCGGCGAGCTTGCACGGATAGGCGCCCAGGCGCATGGTGCCGCCCTTCTCGGTCACGTCCTCCTGCGAGCTCATCAGATCGATGACACTATACGGGCCATCCGGATCGAACTCAGAGGAGCTGGCGCCGGCAAGGCCGACGACATTGCGCGCAAATTCGCACACGGCCACCTGCATACCCAGGCAAATGCCCAGATACGGAATCTTGTGCTCACGGGCAAACTCGGCCGCGAGGATCTTGCCCTCCAGGGCGCGCTTGCCAAAGCCGCCGGGGACCAGGATGCCCGAGGCGTCGCCCAGAACCTCGGAGACATTCTGCTCGTCGAGGCTCTCGCCGTCGACCAGCTGGACGTCCACATGGCGATCGTAGAAGACGCCCGCATGGTGCAGGGCCTCGATAACCGACAGGTACGCATCGGGCAGCTGCGTGTACTTGCCCACGACGGCGATCTTCACCTTGTCGGCGTGATGGTTGGCGTGATTCTGTTTGCGCAGGAACTCGTTCCACTCGCTCATGTCGCGCTCACGCGGGTCCAGACCCAGGCGCTCGCAAATGCGCAGGTCAAAGTCCTGCTCGGCAAGCAGCTGCGGAACATCGTAAATGCTCGCGCAGTCCTCGTTGGTAAAGACGCAATCGGTGTCGACGTCGCAGAAGCTTGCGATCTTTCCGCGGATAGCGTCATCGATATGGTGGTCGGAGCGCAGCACGATAATATCGGGCTGGATGCCAAAGCTGCGGAGCTCCTTGACGGAATGCTGTGTGGGCTTGGTCTTGACCTCGTGGGCGGCGGCGATATAGGGAACGAGCGACACGTGGATGTAGCAGACGTTCTCGGGGCCGGCCTCCTTGCGGTACTGACGGATGGCCTCGACAAACGGCTGGGACTCGATGTCGCCAATCGTGCCGCCCAGCTCGGTGATGACTACATCGGAGCCGGTCTGCTCCTCGATGCGGCGGAACTTGTCCTTAATGGCATTGGTGACGTGGGGAATCACCTGCACGGTACCGCCCAAAAAGTCGCCGCGACGCTCGCGGGCGATTAGGCTTTTGTAGATGGCACCGGTCGTAAAGTTGGAATCGCGGGTCAGGTTCTCATCAATAAAGCGCTCGTAATGACCCAGGTCCAGGTCGGACTCGTAACCATCCTCGGTAACGAAGACCTCACCATGCTGGAACGGGCTCATGGTACCGGGGTCGACGTTCAGATACGGGTCGGCCTTCTGCATCGTTACTTTGTAGCCACGCGACTTGAGCAGACGGCCCAGCGAGGCCGCGGTGATACCCTTGCCCAGGGACGAAACCACGCCACCGGTTACGAACACATGCTTGGTCATATTGAGTTACCTGCGCTTCCCGTAGAAGTTGTTTATCCACATCTTACGGGTCTTCATTGTAATACTCGCGCCGCGGACCGTTCGCAATTTTTCTCGCGTGCGATTGCATTTCTCAATCTTGAAACAAAACGCCGCCCGGTTTCCCAGGCGGCGTCGCTATGGCAAGGGTTACATGCTGCTATCGATCAGCAACCTCGTCCTCAAGCATTTCTTGAACGAGCATGCCGGTACGGACGCCCTCAAGATACCACTCGCCACGTTCGGTGAGGCAAATGCCATTTGCAAGCTGACCGCCGTCGTCGCTATAACGCGAGACGACATCAATCATGCCCTCGGAATCCAAGCGATCGATTGCGGCGCGGGCACGATACGGCGAAACCCCCACGCGCTCGGCAAGCGTTTTGCGCGAGAAACCATACGGCCCGCCATTGTCTTCGGTTTGCTGGTCAATCTCCATCAACACCAGCACCTCGACACGCTTCATATCGTTGACACTCGCACGACCCTTGCCCGCCATAGCAGCCTCCTCAAACCGAGCACGAGCATCTAACGCGCCGTGCGCGACCGACACACCTCACGATGGCAGGTAATATCCATCATGTGGCATCCCGCTAAGGATGAAACAGTTACGGTTATTGTATACCGCTCAAATTGTTTCTAGGCAGGTAAACAGCTATTTTTCGCCGAAATAGGCGCTTTATTGATCAAAAAGCCGTACCGGGCGCTAACCCGATACGGCCAAAATGCAATGCAATTACCGCGGTGCTTCAAACTTAGCGATGGAAGAAACCGCGGCGCTCAAACTTGGGCTCGCAGCACACGTTGATACCCAGTTTGCGCAGTACCGTCTCGTCCGTCGGCGAGATGATCACGCTAAAGAAGGCATCGCAACCGCGCAGCTGCTCCAGGCCCGAAAGGACGCGAGCGGCCGTCTCACTCGTGGCCGAGGTGATCGACAGCGCCATAAGCGTCTCGTCGGTGTGGAGGCGCGGGTTTTTGCTTCCCAGGAAATGCGTCTTGAGCTTGCTGATGGGCTCGATCGCCTCATCGCTAATGACCTCGAGCTCAAGGTCGACGCCCGAGACATGCTTGAGGGCGTTCATAATGAGCGAACTTGCGGCGCCCAGGCGCGTGGAGGTCTTACCGGTCACCACGGAGCCATCGGGCATGACCATGGCACCCACGGGACCACCCGTCAGCTGCTCCCTGGTGAGGGCCGCCGAGCGCGCCGGTGAGTAGTTCTTATCGATGCCGGCTTTCTTCATAATAATCTTGAGACGGTCGACTTGCTCATCGCCCACGCCGGTACGGCGCACATTTTCGACCGCGGTAAAGTAGCGGCGGACGATCTCCATCTTGGAAGCGTCGCGGCAGGCATCGTCATCGGTGATGGCAAAGCCGACCATATTGACGCCCATGTCCGTAGGGCTCTGGTAGGGGCTCTTGCCCAAGATCTTTTCCATCAGGGCACGGACTACCGGGAAGGCCTCGACGTCGCGGTTGTAGTTGACCGTGGTCTTGTTGTAGGCCTCAAGGTGGAACGAATCGATGATATTGGCGTCGTCGAGGTCAGCCGTGGCGGCCTCGTAGGCAATATTGACCGGATGCGTCAGAGGAAGATTCCAGACCGGGAAGGTCTCGAACTTGGCATAGCCGGCGGCGGTACCGTGCTTATGCTCGTGATACAGCTGCGAGAGGCAAGTGGCGAGCTTGCCCGAGCCGGGGCCGGGTGCCGTCACGACAACGAGTGGACGCGTGGTCTCGACAAACTCGTTCTTGCCGTAGCCTTCGTCAGAAACGATCAGATCGACATCGTGCGGATACCCCTCGATGGGATAGTGCAGCTTGGCGGGAATGCCGAGCGCGTTCAGGCGATTGCGGAACACATCGGCGGCGGGCTGGCCGGCGTACTGGGTGATGACCACGGCCGCGACGGCAAAGCCGTTGCCGCGGAACAGGTCAACCAGGCGCAGCACATCCTCGTCATAGGTAATGCCAAGGTCACCACGAGCCTTGTTTTTCTCGATGTGGTTCGCGTTGATCGCGATGATAACCTCGACATCGTCGGCGATGCTCTTGAGCATGCGGAACTTGCTGTCCGGTTCAAAACCCGGCAGCACGCGGCTCGCATGATAGTCATCGAACAGCTTACCGCCAAACTCCAAATAGAGCTTGCCACCAAACTGCGAGATGCGCTCCTTAATGTGAGCAGCCTGCAGCTCGATATACTTCGCGTTGTCGAAACCCTGGCGCATGTATGGCTCCCGTCCCGTTTCCAATTAATGTTCTAGGCGATTATAACGGAGCAGACCCTCCCCAACGCCCAAGCAATCAACTGGCACCAACCAAACACGCCATCGATAAGTTGCGGTGAAATAGTTCCCGTTTAACCCCTCAAGACGGCCAAACAGGAACTATTCCACCGCAACTTCCCCTTTTTGGTTCAAACAAACCTGGCCTTTGTATCAATAATGGAAACGTCGCAGGTTGAGCATAAGCCAGCGAAAGCCCGCCAGAGTAGGCAAAGCGCCCTCTGCACCAACAATGGAAAGCGCCGCAGGCAGAGGACGGACAGCGAGCGCCGTCCAGAACGTACAAGTTGGCATGAAAAAGGCGAGGCATAGACCTTTTGGTCATGCCTTGCCTTTTGAATGACAAATTGTCGTCCTGGGCGGCGCGCAGCGTCGACTGGTTGCGCGGTTCGTAGAACCGCGCAACATAAGTGCGCCCCCTCCCGCGCACGGAACGGAAGGGGGCTAAAGGTAGGAGTCTACCGGTGGGTTTACCCCACCGGACAGACGATGACCAGGTGATCCTCTACAGGATCGTCAAGGTTTCCGTGGGATACCCGTTGGGTACTTAGAGCAGCACGCAGGCGACGGTCAGGATGACGGCGCAGACGACGGAGAGAGCGACGATGAGCTTAAGGGCAAACTTGAGCCAGGTCGTCCACTCGATCTTGGCCAGGGCGAGACCGCCCATGATGGCGCCGGAGGTCGGGGTGAACAGGTTCACGACACCGATGGCGGCGGAGAAGATCATGACCATGACCTCGGGCGAGAAGCCGAGCTTAACAGCCAGCGGTCCCATGATGGGCATGGAGACGGTGGCCATACCAGAGGTCGAAGGGATCAGGAAGGACAGGCCGAAGTAGACCAGGAAGCTCATGGGAGCGAAGATCACGCCGGACAGGCCAGCCAGGGCATTGGCGGCAGCGTCGAGGACGAAGACATCGAGGCCGGTGTTAGCCATGAGGACGGAGATACCACGGGCGAGGGCGATGACGAGAACAACGGACATCATGTCGGCAGCGCCGGTGATGAAGGTGTTGACGATCTGCTTCTCGGACAGGCCACCAATGATACCGATCAGGACGGCCATGAGGAAGAACCAGGTGGAAGCCTCGTCGAAGTACCACTGGCCAATGGGCAGGCCGGTGATCAGGGCAGACCAGCCCTGGACGACGGCGTTACCGTCGGCGTCGTAGACAGCGCCGGCGTCGAAGAAGTTGGCGACGCCCTCGTTGAGGTCGGCCAGCGGAATGAAGCCGACGATCATGACGACGAAGGTGAAGGCGAAGGCGATCAGAACACCCTTCTGACGACCGGTGAGCTTGACCTCCTTGTGGACCTCGGAAGCAGCCTTGCCGTGAGCCTCTTCGGCGTCCTTGAGCTCCTGCATCGACAGGATGGTGGAACCCTTGTCAGCCTTGACCTTCTTGGCGTAGCTCATCACGAAGAAGATGGACATAGCGGTAGTGACAATCCACAGGACGGCACCGAGGCCGATGATGATGGACTGGTTGACCTCAATGCCAACGCCGGTCAGAGCGTCGACGGCAGCGCCGACGGCGAACGGGTTAACCGTGGAGCCCAGACAGCCGCAGCCAGCGCCGAGCAGGACGGTAGCGGCACCGACCATGGGGTCGAAGCCAGCGGCCATCATGGTAGCGGCGAGCAGGGCGTAGAAGGGAACGGTCTCCTCGCACATACCATAGGTGGTACCACCGAGGGAGAAGATGAGCATCAGCACGGGAATGAGCATAATCTCGTTGCCCTTAAGCTTCTGCACCAGGACGGCGATGCCGTTGTCCAGGGCGCCGGTCTCGGTCATCATGCCGAGGAAGCCGCCCAGGATCATAACGAAGAGGCAGACGGGCAGAGCGTCAGCGAAGCCCAGGATCGGGGCGGTGCAGAAATCGCTCAGACGGGCGGCAGTAACCGCGCCACCGGACGTGCCGGAGACGATAACGGTAATCACTGCGACAATTGCCAGCAGAGCAAGAAGAATGGTGAACGATGAAGGCATACCGCGCTTTTTCTTAGCGGTCTCAGTCATAGTTCTCATCCCCCCTTCATAAATCATTTACTGATCTCGCCAGAAGCGGCTCTTCCGTGCCGTGCCTGCCGCTTGATGCGAGATTATTACCAGATAAAACCGCTCGGGGTGCGCAGTAATACACCCCGAGCGAGATGCTAGATGCTCTTACTTGAGCGTGGCGTACATGACAGCCTTAATGGTGTGCATGCGGTTCTCGGCCTCGTCGAAGACCTTGGAAGCGGGGCTCTCGAAGACCTCGTCGGTGACCTCCTGCTCGGTGATGCCGAACTGCTCGCACTTCTCGGCGCCAATCGTGGTGTTGGTGTCGTGGAAGCTGGGCAGGCAGTGCAGGAAGATGGCACCCGGGTTGGCCATAGCCATGACCTCGGAGGTAACGCGATACGGGGTGAGCTGAGCGATGCGCTCGGCCCAGACCTCGTCGGGCTCGCCCATGGAGACCCACACATCGGTGTAGATAACGTCGGCACCGGTGACGCCGTCCTTGACGTCGGTGGTCAGCTTGATGGTGCAGCCGTTGGCCTCGGCGATGGGCTTGCAGGCCTCGATGACGTCGTCAGCGGGCATGCACTCCTCGGGGCCGCAGGCCACGAAGTTCATGCCGAGCTTGGAGCAGACAACCATGAGGGAGCGAGCGACATTGTTCTTGCAGTCGCCCATGAAGACGAGGGTCTTGCCCTTGATGTCGTAGTTGAAGTTCTCCTGGACGGTCAGGATGTCGGCGAGCATCTGGGTGGGGTGCCACTCGGTGGTCAGGCCGTTCCACACGGGCACGCCGGACTTGGCAGCGAGCTCCTCGACGTCGTCCTGGGCAAAGCCACGGAACTCGATGCCGTCATACATACGGCCGAGAACGCGGGCGGTGTCCTCGATGGACTCCTTCTTGCCCATCTGCGACGAACCGGGATCGAGGTAGGTGACGCCCATGCCCAGATCCATGCCGCCGACCTCGAAGGCGCAGCGGGTACGAGTGGAGGTCTTCTGGAAGAGCAGAACGATGTTCTTGCCCTCGAGATAGCGGTGCGGAACGCCAGCGCGCTTCATGTCCTTGAAGTTCTTGGAAAGCTTGAGCAAGTACTCGATCTCCTCGGTGGAGAGGTCGAGGAGCTTGAGGAAGCTACGGCCGGAGAGGTTAACACCCATGGTTCGTTTCCTTTCGAAAAAATGAATTACATAAGTAATAGTGTTGCCCGTTTGACGGGCGAAACCGGTGCGGTTGTAGGGGGACCGCACCGGAAACGGAAAGACTTAGAGGTCCTCGCGCCAGAAGGGCATGCTCATGCAGCGCGGGCCGCCGCGGCCGCGGGAGAGCTCGGCGGAGGGCACGACGAGAAGGTCCAGGCCCTCCTTGTACAGCACGTCGTTGGTGACGGTGTTGCGGGCGTAGA